>CAZDET010000022.1:0-69715 GCA_964504335.1 uncultured Saprospiraceae bacterium
CCCACATTTTCACACGGCCGTTTCCATTGCTGGTAGCCGCGTGCGCCGCGCACGCTCTGGCTGCCTGCAGCCCCGAGGGTTGGCAGGTAAGGTGGGTGGGCCGTTTTATATTTACCCACCCACATGGTGTGGGGCGGCCCGGGCCCAGCCACCGGCCGGAGAGCCGAGGGTCCAAGCTATGTCCTGCCGGGTGGAGTGGTCATCTCCGGCATTTAATGCGCTTGCCTGGATTATTATCCTTCTTTGACAATTTTTGTGGTCGACACAAAACCGACGGCCGAAAAGGATTGAAGGCAGAGGATTTGTGTCGATATAACCACGAAAATGGTCAGAGAATCATTTTAATTGAAAGGAAGCATTTTTTTGATTATATCCGTATATTTGTACTATGATATCCTATTAGTTGAGCATTAAAGTATTTTCTATCTATTCCTAAAGTAGCCAGGTGACCTCCCCCTGCCACCTCGTACGCACTCAACTGTAACGCGACCTGACAACGTGCCAAAGACAATCGATCAGGTAATTCCAGCTAAGACTACTAACAACCAACGACTTCAAGAATCTTTTATCTACCCAACGACGTACGTCTTTGGTGTGAAATAGAGCGAAATAGCAGGCTCTTAGACCTTCTTATGAACTAAAAACGACCCCATGAAAAAATTTCTACTTCTACTCTTCAGCGTTGTTACCTTTTGTGGAGCTGTTCAAGCTCAGACGTTTCAAACGATCAATAGCGGCAACTGGGAAGACAGCGGTACCTGGCTGAACGGACAGATACCGAACGTCCGTTCCTCCCAATACGGCAATCCGTACCGGATCATTATCAAACACGATGTCAGCTACAACGGAAACGTCACAGTTGGTGGGAATACTGAAATAATCATCAACTCCGGCACCAAATTAGACATCGACGGTAATCTGACTGTCAATGGGAGCTCTAATGTGCCGATTGCTATCAACAGCCTGGGGGAGATAACGTGCAAAACGTACACGCAGAGTAGTACGAATACCGAAACCTTCCACCGCGATCTGATTTGTAGCAACAACGTCAACGTCAATAACGGCGACATGACGATCGACGGGCTGCTCGATTGTAAATTTTTCAGCATCCGTAGCAATAGTATGTTCACGAGTCTCAGCGGATCGGAAATTGAAGTGGGTGAGGTATTCACCATACAAGGAGCGGCTTCCGCTTCGTTCACCGGTACGACGAGCAAGTGTAAATCTTTTGCTATCAGCGGAAGCGGTACCATGACCTGGGACGGTGGCTCGCTGGAAGTCAGTGAAGGAATGACCGCCTCGGGAGCCACTTCGCTATTACTGACCGACCTGAACCTGAAATGTAAATCGCTCGATATGAGCGGCAGTGCCTCCTCCACGTGGGCCGATTGCACGGCCGAGGTCAGCGAAGGATTCAAATTGAAAGGTGGCGGCACCCACCAACTTACCGACACCGACATGACCTGCAAGGAAATGGAACTGAGGGCCGGTGATCCCACCTGGAACGGCGGCACCGTGTCGGTAAGCGAAAACGTAGAGATTTCCGGCGGCCAGAACGTAGTATTGGAAAATCTTGATTTCGAATGTAAAGGCCTGGAAGTATCCGGCGGAAGTTCCCTGAAATTAATGAATGGAACGGCCGAGGTATCAGAAAACGTAGAAGTCAAAGGTGGCTCCGATCTAAGCATTAACGGAACGCTGGTGGAGATTCAAAAAGACATTGAAATAGCCGGCGGAAGCGAGCTGGTGATGACTGGCCGTGGGCGGTTAATCGTTGAAAATTTCGAAATAAGTGGTGGCTCCGACCTTACAGGCACCATTAATGGAGGCACGATCTTTTTTGAGGACTTTGACGGTGGTAACAACAGCTTCCAGGTAACTTGCACGGACGGACGATTCTATGATACTAACAATCCGCCTACGTCGCCCCTCGATCTCGCCACCTGCGTGGGCGCGTCCGGTATCGCTTTCCCGGTAGCATGGCAGTCCTTTACTGTTACCCTGCTGGACGATCAGGTCGTACTCGACTGGGCAACCGCTTCGGAGCTTAACAATGCCTATTTCGAGGTACAACGTTCTGCAAACGACGGCACCTCCTGGGAGGCCATCGGCCAGGTGGCCGGAGCCGGCGATTCGGATGAAACGATCTACTATTCGTTTACGGATGGGGCGGTGCCCTTAGCGGCTGCCGTGTACTACCGCCTGCGCCAGGTCGATTTTGACGGCACCTTCGATTATTCGCCCTTGGTTTCGGTGCATCCGCAAGCGGATAGGGCGTCCGGTAACGGTCCGCTGATCTATCCGAATCCGGCTACCCAAGACATTTACATACGCACCAATCCGGGAATGGACATTCGGGAATTGTCGTTGGTCGATTTAGTGGGGCGCACCTATGTCTTGCCCCAATTAGCGGATGGCCACGCTGCGCTACCGATTAGGTTGCCGGCCGGCTATTACTACCTCCACGTAGTGACGAGCCAGGGGACGTTTACCCTGCCGTTGTCGGTGGTGCGGTAATTGATCGTTTCTCCGGTTTTGGGAAAACCCTTCATCCCGGCGCTTAAAAATGGGAGCACTACAAAAGTAGTCCACCCGTTCAACTACCACATAATCAGCTACATGCAATAGTAGCTTTCTCCTTGGCAAGGTTCTCGTGATAAGGTGTGCAATGAACAAACACAACCTTTTCATGAGAACCTTATTAGTGCTGATGGTCTTGTTGCCGGCCATCCTTTCAGCCACCACCTACCAGACGGTATCCTCCGGCAACTGGGAGGACGCTGCTATTTGGCGCAATGGCAACATCCCCATGAAACTGCGCCAGGGCGATCAGATTCGAATCGACCACCTCGTATTTGTCGAGGACGGGTATCGATTGCGCCTCCCCGGGCAGGTCGAATTAATTATCAATCAGGAAGCAGTGCTAACCAGTGAAGGCGATTGGACAATCGTAGCTCGGCCGGATGCCAGCATTTGGTTGTCCGGAATGGCATTGCTGAAGTGTAAAAAACTGAAACTGGCGGGGGGCAATATGGATCTGGCGGGTATGCTTAGCGTCCAGACCCTCAAGGTAAGTCGGGATGCCCGCATCACGGCCTTCAGGGGCATTTTACGCGTGGACGGACAATGCATTCAGCGGGGTGCAGAAAGCACCATTCAACTGGGCAACGGCAAGCTGCAGGTTGCCCGCTACGTGTTGCGATCGGGCAGCCTGATCGTCAATGGTGGGTGGGTACACACCGAACGCGACCTGGTAGTCAGGGCGGGCTGTCGGCAAGTTTTAGACCGTGCTACCGTGCGGATTGGAGGGCGGCTGCGCCTTGCTAAATCGGCTTCGCTGGATTTTGATCCGACTTCTACGATCAGGGAGGAGGTGAACCTCGCGGAGGCAACCGTGGAAGCCGAGCGCCGATGATATTATGGTACTTTACTCTTTACTCAGGTCCCCCGTTATTGAGGACCTGAGCCCCCCCTACGCATTCTGATACACCGGCTTCAGCACCTCGTAATGCGCCGAATCATTAAACTGCTGATCATTAATCAGGCCGGTGGCCAGATCGAAGACCCACCCGTGTACACGCGGCCCACCCCGCTGTTCGAGCGCTTTTTGTACGGCCGTCGTTTTTAGCACATTCAGGCACTGTTCGTGCACATTGAGCTGGATAAGGCGGCGGTAGCGCTGCTCCTCATCCTCGATCCCGTCGAGTTCGTGGCGGTGGAGGCGGTAGACGTCGCGGATTTCGCGGAGCCAGCCGTTGAGTACGCCGAGGTCCTGGTGGCCCATGGCCGCCTTGACGCCGCCGCAGCCGTAATGACCGCAGACCACGATATGATCGACTTTCAGGTTGAGCACCGCATATTCGATGACTGAGTGGATGTTGAGGTCGGTGTTTACGACCAGGTTGGCAACGTTGCGGTGGACGAACACATCGCCCGGGGCTAGCCCCATGATCGTATTGGCCGGCACACGGCTATCGGCGCAGCCGATGAATAGGACGGGCGGAGCCTGGCCCTTTGCCAGTTGCTCGAAGTAGTCGCCTTGCTCGCTGAGCTTGGAGGCCGCCCATGCCTGGTTGTTTTCAAAGATTTGCTGGTACAATTGCTCCGACATGGTTTTGTATGGTTGTTTGCTAAGGATAATAATAGCATTTTAATGTGGATTAATCTGGCGGTCATCCAGATCCAATGCGGAACATATGTCTGGCAGGTAGGTATCAAAGGCGGCATCCTGCTGCCGGCGGCTTTCCATTGCCTCCTCTGCAAACAACTGATAGGGATCGCCGCCCTGCTTGCGCTCCCATTCGACGCCGGGGCGGAGTTGCTTGATCCAATATTCGATCCGTTCTTCCCGTGAGTAGGCCGGGTAGGTTTCCGTCCAGAATCGATCGACGGTTTCGCGCAACCGGTCAAATGGATTGGCCATATCAGCGCACTGTCCAGCCGTTTCCAAATCCGGCGGGTGGGCTGACGAAGGCCAGCTTGCCGTCGGCATCTTCGGCCATGAGGATCATGCCCTGGCTCATCACGCCCCTTAGCTTGCGGGGGGCCAGGTTGGCGACGAGTACCACCTGCTTACCCACCACTTCTTCGGGCTTGTAATGCTGGGCGATCCCGCTCACCACCGTGCGCTGCTCGCTGCCCAGATCTAGGGCAAGTTTGAGCAACTTATCCGCTTTGGGCACCGGCTCGGCCTGGGTAATGGTGGCCGTGCGCAGGTCGAGCTTGGCGAAGTCGTCGAATACAATTTCTTCCTTTAGTTCCGGGCGTTCCGGACCCTTTAGTTCGGCCAGGATGGCCGCCAGCTTATCGCGCTGCCGGTCGACGATGGCTTTGCGGCTATCGTCCTTGCGGTCGATGATCTTGGGGAAGAGCACATCCGCCGCACCAATCTGATGCCCCGCCGGTAGAAGGGGCTGCCCAGATTCTAAGCACTCCAGGATGGTTTGCAAGGCACCGGCCTCCACCTCGGGCAGTTGCAGCATCTTGCGCAGGCGGGCCGTAGAAAACGGAATGAATGGATGCCCCAGCACGCTCAACGCGGTGATCGTCTGTAGGCCAACCGACATGATTTTCGCAATGGCCGGGTCGTCCGGGTTTTTCTTATGCAAGGCCCAGGGTGCTCCCTCCTGAAGGTAGACGTTGCCCCAGGTAGCCAGCTCCATAAAGTAAAGGCCAGCCTGCTTAAAGCTATAGGCTTCGATTTCCTGAGTGATTTTGTGGGCCAGTTCCAAGACCGGTGCCAGCTCTTCGTCGAATGCAAAGTCGGCCTCTGGCACCTTTCCTCCGTAATACTTGTGGGTAAGCGTCACCACCCGATTCACCAGATTACCGAGCTTATCGGCCAGTTCTTTATCGTGAAAATCTACAAAATCGTCCCAGGTGAAGTCACTGTCCCTATTTTCGGGCAGGATGCGCAGGATGCTCCAGCGCAGGGCATCTTCGGCATTGGGGAAGTCGCGGAATTCTTCCAGGTACTGATGCTGCTCGATGCCCCAGCCCAGCGATTTGGAAAACTTGCGCCCTTCGAAGTTCAGAAACTGATTGGCCGGCACATTAACCGGTAGGTTGTAGCCGCCGTAGGCCTTCAGCATCGCCGGAAAGATGATGCAGTGGAAGACAATATTGTCTTTCCCGATGAAGTGCACGAGTTGCGTGTCCGGATTGCGCCAGTAGGCCGTCCAGTCCTTACCGTGTTCGGCGGCCCAAGCTTTGGTGCTGGAGATATAGCCGATGGGGGCATCGAACCATACGTACAATACCTTCCCGGCTGCGGCATCCAATGGCACCGGGATGCCCCAATCCAGATCTCGGGTGATGGCGCGCGCGTGCAACCCTTCCTTGAGCCAGCTCAAGCACTGGCCCACGACGTGCTTCTTCCAACGCTGGGCATTGTGGTGGATAGCGCCGTCCAGCTCGCCCGTCTCAATCCAGGTGCGGAGCCAGTTGGCGTGCTGCTCCAGCTTGAAGTACCAATGAGTGGTTGCGCGAAGCTCCGGCTTGTTTCCGCTCAGCACGGATACGGGATCGATCAATTCGGTGGGCGACAAGTCAGACCCACAATTCTCGCACTGATCGCCGTAGGCCGAATCGTAGCCACAGCGCGGACAGGTGCCCTTGATGTACCGATCGGCCAGGAATTGATCGAACTCCTCGTCGTAATATTGCTCCATGGTGCGCTCCTCGAACTGATCGCCCTGCTCGTACAATTTCTGAAAAAACGCCTGCGCCGTTTCGTGGTGCAGCGGATCGCTGGTCCGGTGGTAGTAGTCGAAGGAAATACCGAGTCGCTCGAATGTTTCCTTGTTGAGGTGGTGGTATTTGTCGATAATTTGGCGCGGCTCGATTTTTTCCTTCTTGGCCCGGATGGTGATGGCCGCACCATGCTCATCACTGCCGCATACCCAAACGACGTCTCGCCCCATCAGCCGCTGATAACGGACGAAGATATCAGCGGGCAAGTACGCCCCTGCCAGGTGGCCCAGGTGCAGCGGCCCATTGGCGTAGGGAAGTGCGGAGGTGACGAGGAATCGTGACATGTAAGTCTGAGTTTGTGGTAGATCGGCGGCGAAGATAGACAATGAACTATTAGGCCCCAAAGTTCCTTGTGACCAAACAAGCTTCTAACTCGTGCCCGTACCTGCTATTGATATTTCGGATTATGACTACTCCCTGCCCGAGGAGTTTATCGCGCAGTATCCCTTACCAGAGCGCGATCAGTCGAAGCTGCTCGTCTATCGGGAGGGTGTGGTATCTGCCACTGCCTTTCGCCGCCTCCCGGAGCAATTGCCCGAGGGAACGATGCTGGTATTCAACGATACCCGAGTGATCCATGCCCGATTGGGCTTCGAACTACCGACGGGCAAACCGCTGGAAATATTTTGCCTCCGCCCGCTGGCCCCGGCTGAATACGCCCTCAACTTATCTCAATACCGCGCCGTGGAGTGGGAGTGCCTCGTGGGGGGCAATCGCCGGTGGAAACAGGGCGTCATCTCCACCCAAATACAGCTCGAAGGCGGGCCGCTTAGCCTGACCGCTACCCGCCTGGAAACACTGAATGGCAGTTTCCGCATTCGCTTCGAATGGCCGGAAGAGCAATACTCCTTCGCTGAGGTGCTGGCGGCAGCGGGTCAGATTCCCCTACCTCCCTACTTAAAGCGCGCCTCCGAAGCTTCGGATCGCGAACGCTACCAAACCCTCCTGGCCCAAATAGAAGGCAGCGTAGCAGCTCCTACGGCAGCGCTGCACTTCAGCAAGCGCGTTCTGGATGATCTGCACGCGCGCGGCATCCAACAAGCACGTCTGACCCTCCACGTTGGTGCAGGTACTTTTCGGCCCGTTACGGCCTCCTCACTCGCGGAACATCGCATGCACTTCGAACGCTTTTTCGTACCCCAATCTACGGTAGCGCAACTACTGGAACAAGTCCGGCGTAAAGCTCCCATTGTTGCGGTCGGCACAACCAGTCTGCGCACGCTGGAAAGCCTCTACTGGATTGGGCATCAACTATCCACAGGAACACCAGCGGAATGGCTGCAAGATGGGCTTACCCTCAATCAGGATCTTCCCTACCAGGCCAAGCAGAGCGTCGACTTACCGGATGCCATCGGGGCGATCGTGCAAGCGATGCAGGAACTCAACCTGAAAGCCCTTCGAGGAGATACGCAGTTGTTGATTGCACCTGGCTACGAGGTCCGTACCATTCAGGGGCTGATTACTAATTTCCACCAGCCTCGCTCGACCCTCCTGCTTTTGGTAGCGGCGTTGGTGGGCACCGATTGGAGGCACATTTACGAATTTGCCCAGGCGCACCACTTCCGATTTCTGAGTTACGGAGATAGTAGTTTGCTTTGGAAACGAACATAAAAAACCACCGATCCATTGACAGCGCAATTGTCCCCCATATTGCCGCCGGATCGATGGCTATTTATTTCGTTTATCAGTAATGATATTGGTATCCAAATATACTGTTAAATCATCAGAGAAATATGCCATATGACCCGCTATATCCGTTTCGGCTTATCTTTTTGGTCTGAAATTATTCCTCCCTATTGCTACTTATCCGAGGATACGTGCATTGCTTGTGAGTAGATCCGGAAAACGATTGATTGCGCTTGCTAAACGCATCAGCGCTATTCTGCTACTTCGGGCGCAGGGGTTTCGTGCAAATTGGACAACCGCGACATCACCAGCGCTACGATAACGGCCGTGATAACGGGACCGGCGGCAGTACCCACGATCGGGATCAGGAGAAAGATGTACAGCAGCAATCCCGTGGCTAGCACCACCCCCACATAGGAACGCGCAAACTGCTCGCTTTCCTTGATGGTCAGATCAAACTGTTCGGTGAAATTATCGAATATGGCAAAGCCAAGGAAGTAGCATTGCACGGTAAAAGCAAAAATGGGCTCCAAAAAGTCCAGAAAGCCGACAATCCCGAATAGAATCCCCAGAAGCAGCAGGGCTATGGATTCTAGAATGAAGGCTTTAAAAGCCACTTTGATCATGCGAATCTGCGCATCGAGAAAGTCCCGGAAACTAGTTTTTTCATCCTCGATTTTACAAAGTGTAATCAAGGAGCGGCGCATGAAGTGGTAGGTCAGTACCTCCAACAAAATCAAAAGGAGGTATTTGAACGCTCCGGCCGTGAAAAACCGGTAGCCTTCCGAAGCCGCCTCCCCAAACACGGAGGCAAAGGTATTGATCGATGTGGCCTCGACCTGCATAAAAGTCTGGACCCAGGTAACCATTATTTTCACAAAACCGACGCCAACTAAAATACCTCCTAATATCAGCAATCGAGTAACCCACCCGTAGGAAAGGATACCTTCCCAGAGGCGCTCCTCACGAATGAAGCGAATCGCTTTCGGCAAACTGGCCAGCGTGTAGAAAAAATGAAAAAGCGGCTTTTGCGACGCAGGGTCCGGATATTGGTTTTCGGAAGATTCGTTCATAGTATCATCAGCAGTATTAATGACAGATATCTAATCTAGGGAGTTCTCGCCGAATGCCGAATTTCAATCTGCGGATGCAAGCCGTCTTTAGATAAAAAAGACGCTACAGTCCATGAAGGAATGGGCAACTTATCCATCAACTCCTTGAATAATCAATTGTTAGACCATCGTGAGCCTCATAAATACTCCCCAAATGCACTCCAAATTGCCCGTAACCCTGCTATGTATTGGCTGTTTCGCCTGTCTATTAATGCTATTTCCTGCTTTCGACCATCCGCGCCCGGCAGCCGATCCGGAAACGAATTACGCTACGTACTGCGCCGGTTGCCACGGCGAGCAGATGCAAGCGTTTGTCGATCGCAGATGGGTACACGGCAATACGGATGCCGACCTGTACAAAGCCATCGAAGTAGGATATCCGGAAGATGGTATGCCGGGGTTTGAAGCGACCTTCACCCAGGCAGAAATCCAGGAGCTCGTCGCCTACATTCAGGAGGGCATCAAAGACCGCGCCCGCTACGATTTCGACGCCGAGGTCAACTTATCGCAAGTTTACCAGGCAGAACGCTTTTCTTATCAGCTCGAATTATTGGAAGACGGAGTGCAGATTCCCTGGGGAATGGCATCCCTTCCGGACGGCGGCTTCCTCCTAACGGATAAACTGGGAACCTTATACCGAAAAACAGCGGAAGGCGAACTACGCGTCGTCTCTGGAAGCCCCCGCGTAGTGGCTCGAGGGCAAGGTGGCTTGCTCGACGTGGTTCTGCATCCGAATTTTACCGACAACCGGCTGGTATACCTTTCCTACAGCAAACCCCACCCCACGCGTGGTACCCGTCTGCGCACTACCGCCGTATTGCGCGGCCGGCTAGAGGACAATCAGTTGCTGGATACCAGCGATATCTTCGTGGCCCTACCCTACGAGTCGACGGCCCATCACTACGGTTCCCGAATGGCTTTCGATCGAAACGGATTCCTGTACGTATCAGTGGGCGACCGGGGTCGCCGGGACCGCAATCCACAGCGACTTGATAACCACTGTGGCAAGGTCCACCGCCTGCACGACGATGGTAGCATCCCCAATGACAACCCCTTCGTCGGTCAACCCAATGCCGTACCCTCCATTTACAGCTACGGCCACCGCAACATTCAGGGGCTGGCCGTGCATCCGGAAACGGGCGCTATCTGGACCCACGAACACGGACCCCGCGGCGGCGACGAGCTCAATGTAGTCGAGCCGGGAAAGAACTACGGGTGGCCCACCATTTCGTACGGAATCAACTACAACGGTACTACCTTCACCAACCGTACGGAAGCTCCGGGGCTGGAACAACCGCTGCACTACTGGGTACCCTCTATTGCTCCATGCGGCATGGCCTTCGTAACGGGCAATCGCTATCCGGGTTGGGAGGCCGACCTCATGATCGGTTCGCTGCGCTTCAAATACCTGAATCACTGTGTACTTGATGGGGAGTCAGTAACCGAAGAAGATTTGCTGCTCCCCAATATCGGGCGGTTGCGCAATGTTTACTCGGGGCCGGATGGATTCCTGTACGTGGCGACCGAAGAACCCGGACGTATCTATCGGCTTCGCCCGGTAGGCTCCTAAATGGGTGTTTGACAGATCCTTAACGTCTGTTTATGACACAAAGCAGGCCGAATTAGCGTTTTCTTCCCAAACCAAGCAATCCTATGATGTTGCGCACACGCCTTTTGTTATCGACCGTTTTTGGGCTTTTGGTAATTGGTCTTTCCGCCCAGACCGACAATCAGTACCTCAGCGCCAAAGACTCTGATCCGGCCGCTAAGGCCACGCTGGATCAAATCCGTAAAAAATACGACGCGTATCGTACCCTCGACGTCGACTTCAACCTGGAAATCGAATTGCCGGAGCAGGAGATGGAAAGCCAGCGCGGCACCTTGCAGCGCGAGGGGCAGAAATACCACTTCCTACTGGCCTCGCAGGAAGTCATCAGCGATGGGAAGGCGCTCTATTTCATCCTTCACAACAATAAGGAAATACAAATCAACGAGCTGCCGGAGCCCGGCGACGATGCCGGCATCCTGAGCCCCGAGTCATTGTTCAGCTTCTACGACAACGACAATTTCATTGCCATGCTCGTCGACGAGCGCACCGAACGGGGCCGCGTCTACCAGTACATCGAACTCAAACCGACCAGCGCGGAAAGCGAATACAGTAAGCTACGCGTCGTAGTTGATCGAAGCGCCAAAACGGTCCAACGCCTGAAGGCATTCGGCAAAGACGGCAGCCGCTACACCTTCGTCGTCAATTCCTTCAAGCCCAATACGGCCTTGCCAGCCTCGACCTTCGCGTTTGACAAAGCGAACTATCCGGGGTATTACGTGGAGGATCTTAGATAGTACTTTGGCATGTTAGTCTCTTAGTTCATTAGTGGACCGATTCACGTGTACCTAAAGAACTAAGAGACTAAAGAACTAACATCCTAACTTAATTACTCCCTTCCTGCTTCACATCGATCTCTTTGCGGGGCATGAGTTCGTCGCGCTGTGCCGTTCGCCAGACGAAGGTGGCAATGATGGTGGCAGCCTGCTGGAGGTCTTCCGCAACCAGATGATCGAGGTTATCCATATTGGAATGGTGCGTGCGGTTGAAGTAGGCCATCGGATCCTGAATGAACTGGAAGCCGGGGATACCTACGCCATCGAAGGAGAGGTGGTCGGTACCGCCAGTATTGCTCAAAGAGAGGGTCTGCGCATCCAGATCTTCAAAATCCTTAAACCACTCGCGGAAAATGGGGGCAATTTGATTATTTCCCTGTAGGTAAATACCCCGGACTCGCCCGGTGCCGTTGTCCAGATTATAGTAAGCGGAGACCTTCTTCTGCTCCGGCTTCAAAGATTTGGGCGTATAACTGTTTCCTTCGGTTTCGGCAAAGTGATCCTTCACGTAATTGATCGAGCCGTAGAGCCCCTGCTCCTCGCCGGTCCAGAGGGCCAGGCGCAGCGTCCGCTTTGGCCGGATACCGGTTTCTTCGATCGTCTTCTGCAAAATCCGCGCTACCTCCATCATCACCGAGGAGCCGGCCCCATTATCGGTGGCTCCCGTAGCGGCGTGCCAGCTATCGAAGTGAGCGCCAAACATAACGACCTCGTCCGCTTTCTCCGAACCGGGTATTTCGGCGATGAGGTTATGCTCCATCCCGTCTTCGTTGGTGTAGCGCGTTTGTAGGTCGATGGTGACTGTCACGGGAACGCCATTCTGCACGAGGCGCAGAATGCGATTGTAGTGTTCGATAGCCATGGTAGCTTGAGGTACGACGGTGGCATTCTGCTCGTAGGGTCGGAAATTCGATTCTCCACTGGATCGGGCACCAGAGACGAATACGGTTCCTAAATCGCCTTTATAACTGCGGTCTACGACGACCAACGGCTCTTCTTCGGCGAGCATTTTCCAGAGTGTCTGGTTGAAGGACATACCCGACAATCCGCGCCAGTTGCGGCGGGGCCGGGGCGTCGGCATGGGTTCGTTGGCCAGTTCGAGCAAGTTTTCGGAGTCGTGGCGAGCCGCCAGCGGATCGAACCACTCCGACACATCGCGAATGGTATCCAGAAATACGACTTTCCCCTTTAACATTCCCTGGTACTGATCGAGGTCTTCCACATCATCTGCCCGGAGATAGATCACTTCGCCAGTACCGCTCGCAGAAGGCGACCAGGCTTTCGGATAAGCCAGTATGGGGAAGTAACTTTTGGCATTGGCGTGCATTTCGAAGTGCTGCAACTCCCAGCCACGGCCAAAGGGGCCCCATTCTTCCAGATGCACATTTTCCAGGCCGATTTCTTCCAGGTAACCCGTTGCCCAGGCAGTAGCAGAGTCGAGCAGTGGCGATCCGGTCAGGCGCGGGCCGTACACGTCGGTCAGATAAGCGGCGATTTCCATAACCCCACTTTCTTCGAGTCCGTGCTTGCGTATAACATCGTCGATCGTTTCGGTGGCGCTTTTCTGCGCGAGTAGCAGGCTACTCCATCCGCAGAGAACCATAAACAAGAGTGCAGTTAGTCGCATAATTGTGTGTTATTTATTGATTAGGGGAAATTACGAAATTATACCCGACGCAGAAGGGAGCTACACCTAAGTAGGTTTACTGCGATCACTCACCAAAATGCATGGCCCTTGTCCCGGCAACCGTTATCAATCAATACGCTCGCTCACTTGTCGCTTCCCTACGTAGTGGAAGTGTTCAACGAGGCATTTTCGGATTACCTCGTTCCGATGAATCGGCCGTTCGAATATTGGCGGGACCGCTGGAGGGCGGCGGGTCTGCGGTTGGATCATTCCTTCGGGGCCTTTGCGGAAGACGGTAGGCTGGTAGGTTTTTTGCTGCACGCCATCGGCCGCCGGGAATACGATCAAATGGCCTTCAACGTGGGCACCGGCGTTCTTCCTGCCTACCGGGGGCAACGATTGGTAGGAAAGCTATACGAAGTGGCTACCCCACAACTGCGGCAAGCGGGCTGCACCCACGTGGGGCTCGAAGTAATCAAGGCCAACGAACGAGCGCTGCGCGCCTATCACCACGTGGGCTTTCGCCCCATCCGAGAATTAGATTCTTTTGCCGGAGCGGTACTGATGCATCCCTCCTACCACGGGCGCACATTAGAGTTAGAAGAACTTCTGCCTCCCCAATGGAAGCAGTTCTTTCAGCCCCTGCATCCCCCTGCCTGGGATCACCGCCTGGAAGCATTACAGCGTTTCGCCGATCGCTACGCCGCCTTCCGGGTGCATGCCGGCCCGGAGATCATCGGGGCTTTCCTCATCGAGCGGGAAAGCGGCTACCTTCCCCATTTCACCAGCTTGCCCACAGCAGATTGGGAACGCGGGGCGGCCGTGCTCGGTGCCACGCAGAAGGTTCATCCGGAGCTGCGCATTCTAAATGTGGACGTACGCGACCAGGCCCGCGTCCGTGCCGTGAAACACGCGGGCCTGGTCCGCATCATCGATCAATACGAAATGATGTATCCGATTAGTCTCGGTACTGCTCGTTGAAGAAGGTATCGTAGCCACTCACCGACCGGGCCTTAATGATGGTTCGGTAGTTGGACTGAGAAACGGCATACAGCGTATAAGGCGTTTCGGAAGCATCTAGGAAATCGGCGACGTTTCGCTCCACGCCGTCGTAGTATTCCATGGCCTCCATCTTATTTTTAAACCGCCTAAGTACCAGTAGCGGGACCGAGTTACCTTCCCCGATGAATACGTTGGAGATACGCAGGCGACTCAATTGATGGTATTTCTTGTTGTATTCGGCCACCCGGATTTTGGCGCTGTTGAGATCGGTTCCGGTCTCGCCGAATACGACGAGGATGTAGTGCAACTCATCGTCCGACACCCGGAAAGCGCCCGAGTTGACGGCCTCCGCCTCCGTGCCGGGCAGGCGGGTGGAGCTCCCCTGCCCCAGGAACCGCATAATCTCGCGCGCGTGCGTCTGTTCCGGCGTATTGGGATAGGATGCAATGACGCGCTGGAGTGCAGATATATACGCATTTTTACCTTCCAGCTTACCGACGGCCATAGCTCCCAACAGGGCGTACTTAGCCTTGATGGGTACCCCCCCCACCATGGTTTGGGATACCTCTCTCGTTTTGGTGACCACCGTCTGGTAGTCGCCAGCTTTGAACCGCTCGTACAGCTGATCGTACGTCTGGTTGATCTGCCGTTCTTCGTTGCGAAAGGCTTCCAGAGAGTTGGGATCTTGCAGCGCCCGTGCGTAGCGCGAGCCGCCGTAGTTCTGAACGATTTTATCGTAGTAGACCCGAGCCTGTTCCGGCTGGTTGGCATCCGTATTTGCCAGGTAGAGATAGTACCAGCTATCCAATTCATAGTTGTTACCCGGGAACCGGCGGTTGAGTTCTTCCAATGCCTCAATGGACCGAAGTGGATCATTAAGGCGATCCCGGTAGAGTCGTCCGAGGTTGAAAAGGGCTTCCTGGATGAGAAGGCGGGCCTGTTCGCGGGCCGGCTCGTCCTTGGGGACGTCCTTGAGCAGGTTGTCGATTTCCCCTTCACTGTACAGGTTGACGAGGTCCCGCTGTTCTACTTCCTGCGGATCGTCAAAGTAATCGGCCGAAGTTTTCTGGCTGCGCCGCCAGTCGTCTTCCAGCGGTCGATCGCCCCAGCGCCGGCGGAATTCGCGCTCACCCCGCTTCACCGCGCGATCGTCGTAGGCAAACCAACTGGATCTGGTCTGAAGCGCCGGATTAGTTCCGCGTCCGGGAACGACCCGGCCACCGGAATTCCCGGCCGGAGTGGCGGGTTCGGCGGCTGCCTGCTCCGCCGCGCGCTGCTGCTCGGCCAGCTCGGCGGCGAAGGCCCGCTGTTCGTCCTCCGGCATCAGGCTAATGCGCAACAAACTATCCTGTAGTTGAATAACCTCCAGGTTTTCGGCGATGTCGTTTAAATTATCCCGCAGGCGGGCCGTAGACTTGTACCGTTCGTCGGTTTGTTCCATGGCGTTGAGTGCCTGAGACAGGTATTCTTTGGCCTGAATGAAGTCTCCCTGATCGTAGTATAGGGTACCGAGCGTATAGTAGGTCTCTACCCGCTGGTTCGGGTCGCTGGCGGGAGCTTCCAGGCTCTCCTGCAGAAAGGCCACCCCTTCTTCGGTATTGCCGCGGTCGAGTTCGATGCGGGCTTTGGCATACAGAATTTGGTCGCGGTAGATATCGTTTTTGGCTTCCTTGAGCATATCGTCGAGGTTGCCGAGCGCTTGCTCGGCGGTTCCTCCACCGCTGAAGTAGGCGTTCTGGGCGATGTTCAACTCGGCACTGAACGCCATGACGTAGTTCGGCTTGGCATCGATTACCTCCTCGAACGCCTCCAATGCCCGCTGGGCATTTCCCCTGCGCTGATAAAGCTGACCGGTAATGTACCAGAAACGCGCCCGCTCCTGCCGATCCTTGGCGACCTCCGCTGCGCGCTCGAAATAGGTGATGGCCTCATCGGGCTTTTCGCGTTTGAGGTAGAGGTGGGCTTGCAGGGCCAATGCATCGCGGTAGATATCTTCGAACGTGCCCTTGTTGGTAAGCAGGTCGTTCAGGATGAGCTGAGCGGCATCGAAGTTATCCCGTTCGACGAGGGTTTTCGACAACCACAATCGCCCCTCTTGATAGACAGGGCGGTGCTTGAGGAAATAACTTTCCGCCTCGCCGCCACCTTCCATCGGGTCGATGCTTTCCTGATACTTATCACTCAGGCGAATGAGGCCGGTATCACGGGGAGTAACCGCCTGGGGAGTAGGTGTCGGTTCGGGGTCGTTCTCCAGAGCAAACGGCTCTTCGGTTGCTTCGGCCGGCTCGGCTTCCGGTGTCTCCGGTGTTTCCGGTGTGGAAGCGGGCGTTTCGGGTTTTGGATCGTCTTTCTTTTTCTTTTTCCGGCTCTTGCTTTTGCGGTTTTTCTTGGCTTGGCGGCGGCGCTTGCGCACTTCGCGGTTGTAGCGCTGGCGTTCTTTAGCCTGTTGCTTAGCCGATTTTTCGGCAGCTTTTTTTTCTTGTTCCCGCTCGCGTTTTGTCTTTGCACGACTTCGGTCGGCTTCGCGTTTAGACGGCTTGTCATCCGCCGATTCGGCGGCTTCTTCCTCTTTTTCCTTGCGGTCGCGCTTGGCTTTTTCCTCCGGCGGAAATTCGTTGACCAGGTAGCGGAAGGTGCGCTCGGCCGCTTCGTAATCTTGTTTTAGAAACTGTGCCTTGCCGGCCAGCAGGTAGCAATCGTCGACCCAGTGACTCTGGGGGTGCAGGTTCACGACCACCGTTACCTTCTTAATCGCCTCGTCGAGTTGATCTGCTACCGCCTGTGGGTTGTCGGAGGCCACGTATTCGTACACGGGCAGCACTTGTTGGTAATTATCCCGGTGCTGATCTGCCAGCGACAGGGTGGACGCTGCCAGGATTTCCTCCGCATTGAAGTAGCCGTTGTAGTGGGCATTGGTGTTGTGCCATACCTTTCCGATAAACCCGATGTCCTCTTTGCGTTTCTGGGTGGTGCAACTCCCTACGAGCAGCAGCACAACCACCGTAAGTAGCAGCTCGCTAATCCGTTTCAAAGCTGGCTGATTTGAAAGATATTGTCCGGAATGAGAAACCAAGCATGAAAGGGCTCTTTGGGTTCCACTCGGTGTTCCGTCTTCGCCTTGATAGCTGTGGCTATCAGGCTCCGGGCGTGCCTTGAATGGAACCAAAATTGCTCCTTTTCTCTCTTGCGAACCATTTCCGCAGAATATCTAGTAGTTCACGTATTTGACTGTATCTTTGTGCATTCGAGTGAATGCGACGGTTCTCCTTCTTCAAACACTGGTAGGCCCGTCTATCTTGTATCGAATCGAGTATTAACAGCCGACGAAGGATACTGCAAGAACGGCCTTAAGAACAATAAAGTGTATATTCCAAAAGTTTTGAAGCTGATTTGAAGAGATCATAGCTATGGAGGAACAGGCATCGATGAATCGCTGGCAGCGCTGGCGCAAAAACCTCAAACATACCTACCGCCTCGTGGTCATGAACAACGAGACCTTTGAGGAAGTCGGTTCGTATCACCTGACACTGCTCAATGTATACGTGACGATTACCAGCGTGTTAGTGGTTACCATTCTTCTCGTTACCCTCACGATTGCTTTTACACCGTTAAAGAAGTACATCCCCGGCTACGCTGATACGGTCAAACAGGAGGAGGTGCGCGAGTTGGAGCGCACGCTCCGGGAAGTGGAGGAAGAGTTTGAAGCCCACCGTGCGTACGCAAATAACTTCCGGCGCATCCTCGTCGGAGAAGACTATCTGGCAGAAGATATGGCACAAGAGGCCGGCGACACCCTCGAAGTGGAACCCGAGCCCGTGCCGCTTTCGGAGGAAGAAGTACGCCTGCGCCGCGAAATGGACCTCATGTTATCCAGTGAACCCGATGGTTCGTTGGAGGCTGCCGGTGGTGCGATTATGGCTCCGCTCGAGCAGCATTTCTTCGTCCCTCCGGTTACCGGAGAAATCCGAGCCCCCTTTTCCAAGGATACGGATCACTTCGGAGTTGATGTGATCGCTCCGAAAAACACGGCGATAAAAGCCGTCATGAATGGAACGGTCTTCTTCAGCGGTTGGACGCAGGAAACCGGGAACACGATCGGCATTCAACATTCCAATAGTATCATTAGCTTCTACAAGCATAATTCGGAATTACTCAAACCGGTTGGGAGTACCGTAACGGCAGGTGAGGCCATTGCCATTATTGGCAATACCGGCGAACTGACCACCGGCCCGCACCTACATTTTGAGCTGTGGTACCGCGGCGAGGCCGTCGACCCCGTTCAATACATCAGCTTCTGAGGTCCTTCTGCTTCCTCTCCGCAGAGCAGCTTTAACAGTCGAACGAGCGCTTGTTGATCAGTATCGTCCAGATGATCCATTACCCGATCCAGCCGCTTCAGATCGGCATCAATTTTTGCGAGTAGTTCCAAGCCGGCATCCGTGATCAGCGCCCGGTTCGATCTCCCGTCTTCCGGGCAGGGGTATTTCTCGATCAATCCCTTGCGCACCAGGCGATCGATCAATCGGGAAGCATCCGACATGCGATCAATCATCCGACCGCGAACCGTCTGTATGGATAGGGACTTGGGGTGCGCCCCGCGCAAGATGCGCAGTATGTTGAATTGTTTCTGAGTGATGTCGTAGGGTTGGAGGAACTTCCGGATTTCGTTGTTGAGCCAACTCGCTGCGTGCAATAAGCTGACGCGGAGTTCGTGTTGGACGTTTAGATACGTTTGTTCAGGCATAGCCGGTTTGTGTTTAATTGCCCTATTCTGTAGATGGCCAATGCTTCTCTGGATATAACACCACACAAGCGAAATAGTGAGAAATTAACCAAAACTAATGGTTTTTTAACCATCCAAATTCGACCGGAACCAAAATACCGCTAATTTTGTATTACCGTAAAAGGAACGATAGTCTATATGACCAAACGCCCGACTCTAGAAAAAATCGAGCCCGTTTTCGGGAGCTCGTTCACGATCCGGCAATTTGTTGCCAGTAATAACCGCGAGAAATGCGATGGAGAAGGATACTGGCATTTCCATCCGGAATACGAGATTGTTTTCGTATCCAACGGCGTTGGAAAACGCCATATCGGCGACCACATCAGCTATTTTGAAGACGGGGATCTCATCTTTCTGGGGCCCGACATTCCTCATTTCTCCTTTACCGAAGGCATCACCGAGCCGCACGAAGAGATCGTCGTTCAGATGCGGGAAGACTTTCTCGGACCGAACTTCCTGGCAAAGCCCGAAATAGAGAAGATCAAACAGCTTTTCCTGAGAGCCCAACAGGGAATCTCGTTCAAAGATCCCGTGAAAAAGGAAGTCGGTAAGCGCCTGCGCGACCTCTACGGCTTGACTCCCTTCGACCGGCTGATCGGGTTGCTTTCGATTTTACAGACCCTGGCGGAAACGACCGAGTACCAATTGCTCAATGCCAATGGCTACACCTTTGAGGTGAATGCCCAGGACCGTGAGCGGATGGAACGCGTTTACGCCCTGGTACGCGACCATTTTCAGCGGCAAATTAGCCTGGAGGAAGTGGCAGCTACCACCAATATGACGGTACCGGCCTTTTGTCGCTATTTCAAGAAGCTAACCCACCGCACTTTCACGCAATTCGTCAATGAGTACCGCATCGGCCACTCCTGCCGGTTACTAAATGATGAGAGTATGACTATTGCCGCAGTCTCTTTAGAAAGTGGCTTTAACAACCTATCGCACTTCAATAAACAGTTCAAGCAGATCACGG
This sequence comes from uncultured Saprospiraceae bacterium, assembly GCA_964504335.1. GTDB lineage: Bacteria > Bacteroidota > Bacteroidia > Chitinophagales > Saprospiraceae > CAZDET01. The sequence continues at coordinate 19,755 of CAZDET010000022.1, forward strand.
GAAAAAGCCCCCGCGACTACCGTAGCAGCCTCAAAAAAGTGGTGCGCCTGTAGCCTTACCGGCTTTTAATATCCTCCAGAAAGCGCGAGAGTTCAGATTCATCGTACACGAGGACTTCTCGCGCTTTGGAGCCTTCGGCCGGACCGACAATACCCATCGATTCCAATTGATCCATGATCCGCCCGGCGCGGTTGTAGCCCAGTTTCAGGCGGCGCTGAATCATCGAAGTCGAGCCGTGTTGCTGAGCAACGATCAGTCGGGCGGCTTCTTCAAACATTTCGTCCAGATCGGCATAGGTAAGACCGGCGGCTCCCTGAATTTCTTCATCACCGTGAAATTCGGGCAGGAGGTGGGGTTCGGGATAGCCCGGCTGGTCGGCAATATAGTTGATCACGTCCTCCACTTCGGGCGTATCGACGAATGCGCCCTGCAAGCGCACCATATCGCCGCCGACACTCAGCAGCATATCTCCCTGGCCGATCAATTGGTCGGCACCCCCCGCATCGAGGATGGTGCGCGAATCCACTTTGGCCGTCACTTTGTAGGCGACTCGGGCGGGAAAGTTGGCTTTGATCACCCCGGTGATGATATTGACCGACGGACGCTGAGTCGCGATGATGAGGTGCATCCCCACCGCCCGCGCCAACTGCGCTAGTCGGGCAATCGGGAGCTCTACCTCCTTACCGGCCGTCATAATTAGGTCGGCGAACTCGTCGATGACCATTACGATGAAAGGCATGAAGCGATGCCCCTTTTCCGGATTCAGGCGCCGCTGAACGAATTTTTCGTTGTACTCCTTGATGTTGCGCGCTGCGGCTTTTTTTAATAGATCGTAGCGCTGATCCATCTCGATGCACAGGGAGTTGAGGGTGTGCACGACCTTGGTGGTCTCCGTTGTAATCGGCTCCTCGCTATCCGGAAGAAAGGCGAGGAAATGGTGCTCCAATCGGGCGTAGGGGAAGAGTTCTACTTTTTTCGGGTCGATGAGCACGAGTTTGACCTGCGAGGGGTGCTTCTTGTACAGGATCGACATGATGATGGCATTGATCCCTACTGACTTCCCCTGCCCCGTGGCACCTGCTACCAATAGGTGGGGCATTTTGGCCAGATCCGCCACAAACACGTCGTTGCTGATGGTTTTTCCCAGTGCAATGGGCAAATCCATTCGCGCCCGCTTGAAGCGCTCGGAGATCAACACCTCCTTCATACTGACGATCTGCTTGCGCTTATTCGGCACCTCGATACCAATGGTTCCCCGGCCGGGAATTGGAGCGATGATCCGAATACCCAGTGCGGCGAGGCTCAGGGCGATATCGTCTTCCAGGTTTTTGATTTTCGAAATGCGCACCCCGGGGGCCGGCACGATTTCGTAAAGCGTAACCGTGGGGCCGATCGTGGCCGATATTTTGGTAATTTCAATTTTGTAATTGAGGAGCGTTTCAATAATCTGCTCCTTGTTAGCTTCTAATTCGGCCCGGTCGATTTCAACTTTCCGGTCGCTGTAATCCTGCAGCAAGGACACTACCGGATGCTCGTAGCTGGATAGTTCCAGGGTCGGGTCGTAGGGTTCGGTATGATCGACATTTTCCTGCTGAGCAGATACCTTCGGCGTGAGTATTGGGTTTGCCTCCGGTTCTGCGCCGGACTCCGGAGGGGGGACCTGAATTTCTAATTCCGTATCGGTTTTTGCCTGTGGCCTGTTAGCTTCTTCGGAGCCATCCAATTCAAAGGCCAACTGATTGCCCTTCGGAATGAGCGGGGTAGCCACGCCATTACTCTCCTCCGGTAGTTCTTCGAGCAACGGTTCCTCTTCTCCCTCCGGCAACCCTACCGGTTGCTCCCCTTGCAACTTGTCCGGAGGAGTTCCCGACGAAGCTGCCTTCGCTGCGCGCCGCTTCCGGCGACGCCGGGCACCGCTGAGAATATCGCTGAAGTAGTCCACTACCTGAGCGACTGCATCCTCCAGCGTGAGCTCATTGAAATTGGGATTGGTACGCCACACCACCATGAGTACGCCCACTAGCAGGAATAAAAACACCAAACCGACGCTACCCAAAAACGATTGCAGCCACCGATTGACGGCCTCTCCTAAAGCCCCTCCCCACGGAAAGGCAGCCGATCCGAAAATGAATTCCAGAAACACGGCACTAAAAAACATGGCCAGCAGCACGTAGTTAAATACGGGAAAAAACTGCGTTAACGGCTGGCGGTAAATTCGATTTAATCCAAGCCGAACGAATAGATAAACCAACAGTAAGCTGGGTAACCCGAAGCACCAATAGAAAAAGAAATTGGAAATAATTGCCCCCAACCGCCCCAGCCAATTGGCCATGTCGTGCTCGCTGCTCAGTAGTAACTGCACACTGAATCGCAGGACGCGATCCTGATCAATCTTCCAGGTAAACAGATAGGAAATGAAGGCTATGGCCAGGTAAATCGCAAAAAAGATGAACAGAATACCGAAAAGTTTCGGAATTCGCTCGTCGTTTATCCCCAGCCGCAACGCGAGTTGTCCCTTCTTCTGTTTTTTAGCCATATACTAGCAAAAATAGAGCTTACTAAACGAAAATGTTTATTCTTATTGAAATTTGTTTCAACAACCGGCCGATACTTCCAACAAATCCGGGCACTGTTTTGGTATTTTGGTCTTTTAGTACTTTGGTCTTTTGGTCTCTTTTCGGTCTCAACCTACACCTACACCTACACCAGAACCAGTACACATTAACGCAGGAATCCTTACAGCTATGACTATATCTGTTGAAATTAGCCTTTATCCACTTACCGAAGCCTACGAAGCACCGGTCATCGATTTCATCGGGCGATTAAAGCAGCACGAAGCGCTCCGCATACACACCAATGCGCTCAGTACGCAAATTAGTGGTCCGTACGAGGCAGTTATGGAGGCATTGCGGACGGAGATCAAAACCACCTTTGATGGCTCAGGCACCTATTCGATGGTATTAAAAATGCTCAATACGGAAGTAACACCCGGAGCGACTGTCGAAATATAGGGGGGAAATTGATTACCTTGTCCGGTGGTCAATTCTACTTCAGATGGCGATTAACATTGCACAGATCCGCAAGGATACGCCCGCCGTTGCGATCAGCACCCACCTCAATAATGCCGGAGCAGCCCTGATGCCCCAACCTGTTGTGCGGGCCATGTCGGCTTATCTCGATATCGAAACGCAATTGGGGGGATACGAGTCGGCAGCGTTTCTTGCGGAGCCAATCGCCCGTTTTTATGACTACACGGCGGAGTTGTTGCAGGCGGCACCTGCTCAAATTGCCTACACGAGCAGTGCTACCGACAGCTTCAACCGGGCACTGAGCAGCGTTCCCTTCGAGCGCGGCGAGGTGCTGTTGACGACCCCCTTCGACTACGTCAGCAATCAGATTGCGTTTCTACAGTTGGCAAAGCGACAGGGAGTGCGGGTAATCCGGGCGGCGGCCACTTCCCACGGTCTGGTTGACGTCGACGATATGCGGCGGCTCATCGACCAGCACCGACCCCGCCTCGTAGCCGTCACGCATGTGCCTACCAATCAGGGCATTGTGCAAGATATTGCAGCAATCGGTGCCCACTGCCGGGAACGCGACGTCTGCTACCTGGTAGACGCCTGCCAATCGGCCGGTCAGTTGCCGCTCGACGTAAAAGCCATCGGCTGCGATTTTTTGAGCGGCACGTGGCGTAAATTTTTGCGTGGCCCACGGGGGGCAGGATTTCTATACGTTTCCGAACGCGTGCTGCAGCGCGATTGGGAGCCCCTCTTTCTCGATTTACACAGTGCCCGCTGGACGGAAGCTGACCAATATCAGGCCGTTGAGGGTGCCAAACGCTTTGAATTGTGGGAACGCAACTTCAGCTCGGTACTCGGAGCGGCCGCCGCCGCCCGCTATGCATTAGACCAGCACCTGGATGCCATCAGTGCCCGCATTTTGCGCCTGACGGAGTTGCTACGCACCAAGCTGGAGGAGATCGAGGGCGTACGAGTCCAGGAGCGAGGGCCTATCCGCTGCGGCATTTTGACTTTTTCCGTGGAGGATATGGAAGCCGTTGACTTTCAGCAGCTGCTCCGAAATCGGCGCGTACACGGATCCATTGTCTATGGAAGTTACGACCCCATCAATCTGAAGTCAAAAGAAATCGAGTGGACCTACCGCTTTTCTCCCCATTACTACAATACGGAGTCTGATATCGAGCGAGCGGCGGTCATTGTGCAACATACCCTTCGGGAGCACCGTAAATAGTTCCGTACCTTTGCCCCCATAACCATTCCCCATGGCGGACGCCTACATTTACGATGCCCTCCGAACGCCGCGCGGACGCGGTAGGATCGGCGGTGCGCTCTACGAGGTGAAACCAGTCAATTTGCTCGCTACTTCCCTGAGCGCCCTGCAACGCCGCACCCAGCTACAGCCCCAACAGATCGACGATATCATCGTCGGTTGCGTGACGCCCATCGGCGATCAGGGGTTCAACATCGCACGTGCCGCCGCCCTCCGGGCAGGTTGGGACCATTCCGCAGGGGGCGTCCAGATTAACCGGTTCTGCACTTCCGGCCTGGAGGCCGTTAATATGGCTGCCGCCAAAATTGCGGCGGGCTGGGATGAAACCATCGTTGCGGGCGGGGTGGAGAGTATGAGTCGGGTTCCGATGGGAACCGACGGAGGAGCCATGATGTACGATCCGGAAACCATTCGCTACAGCAAGTACATTCCCCAGGGGGTAGCTGCTGATCTGATCGCTACACTGGAAGGAATTTCGCGGGAGGATATGGATGCCTACGCCCTGCGATCGCAGCAACGGGCGGCAAATGCCCGTTCGGCCGGGTACTTTCGGGATTCGATCGAACCCATCCGGGACCACAGCGGCCTGACCATCCTGCGAGAAGATGAGGAAGTCCGACCGGATACGGACCTGGAGCAACTGGCCCAACTCCCCTCCAGTTTTGCCCAACTCGGGCAGCAGGGTTTCGAAGAAATGGCCATCCAGCGGTATCCGATGGTAGAGACTATTGCCTACCGGCACACCGCTGGCAACTCTTGCGGCATTACAGACGGAGCGGCCTGCGTGTTGCTTGGGAATGCCGCCACTGGCGACACGCTGGCCCTTCCGCCACGGGCGCGCATCCGGGCTACCGCCACGGCCAGCGTCGATGCTACCATTATGCTAACCGGAGGGGAAGCGGCCGCACGGCTGGCGCTCAAACGAGCGGGCATGAGCGTTGCCGATATCGACCTCTGGGAATTCAATGAAGCCTTCGCGGCGGTTGTTTTACAGTTTCAACGGTCGATGGGAATCGATGAAGAGCGCCTCAACGTTAATGGTGGAGCCATTGCCTTCGGCCATCCGCTCGGAGCCACCGGAGCAATGCTGGTCAATATCCTCATCGACGAATTGGAGCGGCGCCAACTGCGAACCGGCTGTGTCGTAGTCAGTGCCGGTGCCGGCCTTGCCGCCGCTACGATTCTTGAACGCCTATAGCCATGATCCAGTACGAAAAAGATACGAACCACATTGTAACCCTCCGCCTGGATATGGAGGGCCGTTCCGATAACGTCATCAATCACGAAATCGGCGCAGCCTTCTTACCCGTTATGCAACACCTGAAGCGGGAAAAAGCCAGAGGTGCACTGCGCGGAGTCATTCTTACTTCCGCCAAAAAAACGTTTCTGTCTGGCGGCGAACTGGGGTACCTCTACCGGGCCACCGATCCGGAGGAACTGTTTGCCTACGCCGAGCAGCTCAAGGGATTTCTCCGCGATTTGGAGCGGCCCGGCGTACCCGTCGTAGCAGCCATCAACGGCGATGCGATCGGCACCGGTTTCGAAGTGGCACTGGCCTGTCATCACCGCATCGTACTCGATCGGGCCCCCATCCAATTGGGGCATCCGGAAGTAAAGACGGGCCTCATCCCCAGCGGAGGAGCCATTCTGCGCTTAATGTGGTTGCTGGGAATCGATAAGGCACTCCCCATCTTACTTGGAGGTCACCGCTACAGCCCCCGGGAAGCCCTTAAAGTAGGCATCATCGATCAGTTGGCAGCCTCCCGAAAGAATATGATGGAACAGGCAAAGCGCTGGCTCCTGGCCAATCGCCACAAATGCCGCCCCTGGGATGTGGAGGGAGCCACCATTCCCGGAGGAACCGCCCACGATGTTGCCGTAGCCGCTTTTTTGCGTCGTGCTACGGCGCGGTTAATGGCCGAAACTGGTAACAACTACCCGGCCCAGAGTGCTATCCTGGAAATCCTATCGGAAGGTTCCAGCCTCGATTTCGAAGCAGCCGCGCGCGTGGATAGCCGGCACTTTGCCGACCTGGTCCGCTCGCAGACGTGCAAGAATATGATTAGCACGTTCTGGTTTGATCACCACGCCATCAAAAGCGGTCATAACCGACCGAAGGGATTCGGAAAATTTCGACCTCGAAAAATTGGCATTATCGGGGCCGGTCGGATGGGTTCGGCTATCGCCCTTGCCTGTTTGCGCAGTGGCATGGAAGTCATCTTGAAAGACGTGAGTAAGCCGATCGCCGAGCGCGGGCGGGCCTACGTCGTTCAGAAACTGGACGAACTTATCGAAACCGGCACCTTTCAGCCGGGCGATCGAGAGGAATTGCTCCAACGTATCTCCACCACGCAGCAATCCACCAGCTTTTCGGACTGTGATCTGGTGATCGAGGCCGTTTTCGAAAATGAAATGGTCAAGAAGAAAGTGACGCGCGAAGCTGAAGCCCATTTGGACGAATATTCCCTGTTTGGAACGAATACCATTTCCATTCCGGTTACCAAGCTGGCCACCGCCTCCGTCCGGCCGGCCAATTACATCGGTTTGCATTTTTTCCACCCTGCCGACGAAGTGCCGCTCGTCGAAATTGTACGGGGCGAGCATACGAGTGATGAGACTGTAGCCCGTGCCTTCGACTTTGTCAATGCCATCAAGAAAATCCCCATCGTAGTAAAGGACGATTGGGGGTTTTACGCAGCCCGAGTTCGAAACACCTACATTCTAGAGGGCATTACGCTACTTCAGGAGGGGTATCCCCCGGCACTGATTGAAAACCTGGGTAAGCAGGCAGGCATGCCGCAGGGGGCGCTCGCAGTGGCCGATGAGTTGGGCCTCGATATCGTACTCGGGTACGAAAAACAAGCCGCCAGTCATTACGGAAGCAAGTACATTCAACACCCCGCTGTAGTGGTACTGGAAAAAATGCTCCACGATATTGGACGAAAAGGCCGGGCTAAACAGGCCGGTTTTTACGATTATACCGGCGATGAGCGAGCTCTATGGCCCGGATTGACCGAAATCTTTCCATCTGGCCAGAAAGGTTTCGACCGAAAAGAAATCACCGAACGGCTACTATTTGCCCAGGTAATCGAGGCTTTTTGGTGCCTGCAGGAAGGCGTCATTCAGTCGAAGGAAGCCGCCAACTTAGGAAGTGTGTACGGATGGGGATTTCCAGCTTTTAAGGGGGGCGTCATTCAATACGTCGAGGATTACGGACTTCCGGCTTTCCTGGATCGGTGTGACACGTTGCGCGAACGCTACGGCCAGCGGTTTCGGGCACCGAAAACCCTGAAATCCCTTCCCTTACAACCCGAGCGGGTCGCTGGATGAGACATCCGAACTGCTGCTAATTGACCACCTTGCTCTTGAAGACCATTGACAGGCGCCTCGACAGGTCAAATAAGTCCATTGGCTTTACAATGTAATCTTGTACGCCCAGAGTCCGCGCTTTTCGGATATCTCCCGGATCATCGGAAGAAGACAACATGTATACCGGAACGAGGTCGAATACATTACGTTGACGGAAAAACTGTAGCACCTCAATTCCGCTCCGACGAGGCAGGCTCAGATCCAAAAACAAAAAATCGGGAAGGATTTTGCTCGGCGTACATTCCTGAAAATATTCGATCGCCTGCGCGCCATCGTTTAACCAAAGTAATTGATGCTTGATGCCGATATCTTCCAGGGCGACCTCGAAGAAGTACTTATCGGCCGGGTTATCCTCTACCAACATTATGTTGAATGACGATCTATTCATACCTGTCGTGTTGATCTTTAGTAGCTATTCAATAACGGGCAGGTGCAGGCACCCATCGACCCGAAACACCTCGTTGTAGGGCAGAAGTGCCTGTAGGTCTTTTGATTAGGTAACCTCAAAAAAGATGGCTAGCGGTACTAGTAGCGGCCGCCTTGGAGTGTTTTGTTGGATTAGCTAGAGAGGAAAATGCTCTTTCACAACAGTCGCGAGGAGTACACGCTGTATGAGGCAGTACGAAAGTACGGATAATTTAAGTTTTTACCCTAACTCGGTTATAAATTTAATCCGTCGGCTGTAATACGACAATGCCTAGTGGGGGAAGCCGCAGGACGAGGTGGTATGGTCGATTATTCCACTCCAACTGATGGGCAGTCAATTCCTGGTCGTTGCGGTGATGGCCGGTGCCTCCGTATTCTTCTAAATCACTGTTGAGCACTTCCTTATAGGTAGTTAGCTTGGGAACTCCTACCCGGAAGGAATCGCGGACGACCGGCGTAAAGTTACATACCACCAGCAGGAAGTCGGATTCGTCCTTCCCCTTTCGGATATAAGACAGCACGCTATTTCGGTGGTCACCGACATCTACCCATTCGAATCCTTTCTGATCGAACTGCTGCTCGAAGAGTGCCGTCGAGGAACGGTAGAATTGATTGAGTTGCCTGACCCAACTTCGAACTCCCTGGTGGGGGGCGTAGTCCAGCAGCCACCATTGCAGCCCTTTTTCAATGCTCCACTCCGAGGTTTGAGCAAACTCCCCGCCCATAAACAGGAGATTCGTTCCGGGATGGGTAAACATGTATCCGAACAGCAGGCGCATATTGGCAAATCGCTGCCAGTCATCACCGGGCATCCGATCGATCAGCGGGCCCTTTCCGTGTACAACCTCGTCGTGGCTGAGCGGGAGCATAAAGTTTTCGGTGAAGGCATACACCATTGAAAAGGTAATTTCTCCGTGGTGGTACTGGCGGTGGATGGGATCGTTGCCGAAGTACGAAAGGGTATCGTGCATCCAGCCCATCATCCACTTTTGGCCGAAACCAAGTCCGCCTACGTACACTGGGCGGCTGACTCCGGACCAGGCCGTCGATTCCTCGGCGATGGTGATGATATCTGGAAATTCCCGATAGACCATCTCGTTGAACTCGCGTAGAAAGCTAATGGCCTCCAGGTTTTCATTGCCGCCGTATTGATTGGGTACCCACTCGCCGGCCTTGCGGCTGTAATCGAGGTAGAGCATCGAGGCTACTGCATCTACGCGAAGACCATCGATGTGGTAGCGGTCCAACCAAAACAGGGCGTTGGAGATCAGGAAAGAGCGTACTTCGTTGCGGCCGTAGTTGAAAATGGCACTTTTCCAGTCGGGATGGAAGCCCTGCCGCGGATCGGCATGATCGTACAAGTGGGTACCATCGAAATCCGCCAAGCCATGCTCGTCATTCGGAAAGTGACTAGGGACCCAGTCGAGTATAACGCCAATACCCGCCTGATGCAGGCAATCGACCAAATACATGAAATCCTGGGGCCCACCAAAACGACTGGAAGGCGCAAAATAGCCGGTAATCTGGTAACCCCAACTCGGAAAGTAGGGATGCTCCATAACCGGCAGGAACTCGACGTGGGTAAAGCCCATTTCCTGGACGTATTCGACCAGTTCGGTAGCTAATTCTCGATAGCTAAGGCTTTCGTTTTGCTGTTTTTTTCGCCAGGAGCCGAGGTGCACCTCATAGACGCTGAAGGGACGATCCAGGCCATTGTGGTTGCCTCGAATGTCCATCCACTCTTCATCTTCCCATTCGTAGTACGTGTTCCAGACTACCGAGGCGGTTTTCGGTGGGTTTTCCCAAACCAGCGCGAAGGGGTCCCCTTTTTCCAGGCGACGCCCGTCGCGGGCGGTGATGGCGTACTTGTAGAGAGTACCGTCTTCAAGGCCAGGGATAAAGCCTTCCCAAATCCCGGAACTGTCCCAGCGAGAGGAGAGCGGATGCTGGCCGCGCGACCAGTAGTTGAAGTCACCAACTACGGAGACCGCTTCTGCATTGGGTGCCCAAACTGCAAAATAGACGCCTTTAGTTCCATCCACTTCAACCACGCGGCTTCCCAGTTTTTCGTAGAGGCGAAAGTGCTTGCCGGAACTAAATAAACTGATATCAAAGTCGGTAAATAATGAGAAGGGCTGAACGTCTGTCATAAAAGATTTGTTTGGCGTCGAATAATGCGGTTCCGTCATCTAAGACAAGTCCCGGGATTGGAAATATGTTTACCGCTTCCTGCGCTTAGCTGCTTTTAGTTGCTTTTTGTAAGCCTCTAAGCCGTCCCAGTCACTGGCTGCTGCCAGGCGAGCCTGCTCCTGCCAGTGAGAGGGCTTGTGCAATCGGAAGCGCGGCCCGGCGGCTTCGAGGATCGCGGTCAACTCCTCTAGAGAGCGCTCGTAAATATCCGCATAGGTTCGGATACCGTTTTCGTTTAGGAACGCTTCAATTTTAGGCCCGATCCCTTCAATTTTCCGCAAGTTGTCGGGGTTGGCGGCTGCAGCGGGTGCGGGGTCGGTATCGGTAATTTGGTGGTCGATGACCAGCAAACTGTTTTGGGTACCGAACTCGTTGTAGACCAGCCCATCGGTGGATGGATCGTTTAGCCAGAATTGCTTGTCGACGCAGTACCGAAATTGATATTCCCGGTAAGTCCCGTTGGGCAGTTCCAGCGTGACAAAGTAATTGCTCTCCTCCCGTTGCATGGGGGGAGCGTCGTTCCAGGACCAGTTGTTGAATTCACCTAATACACGGATATCCCGGTGTTCTCCAACGTTATCCACCGGCAGGGAAAAAGTCACCTTGCAGATGGGTTGGGTGGGTGAGTACTGAATTTGGAGCATAGGTCAATAGTTAATATGAAAGAACAAATCTATAGCCAGGTATGAGGTTGCTGTAGGTAGCCGGTCAGGCGTTCGAAATAAGCGCCCATATCGGAACCATCCACCAGCGCGTGGTGGGCTTGCACGGACAATGGCAAGAGCAGGGCTCCGCCTTGTTCGAAACTCTTTCCCCAGGTGATGCGTGGAACGCTGTCGACGGGGCTGTAATGCATTGCATGGGAAACACTGGTAAAGGACACCCAGGGAATGGATGACAGGAAGAGGTAATCGTCCCGCCCGGGTTCATCTTCAAAACTCGGTTGAGTTTGCATGGCCTCCATTTCCCGTTCGGTAGCTTCGAGGAAGGCCTGGCGATCCGGCTGGTATTCGACGGTGCAAAAGCTGAACACCTCCGAGGCATCCGTCTTCACGGTGAATGACGGCTGCACCGTAGCGTGTTCTACGACCTTTCCTTCGCGGATGCGCCACCGAAATGGTACTAACTCATTAGCGGTTCGGGCAATGAGATAAACCAAAGCTGAAGTAAATTTCAATTTCTGCTCAGCAATGGCCAGCCTGAACGAACCGAGGGGCACATTGGCGCAAATATTGAAATGGGGTTGATCCATGCGGTTAAAGAAATCGAAGTGCTTCTGCCGGTGTGGATCTCCCGAAAAGGAAATATACTGCATACAAATGCTCCTAAGCTTCGGTAGCAAAAATGCGCACCTGGTCGGCGAAGGCTTTAAATTCCAGGGCATTTCCACTCGGGTCGAGCAGAAACATGGTGGCTTGTTCGCCGGGTTCGCCCTTGAATCGGATGTAGGGTTCGATGATGAACTCGGTGTTGGCACCCCGCAACCGATCGGCGAGTTCTTCCCATTCATCCATGTGTAAGATGGCGCCGAAGTGCTGCACGGGGACTTTCTTCCCGTCCACTTCGTTGGTGGGTTGATCCTGAAGCGGCTGATCGATCAAATGTGCCGTAATTTGGTGGCCGAAGAAATCGAAGTCGATCCATCGCTGATCAGTTCGGCCGACGGTGCATCCCAATTGCTGCGTGTAGAAGGCGCGCGTGGCTTCGAGATCCGTTACCGGAAAGGCGAGATGAAAAGGTGGTTGTATCATAAGGGTGTTGTATGTAGGCGGCAAAGTTATCAAATTGTTGGATCTTGCTCAAAACCGATCGCGAATTTCCCGCAAAGAGCCGGCTAGTTCCCGAATGATGCCTTTTTGCTTCGGGTCATACAGCCAGTTGGTATCGAAATACGCCAAAATTTGTCCGTTGGCCTCCTGCCCGAGCGTCAGGCTGTGAAATTGAGTGCCCTGATTCTGCTGAAAATGCCGCACCTCGTTTAACACATCCTGATTGACGCGATACATAATAAAATCGGATACGACCAGCACGTCGGCATCCTGGTAGTTGTTTCCGCGCAATTGCCGGATGGCTTCGTACAGCGGCAGGCTGATATCCGTTCCGCCGTGAAAGGACATGGCCAAAAATTTCGCTACCTCATCCAGCGAATTGGCGATATCGTATAGATCCATTGTTTTGATACCGATGGAAAAGTTGATGAGGTAGGCGCGCCGGTTTTCCCGCATGGCCATTTTCAGTACGCCCAACGTCAGGACTTTGGCAATCAGCTCTGGCCGCCCCGTCATACTTTCGCTGGTATCGATACAAATGATAAAAGGCCCTTTTTCCCGTTGTTTGGTGCGCTGGTACACTTCCATTTCCTGATCTTCGCTGGAAACGAGGCGGCGGTCATCGTACTTGAAGGTCAGCAGGTTTTTCTCGGCGTACTTTCGCAGAAAGAGATCTTCGGTTTCGGCGGCTCCCAGCAAGCTTGCTTCCGAAGACAGCATCCGGCTCAGGTGGTTGGATTCCTCCACCCCACTGATTTCGGCCGGGCTTTCTTCATCTACCTGCCATTCCTGTCGAATGATTGTCCGTTCCAGGGTTTCCTCTTCGAGTTCGATCTCTGCCTCCCGCAGCTGTCCGAGTAGATCGGCCAACTCCTGCACACTTGTCTCATCCTGTAGTAATTCGTCGTACTGTTGCAGGATATCGAAGGAGGCCTCTTCCCAGAGTTCACGTGATAAGTCCCAGCCGAAATAATCCGTAAAGGGGGTGAGCAATTCGGTCAGTTGCACGTACTCGGATACCTTGGCGCTGAGCAGTTCGAGGTATTGTTCTTGTTCTTCCTCCAATTTAGTCAGTTGGTACTCCAGCAATTTGGCATTTAGTAGGGCATCCCACTGGGCGAGCAGGTCGCGAAGCAGCAATTCAAACTGTTCTCGTTCGGCCGGCGATAGCTCTTCGAAGGTTCGCTGGGCACTCCATTTTCGAAATCGATCTTCGTAAAACCGAGTGTCGAGTTGGTCGACTTCGTAATACTGCGACAGCCGGGTGATCAGTAAATGCCAACGACCAAAGAAAATTCGCAAGGGGGTAATGGCGTAATTGGCCAGCAGATCCGTTTCATCCTGGAAGGGGTTCTTGGTGCGCACCTTATCGTAGGTTTTGCGCAGCCAGTAAAGAGTATCCAGCACCACTTGTTGGGTGATTTTCGGATGCTTGCGGCAGAGATCGAGCAGGTGGCGGACGGCAAAGATGGCATCGAGGGCTTCGCGGAAATATTCGAAATACTGATCGTTTATCTCGGGGAGCGCATAGCGGTCGGGATCGAGTTGGTTTTGTAGATACTGAACGAGATATTTGCGCGTCGTCCGGTCGAGCAGATTCCCAAACTCGACGAAGCGATCGTATTCTTCCTGTAGTTTTTGGTCAACTTCTTTCCGATTACTCATGGCTATGCTTGTACACTTGCAACGTCCCCCTTCAAAAACGGTTTTCCAACGATTGTTTTCATGAAGTTTCTCTTGCGCATCGGCCCGCTGCCTTTTTCTACGGAATGGATACTGATCCTGGTCATCGGCCTGCTGTGTAGCCTCCCCTTTATCTACTGGACGGTTCGTCGAAAATCGCTGACGCTCCCGGCAGCGCTGGGTGCTTGTGTATTGGGCATCACGGTGGGGCTTTCGGTGGGAGCCCTCTGGTTGCTTCCGTTGTTTTTCTTCTTTTTAAGTAGTTATGTATTCGGAAAATTATCCGACGGAGCGGAAGATGGCGAAACCCGTGCGCTCATTCAGGTCATTAGCAACGGCGGGGTATACCTGGTACTGGCCATGCTGGCCACCTGGACTCAATCCTCTGTGTACTTACTGCTCATGGCGGTTTCCATCAGTATTGCCACTGCGGATACCTGGGCCTCTGAGATCGGCTACTATTTTAAAGGAAGCACGTATGATATTTGGCGCCTCAAGATCTTGCAACCGGGCGTTTCCGGCGGCATCAGTTGGCAGGGCACATTAGCGGGCGCACTGGGTAGTTTATCCATAGCCGGGCTGGTGCTTTTCCTGCTCCCTCGCTGGGCAACGGGATACACCTTCGGTGTGGTAAGTATTTTTGGACTTGTCGGGATGTTCATCGACAGCTTGCTGGGAGCACTATTTCAGGCACGGTTTGTCGGGCAGGAAGATTGGAGTATATCGGATGAGGAGCAACCGGGAGATCAACTGTACTCCGGTTTCCGTTTTTTCAATAATGATCACGTGAATCTAGCCAGCAATATACTTGGCACAGTGCTGGCCTATCTTTTTTATGCTAATTAGAGCTCACTGATCTTTCGATCCACTCGATACAGGCGGGTGTATTCGTTGACTTCCTCGATAAAGGGATCGTGTTCCAGGTAATTTGCGGAGATCAATTTGAGGTGGGTGATACGTCCCCGATCGTTGGGGATCACCTGAACGTATTTGACCCAGATTGCCCCGTTATTCTTGACGGCATAGATCTTGTTATCCCGTATTTCATGGACCCCCGCGATTTGCCGGCAAATGACGATGTCGCCGTCCATGATGACCGGCTCCATGCTATTGCCATTAATGGGGAAGGCGACGAACCCCTCCCCCAGCATGCCCGGAAGGCTGAAATATTCTGACTTTTCGCGATTGAAGCTGCCCGGATCGACGGTTGTACCGGCGAAGGCCTCTTTGGAGGTGAAGAGGATATTATTGGGCCGAACCTGATCATCTGCCACCTCAACAGCCGGTGGAATATCCATGCCGAAGGGCGTACCGACACCTTCCAGCAAGTAGGTCTGATTAATGTTGTATTCGCGGCAAATCCGGCGAGCCTGTTCGTAGTTGATGCAGCGGTTATCGCTCTCATTGAGATAGGCGCGAATGATGTGCCCGTAGGCTTTGTTGCCAAGGATGCGCTCCGCGAAATCCCCCAATCCTTTACCATTGCGGTCATTCTTAATGATCTCTCCCCGATCCTCCAGCATCTTAAAAACTTTAATGAATCGCGCATTTAGCTGCCGCCGGTCTTCCGTAATCATCTTGAGAAATTTCGCTTGTTAAAACATTTTACAATGATCTGGTTGCAATGTAAAACAAATCCATTTATTAAACAAAGCGTTGGATGATTTTTTTTTTCAAACGAAACTCGACGATGTGCCGATGTGCTTAAAGTATTAAACGAAAAACGCCGATGCGAAATCACATCGGCGTTTTTCGTTTGATTGGGAGTTGGATCAATTGCCCGCTGCCGGAGCGTTGGCGGGATTGAGCAGATCGTAGAATTGATCGAGCTTGGGCATGATGATGATGCGGGTGCGGCGGTTTTGGGCACGGCCCTCGGCGCTGAGGTTGCTGGCCAGCGTATTGTATTCGCCCCGGCCGGCGGCGATCAGGCGGTTGGGATCGATGCCGTGGGTGTTTTGCAGCGCTCTGACCACCGACGTGGCGCGCAGTACGCTCAGCTCCCAGTTGTCTTTGATGCAACTGGTGTTGATGGGTACGTTGTCGGTGTAGCCTTCGACCATTACCTCCAGTTCGGGGCGGGACTGGATGATGGCAGCGATCTTGCCGAGTACCTCGTTGGCGCGGGGCGTGATGGTGGTTTTGCCGCTCTGGTAGAGCATCTTGTCGGAGAGGTTAATAAAGACGACGGTCTTATCCACTTTCACATTTACATCCTGATCTTCAATGCCTTGCGCGAGGACATTTTTCAGATTTACCGCCAGGGCCAGGTTGATTGAATCGGCCTTGGAGCGGGCTTCTTGCAGAAATCGAATGTATTTGTCTTTGTTTTCCAATTGCGCCAGCGTTTCGCCGATGTTTTTGTTGGCCTCCTGGCTCAGTACGGTCAGGTCGCCGACCTGCGAGAGTTGTTTGTCGCGTTGGGCTTTGACATCTTCCAATTGGCGTTCCAGCGAGGCGAGTTGTTGGTCATTGAGCCGCTTGGTGGTGTTGAGCTCGGCCTGTAGAGCCGATTTCTCGTTTTCGCAGCGGCTGAGCTGTACGCCCACGCGCTGGGTGTCTTCATTGGCCTGGTCGAGCTGGGCTTGCAGGGCCTCGTATTCCTTTTTGCTGATACAGGAGGACAGGATCAGGCCGACGAGCAGCAGTAAGATAGGCTTAGATAGTATTCTCATGTTTGGTGCGTATTTGGTAGCTTGAAAATTAGTTGATAAACGTTGCAATCTCCGTGAAAGTGCGTTATAGCAATGATTGGCCGGGGTTGTTGTTAAGGTCGGCACGTCTCAGGCGTTAGTTAGCCATCCTTTTCGCCTGTGCCCTCGTATCTGCCCAAAATAAAGAGCTGCCCGGCCTTGACTGCTGCGTGCAAAAAGCCTAATTTTGCAGCACAGCTCTAAAAAGCGCCAGCCAATCCGGCAGTGCGTTATTTCAAATGCCCAATACTCGTTTTCAACACGGCCGTTTACACCGCTGGTAGTCGCGTGCAGCGTGCACGCTCGGGCTACCTGTGACCGCAGAGGTCGGCAGGTTTGGAGGGTGGGCTATTTTTATACTTCCCACCCACATGGTGTGCGGCCGGCCCGGCCCGCCGATCGGCTCAGCAGCCGGGGTAACAGCGCGTATCCAACCGATCCGTCCAACTGGTTTTCGTAGCAGGCGGTCGGGTCGCCGGAATCTTGTACTTTTGTAATTCTGCAAAATTATTTCAATCAGATCCGACAACCTGATTCCCAAAGGTCGCTCATTCATGTCGAACAACTACCTCGATCAGCTCAACGATGTTCAACGCCAGGCCGTCACCACCACCGAAGGGCCGGTTTTAGTGGTCGCCGGACCGGGTTCCGGCAAGACGCGGGTACTCACCTACCGAATCGCCTACCTGGTGGAGCAGGGCGTAGCGCCCTGGCAAATCCTGGCGCTGACCTTCACCAACAAGGCCGCCCGCGAAATGAAGGAGCGCATCGAGCGCGTCGTTGGCGATCGGGCCAACCGTATCTGGGCCGGCACGTTTCACTCTCTCTTCGCCCGTATTCTGCGCGTGGAGGCCGATGCCATCGGCTATCCCTCCAATTTTACAATTTACGATTCAGACGACACCAAAAGCCTGATCAATCAATTAATTAAAGAACTGAATCTAGATAAAAACGCCTACAATACCAATTCCGTCCGGCAGCGCATCTCCTCCGCTAAAAGCAATTTGATCACCCCTACACTCTACGAAGCCAACGAAGAGTTGCGCATGCAGGACCGCCAGAGCAATATGCCGCTCCTGTCCAAACTGTACGCCTCCTATACCGCCCGCTGTAAGCGCGCCGGCGCGATGGACTTCGACGACTTGCTGTACCGCCTTTACGAGCTATTTCAGAAAAATGAGGATGTCCTGAAAAAGTATCGAGACAAATTTCGCTACGTCCTCGTCGATGAGTTCCAGGATACCAACACCCTGCAATACGCCATCATTCGCAAGCTCGTGCAGTACGAGGGCAGCCCCCGTAACATCTGCGTAGTGGGCGATGATGCCCAGTCGATCTATGCCTTCCGAGGGGCCACCATACAGAATATTCTCGATTTCGAAAAAGACTTCGATTCCCACGGCATCCGAACTTTTAAACTAGAACAAAACTACCGCTCCACCGAGCACATTATTTCGGCGGCCAACGAAGTGATTCGCAACAACAGCCGGCAAATCCAAAAGAAAATCTGGTCGGATAAAGGCGAAGGGCAACGCATCCGGCAGATCCGCGCCATGGACGACAGCGAAGAGGGACGCCGTGTGGCCGATACCATCCTCGAACAAAAAAACCGCTTTCACCTCAAAAACGAGGAAGTCGCAATCCTGTACCGGACCAACGCCCAGTCGCGGATTTTCGAAGAATACCTGCGGCGCTACAATATCGCCTACCGCGTCTTCGGCGGGCTGTCGTTTTACCAGCGCAAGGAGGTCAAGGACCTGATCGCCTACCTGCGCCTGGTAGTCAACACCAACGACGAGGAAGCCCTCCGCCGCGTGATCAATTACCCCAAACGGGGCATCGGTGCCTCCTCCGTCGGCAAGATCAGCGAGCTGGCTCGCCGCGAATCCATCAGCCTGTGGGAAGCCCTGCAGCACGTCGACCTACCCAACCGCACCCGCAATGCGGTGGATGGCTTCGTACACCTGATCCAGTCGGCCCGCGATCGCCTCGAATCCGCCAACGCTTACGAACTCGCCGACTACATCGCCAAGCGCTCGGGGCTGCTCGATATGCTGCGCAACGACACCACCCCGGAGGGCATCGGCCGAGTCGAAAACCTCAACGAACTGCTCGACGGCATCCAGTCGTTTGTCGAAGAAGACACCGTCATCGATACGGAAACGCTGCCCGACAAATCGCTCGCCACTTACCTCCAAAACGTCGCTCTGCTCACCGATTTCGACTCCAACGAAGAGGAAACCACCGATCGGGTCACCCTCATGTCGGTCCACTCCGCAAAGGGCCTCGAATTCCGCAGCGTCTTCGTGGTGGGACTGGAAGAAAAGCTCTTCCCCAGTTTTATGAGCATGGATACCATTGAGGGCCTCGACGAGGAGCGCCGCCTCTTTTACGTAGCCATCACGCGAGCCGAAGAATATCTGACTCTCTCCTACGCCAACACCCGCTACCGCTTCGGCAAAATGGCCTACAACGAACCCAGCCGCTTCCTGCAGGAACTGCCGCAGCAGGCCGTAGAGTCGAGCGTGGCCAGCAGCCCCCGCGTGCAGGGCGTCGACCTGGCCGGCCCCGCCCGGGCACGCGTCACGGGCATTCCGCGTACGCGCCGCGGCACCGCCGCGCCGCTCGCCAATCGCGTCGACCCCGACACGTTCAAACCCAGCCCCAAAGAAGCTATCGTACCCGGCGTCAAGGTGCTGCACCTCAAATTCGGCGAAGGCAAAGTCATCAGCCTCGATGGCGGCGCCGACAACCGCATTGCCGTGATCCACTTCCGCGAACTCGATCAGCCGGAGAAGCGCATTATGCTGCGGTTTGCCAAACTGCAGGTAATTGATTAGTCGCACCTACCCGAATCCACCAATTTTCTAGCGAAAGACAAGATCATTCGTTTCCCAACACCCTATTCACACAATTTAAAGGAGGCTTTTGGCGGCTACCATAGAATATTCGCTATTTTTAGCGCTTGTGGGTACAACAATCACTACCATACCATCTAACTACAACTTACTGCAATGGATAGAACGCGTTGGACAATCGTCATCGGTTGGATCATAGTCTGTTTGGCCGTCATCGGCTTTTTTGCCAGCCTGGAAGCAACGGATGTAACCAAAACCATCCTTATGGTCGGCTGGGGGTTTGTAGGCATCTGGGTGCCGATCGTAATTTACACCAACCGAAATACCCACCCGTTCGAGCTATTCATTCTGTTTTTCAGTGAAATGTGGGAGCGCTTTTCCTACTACGGCATGCGCGCCCTGCTTACGCTGTACATGGTCAACGTGCTGTTTAGCGATATGGTGCAGCAGGAAGCCGACACGAGGGCCCTGGGGGTGTACGGAGCCTACACATCGATGGTGTATCTGTTTCCCATCGTGGGGGGCTTGATTGCCGACAAGATTTTCGGCTTTCGGAAGGCCATCGTACTAGGAGGCACCCTGATGATGCTCGGCCACTTTTCGCTGGCACTGGAAGGCATGGCCTTCGAGGGTAACATGGGTCTTTTCTACGTATCGCTGGCGCTGATCATCGTTGGTAACGGCTACTTCAAACCGAATATCAGCAGTTTCCTGGGCGTGTTTTACGACCGCGACGACTCGCGTAAAGACGGAGCGTTTACCATCTTCTACATGGGCATCAACATCGGGGCCTTCCTATCCACGCTCACCTGCGGCTATGTAGGCGAGAAGATCAGCTGGCACTACGGCTTCGGACTGGCCGGTATCGGTATGGGCCTCGGATTAATCGTCTTTTTGTGGTACAGCAAATTCTTCGGCCCCAAAGGGCAACCACCCGATCGGGAAGATGCCAGCCGTCCGATCTTTGCCGGGCTGAGCAAAAACCGACTCGTTTACATCGGTTCGGTACTGATGATTCCAGTGGTGGCGGCGTTTCTGAATATCAATAATGTGCTGTCGGTGATTCTTGGTGTGGCTTCTTTGGCGGTTATCGGATACCTGATTTTGCAGGGCATCCTGTTGCAGCGCAAGGAAGCCGTAGCGGCCAGTTCTGCGGAAGCGAGCGTTCCTGGAGGTCTGGTGCCCGATGGTGATGCGGCTTCCCATCCTGGCTACACGGAAGAGGAGAACCCGAAGGCTTCCGGTCAGCGCCTCTGGGTAATTGGCGTGTTGTTCGTATTCCACGCCGTCTTCTGGGCACTGTTTGAGCAGGCCGGCGGATCACTGACGCTCTTTGCGGATCGGTACGTCGATCGGTCAGTGGGTGGAAGCATCATTCCGGCCTCCGTAATGCAAAGCTTTAACCCCTTTTACATCATCGTACTGGCCCCCGTATTCAGCTGGATCTGGATCAACCTGAACAAGGCGAGGATCGAACCCAGTACGCCGATGAAATTCGTACTTGGCCTGGCCCAATTAGCACTTGGCTTTCTCGTCATCGTGCTGGCGGCCCGCGCGGTTGGTGAAGGCGGGCAGGTGCCTCTGATCTTCCTGGCGCTCATGTACCTGCTGCACACCACCGGTGAGCTGTCGCTCTCTCCCATTGGCCTGAGTATGATCACCAAGCTCAGTCCACCTAAGATTGTCGGGTTTGTGATGGGAGCCTGGTTCCTTTCCATCGCCCTGGGCAATAATCTCGCCGGTTTGATCGGCCAAATCGCCGCCGGTGGCCAGGAAGGTGAAGCGCTCGATTCGATGGCCGCCTACGCCGATACGTATATGAATATCGGCGTCTACTTCGTAGCCGCCGCCGCCGCGGTGCTCTTGTTGATGACACCCATATTGCGGCGGTGGATGCATGGGATTCATTAGAGGTTAGTCGGTCAGATTTTAGATCTTAGTTTGTTAGTCATTTAGCTGGACTAAGATCTAAAATCTAACGAACTAACTTCTAATAACATGCTCCGCTCCACGTTCCAACTGTACTACGCCCTGCTGGCCGGTCAGATCCTGTTTTGCCTGGTCACGCTGTATCTGATTTATCAGAATGAGAACGTCAGCAACCGGTTTGAGCTCGATACCAACAGTGCAGCCGGATTACTGATCGTTATCAGTGCCGGGATCATTGCCTTTTTCATGAATAACCTCCGGCGGCAGCAGGCGGGCACGCTACGCACCAGCCTGCAGTCGCGCATGATGCACTACCGGACGACGGTCATCCTGCGCTCCGCCATTATGGAAGCCGGCAATTTGTTTGCGCTGATCCTGGCGCTAATCGGCTTCAACTTATTTCCGATTTTGTATTTCCTGGTGGGACTACTGCTCTTCTTTTTCTTCCGGCCCAGCCGATCGGAGTTTGCGCAGCTCTATTCACTCACTGGTCCGGAGCGGCTCGAGATCGAGTAAGCCTGAGCGCAAAGCCGTGCAGGCTTACACTACCCTATCGCAATCAGGCGCATCAGCTCGGCACAGATGATAGCGCCGTAGGTGCCGAGTGCGTAACCGAGGACGGCCATTAGAATACCGACCGAAGCCAGGGACGGACTGAAGGCCGACGCTACAATTGGCGCGGAGGCCGCCCCCCCGACGTTCGCCTGCGAGCCCACCGCCACGAAAAAGAAGGGGGCCCGAATCATTCGTGCCACCACGAGTAAGACCGTGATGTGCACCAACATCCAGACAATGCCTACCACAAACAGCCCCAGGTTGCGGAAAATGTCGCCAATATTCATCTGCATGCCGATGGTGGCTACTAGAATGTAGATGAATACGCTCCCAATCCGGCTGGCTCCCGCGCCTTCCAGATTGCGCACTCCGGTGAAGGATAGCACCAGGCCCACCGTAGTAGCCACCACCACAATCCAGAAAAACGAACTGAGCAACGAGCTAAGCCCAATCGCCTCCAACTGTGCCCGGCTGCCCTCCAAAGCAGGTACAATCCAGCCGGCCAGTAAATGGGCTAAGGCCGTAATGCCGAAGCCTACGCCGAGAATTTTGTAGAGATCGCCGGTGGTCGGGATACGCTTGACGCTGGCTTCGTAAGCGGCCACCCGATCCTTGAGCTCGGTGATGGCCGAGTTGTCGGCTTTCATCCAATCGTCGATGCGTTGGGCACTGTTTGCGCCGTAGAGCAATACGCCCAACCAAATGTTGGCCACCACCACATCGACTACGACCATGCTGGCAAACAGGCTGTCGGATACCTGATAGATTTCCTTCATGGCCGTCTGGTTGGCGCCACCGCCAATCCAACTACCCGCTACCGTACTGAGGCCCCGCCAGATGGCATCGGGTTCGGCGTTGAAAAGATCGGGAAAAAACTGCGTGGTCAACAACAACGCGATGGGGCCACCGAATACAATGCCGAGCGTAGCCGCAAAGAACATGATCAAGGCCTTCGGCCCCAGCCGTGCCACGCCCGGTAGGTCGATATTAATACACAGCAGTACTAAACTGGCGGGCAGCAGGTAGCGGCTCGCCACGAAGTACAACCGCGAACTCCCGCGGTAGGCCGCTACTTCGGACAACGGAATACCCTGCTGTTCGAGAAAGTTGTTGACCCCGTCGAAGGACAGGCCGCGCGGCAGCTGAATGCCCTGCTGTTGCAGATAGTCGATCAGCCCGGCCTCGTACCAGGAGGGTGCAATAATGCCCAACGGCCAGTTGAGCAGAGCCGGTAGGAAGTACGCCAGCAACACCGGAGGAACCACGCTGTAAAAGCGCCGAAAAACAGGCCGGGCGCTGGAGGCGGTTCCGAAAATAAGCGCGAGTAGCGTCATGAGTAAGCCGAAAACGATCGCATCGTTCGTGATCAAAGGTGCCATTTCATCCAAGTTGAGCGGATGGAAGATACCTGTTCTGTTTGGATTGGAGAAAATAAAGCGGGAACCCTATCTTTGCCGGATGAACCATCGTATGAAGCGCATCGGAATCGTACTCGGCATCATTGCCGTTACGGTCGTCCTGGATCAGTGGACGAAAGGGTTGGCCCGCGAGCAGTTGCAGTTCCAATCGAAAATCGAATACCTTGATGGGTTTCTCACCCTCGACTACGCCGAAAATACGGGCGCTTTCCTCAGCCTGGGCAACACCCTGGAAGACCCTTTAAAGACCATTCTGCTCAAGTTGTTTCCCACCTTGCTGCTGCTGGGGCTTTTAGCATACACGTTGTTCTACCGCAAGCTCGAATTCTGGCAAATGATTGCCCTGAGCTTCATCGTAGGGGGTGGTTTGAGCAATATTTACGACCGGTGGTTGTACGAAAAAGTCCCGGATTTCATGCAGTTGCGGGCCCTGGGATGGCATACGGGTATCTTCAACGTAGCGGATATGGCCATCATGCTAGGCCTGTTCATAATGATTCCGTTGGCTTTCCGATCGAATAAATCAAATTAAAACGAAAACGGAATCAGGTCCGTCGGTCAACCACGTAATTGACGAGTTCTTCCAACGACCGCCGGGCGGGAGAATCCGGGAAGGTGTACAATAGTTCGAAGGCCTCGTCGCGGTAGCGATTCATCACCCCCCGGGCGTATTCCAGCCCACCACTTTGGCGCACGAAAGCAATTACCTCCTGCACCCGCTCCGGCTGATCGCTTTCCCGTTTAATGATATTGATGATTCGGCGTCGTTCGGTCGTATCTACTTGCTGTAGTGCGTAGATGAGCGGAAGGGTCATTTTTTTCTCCTTGATGTCAATGCCCAGCGGTTTTCCGACATCGTCGGTACCGAAGTCGAAGAGGTCGTCGCGGATTTGGAACGCGATTCCGATTTTCTCCCCAAATTCGAACATGCGCTGCTGCCAGGCCTCGTCTTCCGTAGCGGAGGCGGCTCCAGCGTGGCAGGAAGCAGCAATCAGCGAAGCGGTCTTTTGACGAATGACCTGAAAGTACACCTCTTCATCGATATCGAGCCGTCGTGCTTTTTCAAATTGCAGCAATTCGCCCTCGATGATGGCTTTAACCGCCTTAGAGGTGATTTCCAGAATCTGAAAATTTTTCGACTCCAACGAATGCAGCAACCCCTGGCACAGCAGGTAATCGCCCACCAGTACGGCAGCTTTGTTTTTCCAAAGAGCATTGACCGAGAAAAATCCCCGACGCTCGTAGGCGTCGTCCACCACATCGTCGTGGACCAGGGTGGCCGTATGCAGCAGTTCGATCAGGGAAGCAGCTACGTAGGTTGCATCCGTCGTTTTTCCGCATACCTCGGCGGCCAGAAAAACGAACATCGGGCGCACCTGCTTTCCTTTGCGATTGACGATGTAGAAGGTGATCCGATCCAGGAGCGGAACCGAACTCTGCATTGCCGCCCGAAAACGCTTCTCGAACTCCCGCAAGTGAGAATCAATAGGGGCCTTAATATCACTCAGCGACTGCGTCATGCCGGTGGTTGGTTAGATACCAATGTTGGGGTGGCAAAAGTACGACAAATAAACGACGGTGATAGTTGGCTACCGGCGCACCCGATAACTCACCACTGTCTGATCGTTGCATTTGACTACTAATTGATATTCACCAGGGGCCAGGGTATGGCAGTCGATCGCTTTCTGAAAAAATCCCGCCCGAAGTGCCTGAAATTTAGAGCGCAGCACTTCGCGGCGATTGCTATCGATGAGCACCAACTCCATCAAACCGGGTTTAGGAACTTCGTAGGGCACATTTACGGTGCCGTCCGGTTCGGATTGCAGCACGATTGGTTGCACCGGGTTGGACGCGAGCTCGATCGATGTACCGGGCGCACTAATCGATAAGCGGCTAGACGATCGCTCGGAATAAAACATGGGCTCGAAAGTGGGTTGATACACCACCTGCTCTTGCAGCTGTAGGTTTTTGCTCAGGCGGATCACATCGCCGTTGCTGGGGCTCCAGACCACCAGGCCAACTGGCGGTTCGAAGGGCCGGTAAGGATCGACCTCCGCCACGCGCGCTACCATATCTGTTTGCACGATGCGCACCTCCACGTCGTTGCGATCGAGGAGAATCCAGGCGAATTGATTGAAGCTTCCGCTGTTGCGCGTCCATTTGCGGTTGTCATCTGCCTGCCGCAGGGGGGCACCCCAGCAGCCTTCGCCGATGTAAACGGTGCCGCGCTGGTCGTCGCGCACAAATCCGTCTTGCGATTTAAATCCTTTCTCCGGGCGAATCGGCCAGGTCGATTTTACCACATGCGCATCGCACTCGACGGCCATATCCATCCCGTATTTATAAAATAGCGTAGCCCAATACTGGATTAATTCTTTGCGATCCTGCTTATTCGTCGTGTGGGGCAGCATCGGATGATGATACTGAGCCAATTTCCAGATCACATTCTGATGAGCGGCAAGGTCGGATTCCAACCAGTCGCGCTGATCACCAAAGCAGGCAATCATGGTGTTGAGGGTATAAACGCGCAGGAGATTCCCTCCGAGAGTCAGGCCGTAATAAGCCGAAGGATGGGGAACATCGAACAGATCGACGAGCACTTGATTGTCTTCCTCGTGATTGCCCCGGGCAACGATAATGGGAAACAGGCGATCGTCACTGCCTATGGTCAACTGCCAGTCGTCCAGCCATTCCCACCACTCTGATTCGGTATCATTGGCAGTCATATCGCCGCCAAACAGGATGGCCGTGGGCCGGAGTTTACTGACGAGTTTATTGGCATCCCGCCGGGCTTCGCGGTGGTTGCGCGAATCGCCCCCGGCAATGAGGCTGATTTTTTCTAATGGATTATTGGAGGCAGTTTTAAAAGACATCGGCCGGCTGACACCATCGTTATCCACCAGCACGAAATAATAAACCGTATTGGGAAGCAGTCCCCTCAACCGTGCGAAGCAGTTGCGCATACCCTTACTGGTATTGTAGACTTCGGGCATAGTGCGAAACTGATAACTTCGGTAATCCTTTCCGTGATCCTCGATATCGTAATACAGGGTGGCTACGTTACAATAGCGCTGATTCCAACCTACGACCATGGTGGTTGCCGGATCGTCGCGCCACATCACGCGGTAGCGATCAGTAATCGCGAACGCGTCAGAGGCAAGTAATAAAAAAAAGCCGCATAAATAATAAAGCCACTTATGTGTTTGAAAGTGGGACCACGGAGAAGGCAGGTGGAAAAAAGGCTGCATGATAATCAGGTAGTAGTGTAACTGTCGAATCCTAGCGTCGTAAAATAGGGCCCGTCCTAAAGATACATATGGGCGAAGTGAATAGTTTGAATATAATCAAACGCAAAGTAGCCCCAATAAAATATTGTATCTTTAAACTTTATAAGTTATCCCAATAATAATCTGAAACTGTCACAAAAGCGTCTGAATTTTATGCCAAGGGATCCAAAGGTTTTTGACCTCATTCAGCAGGAACTGGAACGCCAGCGCAACGGCATTGAACTCATTGCCTCTGAGAACTTTACGAGCCAGGCGGTCATGGATGCCATGGGCTCCAGCCTGACTAATAAATACGCCGAAGGCTATCCGGGTAAGCGCTACTACGGCGGGTGCGAGATCATCGACCAGGTCGAGCAGCTCGCCATCGATCGGCTAAAGGAGCTCTTCGGAGCGGAGTTTGCCAATGTGCAGCCCCATTCCGGTGCGCAGGCCAATGCGGCTGTGTTTCTGGCGGTCTTGAACCCCGGAGACGCAATCATGGGCTTCGATCTCGCGCACGGTGGCCACTTATCGCATGGCTCCCCCGTCAATTTTTCGGGAAAGGTATACCAGGCTAATTTCTACGGCGTCGAACGGGATACCGGGCTGATCGATATGGATAAAGTGGCCGAAAAAGCGCGGGCAGTGCGCCCTAAGTTGTTAATCTGTGGGGCCTCCGCCTATTCTCGCGATTGGGATTACGCCCGTTTCCGCACCATCGCCGACGAAGTGGGGGCCTTGTTGCTGGCCGATATTGCCCACCCGGCAGGCCTGATCGCCACCGGGCTGCTGAACGATCCGCTCCAGCACTGCCATATCGTCACCAGCACCACCCATAAAACGCTTCGCGGACCACGTGGAGGCATTATTATGATGGGCAAGGACTTCGAAAATCCTTTCGGCAAAACAACCAAGAAGGGTACCCCCATCAAAATGTCGCGCATCCTCAACAGCGCCGTTTTCCCGGGTATGCAGGGCGGACCATTAGAGCACGTCATTGCAGCTAAAGCCCAGGCCTTTTGGGAAGACCTCCAGCCGGAATTCAAAACCTACGGCGAGCAGGTGATCCGCAATGCACGGGTCATGGCCGATGCCTTTATCGAGCGTGGCTATCAGGTTATTAGCGGCGGCACCAGCAACCATCTGATGCTGATCGACCTGCGGGCCAAAAACGTCACGGGTAAGCAAGCCGAAGAAACCCTCGGTCAGGCCGATATTACGCTCAACAAAAATATGGTTCCCTTCGATACCCAATCGCCCATGGTAACCAGCGGCATGCGCATCGGCACGGCGGCCGTAACCACCCGCGGATTTAAAGAAGCCGACTGTCTGCAAACCGTCGAATGGATCGATCGCATTCTCTCCGATATCGAAAATGAGCAATTGATACGCACTACAAAGTCGGAGATCAACCGTTATATGGAGCAGTTTCCGCTCTACGAAGAAGCTACCATAGCTCAATAACCCTATGCGGAAGAAAAGAGCTACAGTAAAAATTGGCTGGGCAGCTTGCTGCCTGGCCATTTCATTGTGGAGCTGTTCCGGCTCAGAAAAGCCTACTACCACTGCTACTGCGCCCATTCCTGCACTGGATACGCTCGAAGGTCGTGCCGAAGAAGAACTAATCGCCCAACTGGCCGCTGAACTAAACAGCGGCACCGATCAGCGGGCACAGGAAGAAAATGCGCTCCTCAATTTCGCCATCGACAACGGATTGCCCGTACAGCGGCATCCTTCCGGATTCTTTTACCACGTGCTTCAAGCGGGCGACGGGCCCCGTCTGGAATGGGGTGATTACGTCCGGGCTAACTACCGAGGCTCTTATCTCGATGGCTCGGTATTCGATAGCTCTTACAAACGGGGCAAACCCATCGAATTTTACATCGGCAATATGATCCCTGTCTGGAACCAAGGGCTCCAACTACTGGCTCCGGGGGGTAGTATGATCCTGCTCTGCCCCAGCGAGCTTGGCTACGGCCCCGACGGCCTCCTTTCGCCTGCCGGCGACACAATTGTCCCGGCCGATCAGGTACTGGTCTTTGAAGTCGAAGTACTAGAGAAATTAGCTGAATAATCACCCCCGCATTTAAAAAACCCAAGTATTTCGTCCCTTCAATTAGGGGGTGGGAATTCCCACACGCATCTTGATGAAAAAAAGCACCCGATGCGTTTAAAATTGTACTCACTTCCTCAGCGCTTCTTTTTCACGATCATTTGTACTTGCATTATTTATGGCGTGGCGCATAGTCAGGCCAGTCTTAGCGGCCGGGTTGTGTTGGCCGATGAGCGACCCGCAGAATTCAACAACGTCATTCTCCTTTCGCTTCCCGATAGCCAGGCGGTAAAGCTAGAGCTTACCGATGAAACGGGTCGCTATGAGCTACCGCAAATCGATCCCGGCACTTACTTCATTCGGGTATCCGGATTGGATATTGCCGATACGGAAACGGCTTCCTTCCAATTAGCTGATGGGGAAAAACGAGAACAGCCTACCATTTATGTGGAGCAAACGGGAAACACCCTCCAAACCGTGGAGGTGACAGAGCGCCGGCCCCTCCTGGAGCAAAAGGCCGGTCGGTTGGTCGTCAATGTGGATCAGTCTATCACCGGGCAAGGGGGCAGCGTCGTTGATCTGTTAAAGAAAGTGCCCGGCGTTATAGTGGTTGGCAATCAAATCCGGATGGCCGGTCGGGAGGGTGTCACCATTCTCATCGACGGGCGGCCTACCCGCTACATGGATATCGAATCCTTGCTTCGGGAAATGCCCGCCGAGAATATTGCACGCATTGAGGTCATTTCCCAGCCCGGCGCCAGCTACGATGCCGAAGGTACCGGTGGCATTATCAATATTATCCTCAAAAAGAACGTCCTGCTCGGTACCAACGGGAATATCACGGTCGGAAGTGGCTATGGCGAACGCGCCAAGTACCAGGCCAGCGCCAATGTGAACCACCGAAGCGGCCCCTGGAACCTGAGTGCGGGAGCCGCCTACAACCACCGCAGTTGGGTCGAAGGGTTGGACCTCGTGCGGCGTCTACCCGACAGCTCCTTTATCCAAAGCAACAACGATGTGGGCCTGCCGCATTCCTATTCCGTACGGCTGGGTGCCGACTACGATATCAACGACGCTCAACGGATCGGGCTAAACGGCCGCTGGCAACGCAGTGAAACGGATATTTCTGGGGAGAACTATACCCGCATCGAGGGCCCGGGGGGAGAGCTCCTGCAGGAGTTTACCACCTTCAACAACCTGGATCGATTCTGGCGTAGTTGGTCGACCGATGGCTATTACCGTTGGAAAATCGACACGAGTGGCCAGCAGTTGTCGGCCGATATGAGCTACTCCAACTACCGGCGGGAAGCCACCAGATTACTTCGCACGGAAGGGGCTAATTTCGATACCCGCCGCAACCTCGAGCCGGCATCCACCGAACTCCTCGTGGCCCAGGTGGACTACAAGAATCCCCTTAGCAAGCAGTGGCGATTCGAAGCTGGTGCCAAGATCAGCGTGGCCAACCTGGATAATGAACTTGACTCTCGGGTACTAACCAATGAAGAATGGGTGATCGACCGGGGGCTTAGTAACCGCTTCCTGTACGATGAATATATCCGGGCCGCCTACACCAGCTTCCTGTACGAACGCGACGGCCTGGAAGCCACGCTCGGCCTTCGATTTGAGGATACGGAGACCGACGGCTACAGCGTGACGCTCGACTCCACTATTCAACGAAACTTCAGTCAATTATTCCCCAGCTTGAGCGTGTCGCTGCCGATCGCCGGCCCGCTGGGGCTGAGTGCCGCTTACAGCTATCGCATCGAACGGCCGAGTTATTACGACCTAAATCCCTTTGTGGCCTACCTCGACCCCTTTACTTTCCAGGCGGGAAACCCTTTCCTCCGCCCAGAGCTGACCCACAGCGGCCAGCTATCCGTTACGTACGAAAAACAGCCCTTCCTAAACCTTAGCTATGACTACACCAGCGATGTGATGGCCGACGTCACCGAGCAGGATGATGCCTCCGGCGCGGCCTTCGCTACCACCGTCAACCTCGATCGCTACATCCGCTACGGGGGTAGCCTGTTCTTCCCACTCGACTTTATCGCAAAAGCAGTGGGTGGCTACGGAGGGGTCATGGTCTACTACCACGACTACTCCTCCGATTACCTCGGTGGCGAATTCAACGGCGATACCTGGAGCATCACCGGATTCATGAACCTAACCGCCAGCCTGCCTGCCGAATGGAAAATGGAAGTAACCGGTTGGTATCAGGGTGCGGGGCTGGATGGGATCATGGCCTATCAGCCACTGTACGGAGTGAATGTCGGTTTGGAAAAGAAATTTGCCGACAATCAGTGGCGCCTCCAACTGAGCGGCGACGGGATTATCCAGCAATTCTGGCGGGGCCGCGTCGATTATCAGAATATGGATTTTGATATCCTTTCTACCTGGGAAGCCCCCGTGTTTTATGCCCGTCTGACGTACAATTTTGGCAACCGCTTCCTGAAAAAGGAGAATCGCAACTCGGCCGCAGAAGAGGCACGCCGACGGATTAATCTGGATGAGTAGTTCGCACTATCGTCCCACTGAAGTCGTCTGCCGGCTCTCCATGCGGTAATACACCCGGCTATTTGGCGGCACGCTATCAGTGATCCAGGTATTACCGCCGATTATGGAATCGTGTCCAATCACGGTATCGCCTCCGAGAATGGTGGCACCGGCGTAGATCACCACGCGATCTTCGATAGTAGGATGCCGCTTGGTTTTGGCCATTTCCTTGCGTACGCTAAGCGCACCAAGGGTGACACCCTGATATATCTTGACATCGGTACCGATCTGAACCGTCTCACCAATGACGACACCCGTTCCGTGATCGATGCAGAACCGGGCTCCGATCTGCGCGCCGGGGTGGATGTCAATTCCGGTGCGGCTGTGGGCATCTTCGGTAAGTACGCGGGGAATGAGCGGTACCTGCAACTCATAAAACAGGTGCGCCAGCCGAAACACGGCAATGGCAAAAAAACCGGGGTAGGTTCGAACTACTTCCGTGAAACCAACTGCGGCAGGGTCTCCCTTGAGAATGGCTTGGGCATCCTGTACCAATAACTGATGAATACCCGGAAGAGCCTCCATGAACTGTTGCTCAATATCCGAAGCATCAGCAGGCAATAACTCCTGGAGGGTCCGAAGAATCGTAGCCAGTTTCAGCCGACTGTGCTCGTAGGCGTGCTCAAATTCCTCCAGTCGCAGGTAGCGACGATCAGACAACTCCGGAAAAAGTAACTGCAGCAAATTATTCAGCCAATTGCAAATTAGTTCAGGCGGTGGAATGGCTTTTGCTTGTTGGTGGTTTTCGAAGAGCGTTCGAATAAAAGCACGGTTCATGGCAATCGGTTTACACGTGAAAAACCTGCTCCGATTCGAGCAAGGGCTTACGCTGATAACGCAAAAATAACTGAGCCGTAGCCAACACGTCTTTTTCGCAATAGTGCGCAATGCGCTCTACATCTCCTTCCTCCCAGAAAACGCGCCCTACCTGACTGCCGTCGATATCGTCTTTTGGAGAAGGGAATCCCAGCACGGCTGCCAGCAGTTTCAGGCTGGTAAATGATTTGCGATCACCAAATTTCCACAGCTCCATTGTATCCAGCAAATGCTTGGTTTCCCACGGCTTTTTTCCCGCCAGGTCGAGCATATTCGGCAGCGGCAACTGATTGGCTACGAGCCGGCGACAAAGGTAAGGAATGTCGAATTCCTTTATATTATGCCCACAGATGAAGAAACGGTTAAGATCACTGTAGTATTGATCCAACAACTTGGAAAATTCCGTCAGGACTACCTCCTCTTCCTTACTCGCAAAGGATTTCAACCGAATGCTGAGTTGGTCGGTAGCCCGATCCCGATAGACAACCCCCACACTGATACATACAACGCGTCCGAACTCTGCAAAAATGGCAGCTCGATCTTCATAAGTAGCACGCAACTCTTCCTCCGATAGCTCTGCCCCCGGCGTTTTAAGAATGCTCGCTGCCTTCGGCCGCCAAAGCTCCTGAAAAACCGGAGAAAGGTCGTCGTACGTGGCGGCCTCGGACACCGTCTCAATGTCGATGTACAAGACATCAGCAGGATCTATCTTTTCAATCATTTAGTTATATTTTAATAAAAATACGCAAATTACTTAAATCATACAACCTTTTCAACTGCTTAATGCTTAACAAAAAATCACCCCTAAAGGCAGAAAAAGCTTGACTGCTATGCCCAAAATACCGATCTTTATTTCACCATTCTCATAGAAGGCTGCCCATTAGGTAGGCCCGAGCATCCAACATTCATTCTAGTACGGCCGTATATGCTGCACTTCTATTTCGTTAAGCGGATAGAATGTCGGTAAACATTATTGGTAGTCGTGTGCGGAGCACACACTTGGGCTACTTGCTCACCCTAAGGTAGGCAGGATAGGAGGGTGGGTTTTCCCACCCACGTATAATGGTGTGTGGCCCACTCAGCCTGGCAATCGGCTCCAAGTCGGGTAGTTATCTTATGTCCCTTCCGGGTACTTAATCTCAGCAGCCACTACAATTTTGCAGTGCTCCTGACCGTTTTTTTGGTTGTCATGCCGGTTAGAGTATGACTTTTGACACGCAAACCAAACCTTTCATTTAACTCACACCAAAAATGGCAACCAACAATCCGCAATCGACACCGAATCCGGTGCCACCTTCCGGAGGCAACAAGCCGGAAGGTAAAAACAAACAGCGGTTTACGGCCATTATTGCCGTCACCATCGTGGCGCTCCTGGCCGTCAACGCTGTACTATTGGCTAGCTTTTTTCAGCGCGGAAAACAGAATGCCGAATTGACTACTCAGCTCGATGAGAGCAACGAAATTCGCAAACAAACCGAGGATCAATACCAACAGGCACTCGCAGAACTCGAAGAAATGCGCAGCTCCAATGAGGAGTTGAATGCGCTCATCGACCAGCAAAAGGAGGAGCTACGGCTCCAAAAGGAGAAAATCGACGACCTCATTGCCAATGGGCAGAACCTGTCCGCTGCACGCACCGAGTTGCGCAAGCTCCGAAATCAGGTAAAGGGCTACGTCGCCGAACTGAACCAGTTGCGCGAACAGAATGCCGCCCTTTCTTCGGAAAATGCCAATCTAACGGAGCGCAACGATTCGCTCAACTTTGATCTGGAAACCGAGCGCATGAACAATGCCCAGCTCAGTTCCGAACGCGCCCTGCTCGTCAGCGAGAAGGAAGAATTAGTAGATAACAACGCCGAACTGGCCCGTAAGGTGAGCATCGCTTCGGTGATTCAGGTCGACAACATCGAAGTGGCCGGCCAGAAAGAACGCCGCAGCGGCAAGATGGTCACGCGCCGCAATGCCAGCAACATTGATCAACTCCAGATTTGCTTCAATACCGAGGCCAACGAAGTAGCCGAGCCCGGCAACGAGTACTTCCTCATTCGGGTGATCAATCCGCAGGGCGAAACCCTGGCGATCGACGACTACGGCAGTGGTGTTTTCACTAGTCAGGCTACCGGTGAGCAAATCCGGTATACCATCCAGAAAGAATTTGCCTACGACCGCACCGCCGGGAGCATGTGCACCGTGTGGGCCCCCGGCCAGGAATTCTCCGAGGGCACCTTCAAGGTAGAAATCTACAACAAAGGATTTCTCGCTGGCACTAGCGAGTTCACACTGAAGTAGTTACCAGTAACGAAACGAAAAAACTTTAGCCGGGGTATCTTGTTGATACCCCGGCTTCCGTTTTATAGATACGACGATAGCACTTAGTTCATGGCAAAGAAAGATACCCGTAAGGAAGAGGAAATCATCAACCCGATCGACCCGGACAAAGTAGCCGAACGGCCACACTTGTTGGCCTATCCGCACGAACGGGGTGGGGTTCAGATTAAACCCGTCGACAAGGGAAAGGTGAAAGGCAGGGCGGTATCGGCCATGCACGAACAAACCAATATCCAGCTCGACCAAATCAAAGAGCAAATTAATTTGCTTGCCCGCCAGGCCAAAGACATCCAGGATCGCGTGTCTATCTCCGAGGAAATTTACACGGCCGAGATGAATTTCGAGCCCCTGATCGGGCAACACTATCATCTCTATCGCCGCTCGGGTGGTAATCCGGTGCTGAGTCTGGTATCTCCAGCCGAATGGGGGCCCAACCCGCCCTACGAATTTGTGGCTACCATCCGCATGCTGGCAGATCACACCTGGGAAGTATTAGTTAAAAACGAAGAAGCCTTATGAACGGCCTGCTGATGCTCGCCCTGCTCGGAGGCTGGCTGCTCGCCCCGCCTTCCGTGGAGTGGTTGAGCGAGACCACCTACGATTTTGGCGATATCGCCCACCGCGAATCGGTAACCCATGAGTTTGCATTTCGCAACACTTCCGACGCTCCCATAACTATCGATAATGTGCGTACCTCCTGCGGCTGCACTGTGCCGAATTGGGCCGAGCGCCCTGTTCTGCCGGATTCTATCGGACAAATTTCCGTAGAATACGACGCCCGGGATACCGGCTGGTTTCGCAAATACATCAAAGTGTATTTTAGCAATCAGCGCCGTGCTGAAAAACTCTACATCGAGGGCTTTGTCGAATAAACTATTCTCTTCCTGGCAATTCCCCTATCTTTGATCTTTATTTAAAAAAACAGTCGGTCGGTGTAATTTACCGTCTATTCGTATCGACCTATCAGATAGCTAAAAAACACATCCATGACCTGGTTCGGTTGGTTTTTGCTCATCTCCTATATACTGTTGAGTCTTTCGCTCTATAAAGTATTCGAAAAAGCTGGCGAGGCAGGCTGGAAGGCCTTGGTCCCCGGCTTGAACTTCGTGGTGATCTCCAAATTGGTAGGACGCCCCACGTGGTGGGCGGCGCTTCTGCTGATCCCTATCGTTAACATCTTCATCTATGCGGGGCTGGTTGTCAACCTAGCCCGTAGTTTCGATAAGTTACGCTTACTCGATAGCTTCCTGGCCTTCGTATTTGCTCCTTTCTACTTCGCTTATTTGGGCAACTCCAAAGACGCCACCTACGCAGGGCCGATTCTGGAGCGCGAGCAGGCCTACGCCAAACAAATCGAAGCCGCCAAGGAAAAAGGCTCCAAGCGCACCCTGGAAAAGCTCCAGCGAGAAAACCCCTACAAAAAAAGCCAGGGGCGCGAATGGGTAGAAGCTATTGTGTTTGCCGTGTTTGCCGCTGCTTTCATTCGCATGTTTCTCATCGAAGCCTATGTGATCCCAACGCCATCTATGGAGGGAAGCCTGTTAGTTGGCGACTTCCTCTTCGTCAGCAAGGCCAACTACGGAATCCGGCTACCGGAAACGGTACTCATGGTGCCCTTGCTCCACAACCGCCTGCCCCTCGTAGACGGGGAATCGTATCTGGAGAAGCCCAACCTCCCCTACCGGCGGCTGCCGGCACTGGAGACCATCGACCACAATGATCCGGTAGTATTCAATTTGCCGTCGGGCGATAGCGTCTACGTCTTTCCCGACCGCGTGTGGTCCCAGCAGGATTACCGATTCGGCATGATTCGGGAGGCCAACCCCGCCTATCACCGCGCCATCGAAACCGGCCGCAAAAAATTGGTCACCCGTCCCGTCGATAAGAAAGACCACTACATCAAACGAGCCATCGGCCTACCCGGAGATTCCCTGCAAATTATTAACCGGCAAGTTTACATCAACGGCGAAGCAGCGGAAAATCCCCAGTACATCCAGTTCCTTTATACCGTCGAACCCAGCGGCCTTCTGCCCACCCGAAAATTTGCGGATTGGGGTATTGCACAAGACGATGTCATCGGTGATCAGAGCCAGCAAAATCGCTACCTCATGTGGTTGTCCAATGAGCAAATCGAATTGCTGAAGCAAGCGGACAGCGGCATCAAAATCAACCCTATCGACTGGAATGCCGCCAACTTTTCTAACAACGACTATCGCCTGTTTCCGAACGATCCTCAGCACTTTCCCAACTGGACAGTCGATGACTTTGGCCCCATCTACATCCCCAAAGCAGGTGCCACCGTACCGATCAGCCCTGAAACCATCGCTCCCTATGAGCGCATTATCAATGTCTACGAAGGGAATGATCTAGAAAAACGAGATGGTAAAATCTTTATCAACGGAGAAGAAACCGATAGCTACACCTTCCAGATGGACTATTACTGGATGATGGGCGACAACCGCCACAACTCCGAGGATAGCCGTGTATGGGGCTATGTTCCGGAAAATCACATCGTCGGCAAGCCGCTCTTTATCTGGTTTAGCCTGCGCGAGGGCAGCCTCAGCAAAGGCATCAATTGGAGCCGGATCTTTTCAGGTGCCGATAAGCGGTGATTTAGACCTTAGTGATTTAGATTTTAGCTTTCGTACTTTTCTCCTTCTCTGTTTTTCTTCACAGGGTTAAAATACATGAAGCGAGCGGTTCTCGTCGACGAGAACCGCTCGCTTGCTTTTACCAAAGATCTATAATCTAAATTCTAAAGAACTACTAACGGTCTCGCAATCTGCCCCCCTTCCGTAAGTAAGCGTACTTGATACAAACCAGCCGGTAGATCGTTCGTGCGGATATCCACGGTGTGGGTACCGGTAGACAAGAGGGCTTGCCCATCGCGAATGGTTTTCATCAGGCGGCCCTGGGCATCGAACAGGTCAATTTGCACCGGCCCGGCCTGGGTCAGTTCGAAGGTAATTTGTGCCTGATCGCGCGTAGGGTTGGGAGTAGGCCCCTGCAGTTTCAAGTCGTTGGCGAGGTTGCGCCATTCGTTCACTGAAGTAACGGTTTCTCCGGAAAGGTCCACCCGGGCGAAGTAGATCTCCAGGTTGCCGTCGCCGGCCCGCCCATCCGACCAGAATGGAATAGCAGCATTGGGGGTAGTTACCGTACCGTTGTACTCGCCGATTCCAAAATTCTGGTTTTTCGAACCGATCGTACTAAAGTCGGTGCCTTCCTGAGTGACTTGCACCTCTTCTTCGAAGGTGAGCCCTCCATCGGTGCTGCTGGTCAGAAAGTAGTGCGTGGTAGCAGCACTGTCGCTGGCCAGCCGGCGGTCGTACCAGTTCACCACCAGGGTACCGGTAGGCGTGACGGAGGCTGTCGGATAGAAGTTGTGTACATCCGTATCGGTATCCTGATTGAGTACACGTGGCGTCTCCCACGTTTGGCCGTCGTCAATGCTGCGAGTGTAGTACACGTCAAAACCCTCTGTGAAAAACGTATCCAGACCGGTACTCGACCAGACGACATGAAGCGTACCGTCCGTTTCCGTCCCGGAGCGATCGACTACAATGTAGGCCGATGGATAGGTCCGGCTGGGATCGACCCCTTCAATGCAGCTTTCTTCCGACTGGCCCGGAGGAAAGCAGCTCAGGCTGATTTCACTCACCTGATTGGGCGTGGTGTAGGTAAGTCCTCCA
Source organism: uncultured Saprospiraceae bacterium (assembly GCA_964504335.1). Taxonomy (GTDB): domain Bacteria; phylum Bacteroidota; class Bacteroidia; order Chitinophagales; family Saprospiraceae; genus CAZDET01. Next base: position 57,643 of record CAZDET010000022.1, read on the forward strand.
TCGGTAGATTGGACGTAATACAAAGCGAGGCGCTCGTCCGCCTTGCGCACCCCGGTGAAGAGGATGTGAATGGTTCCTTCGCTATCGACATCAATGGTCGGGAATTGCGTAAAGTAGAATTCCGTCGAATCGGCAACAACCACGTAATTCGAATCGAAGGCCGCTGCCTCCGGCTGCAGCCGCTTGGCCAGGATTTGGTAGAATGCCACTGAATCGGAGCCACTGATTTCCGCGTAGGTCATGTAGGTATTGCCGGCAAACTTCCCATCGGATTGATCGGTGGCCATCCATTGCTTATCAACGAACCGCCCACTGAAATCCCCGGTGAGCACGCCTTCGATCAGCCCCTCATCGACGGGCTCGTCCAATACTGTCCAGGTAAGCCCCTGATCCTGTGATACCGCTGCGTAGAGAGCGATTTTGGATTCCTGGCTCAAAATATCAATCGACAGCAGTAGCCAGCTAAACACGGCGGTACCATCATCGGTGAAGGAGATGACCGGATCGCCTCCACCGGCCACGATCTGGAGGGGTTCGAGTACCTCGTTTACGTCGAAGGTGTTGAGTGTCCAGGTTGTCCCGAAATCCGTAGTCGCATAAATGGGCACCTTCATGGTCGGCAGGAAACCACCGGTTTCCCACTTGATGGCAGCGGTGATCATATTGTTACTGTCGAGCGGATTGATCGCAGCGTGGATTTCACTTTCTGCATCCCCCGTACGGGTAATGTTGGCCGGTTCGGCACCGCGCAGTTGGCCGGCGGACAGTGGCGTAGATCGCTGCCCGGCTTCAAAGGCCTCCAGGGCCTTACGGGCCTGATCGGCGCGCTTTTGGATCAGGTGATTTGCCGCTCGCTGAGCAGCGGCAGGTGTTACAGTTTGTGCTTGTGCCCCAAGGGCCAACACACAGCAGAAAAAGGTAAAGATTACATTCCTCATGATTTGGCGATTAGTTTTTGGATGCCAGATTCATTCGGAAATAAGTAGAAAGGAAACAGCGCTCAATAAGAAGCAGATGGAAAGAAGTGCACTGTGTGGGTGTATCAGAAGCGTGGCGCAATATAATACAAAGTGGAAAAACTGCCCGGTATGAGCAGCGAAAAGTTTGGACAGCCTCTATTTTGGCTCCAGCAAGCAACAAACTTGACAGGTGGCATTTAAAGGATTATATTTGCAGAACCAATCTCACATTATACTGCCCAATGGGTAGTTTTTTCATCCATTTCATTTTACACGGCCGTTCTCATTGCTGGTAGTCGCGTGCGGGTTGCACGCTCGGTCTACTTGCATGCCCTTCAGGCAGGCAGGATAGGAGGGCGGGCTTTCCCACCCACATATATGGTGTGCACCGAGCCGGGCCGCCGGCTGGCTCGGCTGCCGGGCTAGATTCCCATGCCCTTCCAAAGGAGCCAACACCTGCTAATCTTTGCGGATTGTTGCCCCCGGAAACCATTCGCCCCCGGATCCGTTACAATCGCATGGAGCAAAATGGCCGCACCACCAGTTTAGACATTGACGTTTCCGTCGAACGTCGCTTGCGCATTCAGCGCCTGTTGCAGGAATTGAGCACAGGGTTATTCGAACGTGAGCAAGCCGTCCAACTAGCCTTGCTCAGCGCGGTGGCCGGAGAGAGTATTTTCCTGCTCGGCCCTCCCGGTGTCGGAAAAAGCCTGATTGCCCGCAGGCTGAAGTATGCCTTCCGCGACGGCACCTCCTTCGAATATCTCATGAGCAAATTTTCCACGCCTGATGAAGTGTTCGGTCCCGTTTCCATCAAAAAACTAAAGGAAGAAGACAAATACGAACGCCTCACCGAGCGCTACCTGCCCGGCGCTAACATCGTCTTTCTCGACGAAATCTGGAAAGCCGGCCCGGCCATTCAAAACGCCCTTCTCACCATCCTGAATGAAAAAATTTACCGCAACGGCGATCAAGATCTCCAGGTCAACATTCGGGGCATCATCACGGCCTCTAACGAACTCCCTCCTCCCAATCAGAATCTGGCCCCCATTTGGGATCGTTTCCTGATTCGCCTCGAAATGGGCAATATCCGGCAGTTCCGGAATTTCCTCAACATGATCACGCAGACCGAGGACTTGTACGAGGACCAGGTCGATCCCGAACTCAAGCTATCTCACGAAGAGCTGGATGCCTGGACCCAGCACATCGATCAGACGGAAGTACCTCCCGAGGTCCTCAACGTGATTCAAGTCGTTAAGACCAAAATCGACGACTATAACGCCCGCCCCAACAACGCCGCCGCTGCCATCATCATCAACGACCGGCGCTGGAAGAAAATAATCCGCCTGCTCCGTACCTCGGCTTTCCTCAACGGTCGGTCTAGCGTCGATTTGATGGACTGCTTTCTAATGGAGCATTGCCTGTGGAGCCGCCCGGATCAACGTGAAGTCATTCGCGATATCGTCGCGGCTGCCATCCGGGAACACGGCTACACCCTGGCCGTCAACCTCACTGCTTTGCGCAAGGAAATCCGCCACTTCGAGCAAGACGTGGAGCAAGAAACCCGCGTAAAGTACACCATTGATGAAGAACGGCTCAAGCTCATCGAGGAGGACTATTACGAGCTGGTAAAAGACGATAATCAATTCGAAGGCACCCTGGTTTCTTCCAAACAGTACCAGCAACTTAATCTCAACGAACCTACCGTCACCAACTTCTACGATCAGGATTTCAACCTCGTCAATCGCCTCCGCGCACTCAAGGGTACCGCCCAGCATTCCATCGACGTCTACTACAATAGCGTGCGATCAACCTATCCACTCCGAACCGTAAAAGCAGAACGCAGCGAAACCGTGTACAAGGAACCGCATGCAGTAGTGCGCAAATTCTGGGACGAGCGCTTCGAACGGCTCCAACAGTACATCGGAGAACAACAAACCAAAATCAACCAATACGGTCCAACCCAGATGGAACTATTGGACAAAAATCTGTTTGTAGAAGCAGAGCGCGCCGAAATCGTCCGGGCCAACCTGGAAGAAGTGCGCCGAGGCCTGAACCAACTTCGCCTTCGATTGGAGAAGATTCAGTTCTCCTACGACAGAAAATAGATATTTAGACCACTAGATCGTTTGGTTCTTTCTACTTTAACCTGTCAGCTATTCCTACACCTAAATATTGTCTAAATATCTAACTAACAATGGCTGGAAACACCCCCGTACTGTTCGATATTGGTTGGAATGCCTGCATTCGTTGCGGTGCCTGTGTCGCCGTTTGCCCACAGCCCGACCCCTTTATCAGCCCATTCGATACCATTGCTGTCAATACCCCTTGCGACATTGCCTGTATGGCTTGTGAATATATTTGCCCGGTGAGCACGATCACCCACCGAGCAGCTTCCTAACAACAATCGCTCATTGTCCATGCGCCTGATGCAACAAAAGCGAGAAGCCTATTGGTTTTATCGCTATCTCTCCGTGTTTTACGACAAATTGGTCAATCCCCTCTTCTGGACGCGGCCCATGCGGGAAGCGGCCCTCAACCTGGAGAAATGGTCGTCCGGGATGCGCGTCATTGACGTCGGGTCGGGAACCGGCTTCACCACCCAGGGTATCGTACAGCGGGTTCCGGCCGATCAGGTCACCTGCGTCGACCAGAGCCCCCACCAAATGCAGCACGCCAAACAGAAGCCAGAACTCCAGGGCTGCCATTTTCTGATTGGCGACGCCGAGCAGATTCCCGTCGAATCGGACTCCTTCGATCGCTACGTGTCTGCTGGTAGCATCGAGTACTGGCCGGATCCGCAGCGGGGGGTCAACGAAGCCTACCGCGTACTAAAACCCGGTGGAAGAGCGCTGCTGATCGGGCCACTGGAGCCCCGGCAAGCCTTTTCCCGGTATATGGCCAATACCTGGATGTTGTTTCCGAAGGAAGAAGAATACTTCCAACTATTCGAAACGGCCGGCTTTGATGACATCCGCTACAAATTCGTCCGGCCCCATTGGATTCGTTCCGACCGCTATGGCATTGCGATTAGTGGGCGCAAACCGACAGCCGGCGCATCTCCCGCCGACGTCCCGCGCATGGAGGTGGTGCCCGGCCAGGAAGTTTCTCCCTCTCTTTCCGAATCCATCACAATGTTCGGACGCGTTCTGATCGGTTCCCTGGCCGGTTTCGTATTCATCCCTATGGCCCTCTTGGGTTATGCTCGTGCTGCTATCGATCCGGTACAACCAAGCGCCGCCGACGATCCACACGAGCCGGAAGTACTTCCGGCCGAACCGCTCAATGTGCATCAAAAGGGCGTACTGATTGGCCTGGCCGCCATCGCCGGCTTGCTAATCTGGCGATCCACCCGTCGCTCTTCCAACGATTAACCCTCAAGTTGCCACTATGTCCGTCCGTTCTCTGAATCAACGCATTAGCCGATTTTACGACACGTCTACTCCAGTCTGGCTATCTACCTGGGGAGAGCATATGCACCACGGGTATTACGGGGCGGATGGGAAGCAGCAAAAGAATCACCGGCAGGCCCAAATCGATGCCATCGAGGAACTGCTGCGCTGGGGAGGCGTTCGGCAAGTCAGGCGGCTACTCGATGCCGGCTGTGGCGTGGGAGGCAGCGCCCGTTACCTGGCGCAGAAGTTCGATGCCCATGCCCTCGGCTTAACGCTTAGCCCGGTGCAGGCCAAGCGGGCACTTCGCTATACCCGCGAGGCAGGCTTGCGCGACCAGGTGGAGATTCGCACCGGAGATCTGATGCAGGCCAATGTCGAAGAGATTGGTCGGTTCGATCTCGTTTGGTCGATGGAAAGCGCCGAGCACATCGAGGCCAAGGCGGCCCTGGCCCAACTGTTCTACGAACTGCTCGTACCGGGCGGACAACTCCTCATGGCCACCTGGTGTATTCGGGCCGACCATCCTCAGCTTCGCGCGGAGGAAGTCCGGTTGCTCGATCGGCTCTACCGATGGTACCACCTGCCGCAAATGGTTTCGATTGCCACCTTTCAGGATCACCTCGAAGCCGCCGGCTTTCAACACGTGCAAACGGATGATTGGAGCGACGCCGTCGCGCCGTTCTGGAAAGCCGTGCTCCAATCAGCACTACGCCCCGCCAATTGGCCCGGGCTCTTTCGATCGGGGAAAGACACCCTACTCGGAGCCTGGGCGATGCAATACATGATCAGGGGCTATCAGCTCGGCTTGATTAAATACGGCATCTTTCGGGCAGAAAAACCGACTACCTAATGCAAATGGCTCTACTCAATTTCCTGCGCTTTTCCCGCTTACACACAATCGTAGGAACCAGCCTAAGTGTCTCGGCGCTCTATCTCATCGCGGCCAGCCATGCCCACCAGTGGGATGCCCTGTTGTGGCTCTACGCACTCCTCGCTTGTCTCGCAGCCAATATTTACATCGTTGGACTCAATCAGGTGACCGACGTGGAAATCGATCGCATCAACAAGCCCTACTTACCCCTGGCTTCCGGGGCCTACAGCATGCAAACCGGGATGCGCATCATACTGATTGCGCTTTTCATCAGCCTCATAGTTGCCCTCCATCAGGGGCGCTTTCTCGCTCTGTGCGTGCTGCTGTCGCTGTTTCTCGGAACCGCCTATTCACTTCCGCCTATTCGGTTGAAGCGCTTCCACATCTGGGCGGCTTTATGCATCATCGCCGTGCGGGGGATCATCGTCAACCTATTCCTGTTCGTTCACTTTTACGAACATCTGGGCGGACGGCAGTACATCGCCCCGGAAGTGCTTCTTCTGACCAGCATCATTTTCACCTTTGGCATCGTCATTGCCTGGTTTAAGGATATTCCCGATGCGGCCGGAGACGAACAATTCAAAATACGAACCCTCGCACTACGACTGGGGGCCAAACAGGTGTGGCTCATTGGCAGCATCGTTCTTACCCTGGGGTTGCTCGGTATCGTGATTGCCGCGGTTTTCACCAGGATGCATTCCAACAACAGCATCATCGCACTAGGAAACCTCGGAATCTTCCTTGCATTCTGGTGGTTGAACGGCCGGTTGGATTTGAAAAATGCAGCCTCCATCGCCCGGTTCTATCAATCGGTCTGGATCTTGTTTTTCCTGGAGTATATCACTTTTGCCCTGGCAGGACTATTGGGCTGATAAGGAATAAAAAAAGGTCCGACAAAAAGCCGGACCTCGCTATAACAAATCATAATCTCATGAAAAAAAAGACGACCTAAATTCTTCAGGGTTAACGCGGTGCTTAAAAAGGCCCCCCACGAGGGGGGGCTTCATTTTTTTGGGATTACGATTAGCGTACAACAATTTGGCCGCTAGCAATTTTTCTCCCGGCTTCACTCACTTCCAGGAAGTACGTTCCTGCCGGTAGGGCGGCTCGTTCAAACAATAATTCTGCTCCGTTAAAGAGCTCCTGACGGACGAGTCTTCCCGTCGCGTCGTACAAGTTTAGAGAGAGTTGGTTACAAACATCGCAACCAGCTACCGTGATGACGGCCGTTTGCCGCATCGGGTTGGGTGCTATGCGTACGGTAAGCCCGGCTGGCAACTCCGTTTCGTTGGTCGAAGTCAGTAGGCAATCCGTGGCGAAGAAATCACCGCAGCCAACTACGTGGCGCACCACATTGGTTTGCTCCGGTGCCACATTCTCGAAGTAGACGGCGGCGCGATTCTCGATAATCGTGCCGATGGGCATGTCCGGTTTTTGGGATAGTCGAAATTGGACAAAGCCCTCAGCAGTAGCGCCGCCGCCCGGCTCGAGGAAAATGGAATCGAAGGTAATTCTTAAAATGCCGTCGTCGTAGACTTCATACTCATAGGGATGACTTGCCGCGCCTAACTGAAGCGTGGAAACGTCAAGCGCAGAAGGAAGCGTGTCGCGAATTACCACTCGATCCACCGAATCGGTACCCGAATTGACGAAGAAAAGTGTGTATTCTAAATCGGTTTGTGGGGCCACAATCGAGTCAAAGTAGCCTTTGGGATGACCTCGGAGTCCGAGCACTTCGTCAAAATCAAGTACTTCTCGTACGTTTATGTCAATGAACAAATCTCTATCATCTTCCGGAAACTGGCTTACCAGCCCGGTTTTGTAAGTCGTTTCTTCGGTGCAGCCTTCAATGGCTACCGTTGGGAAGCTATTTCCCGGATGCCCCGGCGATTGCTCCGCAATCAATCGGTAAGTACTGCCCTCCCGCGCTTTAATCGATATGATTTCAAACGCTCCTGCATCAAGTTGGTACGAGCCCTGACGACCAATCACCCAATCTTCAATGCCAATGTAATTCTGCTGTTGCAGCATCGGCCCATCGCCGATGTTTTGAATCCGGAATTCAATCGAATCTCCTTCGCAGGTGCCACTCACCTGGATCGATGATCCATCCCAGTTGGGATCGACCATACCGCAAAGGGTATCCGGAAAGATCCGCGCGGTGGTCGTTATTGCCTGGCCTGGTAGAATACCGGTGCAGGCCACATCACTTTCCACCTCAAAACTGCTGCGCTGGCCGGGAAACAAATCACCGAGTGGAAACCGGTAGGTATTGGTCTCCGCAAATACATCACTCGGTTCAATTTCCGCCTCCCCAAACGTCAGCTCCGTATCGAATGTGACATCTACGTAGGCGTTCCGGGCAGTGTCACTTCCGCTGTTCTCGTAATGAACGGTATAAGTTACTGGTGCGCAAGCCCGTACAAAGGGCGTCTCGATCGCAACTTCCAATACCGGACAGTCGGTAATCGGGACGACAGCAAAGTCGAATCGCGCCGAATCGTATTCCTCTGAAAAGTCGGCTCCGTAGGATGTCGGATCGCAAATGGACCAAATGTCGTCGTTTTGATTGATCAACTCGACCACGTATTCGCCCGGTGGTACCAACATGTCGAACTGCCCGTTTTCATCAGTAGCCCCGTAAAACACATCGGTTGCAGTGGAAGCCGTAACAATCCAGTCCTCCAGTCCGGGGTCCTCTTCGGTATAGGCATTGCAACCGTCCGCCGTGACGAAGACCCGCCCCGCCAGACGATTGCTGCGGTAAGCAGCCAGCCCGTCGACCTTGAATACAACAAGGTCGTTGATAAATACACCATCCGCTTGCGCATCGAACCCGACAAGTGCATACCCTCCATCGACGGTCCGGGCCAGACCGGCTCCAGTATCCGTGTTGGCCCGTTCTCCCAGCCGCCGTTGCCATAGCAGCTGTCCGTCGGGAGAGGTATGAATGAGAAGCATATCAATGTCGTTGGGGGTCGGGATCGCATAGCCGGCGGCGGTCAGGCTGCCATCACTTGCCTCTACAATACCGTTGAGGATGTCCTCAAAATCGGTAACCTCCAGTTCATTATACCAGAGCGTATCTCCGTTGAGATTCGCTTTTCCTATAAGCGCGCTATTGAAGTCGCGCGTCGATCCGACGAAGGCAAAGTGCCCATCTGATGTCGGAATTAAGTCATTCACCTCTTCATTGGCTCCTTCCGTGCCGTAGGTTTTTTCCCACACAAATCGCCCGGCGGTGTCTACCCGGAAGAACACGATGTCTCGATCCGGGCCGGATACCCCCTGCATATTGGCGGCAAAAATATAGCCGTCCGGCACTTCCATGGCAGCTACCCCTTCACTTGTCCGGCCGTTGCCGTAGGGCTGTCGCCACTCCTCATTTCCTTCCGCATCGACCTTCAACAGTAAGATGTCGTCGCGGCTAGTTTGTGGGTTTTCGGTGTTACAGGTAAGTAGATATCCTCCGTTGCTCGTTTTGATTATGTGGTTACCTCGCTGTGGGAGGCCCGTGTTTGCGTATGTCTTACTCCACCGGATATTTCCGCGCTTGTCGAGATTGAGTAGGTAAATTTGCGCCACACTAGTGGCATCAACTTCCCGGTATCCGACGATGACAAACCCTCCGTCTTCCAGTGATACCGCATCGAAGGCCTGCTCGTTGAATCCCTCGTCGTACGTGCGTTCCCAGACTAATCGGCCATCGACATCCGTGCGAATCAAATAGATATCCTCGTCGTTGTCATCACCGAAGGATTCGCTGTAGCCGATGGCTAAATATCCGTGGTCAACTGTTTGGATGATGGCCCGACCTTCGTCTTCCTTATTTCCTCCAAACGAGATTTCAAATCCCTGACCAACCACCCTCTGGGCCATGCAAGTCATCCCCAACAGCACTAGTAGTGCCGAAATCCGGTAGATGAAGAAGCGACTGGCAGCGGCCATGGGAGTATTGTTAGATTGTGTCGTTGTTGATCGCATTACAAAGGTGACTATTAAAAAGGCCCTCTACAAGGACAGTTTTGAGAACTTGTTGATAAAAAAGGGGTTATTTTTACAGAAACACTCCAGCCAAAATTGCTTTAAACACTTAAAATCAACGATTTACATCTTAAAATCGAAAAATTACTAGTTGAAAAAAAATACCTGAAAGGTGAAAAACAGTCAGTTAATAACCATATTACGCGCTTTGGATAAGAAAGAGTGTCGGGAATTGCGCAAATGGCTGCAATCGCCTTTTCACAATCAACGCGCGGATGTAATAGCGTTATTCGACTATTTATTGGCCGGAAATCACTTGGAGGAGGAAAAGTTCCTCCGTAAAGAACGGGTTTTTCGCAAAATATATCCCGACGATCCCTTCGACGATAATCGTTTCCGGCAGGTGATGCATTTTACGGCAAAGGCTGTAGAAGAGTATTTAACCTTCCAACAATTCAAGCAGGATGAGATCGCCCACCGATTGATGCTCGCCCAAAGCTTACAACGGCGGGGCCTGCACCATCCCCTCCAGCGCACCTTAAAGCAAATCGCAAAAATGCAGGAATCCTGCCCAACCCGCAACGAGCAGTATTTCTACAACGAGCACCACTATCAAACCATCGTCAACGAGCACTTCGCCAACCGCCGCCAACTGAAAGAAATCAACCTGAAGGCCATCGACATTCCAAGGGAAAAAGCGTATTTGATCGAGAAAATGCGCCTCTATTGTACCGCCATTTTTCTCGGAAATTTACAAAAGGTCGATTTCCTGACCGACGACCTCTCCCAGCTCATCGAGCGTTCAGGGTCGGAGGCCTTCTCCCAGGAACCCGTCATCGGCATTTATTCCTCTATCCTGAGAGCGATCACCGAGGAAGAAAATTCCGAGCACTTCGAAATCCTGCGGGAACGGGTACGAAAAGACGGTCAGCACCTGTCTGACAAAGAATTAGCCGAGGTATACAAATGGACAACTCACTATTGCGTGCGGAAGATGAACAGCGGAAGCGAGTACTTCCGCCGCGAGGGCTTCGAGTGGTATAGGCAGGGCATCGAGGCCAAGATCCTGATGGTCAACGGGACTCTTTCCTCCAATACGTACTACAACACCATGAGTATTGCGCTAAAACTCAGGGAATTTGACTGGTCGGAGCAGTTCGTCGATCACTATTACTCCTATCTCGACCCGAGCCACCGGGATACCATTCACCGGTTTTGCCGGGCCAAGCTCTTCTTCGCCCAAAAGCGCTACGATCGAGCGATGCCCCTGCTGGCGCAATCCGACTTCGACAACGACATCATGAATATCGAAGCCAAATCGATGCTCACCAAAATGTACTACGAGACGGATGAAGTTGATGCCCTGGAATCGCTGCTCGAAAGCTTTAATATCTACCTGAAGCGCAAGAAAATCATGGGCTATCACCGCAGCATCTACCAAAACATCATTCGGTGTACACGGCGGCTGGTGCGCATCAATCCCTACGACAAAGAAAAACGCGAGCAGTTGCGGCAGGAGATCGATCAGGTGCGGCCCCTCACCGAACGCGATTGGCTTTTGCAGCAACTCGATCGATTGAATTAATTAACTTTCGGTTGGGAAATTTAAGTTATGCACATTCGAGTTATGGACATCGGCAGTAGAGCCGATTGGCGTCGATTTCACAATGTGGAACGTTACATCTACCACAACGACCCGCTCCACATTCAGCCGATCGAAACGGATATCGAGTCGATTTTCAGCGAAAAAAACGCCGCCTTCCGCAATGGCCCAAGTCGGATTTGGCTCCTCGAGCGCCCCGATGGCCAGCCGGTAGGCCGGATTTCAGCATTCGTCGACACGGAGCGCAACCGGCAGCAGGAGCTTCCCGCAGGCGGGATTGGCTTTTTTGAATGTGTAAACGACCCAGTAATTGCCAAACGCCTGCTAGAAACGGCCGAAACCTGGTTGCGTCAGCAAGACATCCTGGCGGTGGATGGCCCCATCAACTTTGGTGAACGCGACCGGTTTTGGGGGCTGTTGCGCCGGGGCTGGTACCCTCCGGTCTACCAGGAAAATTATCACCCCCCCTACTACCGCGCCTTTTTCGAGAATAACGGATATCAGGAATACGAACAAATACTAACGCTGCGCGGCGACATCGGGCACTTCAATGTAGACCGCCTGCACCGAATCGCCGAACGCGTCGTTCGCAATTACGGTTTCCACTGTATTAGCGTGACCCGTAGGAACATGAAAAAATCAGCGGCCTGGTTTGCGCAGGTATACAATGCCGCTTTTCACGAGCGCCCCTACTTTAAGCCTCTTACCGCCAAAGATGTGTATCCGGCATTCCGGCAAATGTTCCCCGTCTTTGACCCCCTTCTCACTTGTATCGCCTTCGACGGGGAGCGCCCCGTAGGAATGGTGGCCATCCTACCTGATTTGAATAAGTATTTTCGTCGATTGAACGGCCGGCTGCGCTGGCACTATATCCCCTGGCTGCTTTATCGCATTCACACTTACCAGGAATCCGGCTGTAAGGGCATCGCTTTCGGCGTTGATTCCGAGTACCAGCGCCTGGGCGTTTTTCCCTTTATGGTCGACTATTTATACTATGCCAAGAATGAACACAACCGGCGGCACCACAAGTACGTGGACCTATCTACCATCCGCGGTTGGAATGAGCGAATGGTAAAATCCTGCCGTTCGATGGGTACTGAGCCCCACCGCGAACACATGGCCTATCGCAAGGCGCTAGCAGATAACGTAGAATGGACCACCCTGACACAAACAGACGTATCGCACGTAGAAATGGGTGAAGTACCCGATGACAATATCTACCCAACTGCTTAAGGATGCTATGTTAGTATCTAAAAACTCT
>CAZDET010000023.1:0-68266 GCA_964504335.1 uncultured Saprospiraceae bacterium
TCAGGGACTGACCCTCTTCCAGGCTTTGATTGCCGATTTGGGAAAGTACCGGTGGGGTAGTAGTGACGGTACAGCCGTCTTCATTGCTGATCGGGTCGCCGGCAACCTCGAAATAGTCAAACTTCGCGGTGTGGCCGGGACTGTTGGCAGGGCTATTAAGATCAACCGTTCCGGCATAGAGACCCACGCCGGAAACGACCAGGGGCTGATTAAACTCATGGGCGAGCATCCAACCCGGGTCGGAAAACGATAAATCGGAGAAGGCGTAATATTGTTTCCAGTTATCTCCAATTCGCTCAATACGCATGTAGACTGGTACGGTACTTGCAATTTCCGTCGATTGACTGCCACTGGCTGTGATGGACTGTCCGTTGGCGAAGTTTAGATAAGATTTGAAAATGAAGGTACTACTTCCATCGTGGAATATCTCGAATCGCAGGAAGTGGGTGTCGTCCTGTTTGACTAATATTCCTTGTTCCTGAAAGCGCATTTCCACGCTCGATGTCATCTTGACTTTAATGTCAAAATCGCCATCACCGGTAGCCTGCAGAACATGCGGTGCCTGGATACCTGACTCCCACATTTCCTGGGCGGTACCGGCGGGGGCGGTGATCTCGAGCCAGGCATTGCTGGTACCCGAACCGGTCAATTCGATGGTTCCAATGGATTGAGGCTTTTCCTCGGACCACTGGCTACCAAGAGTAGCGTCGCAAAAGTCGTCGGAGGCCAGGGTAGCCTGTGCACCTAAGATGCCGGGCATGAAGGCCAGGCATAGGATTACTAGTAGAGAAAACAGGGTTTTTAACCACTGGGTTGGTCGTTGAATAAAAGGTAGATAGGAGTGCATAAATAGTTATATTCTAATTGGTTAATAGCTCAATTTATAGACCGGAGATGCTACACCCAAACCAAAGTGATTTGGGACCTCGCCTTGATCTGATCCAAAATAAACTCGTCCTGCTCGCTCACCACGAAGTAGTGGCGAAGCTAAACCACTCCGTTTTGGGTATAGCAAAAACTTGAATTAATCCGGCTAAAACATCACAATCGTACACGGCAGACCTGCTGTCGGGCGGGGGAGCCGACAGGATAGAATGAATTCTAATTCTTCTGGAGGGGGACGTAAAGAACTAAGGGAGTCACCACTCATAAGTAGTGGTAGCACACGGGATATTCTGTAATATACTAGAAAATAATGAAACCAGGTGACCTAATCTTAACAAAATGCACCGCAGTGAGGTCCTCAATTACTGAGGACCTCACTGGCGCGCGGGCGTGTGCGAAAGTTCGGGAAAGTCAGTCAAAAACAACCGGACACTTAAGCTCCTTCCTTCCTCCGAATTTCCTACTGTTCAGGACATGCTGTGGGACTCAGTATGCTTATTACCAATTAATTATAACTTCCGGCCAGCCTACAGAAGCCTCCAAAATGAAATCTATTTGCCTGCTTACTTATAACTCACTGCTTGGAAAAAGGAACTAATCGTTGGCCAACCACTGATTCCAGATGCAAATAGTACAGGCCATCCGGTAAATCAGCCACCGAAATGGATACGCTCCCGGCCGTAGCAATGCGGCCATTCCGAAGGCGCCGCCCCTGTACATCAATCACCGACCACTCCAAAGACCCATCCAACACCTCCGCAGTAATCGATAGCTGTAGATCGCTTTCCACCGGATTGGGAAATAGCTGAATGCCGCTGCGCAGAATAGCCGCGTCGGCTGTATTCGTCACCACGCGATCCTGAACCTGGAAAATCGTTCCTGCACCGAGGTCGGCCAGATACAGTTCCCCGTTTACATCTTCACCAAAGGTGCTCACGGCCGGGGCGTCGGCGATCAGCAGTTCGTTTTCGAAAGAGCCATCCGGTTGGGGTACGAGCGACCAAAGGGTTCCAAGTACGATATCAGCGTAGAAATAGCGGCCAGTTAGCCCGGGGAAGGCAGCTCCCCGATACACAAACCCGCCGGTGATGGAGGCCGCATCTCCGCCGTGGTCGTATTCGTGCACGGGGAAGACGAGGTCATTGTCGGGCGGGCATTCATTGTCGCCGAACAGATCGAGGGTGCCTTCAAAGCAGCGCCAGCCGTAGTTTTCGCCACCCGCGCTGGCAGCCGGTTGCCGGTTGATCTCCTCGCGGGTATCCTGGCCGACGTCGGCGATCCACAAATCGCCCGTTGTGCGGTCGAAGCTGATGCGCCAGGGGTTGCGCAGGCCGAGAGCCCAGATTTCGTCCCGAATGTCAGGATCGTTTAGAAAGGGATTGTCGGCGGGGATTGCGTAGGGCGTTTCGCCGTTGGGGTCGATACGGAGGATTTTTCCCAAAAAGGAATTGCCGTCCTGCCCGTTGCGCTGGGGGTCGTTGCCCGAGCCGCCGTCGCCGAGTGGGATGTAAAGGTAGCCATCGGGACCAAAGGCCAGGTCGCCGGCATTGTGGTTGCGGAAGGGTTGGGATACCGTAAGAATAATTGCTTCACTATCGGGCAGAGCGCGATTGGGATCGGCTGGATCTACTTGAAAGCGTGCGATGACGGTATCGTCGTTTCCGCGGGTGTAGTTTACGTAGAAATAGCCGTTGTCGGTAAAGTTGGGGTCGAATACCAGGCCGAGCAGCCCCTGCTCACTGCCTCCATCGTTGACGCGGGAACGAATATCCAGAAAGGGCTCGGCAAGTAAGGTGCGCTCGGCCGTCAGGATGCGGATACGGCCCGCTTGTTCGACCACAAACAGACGTTCGTCGCCCGCGTGGGCGATGTCTACCGGACGCGTGAGTCCGGTAGCGATGGACACCAGTTCCACATCCACTTGGGCATAGGAACTATTCCAGATGAAGAGGAGGCAGATGAGGGGGGATACAAAGCGCATGGAAATGTTATTATTGGGAAAGAATGTACTTTTGGAATAATCAACCACTACAATCCAGCATGATGCGGTTTTTCGCCACTTTTGGGGTATTCCTTTTACTAGCCACGACTGCCGAGGCTCAGTTACCTACTTCCAACGTCTATATGTTCGATCTGACGCAGACGTCGGATTCGACGTTCGAGTTTTCAAAGCCCCGTTACCTGACGGCTTTTAATCCGAACGGATATAACAACCAGCCTGTTTTTCTGAACAACAACGAGATCTACCTAACCGTCCAAATGCCGACAATGAGGCAGCCGGACATCTACGCGCTGGACTTGCAGCGCAAGACAAGGCGGCGGGTCACTAAAACGGCTTCCGGAGAATACAGCCCGAAGCGCGCTCCGGATACCTATAAGTTTACGGCCGTCCGGCAGGAGATTAACGGTCCGGACACCACGCTGCGGTTGTGGGAATTTCCGGTCGATCAGCTATCCGAGGGCCGGCCAATTTTTCGGTATGTGACGGATATTGGTTATTACAGCTGGCTCGACTCGCGCCGTCTGGCCCTCTTCATCGTATCCAATCCCAACTACTTGGGGCTGGCCACCACTGATTCCGATCGGGTAATTCCCATTGCCACCACGGTCGGACGCTGCTTCCAGCGCTTGCCGAACGGCAACCTGGCCTACGTGCAGAAAAACGACTTCCGGCCCTGGGTCATCATGGAGAAGAACCTCTATCGGGAGGAATTACAGCCACAAATCGTCGTCAATACATTGCCTAATTGCGAAGACTTTGTAGTACTACCCGATGGAACGTTCCTGATGGCAAGCGGCAGCAAAATTTACAAGTACAACAAGTTGCGGGATGCGGACTGGCGGGAAATTGTAGACTTCAGTTACTACCGATTGGGGAATATCACCCGAATGGCACTGAGCCCGGACCTCAAATTGGCCGTTGTAGCGGAATAAAAAATGCCCGGAAGTCCGGGCATTCTAATTTGACATCAACTATTGGTAATGTCCCCCTTTGTATCTTAGACGTGCCGCGTGGCACGCATCTTGCATCGTTATACCTCAAAGGTAACTATCCAAGGTGCCAGGGGAAACCCCATAGTTGTGGGGTGTATGATAAAAAATTTATATTCGAAATGTTAAAACATTTGGCAATAGCCTCAATTGGGTGGTGTTTGGTGATATGTAGTGCGGCGCAGCCGGCGGATATCAGCGGAAAATGGCGAGGCACTTTAACTCAGCAACAATCCGGTGGGCAGGATTTTACCTACGAAATAGACATTGCACAAGATGGGGCAGCAGTCTCGGGTCAGGCGCGCAGCCGCTCGGTGGATGGCAAGATGTCGGCAACCTTCGAGCTCAGCGGCAAGTGGGACGGGCAGCGGCTGCAATTGCAGGAATTTCGACAGATTCAGCCATCTGCGCCTCAGTGGTGCCTGAAGTTTATGAACCTGGACTTCTCCTACGTCGCCAATGAAGCGCAACTAGCCGGTACCTGGACGGCAAAGGGATGTTCGCCTGGCAACATCACCTTGCGCCGTCCCGTGGCGCGGGTAGAAGAAATTCCATTTGCGTTTACCGGCCGTTGGGTGGGCGAGTTGAACCAATCGGATCGCGAATACGGCTTTTACTATGAACTCAACCTAGGTGAAAACGGCCGTGGATTCAGCAAGATCGTTTCTGAAGACAACGGGGGCGAAGCGCGCCACCGCCTCAATTGGCGGCGGGTCGATTCGCTGATTGTCATCACCGAAGAAGGCGTGGCCGAAAAGACAGACCCCCGTTGGCGCTGGTGCATCAAAGACGCTCGCATGGTCGTGGGGCGCTCGGGCGATATCTTCCGCATGGAGGGCGACTGGAGTGGCTACCTCGAAGATTACACTCCCCAAACCGGTGCCTGCGCGCCGGGGCAGTTATTTTTGGAAAAAGCCGTGCTGACCCGCCCCGTGCTCGATCAACTCGCCGAAACCAGCAATCCCTACGAAGCGGAAACAAAACGAACCGTCAAGGTAGACCGTGTCCTAAAAGTCAAAAGCAAAGATATTCGCATCCGTGTTTGGGATAGCGGCACCGTTGATGGCGATATCATCACCCTCTTCCTAAACGGGGAACGCATATTAGAGCAATACCGTGTCAGTAAGCGTCGCTGGACTATTCCCGTCGAAATTCTTCAAGGAGAAAATTTGCTCATCCTTCACGCCGAAGACTTAGGCGATATCGTGCCAAATACGGTGGCCGTGGCCATCGACGATGGGGTAGAGGAGCAAATGATTATCATGAGCTCCAATCTGAAGGAAAGTGGGGCGGTGTTGATCCAGCCGTTTACTTTTTGATTCGATTGATGCTTTAAGGCTGGTGCACCACTTTGCGCAGGATGCGTTCCTTTCCAATTTCCAATTGTAGGAAAAATGTCCCGTTTGGGAACCCTGACAAATCGATGGATAATTGGTGGTCGCCGGCGGCTAGGGTGGAAGCCGGCCAGGCCTGAAGGCGTTTGCCTTCCGCGGAGAAGAGCATCACTTGGGTAGGTGCTCGTTCCAAGAGGCTAAATCGAAGTTGGGCAATACCGTTTGTGGGGTTTGGCTGCAGAGAAATAGCAGCTAACAACGAGGGCAACCGATCCACGGAAGTAGTTGCTTGTTGGGGCTCCGGAGGAGCAGGGGCATCCTGTTGGGCCTTAGCCGGACTAGGCTGATCCGACGCACGCAAGAAGTGCTCGCCGGCGAAAGTATAGTAAGCCGTTTCGAAATTGGCAGATCTGTTCGGCTGGTTTTTTTCGGCAAAGTACCAGTTGGCTTGGGTGCTGTCGGTTTTGATATCGAGCAGGTAGTAGCCATGTCGATCCAAGTCCGCGAACTTGAGGTGGGGGTTGGGATTCCCGATTAGTGGTACATTTTGGTTGACGAAGGTTTCTGAGGCCAGGGCCACAACCTCTCCGAAATTCTCATCAAAATTGTTGGAAGTGATGCTTGGCGTAGCGAATTCTACGGCCAGCGCCCCTGCTCCGGTGGCAGGATCATAGGCCGGATTGGTGGTGTAGGAAGGGGTCACATCTTCGCCGCTATCGGTAAAGGAAATCAAAACGGGTTCGGGACTAACCTCAAAAGCGAGGGAAACGTGATAACTGCCCGTGAGAATGACGACGTCTTCGATCGCAGCACTATCGATAAATCCGAGCAGTTGCCGGCGTTCGGCTGGATAACCGTTCCAGGCATCGAGCGTGGCACCTTGAATACCCGCGTAAGTCGTCGAAGGGTCTTGGTCGAGGGCTGCACTCCAGCCCAACTCGAGCGGTGCGAAGGGCACTTGCTGGGCAATCACTTTCCAGCGAGCGCTGGAACCGCTGAGCTGGTCCAATAACCATTCTTTTTGAGGTGCTCCGAGAATAGTTCGATCGGGCTCCTGGATGCGATTGTCGAAGGGATCGTAAAATTGTTCTTCTCTGCCTTCTAAGCGGGTATCGAGCAGGATGATATCGGCCAGATTGCCGTAGGAAATGGTTCGGTAGATGATCGGGTCGTTTGGGTTAATGCGGATGGGCATCCATTCGAAATAGGCCTGCTTGGCGGCCGCCTTGCGGGCTTCCCAGGGGCCATCGCGATCGGGGTCGTGGCTGCCGGCACCGTCCCGGTAAACGTTGTCGGAAAATTCGTGATCGTCCCATACGGCAAGCATGGGATGTTGCTGATGCATCCGGATCAGATTAGTGTCCAATCGGTAGGAAGCGTAGCGCATCCGGTAGTCGGAGAGCGTTGTCAGGCGATTGGGTGGAGCCATGGGCCGCTCTTCCGCGAGGCCACCCGTAGCGCGGTAATTTTCGTAGATGTAATCGCCTACATGGATGACGGCATCCAGGTCATTGAGTTGGGCCAATGCCTCGTAAGCGTTGAAATACCCATCCTGAAAGCTGGCACAGGAAATAACCCCGAATTTCAAATGATTGGATTCGGAATTAGCGGGTGCTGTCTTGGTCCGACCGGTGAGCGAAGGTCGTTCCAGCGCGGTGAATTCATAGTAATAGGTGGTTCCGGATGCGAGGCCCGTCACGTCCACTTTCACGGTGTAGTCCACGGAGGCATCCGTAGTGGTCGATCCTGATTGCACCACATTGGACAGGGCGACATCGGTGGCTACTTTCCAATCTACCGTAATGGAGCCGGTCGAACCGGAGTCGGGGGTCACGTGGGTCCAGATAATTACCCGATCCGTCAGCGGATCACCGGAAGCAACACCGTGGAGAAAGGGCGCCCAGTCGGGGCGGCTGGGTTGTGGCTCGATTTGCGCGAACGCCAGTAGAGGGAGCGCACAGATAAGTGCGATGAACGGGAAGCGGGCCATAGAAAACTATTTTTCGTTGATGCGTTTAGGCGTTTAAACGTTCAGTGAAGTTGCTTCCTGTTTCATTAATTGGAATAAATGCCTAAACGCATCAACGAAAGTTATCGACTAATGACGATTCGCTGTTGTTGCGCCTGGCCATTCGCTTCGATGCGGTAAAAGTACAGTCCGTTCGGCAGGTCCTGTACGGAGGTATCCAGCGTGTAGATGCCGGCCGGAACGGTGGTTTCAAGTAGTTGCTTTACCAGGCGGCCGTCGGCCGTGTGCAGGCTGATGCGCAGTTGGGTGCGCTCGTTGAGGGCGTAGTGTAGAGTGTTGGTGGTGCTGGCGGGGTTCGGGTAGGCCGACAATACAGCCAGGCTGCTGGCTTCCGCTACCGAAGTGGTTACCTGCGGCGGATTTGCGGGTGCGGGCGTATCCTGCTCGGCCTTGGGATTACTGGGTACATCGGTTGAACGTAGAAAAGATTCGTTGGCGTAGGTGTAGAAACCGGTTCCGAAATTGGCCGGGGCGTCGGGGTCAAGGATATCGGTGTAGAAAAAGTTAGCCTGAACACTGTCGGCCTTAATATCCAGAATGTAATGGCCGTGGCTGATGAGTTCGGCGTACTTCATGTGCGGATTGGCCGTACCCAAAGACAAGGTGTCCAATTGGATCGGTGTGTTGAGGAAAATCTGAATACCCAGGGCTTCTGCCAGTGAAAGGTTCTCGTCGAAGTTGGCGGACGTAATGCTGGGTGTAACAAATTCGACTGCTACTGCTCCGTCTCCGGTAGTGGGATCGTAAGAGCTGCTCGGTGAATAAAAAGGAATCTGAAGGGGCCCAATCTCGATCACCTGAAGATCCACCGGCGTAGGGACCACTTCATTGGCAAAGGAGGTGTGGAAATCACCGGTCAGCACGACCACATTTTCAATTTCATTGTCTATAATATGGTTAAATATCTCTGTGCGCTCGGCGGGATAGCCATCCCAAATATCCTGGAAAAGCCCTTCCAGGGCGTCGAAGTTAATGTTTTCGGGATCCAGTAAAGCTGCCCATCCTATATTGAATTCGGAGAAGATTACTTGCTGACCAATGACCTTCCAGCGTGCGTCGGAGTTGCTCAATTGATCGAGAAAGAAGGCCTTTTGATCGGCACCCAGTATGGTGCGATCCTCTGAAAAAAGCGCTGTGTCCGTGAAGCTGAGAATCTGTTCATCACGGCCTTCCAGGCGGGTATCCAGCATGATTAAATCCACCAAATTTCCGTAGCTAATCGTACGGTAGATCGTTTCTTCGGCATTTTCCCGAATGGGCATCCATTCGAAGTAGGCCTGCTTGGCAATGGCCTTGCGCACTTCCCAGTCGCCTTCCGTATCCGGATCGTGGTTTTCGGCACCATCTTCGTAGGCGTCGTTGGCCGATTCGTGGTCGTCCCACACTGTGATGAAGGGGTGCTGCTGGTGCACGCGGGCCAGGTTAGAGTCCAGTCGGTAGGTGCTGTAGCGGGCGCGGTAATCTTCGAGGGTGAGTAGCTCTGCATTAGGTTCCACGGTGCGGTTTTCCCATACGGCGGAATCGCCGTAGACGAAGTTGGCGTACTCGTAGATGTAATCGCCGAGGTGAATGACGGCATCGAGGTCGGTGCGGTTGGCCAGGTCTTCGTAGGCGTTGAAGTAGCCCGCCTGGTAATTGCTGCAGCTTACGATAGCAAACTTCAGGTGGTCAGCCTGATCGCCGGTGGGCGTTGTTTTGGTTTTTCCGGTCAGGGAGTTGGCACCCAGGGCTGAGAATCCGTAGTAGTAGGTCGTTCCGGCCGTCAGTCCGGTTACGTCTACCTTGACAGTATAATCGCGCTCGGCGTTGGTGGTAAAGGTACCGGATTGAACGACGTTTTGTAGGCCCGTATCCGTGGCTACCCGCCAATCGACGGTGATAGGGGCCGTGTTCAGGCTATCGGGCGTAACGCGTGTCCAAATGATAACGCGGTCCTCCAATGGATCGCCGGAAGCTACTCCGTGAAAGAAGGGCCCCCATTCCGGGTTGAAGAAGGTGGTTTCCAGTGTTTTTTCGGAGAAGCCCCGCCCGTGGCCGTACAGGGTAGAGCCTTTGCCAAAACTGGTGGGTTGATTGGGTTGGGCGACCAGGGAAACCATCCCAATACAGAGCACGAACGTCGATAAGAATTTGGACATCATGTCGGAGTCGTTAATTTAGAGCGGCAAAGAACTGAACTTAATGTAAACCCATCCTTATCCTTACATGAAAGATTCTCCACAAATCCGGCCGGCCACGATGCAATTCCTCCGAGAGCTAACGGAGCACAATGACCGCGATTGGTTCAACGAACACAAAGACCGCTACAAAGCGGCTCAGGAAAATGTGAAGCAATTCGCCGCAGCTGTCGAAGCAGGCCTCAACGAAACCGATCAGATCGAAGGCGTTAAGGTCTTTCGCATTTACCGCGATGTGCGTTTTTCGAAAAATAAATTACCTTATAAAACCAATTTTGGAGCGGGACTTACGCGCGCCACGGCCGCGCGCCGCGGCGGCTATTACCTACATTTACAGCCGGGAGAAAGCTTTGTCGGTGGCGGGTTCTGGAACCCCGAACGCGACGACCTGAAGCGCATCCGGCAGGAGTTTGAACGGGACGCTAGTCAGATGCGGGCCATCCTGGCCGATAAGACCTTTCAACAATACTTTGAGACCGTTCGCGGAGAGGAACTGAAGACTGCCCCCAGCGGTTTCGACCGCAACCACCCCGACATCGATCTGATCCGGAAAAAGTACTATGTCGTTAGCCGAACATTTACTGATGAGGAGGTGGTGGCAGGTGATTTTCTGCAAGAAGTGATCAATACCTTTCGGGCCATGCGCCCCTGGTTCGACTACATGAGCGAAGTCCTGACGACCGATTTGGACGGGCGGTCGCTGATTGAGGATGTGTAAATCGTAAAGGTTTGGACACTACCACCAATTCAAAACTCAAGGAGTGGCTCGATTCGCTCCAGCAGGAAAGCTGGCAACTTGAATTGCTGATTTCCGGCTTTGCCATTTTTTTATTGTTGGCGGTACTCAATCCCCTGCTCGATTTCGAGCAAACGCTCAATCACATCGATCGACAGAATCAACTCCTCGCCCTGGCAATGGGGATTCCCTACCGCCTGGGTGTAATTGCCTACTTCATTTTATTGGCTAATTTGTTGCTCCATGTCGTATTTCGTGGCTTGTGGATAAGTACGGTCGGGTTGCGCTACGTATCCGGAGAAATCGATTTTGAGCAACTTGGGTTTCACGAACGCTACGAGCGCTTCCTCCGTCGGCGTATTGGTTCCTTCGACCGCTATATCGAGCGGTTGGAGCGCATTTGCAGCATACTGTTCGGCTTTACCTTTCTTCTCATTTTTGCCACGCTGGGCACAGGAGGTTTTTTGGTGGTGTTAGCAATCGTTCAATTTGGTTGCCGCTACCTACTTGGAGCGGATATGCTCCGGGGTACTGTAGGTTTTCAATTCGATGATGTTCTTATTCTGTTGTTTCTCTTGATTGCGATCATCTACATGATCGATTTCTTCACGCTCGGGTGGATCAAGCGCCGCGGGTGGTTGGGCCGGATATACTATCCCATTTATCGGTTTATGAGCTACGTGACGATGGCCAATTTATACCGGCCTCTTTATTACAACCTGATCGACAACCGCTTCGGCCGCCGCCTGGCTTATTTCGTAGTGCCGCTCATCTTTCTGATGGCAGCGGCGTTGTCGTCCTTCTATGTACAAAACCCCTACTTCCCCTATTATTTTCCCCAAACAGTCTACCAAACGAGGGGAGATTGGGTGCACTCCCAAATGTACGAAGACGGGCCGGAAACCGTCGATCTCAACTTCGCCTCTATCCCCAGCCGAACGGTTTCGGGCGACTACCTTCCCGTTTTTCTGCCCTACCTACCCACCTACCACGATAAGGTACTGCTGTCCCTCTGCCCGGATCTCCAACCAGCCCGGTATGTGGGCTTAAAATTTCGCGGGGCATTTTCCTTTGGCCAGATTCAGAATGCGGATGCCGATCCGGATCAAATTCTGGATTGCTTACGGCAATTGTGGAAGCTGCAGATAGATGATAGCACCTACCAGGAGGTACCCCTGCGCTTTTATTATCATCCGGCCCGCGACCAGCACGGCTTGTACGGAATGATTCCAATTGCTGATTTGGCTGCTTCGGAGCACGTACTACGCATCGATCGCTATTATTTGCGCAACGATTCGTTGCAGTGGCGGGAGGGGGAGCGGTTGTATTTTTGGAAGGAGGAGTAGTTGGTTAGAATTTAGTTCATTAGAACTTAGTTCTTTGGACTTCAGGGTTTCTTTATTTCGATTTACAATTGCTCGATTTCTGCTTTAGTCAGCCCTGTAGACTTTCCGATAATGTCGATGGGAACTCCGTTATTCTTCATTTCTCGGGCGATTTCTAGGGTCCTTTCTGCCCTTCCTTCTTCTCTTGAGGTGTCTACTACATTTTTTATGTCTCGATAGTGCTTAAGGCTTTCCTCATATGCTTCTCGCTCCTCGGGTGAAAACTTCGCAATTTCGGCAGCATCAAACAATTTTTTGAAAATTCGATCTTGCAGAGCGGAAGGGCGTTCCTGTAATTCTGAAAGATGACGGAAGACGTATAACCATTTGTCGAATTGACTTTCTAATTCGGCTTCGCTTTTTCTAAATTTTGGCAACTCAAGGTAGATGAATTTCAATTTATCGTAGAATACTTCGCAATGCTGGTTTTTTAATTCAATTACATGCAATAGCTCCGATTCTTCTCGGTGATCATCGAATATAAAATCTAAAATACCCACCGTGTAGACTACTTCGAGCCGAAAATCCCAGTCCCCTTTTTTGGCCTGTTCTTGAATTGGAAAAGAGGAATAAAAAACACTTCGATCCTTGAAGTAATTTTGCTTTGCCTTTTGAATTTCCACTATAAATCGCTCTCCTGACGCCCCTTTGCAATAGAGGTCGAATACGGCCTTTCGGTCATAAGGATGTAGACCTAGTTGTTCGCTTTTAGTATAAGATAGATCAACGATTTGATGATGGGCCGGTAGTATTTGATTGAGAAAATCCACTAATAGAATTTTATTCGGCTCGGTACCGAATAGCTTTTTAAAGCCAAAATCAGTTAGCGGATTAATGTATCTATCCTTAAGCACATTCATAGCAGATGTCTATTTTAAACAACTTGTTTTCACTTGTGAAAATAATTATTTTTTTGTTGATTAAATGAGTTTTTTCAACCATTAATATTGTTAGCCCAATGTCATCTAACAAACTACGACCTGAAGAACTAACGAACTATCCCTACTTTTCCGGTCCATTCACAAAATAGCAGATGGAACGGATTCGACCCTCGGAGCAGATCTACGAAAATTACACGCAGGAAGACTTCCAAGTTTGGCAGTTGCTATTTAACCGACAGATAGAGAACTTACAAGGCCGTGTAGCACCCGAATATGTGGAGGCGCTCGATCTAGTGGGCTTCCAGCCCGAGCGCATTCCGCATTTCGGCGAGTTGAACGAGCGGCTGGCCGGGCTGACGGGGTGGAGCATCCAAACCGTGCCGAATATCGTGGAGGCGGATCGCTTTTTCCGGCATTTGGCAAAAAGAGAATTTACGGCCACTTGCTGGCTGCGCCGCATGGAAGAGCTCGACTACCTCGAGGAGCCGGACATGTTTCACGATGTGTTTGCGCACGTACCGCTGCTGGCCAACGAGAGTTACAGCTATTTCTTCCAGCAATTGGGAGCGTTGGCCCTCCGACACATCGAAGATCCAGAGGTGGTCCTGCAGTTGCAGCGCCTCTACTGGTTTACGATCGAATTCGGATTGATACAAAAACCGGGCGGCCCATTACAAATCTACGGAGCGGGCATCATCAGCAGCAAGGGAGAAACGGAGCACGCGTTGAGTGATCGCTCGGAAAAGCGGCCTTTTGAGGTGAGCAGCATCATGGCGCAATCGTTTCGGACCGATCAGATTCAGCCCATCTATTATGTCATCAACAGCTTTGAGCAATTGGCCGGTTGCCTGCCGGAAGTAGAAAGGGAATTGTCGGCAGTCGACAGCATGTAAGCTATCGACTACCGACAAATCTATTGGTTATTCAATCAATACCTTGCGGGTAGCAAAGAATCCACTTTCCGCCTGAGCGGTGAGGAAGTACATGCCACTCGGCAGTTTGGATACGTCCAATTGGCGACGAACCAGGGAGTCTTCCACGCGATCCCAGCGCTGTTGCAGCACGATCCGACCGGTGAGGTCGCGGAGGAATAGATTCACATTTGTGTGTTCGTCTAATTCTTCCATACCCAAATTGAACTGAACGGTCAGTTGATCGCTGGCCGGGTTGGGGAAGAGATCCATACCTTCGGTTTCGAAGGTTGTGAAGTTGGGCGTCGATAAGGCCACCGGTTCCTGCGGACCGGCGAAGGTGGTCAGCGGTGCGCCGCAAATGCCGGTGATCGTTACGAGGTCGACGTAGATCTGATCGTTATTACCGGAGGCGTCACACTGAATGCGGAAGCCGGAATTGGTAGCAAAATTGACATCGCTACTATTCAATGTAACAGTCGCGGTGTAGAAGGAACCATTAGAAAAGCTGGTTCCACTGGCGTACGCGGCTACTGTCGACCAGCCGGAGCCATTGTAGTAACGCACCCAGAAATCTTCTCCATTCTCCATGCTATTGGGGAAGAAGGTGAAACTAATCTCCACGGCGTCGTAGGAGGTCAGATCGATATTCTGGTACGTCATAGCCGATCGAGTACCGGTATTGTCGCGGATACGGATCGAATAGTTACCCTGGTAAGAGTAGGTACCGGAGTAGCGGAAGCAGTCGCCACCGCCATCGATCCAGCCTTGCCAACCGGATTCAAAGTCACTATCTACGAGCACACTATTGCCGCTACAGCCGCTACCACCGCCGCTGCTGTTGGTGGTGAAGGTGACGGAGGCCTGCGCGGATTCGTTGCCGGCGGCATCCTGCGCGGAGACGTAGAAGGTATACTGTGTATTAGCGATCAGGCCGGTGATATTAGCCGAAGTACCGCCCACGGAGCCGAGTAAAGAAGCTCCCTGGTAGACATTGTACTGCACCACCCCAACATTGTCGGTAGAGGCATTCCAGGTCAGTGTAGCCGTTGTTTCGGTGATGTTGGTCGCCTGCAGGTTGGTTGGCGTTGTCGGCGCTTGGGTGTCACCACCGCCGCCACCGCCGCTAGTGGACATGGAGATGTCATCTACGGCGATATCGCCGCTCCAAGTGTTAGCTGTAGTGCCGACGAAGCGTAGCTGGACGGAGGAGCCGGCATAGGCCGACAGATCGGCGGATTGGGTCAGCCAGGCGTTGCCCTGGTTGCCGGAGATCGACCAGACCGTCGACCAACTACCGCCGGAGGTAGCCTGGAGGCTTAGCGTGCCGGGACCGCTGCCGTACATGTGATAGTCGAAGGAGAAGGTAGCTGCAGTAGCGCCGCTCAAATCAAAGCAGGGCGACTTGACGATGGTTGTCTTCGTCGGGTAGTTCGGATCGGAAGCTTCCACGTAGAGGTACCAGCTGCCTGCCGAAGCGGAACTGGGGCCTGTATTGCTGGAGGGAGTGCCGCCGCTGTTACGCGCCCAGTCGAGGCCGTCACCGTTACTTTGCTGCCAGGCGCCCAGGCCGCTTTCGAAGCCTTCGCTGTAGGGGAAGCTGGAAACGGTAGAACCACAGCTGAAGCCGTAGCCGTCGCCGATCCCCACGGCGTAGAAGGCTTCGGTAGTGGCAACTTCTTCGGGACTGCCGGCTCCGTAGAGGTCGCGGGCCGACTGAATACCATAGACCATCGCATCCTGGAAGGTGGAGTTGGCAGATAGATACACACTTTCGAGGCGGAAGGCGATTTGCGCTGCCTTCGAGATGCCGATAGCCGAAACGGAAAAGCTGTCGCCATTATCGTTCGTTCCGGAGCCACCCTCGGTTATGAGGTAGAACCAGTAGTTGAGCACACCGGAGTTGCGGTGCACGCCGCAGTAGTCGTTGCTGCTTGAAGGAGTACCACAATTGGGCTCCGTCCAATAGGCTCCGCCGTAGGTGTCGGGCTGGCCTTCTGAATTCGGATCACTCATGGAGCGTAGGGCCTGGCTGCCGCTGCGGCGCTCGATATCTTCGCCAATGAGCCAAATGGCCTTTTCGGGAGCGGCGTAGGCTTCCACTGCCGCCGCCCAGATATCGGAGAAGGCCTCGTTGAGGGCACCCGATTCGCGCTGGTAGGCGAGGTTGGCAGTGTTGGTGCATACGGCGTGGCCAATTTCGTGGGCGGCCACATCGAGCGAAGTCAGGGCATCGAAGTAGGTACCCGAACCGTCTCCGTAGGTCATCACGCTGCCATTCCAGAAGGCATTATCGTAATTCGAGCTGTAGTGGACGTAGCTTCTGATTTTCGCACCGGCCCCGTCGAAGCTATTGCGATTGTGCTCGCTCTGCCAGTAGTCGTAGGTCATCATGGCGCCCCAGTGGGCGTCGAGCGCGGCATTGTCCTTTTGGGCATTGTCCCATTCGCCGGCGGTCCAGTTGTTGTCGTTATCTACGAAATCAACGGCATTGTTGTAGTTGGTGCCGGTGTTGAGGTCCCAGGTTTCGATGCCGTTGCCACGCGTGTAATCGCGCAGGCGGAAATCGCCGTTGTAGCTATCGGTCTTAATTGCACGAGAGCCACTGTAGCGAGTAGCGGCGGTGCCATCGGCCGGAGCTACGTGGTGGATTTTCGCATTTTCCAGGAGTACATTGCCGGTGAGGGCGTCGATGTAAATGTCGGCCCGGCTCAGCGGTTGGGTAGCGTAAATGTCGAACTTGTAGGCTAAACGGACCGAGTACTGTGAGTTATCGGAAGAACTGTGGTAAACGGGAAGTAAGAGGAGTTCACCCGTCGGTTGCTGGTAGTCCATTACGGAAGCAGAAACGGGATCGTCCCATAGGTAGTCGGTAGCTCCTACGTGGTCGAGCGCCCGGCGAAAAGCCGCCTTTGCGGAAAGTTGAGGACGGGTATCTACGCCCTTAACCTCGTACAGTTCGCCGCTCATGCTTTCCACGCGGTTGCTGCGCGCGTGTAGCGTGTACGTGGCAAATTCCACTTTTAGATTGCGGAAGTATTGTTGCATCCGCAGATGCTCCATACCGATTTGATCGATCTGGCGGTGGATGATTTCGAAATCATGCGCACCCTCCCGCAGATTGAACTGCTGTTTTACGAGCTGATCGGCCTGATTGAGGGTGAAGAACTGGGATTGGTCCAGATGGATTAGCGAAGTAGAAGGGGATGCGTGGCGCTGTGTCTCCAACTGCTGCGCATTCGCCTGATAAAGCGATGCCAAAAGGCAAAAGCATACCAGGCAAACAAGATGTAATTTGTTTGCCATAATTATTGATAAGTAGTGTGATAAATTGTTACCGCTTGTTAAGGAGTCACTGCCCTAAACTTAGTTAAAAGTTCGATTTAGAGAAATATTTTTTGGTATGCCCTGAGATAAGCAAATGATTATTATAGAAAATACAGAAAAGCCAGTTTAAGTATATGTTTGAAAATCAATTATTTGTGTGAATAATAATATATGATTATTTGGCGTTTTTAGAATTAGTCCAAATTTATACTAAGTTGTTTTGCCCGGTTTAGGTATGCGTTAAGAACGGTTTCTGGTTCATTTCCACCCAACGTGCGATTGAGGTTAAAGGCGGCGCTGATCAGCGCCAGGGGGGTAAATGCCTGCGGAAAGTTACCGAGGGCTTCGCCGCAGGAGCCGGTGTTCACGGCGTACGCGCATTTCCGATAATACCGAAATCTTCAATGGGCTGGTAAGGCATTGGGCGTGTGCGTTGGAGAAATAACCCAATAAAAAGTCCGTACCAGCCGAAGGTTCACCTCGGTGAATCAGGCCGCCAGTGGTTGGTAATTGCGCAATTCCTCCAGGTCGCCAACGATCAAATAGCGTCGATTGTAGCGCACGAATCCTCGCTGGCGCAGTTCGCTCATTAGCTTGGCAACGGTTTGGCGAGAGGTCCCGACTGCGGCGGCGATTTCCCCCTGGGTGAGTGGCCGGTCGACCACGCGCTCAAAGCCTACCGGGCGGCCGTGCTGGTCGATGTAGCGGAGCAAGAACCCGAGTACGCGCGCCTGAGAATTGGCAAAGAAAGCAGCTTCCAGAGTCGTTTCGTGGTGCTCCAGCCTGTTGTGGAGCGAAGTCATGAATTCCTTCAGCAGAAAGGGGTGCTTTTGGATCAGTTTCTCGAAATCTTGTGGGTGCACACACCGCAAAATGGCGGTAGAAGATTGAACAACGGCCCCCTCTCCAATTGCAGAGGAGCCATCCAAGGTAGCACCGAAGAAATCACCCTCCCCCAGGATGCACTTGATCAGTTCCCGGCCCTCTTTACCCGAATGGGTCAGCTTGATCTTTCCTTTGACGACCTGGTAAATCATCTGAGCGGGTTGACTGGGCCGGTAGATAGTAGCTCGGTATCCGAATTGCTGGGTTGGTAGCGCACGGAGCAATTGGCGCTTGCTTTCCGATTGAGTAGTAGAGCTGGGATTTAACGTTAGATTTTGCATGGACGAGTGGTTTTTTGGACTAGCAGAGTGCAGAATTGCATCTATTCATCAATCTCTAATCAATTGCCATGCCAGAACATATAAATCGTTGCTTTTCAGGATTGTATGCGATGAGGTGGAAATGAAACGCGCTGCGTGGCTACGAAATATCGTAGACGAGTTGGATAACTCCGATATTTCGTAGGCTTGTTGTTCGAAAATGTCGGCCTCTTGTCTGGTCAGACAAAGGTGCGGCGGATTCCCAATCGCTTCATGCGGCTTTCGAGTGTGGTGGGTTTGATATCGAGTAAATGGGCGGCCCCATCTTCGCCACGGATTTTTCCGTTGGTGTGTTGGAGGGCAAGCAGAATGAGTTCTCGTTCATTTTCCGCCAATGTTTGCAGGCGGCGTCCTTGCGAAGGGGGGATAGCTTCTTCGGTTTCCGGGGTATTCGGCAGATAATGATCGACTTCCAGGCGGTTGGAAGGGGCCAGAAGTGCGGCCCGTTCGATCAGGTGTTCCAGCTCGCGCACGTTACCGGGCCAACTGTAGGCTTGTAGGCGTTGAATTTGTGAGACGGAAAGGGGTTGAAAATCTTTACCGATCTTTTTGCCGATGCGCTGAGTGAAGTGGTGGGCAAACAAGGGAATGTCTTCCGGGCGGGCGCGCAAGGAAGGTAATTCGATGGGTAATACGTGGAGGCGGTAGTATAGGTCGGATCGAAAACGACCTTTCTGTACTTCCTGCCTCAGGTTGCGGTTGGTGGCGGCAATAATGCGCACATCTACGGGGATTGATCGATTGCCTCCCACCCGTTCGATTTCTTTTTCTTGCAGCACGCGGAGCAATTTGCTTTGCAAATTAAGAGGGATTTCTCCGATTTCGTCAAGCAGCAGGGTGCTGCCGTCGGCAATTTCAAATTTGCCGATGTGTTGTTGGTGGGCCCCGGTAAAGGCTCCCTTTTCGTGGCCGAATAATTCTGATTCGATCAGGTGTTCGGGAATAGCGGCGCAATTGACCCGAATCAGCGTGTGGTCGGCCCGGGGGGATCGTTGGTGAATGAGGCGGGCAAAAACTTCCTTGCCGGTACCGGTTTCTCCGGTTAGCAGGACGGTAGTGTCGGTGTGGGCAATGCGTTCGATCTGACCGACTACCTCGCGCATGGAAGCACTGGTGCCGACAATGGGCGCCTCCCGCCCGTCTTCGAGTGCTTCCTGCAAATAGGCTTTTTCCAGGGCGAGGCGCTGCTGATTTTGGGCCAGTTTTTCGAAGGCCAGGGCATTGTCGATGGCGAGTTGCAGGGTGAGTCGAATGCGCTCGAGGAGGTTCAGGTGATAGGATCGGTACTCCTCGTGCATGGAATAAAAGGAAAGAGTGATGCAGCGATCATTCTGAAGGCGTAGCGGTAGAAACAGCTTTGATCGAAACCGGTAGCGGGGCACCAGCTCGCAATCGATTGGGTGTTTGGCCGATTCGGCCAGGAGTTGTTGTTCGCTGAGGCGCTGTGCTTCGCGCGATTGCTCGATTAGTTCCCTGAATTGGGAGAGATCCAGCCCCAGTTCTTCGGAGAGTTCATATTCGTGAGAGAGGTCCAGTTCCGGTCCTGTTACTTCGCGAAAGGCAAACCACTGCCCTGCTTCAAAAGGTTCGGGTAGGCGAAAGGTGAGTAGTTGGAAGGGGAGGTACTCTTTGAGCAATCCCGCCATGCGTCGTAGCTTCAATGCGAGGTCGCCCGCTCGAAGCAATTGCTCGGACCACACTTCGTTTCGCAGCAGGGATTCGTGGATGCGCAGCAGTAGTTGATTTTCCTGATCCTGCTCGAGTAGGCGCCGGTACGCTGACTTCGACAAGGCCAGATCGATGGCCATTTCCAGCGCGGCGGGCGTTGGTGGCTTCACCAGGAAGGCGTCCGGGCGGGTGGCTTTTGCCCGGTTGAGGGTATGCGGTTCGACGTGCGAGCTGAGAAAAATGAAGGGAATGCGTTCGGCCTGTAGGTATTCGGCAATGTCGAGCCCACCCGGATTGCGGCCGAGCATGATATCGAGGATAACCAGGTCCGGTGATTCCGCCTTCAGCAGCGCCAAACTCTCGGAAACCGTTGCACCGACTCCCACTACTTCGTGCCCGAATCCCAGGACCATCTGGCGCAGGTCTTCGGCCAGGATGAACTCGTCCTCCACTAATAAAATGCGGTTGGGCGGCTGCATGACGTTTTTTGACGGCTAATCGGTATACGAATAATCTACCCGCACAAATTGAATAATTTGCTCCTGGATTCCAATTGGTACTATTAACTTGTTGGTAGAACTGTAATGGTATGAACAGCTCAGCGCAAAAAATCTTTCTTGTTTTCCTATTCCTCTGGTTGCTGAGTGGACCAACCCAGGGCCAAAATTCCTACGGCATCCCGGAGGCAATCGATACCGTACACAGTGGCTTCTCGCCGCAATCCTACGCAGACTCGGTGGAATTAGCCATGCACTTTTCTGATCTTGGACAGGAAGCACGCCAGGAAGGACGCCTCTCAGAGAGCCTCCACTGCTACCAAAAAGCCCTGCACCTACTCGACGAAGACCAATCGGAACTCACTGCGGATATTCGATTGGAGGTGGGGCACATTCACGCTCAGTTCAAGAACGACTCCCTGGCACTGGGATACTTCACCAAGGCTTACAAGGCAAACGAGCAACTCAATCGAATCGATCGATTGTCTGAAACATACGAGGGGGTTGGGGATATCTATTTCCGAAATGCCGAATACGAGCAAGCGCTTCACTACTACCTCAAGGCGCAGTCCTACGAGCACTTACAGGAGGATAGCCTTCGGGCGGCACGACTCTACACCCAAATAGGGGCTGTCTTCTCCAAACAACAGCAATACGATCGCGCCAATTCTTATTTAGAAAAGGCCGGCACGCTTATTCCTGCTCGTAGAGAAGCGGACGCGGTAAGAGCGAATCGGTTGGTGCTGCTCGCAGAGGTATTATTCGTAAGCGGGAATCGGTCGGAGGCAATCGATACCGCGCGCCGCGCCTTGGACATAGCCGAACAATCCGGGGCAAAACCGGCGATGCTGGATGCTACGTATTTTTTACAGCAGGCTTTCCGTGCCGTCGGGCGACCCACTGATGCGCTGGCCTATTTGGATCAGGCGTACGTTCTGCGTTCGGAATTGTATATGGAAGAAAAAGAACTCGAGGTACTTCGCCTGGAAGAACGATTTCAAAGCCAACAGAAGGAACAGCAAATTATGCTACTTCAACGCGACCGGGAAATCAAGCAAATGGCGATCACCGAGCAACGCAATACCCTGATCTATGCGATGGCCATTTGCCTCGTCCTTTTGCTGCTGCTGCTCACCGTCTGGAGGGCCTACCACAACAAGCAACGGACCTCTCGCCGATTGGCCGAACAACACCGGCAGATCGAACGGCAGACGGCCCAATTGCAACAGGCACTGCGCGAAAAAGAAGTGCTGATGTACGAGTTGCACCACCGCACCAAGAATAATCTCAATTATCTGACCAGTCTGATGAGTTGGCAAAGCCGGCAAATGGAGGATTCCAAGGCCACCCAAATCATCAATGAAAGCCGGAGCCGGCTGCACGCCATTTCCCTGATTCACCAGCATTTGTATCAATCTCAGCGAGAAGACGTGCTTTCCCTGCGGCCCTATCTCCAGGATTTAATCCACCATCTGCAGGCCATTTTCGATGGCGAAAACCGCGTCCGAATTCAGGCAGAGCTGGCCGATCTGCAAATGGATATCCACCGAACCGTACCCTTGGGGCTGATCGTCAATGAGGCCTTCACCAACGCCTACAAACATGCTTTTCTCCAATCGGGGGGCACCATTGAAGTGATCTTGAAGCAGGAGGAGGAAGCCTACCAATTAACCATTCGCGACGACGGTCAGGGGATGCAGGATGCCACCCCAACCGCGCCGCGCCTCATTACGGGCTTGGTGCGTCAGATGGGAGGTTCGATAGAAGTGTGTTCTAAACAGGGGCTCGAACTGGACATTCGCATTCCCATTGGTAGCCTGGCTCAGAAGGCCTGATTGTTTACCGTCTTATTTCCGGTACTGGTTGGCGCGCTTATTTTCCATGGCAAGTGCGGCGGTTTCCCGAATGCGCCTGGCCCGGGTTTCGGGCCGTTTTGCGTTGAGAATCCATTCCAGAATACCACGTTTCACCGATCGGGGAAAGGCATCAAAGTGCTCTGCGGAGCCGGGAAATGCCTCGAAGGCGGTGGCCAGATCCGGCGGAATAACGCCTTGTTCTACCTCGTCGAGGGCCGTCCAGGTACCCGTTTCTTTGGCGATCCGGACCATTTCCCTACCGGGTTCGGCCAGTAAGCCGGCGGATTCCAGGCGTTGGATTTTTTCTTTGTTGACGCGGCTCCAGTTGCTCTTGGGGTTGCGCTTGGAGAAATACTGGTAGTAACTGATTTCGTCGCGCTTGTTTGGCTTGCTGTCTACCCAACCGTAAGCCAGGGCCTGATCTACGGCTTCGTCGTAGGTGACGCTGTCGATGCCGCTGTCTTTTTTGAAAATGACCAGCCAAACTCCCTTTTCCCGGTCGTGGTGTTCGGCGAGCCAGGAGCGCCAGTGTACCGCACTGGCAGCGGCCGTCACGGGAATGCCGTCCGATCGCTGGGTCTCCAGATTATCCATGTTAAGTTGCTGTTTCGTCAGAAAGAAACTGGGCGGAAATTCGATTGAACTCCCTGCGATTCAGCCAATAAGATAGGATGCCGGTGACTACGTACGCAACGGCAATAGCGAGAAATACGCCGGTAGTGCCCATGGAAGGGGCCAATGCAAAGGCAATGGGAACGGCAAAAAACAGGATTTCTGAGGCGGAAAGGATGGCCGCCTGGTAGGGGCGTTGCAACGTGTTTAGGCTGGTATTGGCAAGCAGGGTAATGCCGCGTAATGTGTAGGAAAACGGAACGATGTACAAAAAAAGTACGGTGAAACGCTGTACTTGAGGATCGTCGCTGAAAACAGCGGCAACGGGCTCCGCCACCAGTGCGAGTAGCCCTGCCACTCCGAGGCCCGCCAGTAAAGCAAACCGAAAGCTGAGTCGGTAACAGGTGGCAATCCGATCGAAAAATCCACCGCCCAGGTTTTGCCCGATGAAGGGACCCAGTGCGCTCGACAGTGCCATGACGACGGCAAGCGCCAGGGATTCCAAACGCGTGCCCACCCCATAAGCGGCAACTGCCGCCGGATTGATACCCGCCAGAATAGCAGTGAGGATACCAATACCCAGTGGATTGATCATGCGGGCGCTCGCTGCCGGCAGGCCGATGAAGAGAATGGCCCGGCTGCAACTTTTGAAGGCCGACCAGGAGGTATTCGTGGTGATTAGCCGTTCGCGCACTATCAGTACGTAGAGCGACAGCACCATAATCAGCGCTCGGGAAATCGCGGTAGCCAGTGCCGCACCGCGCAAGCCCATAGCGGGAAAGGGGCCCCAGCCGAAAATGAGGATCGGATCGAGAATGGCATTGATAAGAACTGCCCCAAGGATGATGTAGGTGGGCGTCCGGGTATCGCCGGTAGAGCGAATGGCATTATTGCCAATGACAGGGATGACGACAAACACCATGGCGAAGTACCATATCTCCATGTACTCGCGCACGTAGGGTAGGGTAGTAGCGTCGGCTCCGAGTAGCGTAAAAACGGGATCAATGGTGAAGTACCCGAGGGTTGACAGCGCCATCACCAGCACCACTCCCAGGATCAGGCTGTCAGTGGTTTCCCGGGCAGCCCGCTCCCAATTGGACTGGCCGATGGAGTTGGAAACAAGTGCTACCACTCCGATACCGATCCCCATTGCCAGACTGGCCACGAAGAGAATAACCGGGAAGGTGAATCCGAGGGCAGCGAGCTGGGCACTGCCGAGCTGCCCGACAAAGTAGGTATCTACCAGATTAAAGGCGATGAAGCTAAGGATGCCCACAATCATCGGAAGCGTCAACTGAACCAGGGTTCGGCCTACCGGCCCTTGGGTCAGTTGAGCGCTTGATGAATGCGGCGAATCGGGATCAGTCGGTTCCATGTGGTCGTGTTCCTGCCAAAGATACACTACCAAACTGTATAAGAACGTGTTTGGGCTTCAGCCTTTGGAGCCAGCCGGTGTCTTTACTGGCAACCTTTGGCTTAAGGCTGTCCGGTGCTACAGAAGGGAAGGCGCTGGTACAAATACTCCCCGTAATTTGGCTCTACCCGGAGCAGCCGGTCGGAAATGGGTAGATCGACGACGATTCGATCATTGCGAACCTGAAGGCAGGCAAAATCGCGATTGACCAAAGTCGTTGCATCGACGGGAAGGAGATCCGGGAATTTCTCATTCCAATAGTAAATGGTGCGTCCGGGAACGTCTCTGGCCGCCCGGTCGATAAAGCGGATGCGCGTGCCCCGGCCGTCGATCCGTGCGTGAATGGATTCAACTTTGGAGAGGTCGGGGAGCCATTCCGAATCCACCGGAGCCGCCGGTACGGCACTTACGGGTTGAGGGGTATAACGCTCCAGAGTAGTCCGGTACGATTTGTAAACCAGAAACAAGGTGATGGCCAGAAAAAATAGAAACCAGGCGGCACCTGGCCCAAGGCTTGTGTGTTCGGATGTTCGTGCCACGGGATGAGGTATTTGTGTGGTTAATGGATAATCTAAAATTCGCCAAAATCGAATTTGGGGTCACTTATAGAGCCGTTAAAGTCTTCGGCTGATTCCGTTAAAAACACTTAATCTCAGAGAGGCACACTTAAAAAACGTTAAAAGCAGTTAAGAAAGTTTCCAGTTAATTAAGAATGAGGCTGAAAGGCTTGAAATTCTCGACGAAGTTGCTGATAGTCGACCGGAACCACCCCTGGTTTTTCGACGACCTGCCCGCCGGCGAGGTTGGCGAGGTGAGCGGTCAGTTGCAGATCGAGGCCGAGCACGAGGCAAAGCGCCACGATGCTGATCACCGTATCGCCCGCGCCGGAGACATCCGCGATGGAGCGCGCCTGCGTGGGTACGATTTGTCCGCGGTGACCATCGTGCAGGTAGAGGCCCCGTTCTGACAGGGTGATCATGGTATACTGATTGCCGAGCCGCTGGCGGAGTAGCTCGGTGGCACGGTCGAGGCTAGGCAGGTCGGGTTGCAGCGGGAAGTCGAGTTGTTGCTGCATTTCCCGTAGGTTAGGCTTGAACAAGGTGACGTGCTTGTAAGCCCAAAAGTTATCTTTTTTCGGGTCTACGGCAATGGGAATATCCTCCTTGATGCCCAGCAGAATGATTTCGCTGATCATGGTGGGCGTGAGCACCCCTTTGTTATAATCCTGTAGCAGGATGACGTCGATACTCTTTGTTTCAATCACAGAGGTAATCAGTTCGAGCAATTCGTTGGCCTCCATATCCTGCAGCGGGTGGGTGTCTTCGCGATCTACCCGCATCAGTTGCTGATTTTGTGAAATGACCCTCGTTTTGACGGTGGTACAACGCGCATCACTGAAAAGGATGTAGCGATTGTTGATATTCGACTCGGGTAATAGCTCGCAAAACCGAGAGCCGTTGGCATCTTTCCCTACCAGGGTACAGAGGTAAGGCGTTGCACCCAGCGCGCGCAAGTTGAGGGCTACATTGGCGGCCCCACCCAAACGGTTTTCCTCGGTACTCAGTCGTACTACCGGTACGGGTGCCTCCGGTGATATGCGATCGACGCTTCCGGTAAGGTATCGGTCGATCATGACGTCCCCTACGACGAGTACGTTCAATCCACTGAAATCGGGCAGTTGAATGGAAGCATCTTTTTGATCTATCATCGGTAGTGAAGCAGCGTTTTTTATGATGGAAGGATGAAGGTATTAAAATTAGAGCAACCCCCGATTGCGTAGAGTTGTAGTGATGCGGTGAGTGCTGCCCCGGTTGCTTTCCATAAAATCCTGCACCGCTCGTTGAGCTGCGGCGTATGCTTCCTCTTGAAGGAGATATTTAAAGTGTTGCCGCAGTGCAGGGGCGTCCGACACGGAAAAAGCCCCTCCGGAACGGATCAACTCAACGGCCTCCGGAAACTTACTGTATTTCGGCCCCATCAAAACGGGTAGAAAGTAAGCCGCCGGCTCGAGGGTATTGTGGATGCCTGCTCCGAAACCACCTCCGATATAGGCCAACCTACCCAACCGGTAAATCCGGTTGAGCAAGCCGATCGTATCTACGATCATGACCCGCGCATCGGTAGCCTGCCGGGGTGTGGTACGGGTGTAGCGAACAGTTGGTTCCACCACCGTAAATCGGTCGAAAGTTGTTCGCACGTGGGCATCGCTCACATCGTGCGGTGCCAGCAGGAGTTTCCAATTTTCTGGGAGTTGAGTTAGAAGATCGGCCAGTAGCCGTTCGTCGGGTTCCCAGGTGCTGCCGGCGACGAATACCTGTTGCCCCTCTGAGAAAGCGTCCAGCAACGGATCGTCCAGGGGTTCCTCCCGGATTTGCCACACCCGATCGATGCGGGGATCACCGGCCAGACTGATTTTTCCCGGCGCAACCCCGGCCGATTCCAGTAGGCTGCGCGAATCCGCTCGTTGTACGAAAAGGTGCTGCCAGCCTTGCAGCATCGATTGAAAGAAAGGTCGAATAGGACTGGGGCGGAAGAAGAGCTGATTGCGGCGGAAATGCGCCGCGATCAGTACGTGTGGGATGTGCCGATCCCGCAAGGCTTTCAGGTGGAAGTACCAAAATTCGTATTTGACAAACAGCACGAGGTTGGGTTGGAGTGTTTCCGTCCAGCGTCGGGCATTCCGGGGGGTGTCGGCAGGTAGGTAGGCGATATATTCGGCACCGGCATACTGCTTGCGTGCCTCCAGTCCGGAAGGCGAGTAAAAAGTCAGCACCACCTGGTAGGAAGGATGCTGCGACCGGATGGCTTCCAGCACCGGGCGGCCCTGCTCGAATTCGCCCAGGGACGCGCAATGCATCCATAAGACGGGTGCGCCTTCGGGTACGGTGGATCGCCATCGGACCAGTTGCTGGTGCCACCGACGGCGTCCGGCCACCCATTTTCGGGCCTTGGCATTCCACAACGCGCTAAGCCGGATAGCCCCGTGGAACAGGAACATTCCACCCTGGTAGAGGAAGCGCACAGCCTTAGGAAGTGACCTGCTTCTCCAGGCGCTCCAACTCGGATTCCAGGCTGCGGACCTTGGCGGTGCCGTCGGCCAGTTTTTTGCGCTCCTTTTCGACAACGGCCGGAGGCGCATTCTGGACGAAGCGTTCGTTGTTCAGTTTCTTTTCGACACTGCGCACAAAGCCTCGGTAGTGTTCCAGTTCTTTTTGGATGCGCTCTAATTCGGCAGCAACGTCGACTTCCTGTTCTACCAGAAGAAAGAACTGATCGTTGCCCACCCGGAATGTGAGGGCATTTGGTGGGGCATCTTCACCGATATCGAAAGACTCCAGGTGTGCCATTTTCAGAATGGCTCTGCGCAGTCCTTCGGCCTTTACCAGCGCCCGTGCCGCCTCGGTAGGAGGAGCCAACACCGGCAACAATTCGCGCGCCTTGATGCCATTGCTGCTGCGGGCATCCCGAATGGCGATAATCATCTGTTTGGCGCGTTCCACTCGTTCGACGAGCGCGGCGTCAAAATCGGCTGTTTCCGGCCACGTACTCAGGATACAGTCTTCTCCTTCTTCCCGATCGCGCAATTGGTGCCAGATTTCCTCAGTGACGAAGGGCATAAATGGATGAAGGATGGTCATCATTCCCTCGAATAGTCCGATTGCCTCTTCTCGTGTAACGGAATCGATGGCACCCGATTCGGGTTTGATCATTTCCAGGTACCAGGAGCAGTAATCACCCCAGATAAATCGATAGAGTGTTATGATTGCATCGCTCAGGCGGTAGCCGGCAAGGTGGCCATTTATTTCGCTAATGGTTTGTTGGAATCGCGCGTGCATCCATTTTCCGGCCAGGGTGCTGACGGCGTCCGGGGTGGCCTTGGCATCGACCTCCCAGCCTTTGATCAGGCGGAGGGCGTTCCACATTTTGTTGCAGAAGTTGCGCCCTTGCTCGCAGAGTTTACTTTCGGTGATGACCTGGCCCGTCTCTGGGTCTATCGGCGCATCAAATATAATGTCGTTCCCGGCGGCCGCACTGGATAGCAGGCCAAAGCGGACCCCGTCCGCGCCATAGCGGTCGATCAGTTCGATGGCATCGGGCGAATTCCCCAGCGACTTCGACATTTTCCGGCGCTTATTATCCCGAACCATGCCGGTGAAAAATACATCCTTGAATGGTTGGGCACCGTGCTCCTTGGTGAATGCATCGCCAAGCAGATCCGGTGACCACTCGTATCCGGCCATGATCATTCGGGCTACCCATAGAAACATAATGTCCCATCCCGTTACCAGCGCACTGGTTGGGTAGTAGTATTGCAACTCGTCTTGCCGCTCGAAGCCGTCGAATACGGAAATGGGCCAGAGCCAGGAGGAAAACCAGGTATCGAGTACGTCTTCATCCTGATGTAGATCCTCGATTTGGAGCGCTTCTCCGAATTGCTCCTGCGCCAGTGCCAGGGCTTCCTCAGCCATTTCCGCAACGAAAATGGGAGGATCGGCCGCCATTTGTTCATCGGAGATGGACAGGCGTTTAGCGGCTGCTTCCGTGAGATACCAGGCAGGGATGCGTTGGCCCCACCAAAGCTGCCGACTGATGCACCAATCCCGGACATTTTCGGGGCGCAACCAGGAGAAAAACATGTTCCACATGTTTTCCGGAAAAAAGCGGACCTCCTTACTACGTACCGCTTCGAGAGCGGTCTCGGCGAAGGTGTCCATGCTAACGAACCACTGCATGGTCAGGCGCGGCTCGACGATGGCGTCGGTGCGTTCGGATCGCCCCACCCGGGTGCGGTAGTTTTCCGTATCGACCAGATAGCCTTCTTCCTTGAGCTGCTTGACGATTGCCTTACGGGCATCGAAGCGGTCCATGCCAATGCAGAATTGCGCCTCTTCGTTCAGCTTTCCGTCGGGCGTCAGGATGTCGATCACCTCCAGGCCGTACTTCTGGCCGATGTCGTAGTCATTTTGATCGTGAGCCGGAGTTATTTTCAGGGCACCCGTGCCGAATGCGGGATCGACGTACTTATCGGTTACGATCGGCACGCTGCGATCGACGAGCGGTACGATTACGCGCTTGCCGTGCAGGTGGAGGTATCGTTCGTCTTTGGGGTTGACGGCCAGGCCCGTATCGGCCATGATCGTTTCCGGCCGTTGAGTCGCAATGGTCACCCATTCGTCTTCGGTGCCCTCTACGCGGTAGCGCACGTGATAGAGGGCGGAGTTTTCATCGGCATAAAGGACCTCCTCATTGGAAAGCACCGTTTGCGCCTCGGGGTCCCAATTGACCATGCGCAGGCCACGGTACAGTTTGCCTTTGCGGTATAGATCGACAAAAACCCGAATAACCGCATTGCTGAGGCTATCCTCCATGGTAAAGCGGGTGCGCTCCCAATCGCAGGAGGCGCCGAGCTTCTGCAATTGTTTAAGGATGAGGCCGCCGTATTTATCCTTCCATTCGAAGGCATACTTCAGAAATTCTTCCCGGGTGAGATCGCTTTTGCGGATACCATGTTCGCGCAGCATTTTCACCACCTTCGCTTCGGTGGCGATGGATGCGTGGTCAGTACCTGGCACCCAACAGGCATTTTTTCCCGTTTGCCGGGCGTGGCGGATGAGGATATCCTGTATGGTATTATTGAGCATATGCCCCATGTGTAGGATACCCGTCACATTGGGCGGTGGAATGACGATGGTATACGATTCACGATCGTCGGGTTCGGAGTGGAAATACCCTTGCTCCATCCAGTGGCGGTACCACTTGGCCTCAGTGGCTTCGGGGCTGTAATGCTTCGAGAGACTCATGCGCAGCAGGCTTTGTTGGAGTAGCACTTCGGCGGTGCTAAAAAGTTCCGCAAAAGTAAGAAAAATGGAGGGGCGATAGGAGGTAAACCTACAAAGGACTAAAAGCACTACCTTTGCCCATCATGATGACCGCGCGTACCATCCACGATTCGGATCGCTTCCAACTGACCATCGAGCGGCTTTGCCGACAGCTCATCGAGGAGTACGATGATTTCTCCAACGCCTGTATGATTTCCGTGCAGCGAGGAGGAGTGCCCCTGGGAAACCGGCTTTTCGAACGCCTTCGTGAATTGGGCTATGCCGCGCTGCGCTACGGGAAGCTCGATATTACCTTCTATCGCGACGATTTCCGCCACCGCACCAAACCCCTGGCTGCCAACCCTACCCACCTCAACTTCCTGGTGGAAGGGCTGCGCGTCATTCTGGTAGATGATGTGTTGTACACGGGGCGTACGATCCAAGCCGCCCTTACTGCGCTCAACCACTACGGCCGGCCAGAGCGAGTCGAACTCGCCGTGATGGTCGACCGGCGGTTTAATCGCCACCTACCCATACAGGCTGACTATACCGGGATCACCGTCGACGCCCTCGATCAGGCCTACGTGCGTGTAGAATGGGAAGAGCTCGACGGGATGGATCGCATTCTCCTATTTCCCGAAAAACCAACCGATTGAGCAGCTTTGCCGATCGACCCAGATAGAACCGACCAGGCATGTCTACCATTCAGGAATTATCGACCCGACATATTCTCGGCATTAAGTACCTGCAACCTGCAGATATTCGACTCATCTTTGAAACGGCTGCCGATTTCAAGCAAGTCCTCAATCGACCCATCAAAAAAGTGCCGAGCCTGCGCGACATCACCGTGGCTAACCTCTTTTTCGAAAACTCTACCCGCACCCGGCTTTCTTTCGAGCTCGCCGAAAAGCGCCTGTCGGCGGACGTCGTCAATTTTTCAGCGTCTTCTTCCTCCGTCAAAAAGGGCGAAACCTTGCTCGATACGGTCAATAACATCCTGGCGATGAAGGTCGACATGGTCGTGATGCGGCATCCGGCTCCGGGAGCCCCTCACTTTCTGGCCAAGCACATCAATGCAAACATCATCAATGCCGGCGACGGCACCCACGAGCACCCCACGCAGGCGTTACTCGATGCCTTTTCGATGCAGGAAAAGTTGGGTGACCTTCAGGGAAAGCGGATCGCCATTATCGGCGATATCCTTCATTCGCGGGTTGCACTCAGCAACATCTTTTGCCTTCAGCTACTCGGAGCCAAGGTGCGGGTGTGTGGCCCCCCAACCCTAATTCCCCGGCACATCCACGAATTGGGTGTAGAAGTCAGCCATGATATTCGCGATACCCTGCATTGGTGCCAGGTGGCCAATATTTTGCGCATTCAACTGGAGCGGCAGGAAATGAAGTATTTCCCCTCTCTGCGGGAGTACGCGCAGTTTTTCGGAGTCAATACCCACTTGCTCGCCGAGTTGCCGGAGCCCATCCTCATCATGCATCCGGGGCCCATCAATCGCGGGGTGGAGATCACCAGCGAAGTAGCCGATTCTTCCCACAGCATCATTCTCGAGCAAGTGGAAAACGGAGTAGCTGTGCGGATGGCCGTATTGTATTTATTGGCTGCGAAACGGGAGTAAGGATTATTTAATCAGGAAGTTTTCCATGTATTTGTACATCCCGCCTGTATTGAGAAGCACTACCGTTTCTGCCGGATCGATCCAACCCCGATGCAATAGTTGCTGGGTCGCTACATAGACGGCTGCGCCCTCCGGACTCAGTAAGATGCCTTCTCGTCGGGCAAACTCGCCGATGGCTGCATTCATCTCCGCTTCGGCTATGGCGACGGCTGTGCCCCGGCTGGCCCGGAGGATTTGGAGAATCAGCTCATCGGCGAAAGCCGTGGGTACCCGCAGCCCATTGGCGGTTGTTGGTGCCGGATGCTCCCATTCTGCGGCGGTCGGTTGTC
Source organism: uncultured Saprospiraceae bacterium (assembly GCA_964504335.1). Lineage (GTDB taxonomy): Bacteria > Bacteroidota > Bacteroidia > Chitinophagales > Saprospiraceae > CAZDET01. The sequence continues at coordinate 31,687 of CAZDET010000023.1, forward strand.
CTGATTCAAAGGCGCGGACAATCGGGGCACACCCATCCGTTTGCACGGCAACCATGCGGGGCATCCGGCCGTTGGTCCAGCCGAGCTGAGCCATTTCCGTGAAGGCCTTCCAAATGCCGATCAATCCGGTGCCGCCGCCGGTTGGGTAAACGACTACATCGGGCACTTCCCAGCCCATTTGCTCGGCAATTTCGTATCCCATCGTTTTCTTGCCTTCCAACCGGTAGGGCTCCTTAAGAGTAGACACGTCAAACCAATCCGTCCGGCCGGTAGCACGGATAGCCGCGGCGCAGTCTTTGATCGTTCCGTCGACCAAGGTTACTTCTGCTCCAAAAAACCGGCATTCCTGTACGAAAGCACCGGGTGTTTGTCGGGGCATGTACACGTGCGCCTGCATACCTGCTTTTGCACAGTAAGCACTCAGAGCCCCGCCGGCATTCCCGGCGGTAGGGATAACGCAGGTTTTCACTCCGAGCTCCTTTGCCTTCGATATGGCCATTGACAAACCCCGGGCCTTAAAAGAGCCCGTCGGGTTGAAGGCCTCGTCTTTGAGGTAGACCGATTCAATGGCCGGCAGCACTTTGCGGAGCCGTACCAGTGGCGACCATCCTTCTCCGAGCGACACGATATGCTGCTGATCGAATACCGGTAAGAGCTCGCGATAGCGCCACATCGAATGCACCCGCCCCTTGAGTACGGTGGGGTCGAGCGGCGTGTCCAGATCGTACATAGCAACTAACGGCTTACTGGACTCTGAGTAGGTCTGAAGGCGGTGCGGATCGTATCGATCCCCTTTTTTAGAACAGCGAAGGTGCGAATAGCGTGTCTCAGTCGTTGTTAATACAGATGGCATGGTGTGGAGTTATTTTTGTCTACCCTGCCAAAGTTCCGAACTCCACCGGCCCATTTTCCGTGAATTATTGCCTCATTTCCGTAGTATATTGCAAGATCTTGTTCGATGCAGCCGATTCTGTTCAATGTTCAAACGACAACCAAATCGACCTTTCACCTGGAGGAACAGGCAGCACCGCATGCTTACCACGCCTTCCACTACCATCCAGAAGTGCAGCTCACCTTAGTTCGGCAGGGGTGTGGAACCGTGCGCGTCGGGGATATTTACTCGAGGTTTGAGACTGGCAATCTGTATTTGATAGGATCAAACACGCCGCACGCATTTATCGACCCCGCAGTCGAAAACCAACCGCAATCGGAGGAAGGGGGATACCAGCTATTATCCCTTTTTTTCAAAGAATCCACTTTTAGTAGTACCTTTTTCCAGATGCCGGAGTTGGCGGCTGTTAGTCGATTATTCGTAGAGGCATCGCAGGGTATCAAGTATCCTCTTAGCATCGGAAGGTCTGTAGAATCCTTATTGCTCCAGCTTCGCGATGCCGTCGGGATTGACCGCATTGTTCAATTGCTGAATATCTTCCATGTGCTGACGGCCTGCTCGAACCGGGTCTTACTGGCGAACCCTCCGGGCGCAGCCCCGCTCCCCATATCATCCAGCAGTCGGATGCACCGTGTTTTTGATTACATCGCCCGCAATTTCCACCAGCCCATTACCCTGGAAGAAATTGCGGATTACGCCAATCTGAGCAAGTATGCTTTTTGCCGCTATTTTAAACGTATCACCAATAAGTCGTTCGTCGCTTATCTCAACGAATTTCGCACCGGACGCGCCTGCAAGCTACTGGCTAAAGAGCACTACAGCGTCTCGCAAATCGGAGCCCTCGTCGGCTTCAACAACTTGTCGAATTTTAACCGGCAGTTCAAAAAGTTCATGCACTGCACCCCCTCCACCTATCGAAAGTGGCTCCTCTCCGGCAAGATCAGTTAGACTCACACTCACACTCACACCAGTTCATTCATCGGTGATCGAGAAGTTTTTTTTAAAAGTGGACCAAGGGGTGGTTTTGTAGTGGTCATCGCCGAAGTAGATAGCGATCTGGCGCAGGTGCAGGGTAGATTTGAGGCCATTGATCGACTGCAAGTGCTCGCGCTGCTCATCGAGAAATACCAGGCTGGGAAAGCTCATTCGGCCCTTGAGGAGTTCAGCGGCCAGCTCGTGGTATCCTTTAGTGCCATTCTGGACGAAGCGAAAGGAGCGATCGCGAAATTCGAGGACTTCCTGATGCAGGGCATTTAGCTTGATGGGGGTGAAGTGCTCATTGATGTAGGCTGCAAAGAGCGAATCTTGGAACGCCGTCTCCTCCAGTTGCTTGCACAAGGCGCAATTTTCGGTGTATATCGCCACCATCACTTTCCGCGCCTCGGAGGGTGGTTGATTAAGCGCTTCTTGGATATCTAACCAATTGATCATGGAATCGTCCTGGGCAAACAAATTTGAAAGGCCTACGAACATTATCAGACCAATTAGCAGATGGTATTTCATGGCAATACGTTGTTTTCTCGATGTCTCTAAAGCTACTGACTATAAACAGCTTTACCCGACAAAATATGTGAATATCGCTACGCTTTAATTCTCTGTTAACGACTGTGAAAAAGGCCCGATAGTTGCTGGATTGTGGTAAACGAGGAGTCGATCGCTTAATAATTTCTCGGTGGTGGTCGGTGAAGCAGGGAGTGGGGGAGCGGGTAAACCACCTCTAAAATAGTTGTTTGTACCGACAAACACCACTGCTTCGTCCCACAGATTGGCTTCTATGAAGCGCCGAAGCACTTCTGCCCCACCTTCCACGGTGAGGTGGTTGATGCGGCGTTGGTGCAATTCCGGAAGCACCAGTTCCAGCCAGTCTTGGGCCGGTTGGAGGGGAATGTGTTCGAGTCCGGGAGCATTGACAGGTGGTTCGGGACTGAATAGTAAGGTGGGCAATCCATCCGTAAATACCTGTTTGGGCTTGCTTGTTTCGAGTGATCGTGCCACCACTACCCGCAGCGGATGGGGGCCGGGAAAATAGCGGCTGGTTAATTGCGGATTGTCTCTTTTCACGGTGCGGCCGCCCACCAGCAGTGCCCCGGTTTGGGTACGCCAGCGATGAACCAGCCGTCGACTGATCGAATGGGTGATCCAGTAGGGAGCATCTCCCGCAGGAGCCATAAACCCGTCGGCCGATTGTGCAAATTTGAGAAAGATATAAGGGCGTTTGTTCGCCACGAAAAATTGCCGCGGAAGGCTGACTGCGAGCCCCGGCTCCGAGGGAATTTCGGTCACGGAAACACCGGCGGCCTGTAAAATCGATAAACCCCGGCCGGATACTTCCGGGGTGAGATCGCGTTGAGCGACTACGACCCGCGGAATGCCCTCGGCCAGGATCAGGTTGGTACAGGGGGGCGTACGGCCAAAGATGCAGCAGGGCTCCAGCGATACGTACAAGGTCGATTCGTTGATGAAAGGGCGATCGGAAGCTGTGACCGACCGAACTGCTTCTACCTCCGCGTGTGGACCACCGTAGCGTCGGTGGAAGCCCTCTCCGATGATACGCCCTTGGTGAACTAGGACTGCTCCAACCGTCGGATTGGGGCTAACGAACCCACGACCGAGCTTCGCCAAATCGAAGCATCGTTGTAAAAAGGCACTGTCATTCATCTAATTACAAACATCTAAAAAGGCCGAAATATGGACATACTTAAGGCGAAATTAGGGATTTGCCGCTGGATAAGCAGATAAAAAAGAGTTAGATTGCATTTGTAGGTCAGTACTACCATAACGAATCAATAATCAGTCAAGCCAATCGTGTTAGAAACTAGAGAGACGGCTGCCCAGTAAAAACTGTGCATGCCATTGTTTTTTAGTTGTATACACATGTTAGGGTGCAGTAATCTTAGACCACCAGTTACTAAAATCATACCACAATTCGGAATTTGCTTCCAACCAACTTAACCAAATTGAAATTTAAGCCTACGACCCTGAAACCTTGATTGTTCTACCACCAATAACGATGCCGTGTTATACCGAATTCAGCTAAAAAATGCCGATGAGCACGTGCTCATCGATGCCGAGGTTTACGAGTATCTTGTCAATGATCCGTACTTAAAACGCGTGCGGTTTATCGATAACTTACGGCGCCATTCCAGCGGCTGTGCCGTTTTCCAAAAGACCTGGAAGAAGGCAGATGGTTCTTACAAAACCGAAACCATTTACCTGCACAAGCTCATTGCAGAGAAGTTCCTTGCCCACAAGCGCAGAAATGGGAAAAACCTAGTTGGTGCCGTTAATGGGAACAAGCTGGACTGCCGCCTGGAGAATATTGTTTATCGATCGCGTTCGGTGGCGAGTCGTAAGCGTAAATCGAGTAGCAAGGTGGGGTACACTGGGGTATACAAGGAAAACAATCGCTACCGAGCGGTCATATCAGTCGATCGTAAATCGGTTCATATCGGCATGTTTACCACGGCCGAAGAAGCGGCGCTTGCCTACAATAAAAAGAGCAGGGAGCTCTACGGGGAGAATGGAAAAATAAATGTTATTCGTCCTAAGGGGCAGCGCGTAGCTCAGTAGTCTAACAATATTTACTCGCGCCTGGTAGCGCGGGTCATCTCGCGTTTGCCGGGAGGGCCGGGGAGTGCTTCAATGGTACACCCCAAATCCCGCAAGCGACGTTTGACGATCCCCTTTGCACAGTAAGTAACGAGTACACCGCCCGGCGGCAATACGCCAACGGCTTTCGCCAGGATGTCTTCCTCCCAAAGTTCCGATTGCGCGTTAGGCGCAAACGCATCGTAGTACACTAGATCAAAGTGCCCCCCGAGCGCAACCGTTTGAAAGTCTCCTTTGATTTTGTGCAGCTGGAAGCCCGGAACCACCTCCTGAGTAACCCCCCAGCCGTTGCGGTGCATCCTTAGGAAAAGCTCCTGATCATTCGGAAAGCCACTGCAGGCTGCGTAATTGAGTTGGGCCGCCAACTCCGCAGAAATGGGCTCCCGTTCAATGGCCTGATAGAAAATGTCGACCGAATGAGTGCGGCCTACCTGCAAACTTAACAGCGCATTCAATCCGGTGCCGAAGCCTACTTCAAGGATCCGAAGGCCAGCACGCCCTAACAGCATCGTGTGCAAACCCGCCTCGATAAATACGTGGCGGCTTTCCTGCAGCGCACCGTATTTGCTATGATAGGGAACCCCGTAGGCCTCACTCAGCAGGGAGTGAGATCCATCCTGCGTTTCGAACAGCGTGACATTCGGGAGGGCCATGGGCTAATTGTATGCTTAACTTTCGGAGGTCGTTACCAACCCACTCTCGTCCAGAATTTCCGGTACAGAGACATCCAGATGTGAGGCATCGAGGATGCATTCTCCCTCGTGGATGAGTAGAATCTGTGGCGACTCGTGATAGACTCCGAATACGCTGGCCACTGCATCACTGACCGCACGATGGCGGAGCAAATCCAGAAAATATACCTCCAGGTGTTCAGCAGAAACCTGTAAGTCGGATTCGAGCCGGCTCTGTACGATAGAGCTAACAGGACAGCGCGTACTATGCTTGAAGATAAGGCAATGGCGTTCCAAGCTCCGTTCCTGGAGCGCTTTGACGTCTTCTGTGGACGTCAGAAATTTCCACTGCATATGGTCGTTGACGATTTGTTAAAAAAGCAAATTGATAGCTAGATTAACAACGTCGGAGAGGATTTCGTTGAAGCTGAAGTTGGTGGGGCAGCCATACCCGCGGTTGCATGAAGAAGCTCCGAAGAGTACCAAAATGGAAGCAACAGTAAGCAGCGACTGAGAGAACCTTTTCATTAAAGTAAGTTTTTGGATATATTACGCGGAATTGTATACCGACACTCGAACGGGGGGTACTTTCCATTTATTACCCCCTGATCGTTACAAAAATAGGAAAATAAGCGTCTGAGAACCTATTTTTACGGTAGTGAATCAATAATTGTTCCAACTCTAAACAAGGATTATGGCTCGGAAGATTGCCCTGCGAGATGCATTACGCGAAGCGATGAGTGAAGAAATGCGACGGGATGAAACCGTCTTTTTGATGGGCGAGGAAGTAGCAGAATACAATGGAGCCTACAAGGTGAGTAAAGGAATGCTCGACGAATTTGGCCCCAAGCGAGTCATCGACACCCCCATTGCCGAATTGGGATTTGCCGGTATTGGCGTCGGGGCCGCTATGAACGGTTTACGGCCGATCATCGAGTTCATGACCTGGAATTTCGCCGTGCTGGCATTCGATCAGATAGTCAACAATGCGGCAAAGACCCTGTCTCAATCCGCCGGTCAGTTTAAATGCCCCATCGTGTTTCGGGGGCCGTCCGGCTCCGCAGGGCAGCTGGCGCAGCAGCACTCTCAGACTTTTGAAAGCTGGATGGCCAATACACCAGGCCTGAAGGTCATTTCCTGCACGGACCCTGCCGATGCAAAAGGCCTGCTGAAAAGTGCCATCCGCGACGAGGACCCGGTTTGTGTAATGGAATCGGAATTACTCTACGGAATGGAAGGAGAGGTCCCGGAAGGGGAATACCTGGTACCGATTGGGGTGGCCAAAGTTCGCCGGGAAGGCACGGATATCACACTGGTGTCTTTCAATAAGATGATGCTCCCCACAATGGAGGCTGCCGAAGAACTGGCCAAAGAGGGCATTTCTGCGGAGGTGATCGACCTTCGAACGATCCGTCCGTTAGATTACCAAACCATTGTCGAATCGGTTAAGAAAACCAATCGATTGGTCGTCGTGGATGAGAGTTGGCCTTTCGGGAGTATTTCTGCGGAGGTAGCCTACGAAATCCAGAAGTACGCCTTCGATTACCTGGATGCCCCGGTAATCCGCGTCAATTCGGCGGATACCTCGTTGCCGTACGCCCCTACTCTGGTGGAAGCCTATCTTCCCAACGCTGCCAAAATCGTTCGGGCAGCCAAGGAAGTGCTTTACGTTAATTCGTAATGGAGGTCTCCGGCGGAGTGTAAACGACCAAGCCTGAACATGGGGCTAATCCGTTCGTTTAACTGATATGCTTCGGGGACTTCAGATCGCTATTATCGGATATTCCATTACCTCTCACTGGAATAACAAATACGCTACGCTCTTTCGGGGGATGGTTCGCGAGCTTAATTTTTTGGGCAATCGGGTGTTCTTTCTGGAACACAAGGTACCCAGCCATGCTTACCACCGCGATTTATACCGCAGCCTCTACTGTGATATTGGTCTGTATAAAGATACGGACAAGTTGTTTGAGCAATACGTAGACGCTGTGATCAGTGCGGATATGGTCATTTTGGGGTCGGGCGTTCAGGAAGGTGATCGCGTAGCGGAATGGTTGTTAGATAAGGCAAAAGGGAAACGCGTCTTCTACGACATCGACGCCCCGGATACCGTTCGCCAACTCCAGCAGGGAGCATGCCGCTATTTGCCCCCGGAGCTCATTCCCGAATTCGACCTCTATCTTTCGGGGGCGGGAGGGCCAATCCTGGATTTGCTGGAGCGGCAGTTCGGAGCCCAGCGGGCGGAGGCCTTTTATCCGAGTGTGGACCCGTATCTTTTTTACGAGCAGGAAGTGCAAACCACGCACGACCTCGGCTTTGCCGGTTCGTTTGAGGCGGCGCAATTCGAGCAATTGTATCGGTGCCTTATTGTGCCGGCTCAGGCAATGCCCAACGGTAGCTTTCAATTGGTGGGAGCAGGCTATCCCGAATTCTTTAACTGGCCGGATAATCTTCACCGGCAAGATTACTTACCTCCGGGCGGCTGGTTGGATTTTTACAACCAATTGCGGTTCTGGCTAGACCTGCCTACTGATTCGGAGAAAGAATTGGGGTACGCGCCTTCCGTGCAACTGCTGGAGGCCATTGCTTGTGGTCGTCCCGTCATTAGCGCCGGATGGCCCGGGCTTGATCATTTTTTCGAACCTGGAAAAGAAATCTTTCAGGCTCAGACCCCCGAGGAAGTATTGCACATTCTGTACGGTACCAGCCGGAAATTGCGAACGTCTGTTGCCGATCGCGCCCGCGAGAGGTTATTGGCCAACCATACCACCACCCAACGAGCGCGGGAATTAATAAACCATTTTTACGATCGTTCTTCCACGGCGCAAACTGCTTAATCAGGGAGCCGAAGGAATGCCCTCCGGAAAAAGCAGAGGAAGCGGATCGACGGGATGCCGCTTTGCGGTCCGGATTTCGAAATGCAAATGTGGCGTACTGGCGTTGCCGGTGGAACCCACGTAGCCAATCGTCGTTCCGGCGAATACCGCATCTGATTCTTCTACGGCCCAATCGTCGAGATGCGCGTAGAAAAATATCCGCCCGTCGGCGCTGCGTTGCCAGATTTGCTTCCCGCCTTTACCCCGGTGAGCAATCCGCTCGATGACACCGTCGGCCACCGCCACTACTGGGGTGCCCTGGGGTGCGGATATATCGATGCCGTCGTGGCGGCGATCGGTACCACGTTTATCACCGAAGTAACCGATAAGGTCGGTCGCGTTCTTCCCCTTTACCGGAAATACATAGGCCGTTGTGCTTTTCGACAAAGGAACTACGGCAACCTGGGTGTCTTTTTCCTGGTCCGCGTTGGTTTGTGTCGCCAGTCGCATAGCACGCCTTTCCGCCGCTTTTTTAACGATCGGATACAAAACCCCCATCAGGAAGATGAAAATGGCAAGTGCTTTCAAGTCTCGAAAAAAAGATTGCATGGGCAAGTGGTTGCTGGTTGGTTAGTAACTCCAAAAGTGTATTTCGTATTCTGATCAGTAGGTGTTTAATGTCTTATTAACGTATAGAGTAAAGGTGGTATTTAGACCTTTGGAAATTGAGACTTTTCGATCTTAAGGAAGAGGAGTTTAATTCGGTCAAACCAGAATAATTACCACCTACAGCTTTGTGATTGCTACGGGAAACTTATATTGAGCTTCCTTCAATCAGCTTTTCTTTTGGTTATGATGCGAACGACCCTTCTCTGGCTCCTACTGATTACGGCTTTTTCCACAAGTTACGGTCAGGATACGATCCCACCAGCCTTCGTGGCTAAATTGTACGATATCGCCGAGGCCCCCCGGGCAGACCGGATTGAGCAAGACATTCGGAAGCTCGTCGGTTTCGGGACGCGCCATACGCTCAGCGATACGACTTCTGAAACCCGAGGTATCGGAGCCGCTCGCCGCTGGATCAAGGCGGAATTTGATCGCATTAGCGCTGAATGTGGCGGTTGTCTGGAAGTGTATTTTCAACGCAACTTAGTAACGGCGGAGGGCAACCGGCGCATTCCGGAAGACACCTACGTTGTAAACGTGGTAGCGGTTCAGCGCGGTACCGCGCAGCCCAACCGCTACGTCATGATGAGTGGAGATATTGACTCTCGCGTCAGCAATTCCCTGGATAGCACTTCCGAATCGCCGGGTGCAAACGATAATGCCTCGGGTATGGCGGGCGTATTGGAAGCAGCTCGCGTACTGACGAAATACCGCTTCCCAGCCTCCATCGTCTACACGGGTTTGAGCGGAGAAGAGCAGGGATTGTTTGGTGGAAAAGGACTCGCTGCCGAAGTAAAGGCCCAGGGGTGGGATCTGATCGGGGTGTTGAATAACGATATGATCGGAAATATCGAGGGCATCGACGGCGTAGTGGACAATACTACATTCCGCGTTTTCAGCGAACCTGTTCCGGTAAATAGTGAAGAGCGCGACCGTATCTGGCAGCGTTTTTACGGCGGAGAAGTCGATGGGCCGAGCCGCCAGTTAGCACGCTACATCGATCGGCTAACCGAGCAATATACCCGCAACCTTGACGCTATCATGATCTACCGCCTCGATCGCTTCGGGCGAGGTGGGCACCACCGGCCCTTTAACGACGAAGGGTTTCCCGGAGTACGAATCATGGAAACCCACGAAAACTACAACCGCCAGCACCAGGATCTACGCACTGAAGACGGCATCGAATACGGTGATGTTATCGAGGGAGTCAATTTTGAATATGCCGCAAAGCTCACCGGCGTAAATGCCATCACGCTGGCAGGCTTGGCGGGCGCACCGGCAGCTCCTACCGGCGTACAGATTGGCGGAGCCGTGCGCCCCTCCACCCGCTTGCGCTGGGAATCTGTCGAAGAACCCCAACTGGCAGGCTATCGGATCTATTGGCGCGATACCACCTCCCCGCAGTGGCAGTACAGCCGTTTTGTGCCCGCTAGTGTCACAGATTATACGCTGGAAAATGTCATCATCGACAACTACCTGTTCGGCGTAGCCAGTGTGGCTGAGGATGGTAGTGAAAGCCTGGTAGTGTATCCGACTACGTTGATTCCGAGGGGGCTGCGATAGACGACTTCCTGTTATCCGACAGCGAATTCAGTGTGCTTCCTGTAATCCGGAGCCATAAAAGCTGAGACCAAATCCAATTTTTCTACACCAGCCTCTAATAATTGATTTCCTATACCAGAATCAGTACCGTCGTGGCGCAACCAATTATCTCCATCCGGTTTTACTTCGAGATGGATTATGCAACTATACAATCGCTCATCCTCTCGCCAACCGGCGGTAAATAGTGCATTTTGTCCGTGTTGGGCGTCGTATACTTCTAAAACCTAAAACAGAAAACTCTGCCGATAAACATCGGCATGTTTGCATAGCATTTTTACTTCTACAGCACTTTTTTCCATTCCTTTTTCAGCCCCCATTCCTTTTCAGCACCTAAGGCAATTTTGAATAACTGATCGATCAAATCAATTTGGCAAGGATCGTCCTCAATCCGCTAACGCTCCCGCACCAGCGTGGATTTTACCGCCTCGTACAAATACTCTTTTCGTGGGAGGTGTAATTTTTTTAGTGAATGTATTTCCGTAGAACTTAGCGGATAGATTTTAGATCTTAGTTTATGCAAATAGGCTTTTTGAATTACTAAGATCTAAAATCTATCCGCTAAAAATCTAAAGTGCCAAAGTACCAATCACCCTTTACCCACCGACGGCACGCGCACCTCGTAGGCCGGTTGCTCGGGTGCCTTATTCGGTTGCTGCTCTAGTTGTTCCAGCAGCACTTGCACGGCACGCTCGATCTGTGGGTCGCGACCATTGGCTAGTTCGGTGGCGTCGTCGTCTACTTCGATATCGGGAGCCACGCCCCGGCCTTCGTCAAACCAGCTTCCGTCGGGGTTGTACATGCGGAAGGTCGGAACCGTTACTACGCCGCCATCGACCAGCGACGGGACGCCGGAGATGCCGATCAGGCCGCCCCAGGTGGTTTCTCCGATCAGCGGGCCGAGACCTGCTTTGCGGAAGTAATCCGGGAAGGCATCGCCTCCGCTGCCGGCCCAGCCGTTGATCAGCATGGCCTTTGGGCCAAAGTGGGAGCTTGGCGGCCACTGCCAGTTCTGGCCTTCGCGGATGGCCCAGTAAGCCAGCGGCTTTCGGTTGAGGAGTTCAATGAATCGATCGGGAATTTGTCCGCCGTTATTAAAGCGCTCATCAATAATGAGAGCTTCTTTCTGCCACTGCCCCTGAAACATACGCAGCAGCTCGTTCTGCCCATCGATGCCGGTACTCGGTACGTAGATATAGCCGATGCGGCCGTCGCTGGCCTCTTCGACGAGCCGGCGATTGGACTCAATCCAGGCCAAATTGCGCAGACGAGTCTCGCTGCTGAGTAATTCGACGATTACGGTGCGCGTCTCCCCGTCGCGTTCTACTTCCAGGGCCACGGTCTTTCCTCCCAAACCGGCGAACGGGGCATAGGGAGAACGATCGGTGCGCAACGACAGGCCGTTGACACTTAAAATGGCATCTCCCTCGCGGATGTCGACATTGGCTTTTTGAATGGGCGAACGCACTTCACTGTCCCAGGGGGCTCCACTAACCACCTTAGCCACTTTGTACTTTTCGTTTTCGACCATCCAGTCGATCCCGAGGTAGCCCGTATTGCGGCGCTCGCCGTTTTCGGTGTCGCCACCGCCCCGGTAGGTGTGCGAGGCATTGAGCTCTCCGATGAGTTCACCTAAAATGAAATTGACATCCTCGCGGGTGCCGGCAGATTCGATCAGCTGGCCATAGCGCGTCCGCATGGCATCCCAATCGACGCCGTGCATATTCGGATCGTAAAAGTAATCGCGCTCAAAGCGCCAAGCGTCGGCGAAGATCTGCCGCCATTCTGCTTGTGGATCGAGCACCATTTCCAGGTTACTGGTAGGTGCGGGCTCTTCCAGCTTTTGGTCGGCGGCTACTTTCACCACGCCCCACTTGCCATTCTGCTGCACTAGAAGGTGCTTCCGATCACCGGAAAGCCGGTAGTTGGAAACGCCATTCATAATGGTCTTCGATTCGCGCTCTTCCAAATCGAAGTACATCAGCGCCGGTTTTTGGTCGCGGCCGCTACCCGATCGGGGATAGTGTACGTAGATCAGCTTGCCTTCTGCGGCCGCCAGACGTCCGTAGTTTCCAGCTTCGGGAGGGAGCACAACCATCCGTTCTTCAAAACCGTCGAAGTCAATAGCGATGGCCTTATCTTCCGTTTCTTCTTCCTCCTTTTCGGTATCCTCGTTTTCCTCCTTGTCCTCCTCCTTTTTTTCTTCCTCGTCATTCTTTGGTGCCAAAGGAGAAGGCACGTCCTGGCGCAGGGGTATAGCTGCCAGTTGCGTGCCATTCGGATAGGACCACATATTGGTGTAATCGCTGTAGACCGGGCGAAAATGCCGATTGGTAGTAAAAAACAGATACTCCCCTTTCGGGTCGAATACAGGTTGGGAGTTGGAGTAGAAGGAAGCCAGCAATTCCTGGCTGGCACCCGATTCGGTATCGAACAAGTGAATGGTATTATTCAGGTTGTCTCCTTCTACGATGTAGGCTAACCACCGGCTATCGGGCGACCAATCCATCGTATAGCCCAGCAGGCCGCCGTGGGAGAAGGTTTTCACCGAACCGACTGTGGTCACTTCTTTTGTCGAGCGGTCGACGTACTGGATTTCCTTAGCCTGGTTGATGAACGCAATTTTCTGGCCGTCGGGCGACCAAAAAGGCTGATAGCGGTAACCACTTGGGAAATTGGTGACCTTTTCGGTAGTCCCGGTTTCCAGGTCGCGGATATAGAGGTCGTACTCTCCATCTGCATCGCTGAAGTAGGCTAATTCGTTCCCTTCCGGTGCGTAGGATGGTTGGCGCTCCGCTGCACCGCTGGTTTGGGTAATATTTTGTACGAAGCCCTCCTTTGCGGGCACACTGAAAAGCTCGCCGCGTGCCTGTACGATCAGCCGTTTGCCGGAGGGAGAAAGGGTGGCATTTTGGATGTTTTTCGCTGCATTGACCGTGCGCGGGGTGAGGGCGGCCCGGTCCGTGACCACCTGAATAGTTACTTCGCGGGTGGTTTCGCTCTCCAAATCCAGGAGGTAGAGGCGGTCGCCGGCCTGGAATACGATTTCTTCAGGGCCCAACGACGGGAAGTGCACGTCGAAGTCTGTGAATTCGGTCAGTTGCCTGGACTCCTTCGCATTCAGATCGTACACGTACAGGTTGTAGCGCTGCGCAGTATTGGCATCACTCATGTAGTAGATGCGGTCACCCTTCCACATGGGAAGTTCTTCGTTAGCAATACTTTGAATGATGGTGGAGCTCGACAGATCGTTGAGGTTGAATAGGTGAATATCGGCAGCCGCACCACCGCGATAGCGTTTCCAAGTGCGGAATAAGCGTGTTTGCTTGGTGTATGCCAATTGCTGTCCATCGGGGCTAAAGGTGGCAAATTCACCGTACGGTACGGGTAATTGTTCGGGCATTCCACCGCTGGTTGGGATGGCGTAAAATTGATTAAATCGTTGCTTCCCGCTGTAGCGTCGACTGGCAAATAAGACCCGATCGCCATCTGGGTGCCAATCCAGCATTCGGTCGGGCATCCCGTGGAAAGTTAGTCGCTGAGGGAGTCCGCCCTCGGCATCGATGACGTAGATATCTTGGTTGCCGTCATAATTGCCGGTAAAGGCGATTTGGCTGCCGTCGGGAGAGAAGCGGGGAAACTGCTCCTCACCTTCCGGGCTGCTCAGGCGGGCTGCCTGACCACCGGATTTCGGGACGATCCAGATATCGTTGGCGTACACGAAGGTGATGTGGGTTTGGGAAACGTCTGGGTAGCGTAGCAGCCGGGCGTCTACCTGACTGAACATACACAGTGGAAGCAATAGGGCACCGAGTAGGAAACACCAGTGCCACTGAGGGAGGTAAGTTGTTTGATTCATATGGTATTCAACATGTTGTGGTTATGGAAATGTCGACCAATGTTAACCCTTCCGACTTGGAGCGACGAATTTTTTCGACCAATCCAATGGCGAGCAAGAATTGGTGCTGATTTGTAGGGATTTGTGCTTGCTTGTTAGGCTCTAATAGCTTATATTGAAAGGGTCCATTCTCATAAAGCTGCCCGAACGGTAGCGGAGCATCCAATTATTATTTGTTTTTCAAACGGCCGTTCACATGGTTGGTAGTCGCGTGCGGGTGCATGCTTGGACTACCTGTAACCCTTCGGGTAGGCAGGTTTGGTGGGCGGGTCATTTTATTATTCCCACCCACATGGTGTGCGGCGACCCGAGCCGGCAACCGGACAGCAAGCCGGGTTGGCAATCTATATGCCTAAAATCCTTTGTCGTACATGGACCTTCGTCGCCTCATCTCGCACGGGTGGGCGCTTTCTGTCCGGTTCCGGCTTCCTCCATTAGCATCGAACAAGGGTTGCAGGATGTTCCACCCGCAACCCTCATTACACAACAAAACCGCTTATCAAAAAAGCTCGTCTAGGCCCGCGGCTGGATGATCAGGCGCTCCGTACGCACCTGATCCCGCTGTCGTACCTGGAGGAAGTACGTTCCCGGAGGGAAGGACTCCAAGTCCAGGTTATCACTGTAAGTGCCGCTGAAATTGTTGATCTGCTCTTCAAACAATGTCCGGCCGTTCAGATCGATTACTTGAATAATGGTGGGTAATTGTTCGGCCTCAAACTGGAGCTGGACTTCCCCGAAACTAGGATTGGGGAACAACTGGAAGTTCTGGACGGGTAGCCCGGGAAGGTCGAGGTCAGGTGCCGGAATCGGTTCCGGTGTTTGATTCTCCTCCTCTTCTTCTTCCTCCTCAGGTTCTTCGGCGGCATCTGGCTTTTCACAGTTCTTGAACTGAGCATCGATTTCAAGCGACTTGCCTTCTCGCAGAATAGACAGGGTGAAGTAATCACCCGGCTCGTGCTTATCCCGTTCCGTGCGCAGTTCGCGGAAGTCGTTGACAGCCACATCGTCCAGGGCCAGAATGATATCGCCCGGCTGTAGCTCCGTGCTGGCTGCCGGTGTGTCGTCGATGATGCCGCTAATCCGCACGCCCGAATCGCTGCCGTGCAATTCGGTCGTTTGTACGCCGATGAAGACCGCACAAGGATCGCGCTGCCAGGACCCGCCATACGAATAGCTTTCACCCGATAATTCAATTTGCAGGGTCTGCTCCTGGCCATTGCGGGAAACAACTACGGGAACGACGTCCCCAATTTCATGGTCGCGCAAAATGCTCCTCAGGTCGTGGGTATTGTTGGTCGGCTGTCCGTCCACAGTCAGAATCACGTCGCCGCTGGTCAGGCCGGCTGCGCCGGCTTTCGCACGTCCGACCAGATTACCGACGGAGATACCTTCCTCTACATCGTCGTGGCTCTCGTAGAAGCCAATAATGGGGCGCCGAGTGTGCTCCCCGTGAGAACTGTTGTTGCTGTAATTATAGTTGTAGTCGAACTTGTAATCCCGACCACCCATTTCTACACGGGCTGGTTGATTGATGATGACCTGCACATCGGAATCCGCATTGGAGCCTTCGCCCTCGGTGATTTGAATTTCAATGCGCTTCAGATTATCACGGTCGACCTTTTCGAAATAATCTTGCCAGGAAGTATCATCGGAAATGAGCTCTTCCACAATGGTGGTACTACCGTCGGTGTGGATTTGCTTGATTTTAATTCGGCGGTTGTTTTCCGATTGGGCAAACAGGCTGAGGCCGACAAAAAGCAAGCACAACAGGCAAGTAAGTCGGGTAAAAATTCGCATAGCAAAGTGTGTTTAATGCAGGAAAAATGAGGCAGCGGGTACCATGATTAAAAGGCTCGCTACTGAAAGGACGGGGCTATCGAGGAATGGTTGCAGTAAAAATTCCGCTTTTTTCGGCTCGGGCGGTATTTTATAGGCCGGGCAGGAATCCGGACCGATCTTCTCCGGGAGATGTCGTATTATAGCGACTGATCCAATCTGATGCTCACTATGTTTCGACTTGTACTCTCACTAAGTTGCCTGTTTCCCATTTTCCTCTCTGCCCAAATCGATTTGACGCCGGAGCGCTACGATTTCGAACCGGATATTCCCTACAATTCGGCGATCCAAACGCCGGCTGCGTTTCTTGGTTACGAACTGGGCGACCGCTTCACGATCTACGCCGATGCTACCGATTATTTCAACTACCTGGCAGAAACCTCCGATCGGGTATTGATCAATCAGTACGGTACGACCTACGAAGGGCGTCCGTTGTACAATCTCGTTATTTCCAGCGCGGATAATATCAGCCAAATTGACCGCATTCAGGAAGAACACATGCAACTCCTGGAGTCGGCCAACCTATCGGCTGAGGAGCAACAACAACTCGCTGCCAATCTTCCCACCTTCACCTCCTTTAGCTACAACATCCACGGAAACGAAGCCAGCAGCACCGAAGCGGCTATGCAGGTCGCCTACCGCCTGGCCGCAGCTACCGACGACGAAACCTCGGCAGTGCTGGACGCCTCAGTAGTCATCATGTTCATCTGTATCAATCCGGACGGACGCGATCGCTACATCTATTGGTACAACGGCATGGCCCGTGCCCTTCCGGCTACCAATCCGGACGAACTTGAGCACTACGCGCCCTGGCCGAATGGCCGCACCAATCACTATTGGTTCGATCTGAACCGCGATTGGGTGTGGGGCGTGCATCCGGAAAGCCGTGGGCACACGAGCGAATACCAACGCTGGATGCCCCAGGTACACGTCGATTACCACGAGCAGGGCTACAACGCCAATTATTTTACCGCCCCAGGTACAACACCCCGCAACCTGCTCCTGCCCGATAATTACGAAGCCTTTTCCGATACCTTCGGGCGGGCTAACATCGCCGAGTTTGATCGCTTCGGGCTGAACTACTTCACTCGAGATGCCTTCGATTTTTATTATCCCAGCTACGGCTCCAGCTATCCCAGCGTTATGGGCGCCATCGGCATGCTCACCGAACAGGGCGGTATCGCCGCCGGCCGCGCCGTGGAGACCAACGACGGATTCGTATTACTTCTCCGGCAGCGAGTATTCGATCACTACATCACGTCCATTGCCACCATCAAGAAAGCGGCTGAGCGACGTCGGGAGCTACTGGAATACAGTATAACCGCGTGGGACCCCGCCACCGATAAGGCCGAGGCACGTACCTACTATTTCCCGGCGGATGGCGGTATGTACCTAACCGACGTAGTGAAAATGCTCCTCATGAACGGTATCGACGTAGAACAGACGACGACAGCTACCAACTTAAGCGGTGTAATGGACTTCCGAAGCGGAGACCAAATGAGTGTGGCTCTTCCGGAAGGTAGTTATGTCGTTCGGGCCGATCAGCCCCGGCACCTGTTTATTCAGAGCGTCTTGGGGCGCAATCTGGAAATTGAAGATAGCGTGATGTACGACATGTCGACCTGGTCGGCTCCCATTGCCTATAATATCGAAGCCTACACCGGTACCACCGCCGCTACGGTTGCCACTCAAGCGGTGGAATCTGCAGATTGGACCGGCACAGTACTCGGAGCGGGGGCCAGCCCCGTGTATGCCTACGTCATCGATTGGAACCAACGCTGGGCACCCCGGGCCCTGGCAATGCTCTGGGAGAAAGGCTATCGGGTGCGGTCGGCCATTTCCGAATTTGAATTCAGAGGGCAGAAATATCCCGCAGGCTCCCTGATTGTACTACGTGGTAGAAACCTGGAGCGAGCAGACAGCCTGGCCCGGCATATGGCCGAAATTGCGGCGGCAGCGCCGGTAAACATCCAGGCATTTTCTACAGGTAGAATGGATGCCGGCTACGATCTGGCTTCCACCCGTAATGTGCCGGTGAAGCAACCAAAGGTGGCCATGCTCGTAGAGCCACCGTTCGATACCTACACCAGCGGGCAGATATATTTTCTTTTCGATCAGGATACCCAACTGCCCGTCGATCGGGTGCGGGCCTCCGACCTGTTGCAAACCGATCTGCCCAAATTCGGGCAGCGCTACGGATACGCCAATTTGAATGACTACGACGTGCTCATTCTCCCGGATGGGGGTAATGATCTTTCCGCCCTGTTTGGGAAAAGCGGAATGCCGCAGCTAAAAAACTGGATTCAGCAAGGAGGTACCGTAGTCGCTCTGGAAGCAGCCGCTTTGTTTTTTACGAAGCAATCGAAGTTTAATGAACTCGAGGCCCTCGTCAACGAGCGCGATTCCTCCGAAGCAGCCAGCCTTCTGCAATATGGTGACCGCACGGATTATTACGGAAAGAAAAATATTCCCGGATCGGCTCTGAATGCGAGTATTGACACCACCAATCCACTCGGCTTCGGCCTGGAGCCGAAGGTCTACACGCTCAAATTTGGAACTAGCGCGCTGCAGCCCGACGCGCGCTTGCAATCAGTGGGCCGATACGCAGATGATACGGACAATTTACTCGTCGCCGGCTACGCCGCTTCCGATAACCTGGAGCGTTTGGCGGGCAAGACCTTTGCCGGCGTTATGTCTATGGGAGCCGGAAAGATTGTATATCTACTCGACAACCCGCACTACCGGATGTTTTGGCGAGGGCCGAGCCGAATGATGCAGAATGCAGTCATGTTAGTACCCGGATTTTAACCGCATGGATTTACTGCTGGCAGATAAAACAATCCTGGTCGGGGGGGCGAGTAGCGGACTGGGGCGTGGAGTGGCCGAAGTATTGCTGAAGGAGGGGGCCCGCGTTGTAGCCGTGGCCCGTAATCCATCACCGCTGGCGGCTGTACAGGCAGATTATCCCCGCCATCTGCTGCTGCATGCCGGCGATCTGACGAAGCCGGCAACTATCGAGGCGCTGCTTGAAACGTACGGCCCCGATTTATCGGGCGCACTCATTAATGCCGGCGGCCCCCCGGCGGGTGCCGCGGTAGATTTATCGCTCGACGATTGGGATGCCGCCTACCGCAGCGTGCTGCGCTGGAAAGTGCAACTCATCAATGGGATGATTCCGTACTTACAGAAGCGGTCCTTCGGGCGCATCTTGCTGGTGGAGAGTATGTCGGTGAAACAGCCGGTAGCGAATCTAGTCCTGAGCAATAGTTTCCGCCTGGCAGTCGTGGGATACGTGAAGACCTTGGCGTCCGAAATCGCCTCTTCAGGTATTACCCTGAATATGCTCGCGCCGGGATTCCACGATACCCCTCGGATTCAGCAACTGATGGTAGCTAATCATCACCGCAGCGGACGGCCATTAGCGGAGCTTCGGCAAGCTATGTACGATCAGATTCCAACTGGTCAGCTCGGTGCTACCGAAGATTTCGGGGCGCTGGCGGCCTGGCTGTTCAGCCCCCACAGCCGCTACCTAACTGGGCAAACGATCAGTGTGGATGGGGGCGTCGTCAAAGGGACGTTCGGGTAGATAGGGGGGGGTGAGTATTTACCAGTCTAGTCATGCAAGGAGCTACCGGATCAAACGTCTATACCCCAATGGTAGTCAGGAGCAATTTATGCACCTGCGTCGCAGAAATGACCGCTTCGCTTACCGCCCCGCCAATCAGGACCGGCCAATCTGCCTGGTCTTCCGGTCGGCGGCCGTGCGAGCCCTTGACGAGCGTCGCATCGAGGGGGATTACGTCCATCAGGTAGCGGAACCCCAGCTTTTTTCGGGCCAGGGTGGCGCCGATCTTGAGCATCGGTAATTTGATCTTGGGATCGACAAACATTTCCACCGGATCGTAGCCGGGTTTTCGATGGATATCGACAATGCGGGCAAAGTCAGGTGCTTTGGCATCGTCCAACCAGTAGTAATAGGTAAACCAGCTATCGGCATCTGCCACAACCACGAAGTCTCCGGCCCGGCTGTGGTGGAGGCCAACTTGCGCACGGGCCTCGCCCTCGTAAACGTGTTCCACTCCGGGCGTTTTTTCCAACAGTTCCCGAACCTGCGATCGCCTGGATGGATCGTTGAGGTAGACGTGCGCAATTTGGTGATCGGCCACGGCAAAGGCAGGGCTGGCACCGGCATCCAACAATTCCCAGGTCTGCTCGCGTCGAATCTGAAGGAGCCCGGCCTCCCGCAGCACGCGATTTAAATGTACTGGACGGTGTACGTCCGTAATACCATATTCACTTAGCACAACCACTTCAGCGCCCCGATCTTCGAAAAAGGAGATCAAATCTGAACAAACTTTATCGATTTCCCGGAGATCCTTCTGAAGAATGTCCCAGTTGTGTCCGTGCCGCTGGATGTTGTAATCGAGGTGGGGCAAATAGATGAGCATCAAGTCGGGTTGATGCCAGGTTTCGGTTAGCTTGGCAGCATCTGCAATCCATTTGCTGGAGGAAATATCAGTAGCCGGCCCCCAGAATTTAAACAGCGGGAACGTTCCTAGTTTTTCCTGGAGCCGGTCGCGCAACTCGGCGGGATAGCTGTACACATCGGGAATTTTCAACCCGTTGGCCAGGTAATTGGGTCGGGGCGTCACGCTGTAATCTACCGTAGAGTACATATTGTACCACCAGAAAAGGTTAGCGGCGGTAAAGCCGGGGTCGCTCCGACGGAGCGTCTCCCAGATCTTCTCCGCCTGCACGAGTTTATTGGATTGCCGCCAGAATTTGACCTCGCATTCTTCCTTGAAGTACCATCCGTTGCCTACGATCCCGTGTTCGGTGGCCTGCTTGCCGGTAAGGTAGGTGGCTTGTGCTGTACAAGTTACCGCCGGCAGCGTTGGCTCGATGTAGCGCACCTGGCGTTTTTCTGCCCAGGCGTGCAAAAACGGAGTATAGGAAGGGTGAATGAGTCGTCGGCTGAGACCGACGACATCGATGACAACAGTCTTGCGAAGCGGCATGCTCTACTATTTGCAAGTCGTGCGGTTGCTACCGACTAACCGCAATGGATTCGCCGGAATATACCTTTTTTCCGTTCGTGACCAAAGGTGATTGGAGGGCATCGATTAACCATTGCATTTCCCGGACAATCGATTCCCGAAGATCAAATTGCAGATTGGCCGGCAAGACTGACCAGGTGTAGGTTTCCACTTCTAATTGATGGATGGCCTTTTCCGCACGAAGCACTCGAAGTACTTCGTAAATAGCGGATTGCGTGGAATGAAGCTCCTGGTATTTCTCCAGAAAAACAGGCACGTGGTAGTGGATGCGCCATTCTTCACAATTATCTATTCCTGCCTGCAGAAGTGCCGGCGGAAGATCCGGATAGTGGATCAACCCCTGCTGCGCGGTCCTGCCAACGACCTGGTGCAGATAGGTCGATTCGGCAAAGGGAGCTAGGGCTTGCCGAATGACGTTTGCGTCTTGCTCGGTCCAGTCTACTTTCAGGGCCGCGCTTACCTGGAACTTCCCAATCTGGATACCCGCAGCTCGGAATGCTTTCAGGGCCTCCGCGTGATCCTCGTACACGAGCGCAAAGTGGCAAATGTCGTAGCAGACCCGTAGGTGTTTGCGCAGGATGACCTCCGCCTGCTCGGGTTGGATACCGAGTTTTTGACACAGGTACGCTCCTCCCACCGGGAATAGGTAATCCTCAAAAAAAGCGATGGTCTCCGCGGTATTTTCGAGGAGACCATCCGGCTCGGGTTCAATGTCCAGGTGGAGTGTCCGGCCGGTTTCCTGCTCGAGAATGTGCAAATGGGCGCAAACCTCCGCCAGCTGGCGGGCAGATACCTGAAAAGCTTGATCTATCTGTTTGTCTGAATCAAACCAAGGTTTGTACGACAGAGGAGACGTGGAGATACCTCCCTCCACCTCCGACGGGAGCCAGTCAACCATGAGGTCGAATAGTCGTAGGGTATACTTCAGGCGTTCAGGATGCCGCCAATCGGGCTGATGAACGAGGTCTTTTACCGTTTGCCCGTGAAAGTTGCCAAACGGAAAGCCATTCATCGTAAAGACGAAACAGTGGTTTTCCCGAAGCCAGTGCCGGAAAATTCGGCGCTCGTTTGGATCACCAGCCAGCTCGCGGCTAGCGCGATCCGAAAGCCGCAACCCGATCCCAAAGGGGTTTCGGGGAGAGAGCGATTCTTTGATGCTCAGCGTATGCCGCTGCAGTTGCTCCTTGACGGAGGCCCAGCTTTCCGCCGGATGAATATTCGTACAGTAGGTAAGAAGGTAGTTGTCTTGAATCATTGCAAAAGGCCTCGTTATCGTTCGAAAGGATATTTCATTTTTACGGCAGCAAGCAAATTAAGTTAGCCTGAGCAGGTAGTTTCTGATAAAAAGAAACCGCTTCAGGTGACCGCAAAAAATTTGGCGAGGGTGAGTGACAAGGGGAGCAATCCCAAAATAAGAAATCCGTAGGGCAATCCACTGAATCCAGCGGCGAGCGCTGCATCAAGAACGATCAGAGCCGTTACTCCGGCACGAACCGCCTGACGAATATCATTTGCCGAGAGGGTCGCGTGGGCCTTCCAAATTGAAGGGAACACCATATAAATAAACAAAACTGTTAATGGAACGGCTGAACGCCAATCATAGTACGGATGAAGGCCTAAAAAAATAGTTATCCCAACGACCGATGCGTACAATCCTACCGCCGCGCGTACACTGGACCGATCACCGCCATTGACTTCGCCCCGACTGATTAGTGTAATGGCACCAATAAACAGAAGGGGGACAAAGCCCATCGGCCACCAAACCGCCAGCGCACCCGGAAATAGGCTGATGCCCAGGAGGAGATTAAAGGATCTACACAAACCCATGTTGACGGGCCCCCAGAAGGGATGGTGCTTACCGTAGGCATCGTATACCACCGCCAGCAAGGCCACCAATATTGCGATAAGCAGACTGACCGAATGAACGGCCCACGCGCTGCCAATTCCAATCAGCAATGCGCCCGAACCGAGGGCAATTGCCCCCGCCCGGGTTGCCGCACCGCTTGGAAGAGGGCGTTCGGGACGTTCTACGCAATCCAATTCGTAGTCGAACACGTCATTGAACACAACTCCACCACCGTACAGGCCGCTGGTGCTGAGCAACAACCAGCCAATCGCGCCCAAATCGAAACAGGATGGGTCCACCTGAGCGGCAATAGCGACTCCCAGCAAAATATCCGCCCAGGCGGTCAGAATATTGGCCGGGCGCAGCAGACGTAGATAGGCCATGCTGCTAATTGTGCACGATTTTAGAGGTATCGACATCTACCCGCGGTGTCTGGCCGCCCCTGAGCACGGAGTTGCCACTGTAGAGTTCCCGCTGATCGATGGCGTTGCCGCCTTCCCAATCGCTTTCCTTCATCTGGCCGCTCAGCCCGAAGACATCGAGCGCGTTTTGGTAGCACACTTTGTGGACGGTTTCCACTGGAATGCCTCGTTCCAGCATGAGTGCGGCCGTTATCGGAACCGCGAGTGGGTCGCTGACGCCCCAATCGGCAGCGCTGTCTACGATGATGCGGTCCGAGCCGTACTGCTGCACGATATCCACCATGCGTTCGCTTCCCATTTTGGTGAAGGGATAGATGGTAAAGGCCGCCCAGAAGCCGCGGTCGAGGACTTCCGCAACAGTCTCCTCATTATTGTGATCTACGACTACCCAGGCCGGGTCGAGTTGGTGCTCCAGAGCAACGTCCATTGAGCGGGTCGTCCCGCGTTTTTTGTCCCGGTGGGGAGTGTGAATTTGGACGGGCAATTGGAATTCTTTGGCAAGTTCCAGTTGGAGCCGGTAGTACTTGTCTTCTGCTTCGGTTTGATCGTCGTAGCCAATTTCACCAACGGCCACTACGCCTTCTTTACCGATGAATTTTGGAAGCAGGTCCATGACCTCCTCGGCCAGGGGTTCGTTGTTCGATTCCTTAGAGTTAAGCCCGATCGTACAGTAGTGCTTAATGCCGAATTGGCTGGCCCGGAAACGCTCCCAGCCGACGAGGCTGCTGAAATAATCTTTGAAGGAGCCCACCGCCGTTCGGGGTTGGCCCAGCCAAAACGCAGGCTCGATAATGGCTACTATGCCCGCTTTGGCCATGGCCTCGTAATCATCGGTAGTACGCGAGGTCATGTGGATGTGCGGATCGATAAATCGAAAAGTGTGATCTTGCATGGGGTCTTATTTTTTTTCGGGAAGAGGAGCAGCGTCTAGTGCCTTTCCAATGCCTTCCCAGCTATCCGGATGTGGTTTCTTTAAATCAGGGTATTTCCTTTTCAGGGATTTCACGCCAGAGTATTCGGCGTCGCGGCAGACGAGGGCGGCAGCGGCGCGCTCCAGGGGGAGATCCGAGCTTGCCAGCCGTTCCAGCGATTCCACTAAAGAGTCGTTGAGAAAATGGGTGGCTGCCCGCCAGATTTCCGGGCTGACTAATCGCCCGGCGGCCCAGCGCTCCTCGGCATAATCCTGGATCATTCGGCTGAGCTCGGCGTTGGCCCGTCGTTCGATCCCAACGATGCGATAGAGCGGGCGCGCCATGAAGGCGGCCTTCAGGTACAATTGATTCCAGGCGGCCTCATCGAGGTAGTCAGCAGGGTAGGGGTTGCCCAAAGCAACTGCATCGAACACCGATACCATGTTCGTGCGGATACCCTCCGCAGCAAAGCGGACGAATGCCTCCGGGAAGGGTAAAAAGGGCAGAGATAGATAAATCGCTTCAGTTTCCCGAAGATCCGCCGTATCGAAGAGATCCTGTATAGTCGCAAGTGCTTCCTTACTCGTTTCGTAGGGAAAACTGGCCAAAAAGGCTACCCGGCCGGCTTGATCTTTCGTCCAGTGATCGAAACGGGCTTCCGCAAAGGTATCCGGAAGCTTGGCCACCATTGATTGATATTGGAAGGAATCCCTCGGCAGCCACCTCGGGGCACTGCTAAAGAGCCGTTGGAGCAGGCGCTTATCTCTCGTTTGGAGCAATTGCTGGCGGTTGGTCTCCAGCCAATCGGTAGCCGAAGCAGAAAGCTGCTCGCGTAGGTGTTCGAAAAGCAATTCTGTTGCACTCATACCAATGTAATAACGTAAGAATGGATAGAAGGTGTCAAAAATAAGTAGGCTAAAATAAAAAGTCCCCGACCGCGTGGTCGAGGACCTTAACTATGAACAAACACTCACCCAATTTATCTTTGCTCCGTTAGGAGCTGTCAATCATTGCTTTTGACACCTCAAAGATGCCGGGCCGGCGGAAAAAAATCGGACCAAATTTGGGAGATTTGTGACAGGGTTGACTCAACGGCTGAGGCAGCTTGAATAGTACAAAAGCCGGTAGCAAACAGCGTTGCTACCGGCTTTTGGCCCGAAATTGGAGGCTTGATTTAATGCAGGAAGCGCTCGGTAACCGCGCGTTCGGAATCGCTTAGCCGCAGCACGTAGATGCCGGCTGAAAGACCGTCTAGCGGCAACTGGAAGGAATTTACTCCCCTCAGCCCTGCTACCTCCGCAGCGCGGAGCAGGCGCCCGCCTAGATCGTACAATTCCACCCGCACTTCTTTGTTGGAGGCTACCTGAAACTGGTAGTTGAGCTGGTCGGCAGCCACGTAGGCATGTACCAACGCCAGGGAGGCGGTAGCCGTTCCGGTGTTGACCTGCACGAGGGGGCTAAAATCGTAAGTACCGTCGAAATCCGTTTGCCGAATGCGATAGTATACTACGGAAGCCTCCCGTGAAACGGAGGCGTCGAGGAACGAATAGTGAAGCGTTGTATTCGAATCGCCGGCACCCGCTTCGCGATGGATTGCTTCGAAGGAAATGCCGTCGTAAGAGCGTTCAACGGTGAAAAAGTCATTGCTGGCCTCCATTTCCGTGCTCCACTCCAGCAAGATGCCTTCCGGAAGTTCCTGCCCGCGGAAGTATCCGAATTCGACGGGCAGCAGTTGTTGGGAGGCCCCTCCGTAGGTGGCCCGGCCGCAAATGTTGTCGACGTCGAGGCCCACGTCCAAGGAAATGTCTACAACACCTCCCATCGGCGTAAATCCAACGTTGAGAACCGTGGTAAACGTTGCACCAATTGTATTTGTCACCTCCCAATCGATTGTGGTGCCACCGTCCACTTCAAAACTGCCGGAGACGGTGCCGTCGGCAGGGGTAATGGGGAAGAGCACCGTTTCCATATCGATGATTTCACTGCGCTCCAGCGTTTCCGTGAACATCGATACTCCAACTCCGCTGCCAGAAAGGGTCCAGTTCGTTTCGGTGAAATCGTCCGTGGCATTGTCGAAGGTGGCAGTGTAGGTTACAGAGCCGTCCATTTCCGTTACGCTCGACATCGATAGCGGATCGCCGGAGACTATGCCTGGATCGTCTTTTACCTGAATCACATCCGAGTTGACATTACAGCCATCGTTGAAAACCCGCAGCCGGTAACTGGTTCCATTAACATCGGGACTGGTGCCGAAAGTGACCAACCCCGTGGGAAATACAGCATCGACGGGATCGGAGCCACTCGGAACCGTGGTTGTGGAGCCGATACTTCCACTTCCTACCCGTTGCCAAACATAGGTCGCATTGGAGGCTAAATCCGTGCGGGAAATAACCGCATCAATATCCAGGGCCGTTCCGCCAGCACAGCTGGAATTGGATTGAGTGGGCTGCTGTTCAAAAGTAGCAGGTGCTCCGGAACCGACTATGATATCGTCGGTAGAAGAACCACAGGTGTTGTTGGCCTCAACCGTCCAGGTGTCAGTCTCACTGACAACTAGAGAGGCATTAAGGCCCTGCAATCCTCCTACGCTTGCTCGGGTCCAAACAAAAAGAACATCAAACGCATCATTGGCCAATGATGCGGTTAATGTAAGATCATCACCAGGACCGCACAGCACCCCATTCCCACTGCTGGGAGCCTCCTGAGAAGGGTCGATTGGATTCAGAACAGGCACAAAGTTAACGTCAATAGAAAGATTGGAAAAGTCAAAATTAGAAGTCCCATCCTGTGTCACCAAGATCGTTAGGGTACCTCCCGTAGTGGCTCCACCACCGTCCACATCGTATTGAATAGTGGTCGGGGCGACAGAACTGATAGTTCGTGTACTAGAACCAACCAGGGTAATTGATGGATCGATCCCTGAATGATCCGGATTAAAAGTTTCCGATATCGTAATATTAATTGGAGTAACGGAAGAAGTGCTGGCAGTGAAACTGACCGATCCCGTTTGTGAGGAGCCGGAACTACAAACATCCAAATTAGAGAACGCGGGGGTAAGAATAATTTGACCGAAAATTAAGGGGGCACTGAACAGGATGAAGGAGATGGATAAAAGTAAAATTTTCCTCATAGTTGCAGGGTTGAGTGAAGGACAAGGGAATAACAGTAAACGCCGAGTTTACTGGACTCGACGGATGATTCTATCGTGTTGTATCAACGGTTTGCCACATGGCCATTCAATCGAGTAGCCAATATCTTTTACATACCAATTGGCCGCCGTTTGTTTACTTACCTCAGGCTATCTCGATTACACATCGTCGGCTCGTTGCATTGGCTTAGGAAGGGGCCGCGATTTATTCATGGGCTAATTTAAGCCTTATGTGGTACAATTGCATCATTCTCACCGGTTTTAACCCATTTCCTCAACGAGGCTAGGGTTTCGCCCCGTACTTGTCGAACCATCCTAAAATATATTGCACCTTGGCAATCAGGTTACTGGGTTTGTTGGCGATGCCGTGGCCCGATTCCTGAATGCGCACCATCGATGCCGGTACTTCCTGGATTTTGAGCGCGGCGTAGTATTGTTCGGTCTCCGACATGGGCGTCCGGTAATCTTGCTCGCCGGTCAGTAGCATCGTCGGAGTAGTCACATTCCCCACCAGTGAAATCGGGGAGCGGGCCATGTAGTGATCCTGATGCTCCCAGGGGTAGCCCGGGAACCAATACTTATAAAAAAAGGCCGGATTGTCGGCGTGCAGCACAAAACTGTACCAATTGATCACGGGCTTCGCTACCACGGCCGCACGAAAGCGGTCGGTTTTGCCGATGGTCCAGGCGGTCAGCACACCACCCCCGCTGCCGCCGGTGATGTACAATTGGCCGGTGTCGATGTAGCCGCGAGCAACCACGGCGTCCACGCCGGCCATGAGGTCGTCGTAGTCCTGACTGGGGTAGTTGTGGTGAATCAGATTCCCGAATTCCTGTCCGTAGCTGGTACTACCACGGGGGTTGGTATATAGCACCACCTTATCTGTGGCCGCGTAGAGCTGTACTTCGGCCGAAAAGCGGGAGCCGTAATTTGCAAATGGCCCTCCGTGTATTTCGAGGAGCAAAGGGTATTTGCGTGTCGAATCAAAGCCGGGTGGTTTGACGATCCATCCCTGGATCCGGCGCTGATCGTAGCCGGAGGTAAACCAGAATTCTTCTACCTCGCCGAGTTGTTTGTAGCTGAATAGATCGTCGTTGAGTCGAGTCAATCGCTCCACGGGCTCCCCGTTTTTATTACCCGTCGCGAGATCAGCCGGATGGTCGGGCGTAGAGTGGGTGAAGGCGAAGGTACCGTTGTCCGCCACGCTGAAAACGCCACCGCTGTAGGGGCGACCCAGCGACAAACCGCCGACGTTTCTGGCGAGATCGGTGACTTTTCCCTGCAAACTGATGAAGGCCACTTTCGTATTCCCTTCATCATCATACTGAAAGAACAGGCCGCTGCCATCCTGCGCCCATTGCGGGTTGCTCACATCGCGATCGAGCCCGCCACTCAGCAGCCGCGGGCTGCTGCCATCGGCGTTCATGACGTACAGTTTGCGCACCTGGTAGCCCAGGTACTGATCGTCAAAGCCCAGGTAGGCGATGGTGGTTCCATCCGGCGATACCACCGGGCTGGCGTCCGGTCCTTGCCGGTCGGTGAGGGTCGTCAGTTGGCCACCGGGCAGTTCGAGGCGATGTATTTCGCTATTCAGCGGGTTGAGTTCGTGGTCGTCGTGCCGGTTGGCCGAGAAGTAGAGGTGCTTGCTGTCGGGACTCCAACTGATGGTGCCGCCGTGGTCGAAGGCCTCCTTGGTGAGCTGGCGCGGATGCCCGCCATCCGCTGAAAGCAAAAACAACTGGCGGTTGCCGGCCTTCAGGTACCCCTGGCCGTCCGAGCGGTAGGTGATATCCTCGATAAACACGGGTTCGTCGGCCCAGTCGGCCCCGTTTGGCTTTCCGGAAAGGCTCACCAGGTTATTGGCCTTTTCGGGTACGAACATACTAAAGGCAATCCAGCGGCCGTCGGGCGACCAGCTCAGATTCGAGGGCGATTGCTGCAGGTTGGTCAGCCGGGCCTCCACCTCGGTGTCGGGCCAGCGCATGTAGATCTGCGACTTGCCGCTGCGGTTGGATATGAAGATCATCCGATTGCCATCGGGGCTCCAGCGCGGGCTGTAGTCGTTTTGCGAGCCGGATGTTACAGGGCGGTGCATCCCATCCTGATACAGCCAGATGTTCGACAGATTGCGATCTGTCATGATGTCCTTGAAATTGCGGACGTATAGAATGGCAGCGCCATCGTCCGAAATTTGGGGATCGGATACGTATTCAATATCGTATATATCGATGGGCTCAAGGACGGATTGGCCATAAGCAGCCGTACTCCAGATAAGCAGGCAGAAGACGAGGAATCGCATGGGCGTTTGATTAATTCACGCGATCAATCTACAAATTTACCGGATAATCTTCTATTTCCGACGGGATCGAACTAGGGTAAACGCGCCAACTACAGGCACCATAGGTGGGGGCTATCGTTTGGCCCCTGGCCATCGGGCCAGTTGTCGGGCTCGGCCCGCCGCACACCATGTGGGTGGGTATTTATAAAATGGCCCGCCCTCCATACCTGCTCGCCTTAGGGGCTGCAGGCAGCATCAGCGTGCGGCGCACGCGGCTACCAGCAATGGAAACGGCCGTGTGAAAAGTGGGCTATTTTGTGAGAACGGCTACCGCTGGGGCAGCTTTTGGATGGTACTACAAAGATGCACGGTTTTCACCTTAGAAGCAAGTCCTTGTGGGCCTAAATACAAAAAATCGCCCAACGGCCTTTACCGACCGTTTTTATGCCTTCACACCTGGATCAAACAGGACTTTTATATCTCATAAATTCAGCATCATCCCCACTCCGGGTCCAGACGGCGGCAGGAAGACCCGCAATTGCTCGGTGAAGCCCGCTTCGATGAAGTAATTCACCAAATCGAATCCAAATAGAAACGCTCCCTGCAGGACGACGGACCGTCCAAATCCTTTAAAAGTATCGGCATTTTTCGTCCCTCGCCGCGACCGTTCGATGAGATACAAGCCTCCCAGTACGTACCCGACGTCCAGCCCGGCGTTGAATAGTAACGTTTTCTGAAAGCTCTGATGGGCCTGCATGGTTTCGAACAAGTCAAAGGAAGCAGGGTCTTTACCGGCGCTCAGATAGCCGGCAGTTGCCAACCCCAGATTCACCAGATTCCAGTAGATATTCATGTTGTGAAACTGCCGCTCTGCTCCCGTATGCCGCCCGCGCAGCGCGGCCCCGCTGGCGATGTTTCCCACGGCCCACGTGCCGAGCACCAACATGGCCGTGCGTTGCCGCTGAAGCCGGTCTTGGTTGAATTCTAATAAACTCGGAGATTGTGCGTACAGGAAGGTGGCCAGACAAAGGAGGAAGCTGATCAGGAGGGTTGTACGAGACATATTGTTTTGCGTTTATCCAGGAAAGTAGTCCCTGCAATAAACGCCTCCACGCCTAAACGTTTAAACGAAATACAGAGAAATGACACCCCAATTTGGCGTTTTCCCAACTATCACGTAAATCTGTAGCTGGATAAAAACCATAACCAGATATGTACCAAAACGTCGAACCCGCTCTGCAGCACGAGCTGCACGAAATCCGCGAAGCGGGCCTGTATAAAAACGAACGCATCATCACCACTCCCCAGGGAGCCAAGATCGAAACGACCGGTACCGGCGAGGTGCTGAACTTTTGCGCCAACAACTACCTGGGCCTTTCCAGCCACCCCGAGGTGATCGAAGCGGCGAAGCACGCCATCGATACCCACGGGTTCGGCCTGTCGTCCGTGCGCTTTATTTGTGGCACACAGGATCTCCACAAAGAATTGGAGAACAAAACCGCCGAGTTTCTCGGTATGGAAGACACCATCCTCTATGCCGCGGCCTTCGACGCCAACGGTGGCCTCTTCGAACCTATCCTCGGCAAGGAAGACGCCATCATCAGCGATCAGCTCAACCACGCTTCCATCATCGATGGTATCCGCCTGTGCAAGGCCCAACGCTACCGCTACCTGCACAACGATATGGCCGACCTGGAAGCCAAACTGCAGGAAGCCCAGAGCGCCCGCCGCCGCCTCATCGCCACCGACGGCGCCTTCTCCATGGACGGCACCATCGCCCAACTCGACAAAATCTGCGACCTCGCCGATCAATACGACGCGATGGTCATGGTAGACGATTGCCACGCCACCGGCTTCCTCGGTAAGACCGGCCGCGGCACCCACGAGCACTGCGGCGTCATGGGGCGTGTGGATATCATCACTGGTACCTACGGAAAGGCCTTAGGCGGTGCCTCCGGCGGCTTCACCGCCGCCCGCAAGGAAATTGTCGATATCCTGCGCCAGCGCTCGCGCCCCTACCTGTTTTCCAATACCCTAGCACCAGCCATCGTCGGTGCCTCCAGTAAAGTACTCGATCTGCTGATGGGCAGCACCGAGCTGCGCGACAAGCTGGAATACAACACCAAATACTTTCGCGAAAAGATGACCGCCGCCGGTTTCGACATTCTTCCAGGCGAGCATCCTATCGTGCCCATCATGCTCTACGACGCGCCGCTGAGCCAGCAATTTGCCGACCGGCTGTTGGAGAAAGGTATTTACGTAATTGGTTTCTTCTATCCAGTAGTGCCAAAGGGCAAGGCCCGAATCCGTGTACAGCTCTCCGCCGCCCACGAGCAAGAACACCTGGATCAGGCAATTGCCGCGTTCATCGAGGTAGGAAAGGAATTGAAGGTAGTGAGCTGAGCGGGTGTGTACCTGAAATGAGTGGATACTAGAATAGATCGTTTTGTCTTGTCCACCGTAAGTTAAGTTATACCTAAACCACTCTGGTTTAGGTATAACTATGGTGAAATCTTCGTGGCGACACTCTATACCGGTCACAAATGATCGGGTGATATTACCAGGGGCAGTTCATGAACTATTCCCAAATTGCTATGATTTGGGTATAGTCACGAAACGGCTCAATTGATCGTGCAAGACTAAGCGAAAAACAGAATGAACGTGAACCATTTAAATCATTTCTTATTCATTTTGTTGGTTTTAACAGGTTTGAAATCTGTTGCTTACAGCCAAAGTGATACTACTGAGCGCAAACCCAATATCGTATTGATCCTGGTAGACGATTCGGGTTTGATGGATTTTAGTGCTTTTGGTGGCGAAGCGCGCACACCTAATATTGATCGATTGGCCAATGGAGGCTTAATGTTCACGAATATGCATGCTTCTCCGGTATGCGCACCTTCGAGAGCTATGCTTCTGACAGGGTCGGATAGTCACTTAACCGGTGTCGCCAATTTGCCTGAAATGCTTCCAGAAGAATTTCAAAATAAACCGGGTTACGGTGGGGTACTAAATGACCGCGTACAAACCATCGCTACGCGTTTAAAGGAAGCAAAATACAACACTTATGCAACGGGTAAATGGCACTTAGGACATGATGAGAATACGCTTCCTACCAAAAGAGGGTTTGATCGCTCATACATTCTGGGAGGCTCCGGTGCGGATAACTACGAAGCTAAAGGCTACCTACCTCAGAAACCGATTGCTCATTGGTATGCTGATGGAAAGGAAATTGACCTTCCTCCTGATTTCTATTCGTCAAAAAACTACATCGATAAGGCCATTTCATTTCATCAGGAAGAAAAGAGCAAAGACAATCCTTTCTTCTCCTACATTGCTTTTCAAGCTATTCACACCCCTGTTCAGGCGCCTAAGGAATTTGTAAATCACTACCGAGATGTCTACGCTCAAGGCTGGGATATAATACGTCAAAAACGATTTGAAAAGGCTAAGCAATTAGGATTTATTCCCGATAGTGCCCAGCTAAATGATGTGTTTCCGGATTTCAAAAAATGGGATGCATTGACTGCTAAAGAACAGCAAACGCACATTACTACCATGGCAGTAGCGGCTGGCATGTTGGAGGCAATGGATTACCATATCGGAAGGTATATCGAGTATTTAACCAAAGAAGGAATGATGGAAAACACTGTTTTCATTATTACTTCGGATAACGGTCCGGATGGAGGAGACTACAGCCTGGGAGTGCCATGGGCACGGTCTTATGGATACCATCGCGACTTCGACAAATATGGGGGCAAGGGGTATTTCGGCTTCATTGGTCCCGAGTTTGCTAATGCTATGGCTTCTCCTTTTTCCTATTTCAAGTATTATACGGGCGAAGGAGGCTTGCGGGTTCCGCTCATTATTTGGGGAAAGGATATTCCCAAAAATAAAACCACTAATGCATTCAGTTTTTTCACGGACATCGCTCCCACAATTTACGACCTGGTAGGACTTTCTACTTCTGCCAAAAAAGGGTACGCACCCATCACAGGAAAAAGCCTGCTGCCGCACATAAATGACCCCAATCAACCAGTTTATAATAGCAGTGAGGGTGTAGGTTTAGAGGCTGCCAATAGCTCGGCCTACTTTTTAAACGGCTATAAAATCGTAAAAAACAATATCCCGCGTGGAGATAATCGCTGGCACCTATATCATCTAGAAAGCGACCCCGGAGAAGTCATCGATATTGCTTCTCAAAAACCAGCATTATTCCAAAAAATGCTATCCGCATACCAAGACTATGAAAAGGCAGTCGGTGTTGTGAAAATGCCGGGAGGGTATTCTGCGGAAGGGGAGGTTACAAAACGAGCGGTTATACAGATAGTGAAAAATGTCTTACCATTTTTATTACTTGTTCTAGTGATTGGTGGGGGAGGCTTGTTCGTTTGGCGTAGAAGAAAAAAACGGTTAAGGGGCATGTGACAACTTAAGCTGGTTTAATGCATCGTGTATGAAAATATACCTAAACCAGAATGGTTTAGGTATATCTAAAAATGATGAATTATGACAAGGGAATTCTTGGCAATAAGCTTGGTCACGACTGTTTTAGCGATTACCATTACTAACTGTTCGGCCCCCCAATCAGATTCAGATTTATCTCCCGTCGTCGAAGACTACATCAGGACTTACCAGAAACGCAAAGATTGGACTAAATTTCTTTCCTTTTATTCGGATAGTGTTTACATGAAGGATGTTAATTTAGGTTTGGAATTCCAAGGGAAAGACGCCTTCAAAACATTTTACGATTGGCCCAATCCCAATTTCAAAAAATTAAACGATAATCAGCGAAATTTTACAGTGGAGGATGTGGTTGTTTATCAGGATAAGGCTATCATCAGAGGCTACTTTAATCCCTTCTATTGGAAAGGAGAAATTCAAAATTGGGCCGGGCCATTTATTATCTGGCTTTACTTTGATGAAACGCATAAAATTATCCAACAATACGATTACGTTAAATACCCGGCACGATTTCTAGAATGATTCAGGTGTTTATTTCAAAGCCTGACACTTATTGAATCACATTGGTTTTGAGGCTGTCTCGACAATGCTACGCCTGCTTAAGCAGCTCTTCGCTCAGTTCCCACAACCGCTCGGCGGATGCATCATCACAGGCGTGCGCGTCCACTCCAAAATACCTACCCATCGGGCTTTCGGGATCGGTGGGTGCGGCGATATTACAGTCCTCGCAATACACCCCCGGTTTGTTTTCCAACAACTCCGAGGTGGCGGCCCATAACGTGGTAGAACAGCCCTGTTCGGGTGTTTTAAATCCTTCTTTGGCGAGCTCCGTGGGGTTGCCTTCACTGTCTATCCAGCCCAGTGCCACCATCTCCTCTTGGGGTAAATGCCGCTGGAGGGGCGTAAAAATGCCTCCCGGATGTACGGCGAATGCCAGCCCGCCCGTTTCCTTGAGCCTGCGGGATAGCGCATTGGCAAACAGCGCATTGG
This sequence comes from uncultured Saprospiraceae bacterium, assembly GCA_964504335.1. Taxonomy (GTDB): domain Bacteria; phylum Bacteroidota; class Bacteroidia; order Chitinophagales; family Saprospiraceae; genus CAZDET01. The sequence continues at coordinate 66,790 of CAZDET010000023.1, forward strand.
CCGTCTTAGATTGCCCGTAAGCCTGCCATTTATCGTAATCGCCGGATGTGTAATGGATATCCTCCCAGCGGATACCGCTGATCTTGTGAGCAGTAGAGGAAAGGCTGACAACCCGGGCGCCAGGAGTGCTTTTCAGTAGAGGCATCAACGCGTGGGTCAATGCAAAATGCCCCAGGTGATTCACCCCGAATTGAGCCTCCCAGCCGGGCCCCACGCGCGTCTCCGGGCAGGCCATAATGCCTGCATTATTGATTAATAAATCGAGACGGTTAAGTTCTGCAACCATCTGATTGGCAAAGGCATGAACAGACTCGAGGTCGCCGAGGTCCAGGGAAGCTGTTTGCACGTCTCCTTCAACACCAGCCAGGTTGTCGGCAGCCTTTTGCGTCGACCGTACTGGAACGATCACTGTTACGCCTTTAGCGGCGAGGGCGCGCGTTGTTTCGAGGCCGATACCGCTGTAACCACCGGTTACGATCGCGATTTTTTCGTCTAGATCGATGTTTGCGAGTACTTCCTGCCCCGTACTCTTTCGATGAAAATTCGAATTGACGGGGGTTTGATCTGATTGTGCCATTTGCCTCCTTGTTAGCTTTAAAGTGGGTAACCTACGCTTTTCTTCGGAGGGTGTCAAATCATATTGCGAGCGAATTCTCAATTGCAACGCAGTTGCAGTAAGGGCGAAATTGCTATATTTGCAACACAGTTGCACACTAACCAAGGGAAACGCTATGATCCAAATCATTAATGCAAGCAAATCGTTCAAGGGCCACTACGCGATCAGAGACTTGTCTCTCAACGTCAATCAGGGGGAGATATTAGGTTTGCTAGGTGCAAATGGTGCGGGAAAGACGACGAGTATCAATCTGGTGCTCGGTTTTATCGAGGCGGATAGCGGCCAGGTGTTGGTGGATGAAATAGACGTGGCAAAGCAACCTACTGCTGTCAGAAGCATCATTGGTTACATTCCGGAGAATGTGAATTTATATCCTTATTTATCCGGGCTTGAAAATCTAGACTATTTCTGTCGATTGGCTGGCTTGAAGTACCCGAAGGAATCACTCAGCGAATTCCTCACAGTGTGTGGCTTGCAGAGCGAAGCCCACGACAAAAAAGTGGCTGATTATTCTAAAGGGATGCGGCAAAAGGTAGGTATTGCCATTGCCTATGCCAAGAAAGCAAAAGTGTATCTATTGGATGAACCGGCGAGCGGTCTCGATCCGCTGGCTAGTAATGAACTATCAGCACTTCTCAAAAAGCTGGCCGAGGAGGGAGCGTCGATCTTAATGGCCTCCCACGATATTTTCCGGGTGCGCGAAGTGTGTCACCGTATCGGGATTCTCCGAAGAGGGGAACTGGTAAAAGAGCTTCGCAGCGAAGAAGTTAGCGCCAACGAGTTGGAACAACTGTATCTGGATTACATGCAAAACTAACGGACTATGTGGCAAATTATCAAAAACGAATGGCAATATCTGAG
>CAZDET010000024.1:0-46121 GCA_964504335.1 uncultured Saprospiraceae bacterium
GTCTTATCTATTTACCGCAGCAGTTGTGCTGTTCGGAACGAACATCCTCGTCGCGCAATCCGAAGTGGGCTCCTGGTCGTGGGAAGTCACTCAACAAGGTCAAACCGTCAATAACATCATTTCCTTTGCAGAGGATGGCTCCTTTACGGTCGATCTGGGAGGCGACGGCAACACGGATATGGTAGGGGACTACACCATGGATGGTGACCAAATGACCATCAGCGATACCATGGAAAACAGCCCCTGCTCCGGAAAGCCAGGTGTGTATACCATCAAAGTAGAAGGGGATATGATGACCGTCACGATGGTGTCTGAGGAATGCGAAGCGCGTAGGAGCGACGGACCGATCCTCATGACGCGTGTAGAGTAGTTTCAGAAGTACTGCCCCAGCCCGAGGATGAGCCCTCGTTGCTGGGTATTGTACACATCCATTCCGTAGTCGATTCGCAGGATTGCCCCGTAGGCCGGTGGATAAATGAAACGAATACCGCCACCGATGAAATGCCGAAACTGATCTGGGTCGAGCAAATCGCTCAATGCGCCTCCCGGATTTCGCCAGGTACCCATATCGGAAAACCCAACCACTTGAACGGCCAGTAGGGGCTTGTCGAAGATGGTATGGCGGTATTCCGCGTTCAACACGGCCTGGGCAGTCCCACGATCGATGCGGTTTCCCACCCCCCGCAGATTGACGTGGCTATCGACCACAAAGGGAGCAAATGGCGTATCGTCATTGTTCGCAATTCCCAGGCGCAACCGCAAGGCCAGGTTGCCTCGCTTACCCGTTCGAATAAACTGACGGACTTGAAATTGAAAGCTGTGAAACCAGCTGCGGTCATCGATATTGTAGACGGTCTGTTGTAAGAGCCGCCAGCTACGCCCCCGGAGGTAATAATCAAAGTAATCAATTCGGTTGCTTCGGTAGAGGGCCTTGGCCAGAAGCTTCGTCAGTGTAAGTGCTTCCGGACCGGGAGGGGCTTCCAGAAACTGCTCGCTGCTTTTGGTGTAGGTTTCAACAAATGCGGTACCGCCCAATTCCAGTTCTCTGAAAAAATCGATGTGCCGAATGATCGTCCCGCCAACGCTGTGGTTGTCATAGTCGTACAGCACGGTGCCTTCGGGAAAGTAGAGCGGCTCGCGGGAGGCCCACCGCTGGAGACTTGCCGTACTCCCCCAGGCGCTCCCTTTGATATGTGGTGCCCGAAAATAGAGCTGCCCCGAATGGCGGTTGTCGTTGTATTGATAGTGGGCACTTAGCAATTGGCCACGCCCGCGCCAGTTGACATCCGTAAATCCCAGCCGAAACCATACGTTGTCGCGTATGCCGCCAAATTGCACTACCGGAAGCAGTGTGCGCACTTCTGATACTTCAAAGGTTAGCACTAAGTTGGTTTGCACCGTATCGATCCGGTAATCGACCCCTCCGATACCGGGGATGTTGCGCAAGCGTTGAAGGTCTGCTTCAATCGATTCCGGCAGAAGAGTGTTCCCCGGAGTCGATCGAAGAAATTGGTAGAGATAGTCGGCCTGGAACTTTTTCAGGCCGCTGAAATGAATAGTTCTAAGAGAGAGTGGAGTAGAGGGTTGGGCAAGTAAACTACCGGCACAATAGATGAAAAGGCAACACAGCAGAAAAACTCGCAGCAGCATTCAGGGATCAGATATTTATCCGGAACCCCAGGTTGTACGTGGCCGCTTGCCCGCCGGAGTTCTGGAGGAATTGGTTCGTGAAGTCCGTATACAATAATTCGAGTTCCAGGTTAGGGGTGAACTGATACTTGGCCCCAAAACCTCCCTGGTAAAAATAGTCAAATTCTTCCTGCCAGAAGGGCGAGTAGCTACCAAGGACATAAAAGATCGTCTTGCGGTTGGCATTAAAGCTAAAAATAGCGGTGGCGGGGGTGGAGAGGCGGTTAATGTGCCCATTCGCTTCGCTGCCAATATCTTCCCACCAAACGGCAACTTCGGTGAACAGGGAAAACCGATCGCCGATCGGAAAGTCGTTGAAGATTTGGGTAATCCAGATCGGACCGTCCCATTCGATGAAGGGCTGGGTGGCGCTGCCCGACAGGTCGTCGCCAATGGCAAACAGGAAGGCGCTTTGTATGGAGAAGTTCTGCCATTTCGGCACGGGAGCGAATCGAATTTGGGGGCCGAGGCCGGTCAGCCCTTGGCGAAAGCTACCCGAATCGCCACCGGAGAAGACGTGCAGCGGAGAGACTGGCAGCGCTTCGTTTGCCACCCGGCGGTACCGGCTGAAGAGACCGACGTTCAACCGGTCGGTCAGGCCGAATAGCACACTTTGGGTGGAAGTCAGGAAAGTGGAGCGGTCGGTCAGGTTGCCTTCCGAGCCGGTGCGTTGGGAGTATAGATTATTGAAGAGCTTGATCTCGAAGGTGCCCTTTGGAATGGTCGAAGAAACAATGTAGCGTGCCGCATTGGTGGGGGGTACGGATAGGCCGCCGGTTTGCAGGGGAGCATCGTTGAGCGACCAGTCGTAGGGATAGTAGCGAACGCGGCCGGAGAGAGGAAGATCAGTCTGGCGGTAGTTGTTGATGAATCGAATTACTTCCTGGGGGTTTTTACCGAAATCGCTTTGGTACCAGTCGAAAATTTGGGACAGGCCCACCTCCTCATTGGAGATGCGAATGAAGTTCGGGTCGTTCAGGGCCAGCTTGGTCTGCATGTCCAGCTGTTGCTCCAAACGGTCGGGATAATAGGCAAAGTCGGTGATCGGCGGGCAGCCAAGGGCGCCGCAAACGAGCACGAAGTGGAGCCGGGCGTCTTGGTAGGGCCGGATGAGTCGGTTCTTTTCCAGATTGTTTAAGGTAATTCGCTCGCCGGCCACCGGAAAGGTGGTGCGGTCGAAAAAGCCCGGTACGTCTTGCACGGAGGCGAGGGGATATGCTTGTACCGCGGCTCCAATGACGAGCAGGTTGTAGGCATTGATATAAAAGGCTTCTTTGGTGGCATCAGAAGCAGAGCGCAGCTCCGCCTGTGCTACAGCGTCGAGGAGGCTGGCCAGTTGTGCGTCTCCCTTGAGGTTTTTATAGTCAACTCGCCCCTGCCGAACGTGCTTCGCAAAGAAGCTATTGGCATTGTCGAAAAAAGTAGAAGTGACCGGCTGTGCTGACAGGGTGGTCGCAAATACAGCCAGAAAGAGGACGGAAGTGATATACCATTTCATAATACAGCTATTGTACGGCTAAGCCGCAATGGGTGATTCAAATTAATTTAATTAGATGCGGTTTCTGAATCGGAAAGCCGATGGAGGGCCTCTTCCAGTCGAACGGGCCCGACAATTCCTTTAAACAGGCCCCGTACGGCACCTCGATAAATCAATAGCAAGACCGGATTACCGACGATCATCAGTTCCTGTTTAATCGTCTGGGAAGTCGTACAGCCAAGCTTGTACGAGGCCACCGGGATAGACGACCGTTCCTGCACTTGCGCTACAATCTGATCGAGAAGCAGAAAGTCGTCGCCGGTTCGAGCGCATAGCCGCACGAAGACGGGCTCGGGATGATCTTCCAGGGCTTTCAGCAAATCGGGCAGGGTCTTGACGTATTGTACGGTTTCCATGACGGTCGTTTGCCTTCAGGAAGCCAAAGGGTATGCCAATTTTAGATTTTTATCCTTATTTAATTGACTTACAGTCAGATGTGATTTTAAAAGTGTCGCCCCGGGGATGGTATTTCGAAATACCGTTACGAAATACCGTAAAATTACGCTGATTCGTCTACCTTCCGGTCCGATCAGATCCATCCGCATGAGGCAGCCGCCACTCAACCTTTCCGAACTATCCTTCCGGGCGCTTAGCGACTTGCCGGAGGCCGTTTTTTGGCTCGATCAGAAAGGGCGGTTCCTGGAAGTCAATGCCATGGCTTGCCAAATGTGGGGATATAGCCGGGAGGAGTTTCTGGAGCTGCGGGTGTTCGATATCAATCCAAACATGAATCCGGAGCGTTGGGCGGCCCACTGGGCGCAGCAACAGCAGCAGGTCGGATCATTTGAGGGAGTACACCGCCGCAAGGACGGTACCCTTTTCCCGGTAGATATCACCAACAACCTCGTCGAATTGCAAGGGGTGTACTATAGTTGTTCGATCGTACGGGACATTAGCCAGCGCAAGCGGAGCGAAGCCGCGCTGCGGGGGGCACTGCTCGAAATCCGGGAACTGAAGGAGCGCCTGGAAGCCGAAAATAATTACCTACAGGAAGAAATCGAGCTCAAAGAAAACTTTGGCGAGATCATCACCCGCAGTGCCGCCTTCAAGAAGGTGCTCAAGCAAATCGAGCAAGTGGCCGATACCTCCGCTACGGTGTTGATTTGCGGCGAAAGCGGAACGGGCAAAGAGCTCATCGCCCGTTCGCTCCACAAGCTGAGCCGCCGGGCCGACCGGCCGATGATTAAGATCAATTGCGCCGCCCTGCCCGCTAATCTTATTGAAAGCGAGCTATTCGGTCACGAAAAAGGGGCCTTCACGGGAGCCATCGAGCAGAAGATCGGCAAATTCGAACTGGCCGACGGTGGCACCCTCTTCCTCGATGAAATCGGGGAACTTCCCGTCGAGTTGCAACCCAAACTCCTGCGGGCCCTGCAGGAGGGGGAGATCGAACGGGTAGGAGGGCACACGCCGAAGCAGGTCGATGTACGAATCTTAGCCGCTACCAATCGCGATTTACCCAGGGAAATCGAAGCGGGGCGCTTTCGGCAGGACTTGTACTATCGCCTCAACGTGTTTCCTGTCGTTAGCATTCCGCTGCGGCAGCGCAAGGAGGATATTCCCTTGCTCGTTCAGTTCTTTTGTGAAAAACTCGGAGCAAAGCTTGGCCGGAGAGTCAGCGAAGTCCCCCAGCGGGTGATCGATCAGCTGACGGCCTACGATTTTCCGGGCAATGTCCGCGAGCTGGAAAACCTGATCGAACGGGCGATCATAACGGCAGCCGATGGCAGGCTGCGACTCGGCGATTGGTTCGAGCCCGTCCGGCCCCGCAAAGAACCGGAAGCATTTGACACCCTGGAAGCCGTGCAGCGCAATCACATCATCCGCGTCTTGAAATCCACCGGCTGGCGCGTCAGTGGGGCGCAGGGAGCCGCCAACATCCTGGGGCTACCGCCCACAACGCTCTATTCGAAGATGGATCGACTGGGCATCAAGCGCAGCAACGAAGTCCGATAAAAACAACCCCGGCCTACCATCGGGCGGCCGGGGTTGTTTTTATTGATTGGTTAGCTGTATGAAACAGCGACTACTTACTTCTTAACGATAGTAGCAACTTTGCTCTCGCCACCGTCTTCCTTGATGTGTACCAGGTAAGTACCATTTTCGTAGTTCGCTACGTTGAGATCAACGATGTTGCGGCCGGCGATCAGAGCCGTCTGCATTGCGTCCAGGCGCTTTCCGCTCATGTCGAACAGTTCGACGGTAGCGTTGCCTTCCAGCTGGCTGTCGAACTGGATGCGGGCCAGGTCAGTGGTCGGATTCGGGAATACGGCAGTTTCCTCGACGGGCACTACATCTCCGAAGTCAAACAGGTTCGCGCAAGCACCGGCCGGAGCTACAGCAGCTGCCACAGTGGCAGGGTCCGCGTTCTTCATGAAAGAAGCTCCGATGGCCAGCGGGGTGTCTGCGGAGGTAGCCAGGAAGGTCATCGTTAGGGTAGCCGTTTCACCCACCGGCAGGTTGCTGATTGTCCACACGTTATTGCGGTAACGACCATTTTCACCTGGATCGAGGTCGATCAAACGAGCGTTGAACGGACGGTTGATCTGTACCATGATATCGCTACCGGCAGAGATATCGGTATTGCGAACCTTTACCTCCATGGTAGTCGGTTGGAGATCGCAGTAAGTCTCATCGGTCTCGATGGTGATACCCGCGTTTACGTTGAAGGTAGAGAAGTCGTCCAACCCGAGAAAGTCCGCCATGATTGGCGTCAGGTCGGTGTTGTCGAGCAGGCCGCGGCCGGTGATCTGAGAAGCGTAAGCACCACCTACGTTGTCGTCGCCACCTACCCAGATATCCTGCGGCGTGTGGTTGCCAGGCGTACCGAAAGCACCGTTACCGTTGGTGATCGGGTTAGAACCGAAAGAAATTACCATGCGGCGAGCATCGGGGCCGGTAGGCTGTGGCCACATTTGGCCCTGGAATTCGTACAGTTCGTAGTCGGGGAACCAACCGGGTACGTCAAACTCGTCGTCACCGCGCTCGATCATACCAGGCTGCGCGTTGGAACCACCGAGGGAGTTAGACGGACGCTCGGCATAAGTACGGATCATAGTACCGTTGCCCTGCTTGTCTTCAGAGTCGTGCAAACCCACGATGGTCAGACCACCACACTCGTGGTCGGAAGATTGGAACAACAGTGTTTCCATGGAGTTATCGGCCATCAGCTTGCGGCCTTCTTCGATGGCGTAGTCGAAGTCCAGCACCTCCTTGATGAGGTAATCGGAACCGTAGATGTTTTCGAAGGTAGGAGCAGTCGGGTTGTCACCACGGATGCCGTAAATCGCATCGGGGTCTTGGAAAGCTTCTTCTTCAGCTACTACCTTGTAAGCATCACCTGTGTCGTTCAGTACTACAGAGCCCACGTTGGCGTGCTCCATGTGGTCGATACGGCCACCTTCCACGATCAGGAAGAAGCCCTTATCGCTCTTGCGCTTCAGTACTTCGATGGCAACCTGAGTCATTTCCCACAGTGCGGGTTCCCAGGGCTTGCTGATCTGGCGCTCCTGCTCGTAAGTGGTGTGAGAAGCAGTGAACAGCCCCAGCAGCTTTTTGTCGCTGTTAGCGTAAGAGTCGAGGTCGAGCTTCATCAATGCGTCGCGGCTGTTTACGTACTCGAAGCCAAGGTTTTCAGTAGCGTATTCAACCAGGTCGCGGCTGTCGCTGCGACGACGGCCCGGGATACAAACGGGGTTACCTTCGTTGTCGTTGATCTGATTGCCTTCGCTATCGACGATCGGCTTGCAGATGTCGCTGGGGTAGAAGTGACGAGCACCACCACCCATGACGACGTCCAGCTCAACCCCTTCCTTCACAGCAGGATATAGCCAGTGTACAAGGGTGTCGTACTGCTCGCCCAGCAGGGCAGCGTACTCTTCCTGGGTAGAAGCCAGGTACTGAGCAGCAATTACGTCTTCCAGGCTTCGGCTCCAGGTGTGGGCAGCGAAGTCGGCGGGGGTAGCGTGCGTGATGCGGGTAGAAGTAACCAGACCTACTGCGTAACCCTGCTTCTTGGCCGCTTCCAGGATGGTTTCTACTGGAGCCTGCGTCAGCGGATCCCAAGCGATGGCATCGTTGTCGATCTTACCGTTCTTACCGGCAGCATAGCAAGTGGCACCGGGAGCAGAGTCGGTGATGAATCCGTTGTACGAGTGTACGGTTACGGTTGCCTGGTAGCGCATGCGGTCAGCAGCCAACAGGCGGAAGTTCGGATCGTCGGAGTAACGGCTACCCGGCTGGCCCTGTCCAAGTGCCAGGCGAGCAGCAGTCTTAGGAGCCAAGCCATATCCGTCTCCAATGTACATGATGACGTTCTTCTTCTGGGAGAAGCCGTCTACCGCTACACACATCAGTGCAGCGAAGAGAAGTAGACCTAATGATCTCATGAGTGAATTTTATTGATAATAGAAAAACATAATAGACGACCAAGGCCAGCAGAATTCAAATTATTCTCTGGCGAAATATGAAGTGAAAACAAACACAAAAACGTACAGCCGAGCAAATGCACAACGCACTACTCAGCAAGCTCTATCAATATGAAATCCGTAATGAATCAACCAAAATCGTTGATGTAGTCGGGTTCAGAAAGTGGTGCTATCAGTGGTGATTTGGGGCAGGCCAAAGAAGTAGCCTGGTAAGAGATGTTCCTGGGGGTCAATCATTAACGACCATGCAAAGGTCGGTGAAATCAGAAAATACCGAAAATTCAGAAAGTTAATCTGTCATTAAGAAAATATGGTCCATGTTATGCGATTATTAATTCGTTTTTATCACCCAACAAATCATCGCAGGAAATTTTTCTATGACAATGACCACTAATTTTGTATTAAATGAAACCGAATTTTACGCATTTGTTGTTCGCGGTATTTATTGGATTGTCATTTGCTGGTCAATCCAAAGATGAGTGGAAGTCCTTCAATTTGGCTCCTGATGAATCGGTCCTCCAAATGGTGGCCTACGAAAAAGAACTATACCTTTTCACGGACAAGCGTGTCCGGGTGCTCGGCGAAGAACGGGATGTGGAAGTTAGCTGTGCCGTCAATGATCTTTCCGTGATGAACCAGGAAGCATTCCTGGCCACCGATTGCGGTGCGCAGCGCTTCGATATGGAAACGGGGCAACTTCAGCCGATCTCCCTAATCGATTTTAAGGTAGAGCGCATTTGCAAAGATTTCATGGGCGTCCTTTGGGTAGAAGGAAAGCGGCGAATTTGGCGGTTCGAAGACGGAGAACTCAATCAGATCAAGCAGATCACCCGATGCAACGATATGGCCGCCACCCCTGACGGGAGCATTTGGTTTGCAACCTCGATCGGGCTTATTCAACTAGTGCAGCCGATGCAAACCTTCGGTAAAACCCGAACCATGGCGAACAAGGCCGGCTGGTACCACCACGAAGAGGAGGCTCGCAAAGGATTTGAGCTTCCCGACAGCTACGTCGATCGATTGTTCGGACACGGAGAAACCATTCTATGGGTGAAAATGGACGAGATGATCACCATCGTCGATCTGGCCACCCGGGCGGCGGCATCCGGTCACGGGCACCTTCCCAACCTGGGCATTATCGGTAAGCGGAATAACGAATTGTACAACATCCAGTACCTTCCGAATCAGGACTACATCATCTTCTCCACGGAAATCGGCGTGCTGGGCATGTCAAAGTTCGAGCTCGACAAGGTCAACGTACGCAGCCATACGTCTCCCAATCAAGAAATATTTAATACTTACGGCTCTAACGGGTTATTCCTTATCGACCTCAACCGCACGCAAGAGTTACAAATCGACTTCCAGGCCGATCCCATCAAGGGCATCGTGACCGATAAAAAGGGCAATCTCTACCTCTACAACAATCAGGGCTACCGCACTATGAAAAAGCGGACCCAAAAAGAGGTCTTCCCCGAAATCGATAAGGAGCAGTACCAGCAGTTCCTACAGAAGCAGCACATTCACTTTATTCAGCAAACGGGGAGATAGTTTTTAGCTTTTAGTTCTTTAGTTTTTTAGATTTTAGTTCTTTAGCGAGTGCTAAAATCTAAAAACTAAAATCTCATACATGCGTCCCCTCCATTCCCTCCTTCCCCTTACGCTGCTGCTGTTATCGGCTCCTTTACTCGCCCAGTTGCCCGAGCAGCCCGAGGATGTCTCTCCGTTGCTAGTGGGTGAAACCGTCCCTAACCTGCCGGTGGGTAATGTCGACGAGGAGATTGTCATGTTGCACGACCTGCTATTGGAAAAACCCACCGTGCTGGTCTTTTACCGCGGCGGATGGTGCCCGTACTGCAATCGCCATTTGGCGGAACTCGGCCAACGCGAGGCCGCTATCCTGGAGCAGGGATACCAGATCATCGCCGTGAGCCCGGATGCGGCCGAATCGCTTCAGGCTACCGGCGAAAAAGTAGAATTGAACTATACCTTGCTATCCGATGCGGACGGTACCCTTTCGCGGGGCGTCGGCATTGCCTTCCAGGCCCCCGAACGGTATTCCGAACGGCTGGCTGAAGTCTCGGCAGGAAAAAACAAGGGCTTCCTGCCGGTACCGGCCGTGTTTGTGTTGGATACCGAAGGTACCATCCTGTTCGAGTACATCAACCCCAATTACCAGCAGCGGCTTTCAGGAGCGGTGTTGATGGCCGTCTTGGAAAATCTATAACCTCAACCTCGTTTGATGAACTACTTCAGGTGGGCGATTACCTTGATGGGCCTATCAACGATGGCTGTCTGCGGATCGGCGCAATCGGATAGCTGGGAGGCGGCCTTCGAGTTTCAGGCTTATCCTACCGGCTTGATTCCCGGTTTTCGCATAGAGCGTGGTTTTGCCGACCGGCACGCCCTGCACTTGCGCCTGGGCTACAACTTCATTCGTCACCGCGATCTGGGCGAGCACGACGATGAGCGGGGAGATGGGTATGGATTTACAGTGGGATATAAGCGTTTTTTCCAGCCGGGCTTCTCCGGTTGGTCCGTTGGATTGAGAAACGATCTTTGGTTTAATACGCTCGATTGGGAAGATATCGGTGCCGATGGAGAGGTGCTGGCCAGTGGGCGAAGTGAAATTATCGTCGTGCAGCCCACGGCCGAAGCCGCCTACACAATCCCTTTAGGAGTTGGAAACTGGGCGTTTACCCCCAGCCTGGCGTTTGGCTTCGAAATAAACGCCCGCACGGTGGGGGCAGACGTTGGACAGGGCTCCATCCTACTGCTAGGCTTCAAGATCGGTCCTCGCTGGTAATGGGGGCGGAGTAAACAAAAAAAAATGGGTGGTTTCCACAATAAACTGTTCACTTGTTGAGTCGTTATTCATTGAATAACTGATTCGTTTTGAAAGTGATTTTGCACGCGCTACCATCCAACCCATCCGCTGACAACAAGGTCTTTCCAAGGCGATCATGTCCCCTTCCTGTCTACCAAATCTACCAACGATTAATGCCTTTGCAAAAGGCTATTATCCCATATCATAAAATCATCTGATTATTTTATGCACCACGTCAAATTAGAGTACATCTGGCTGGACGGTTATCAGCCCGATCAAAATCTACGCAGTAAGACCAAAATTCTCGAAATCGAGGACTTCAACGGTGAGTTGGACCGCGTTCCCATGTGGTCGTTCGACGGCAGCTCCACTCAACAGGCCGAAGGCCATGCTTCCGACTGTTTGCTGAAGCCCGTGCGCACTTACCGCGACACGGCCCGCGAACAGGGATGGCTGGTAATGTGTGAGGTGATGAGTGCCGACGGTACCCCTCACCCTTCCAATATTCGAGCGGGCTTCGAAGACGATGAAGACTTTTGGTTCGGCTTCGAACAGGAATACACGTTCGTCGAGCGGGGCCGCCCACTCGGCTTCCCGAAGGATGGCTATCCCGCTCCCCAGGGGATGTACTACTGCTCGGTCGGAAATGGAAATGTTACCGGTCGGAATATCGTAGAAGACCACCTCAATCAGTGCTTGAAGGCCGGCATTCAGCTGACGGGTATCAATGCCGAGGTCATGTTGGGCCAGTGGGAGTACCAGTGCTTCGGGAAGGGGGCCAAGAAATCGGCCGACGATCTGTGGGTGAGCCGCTACCTGTTGCACCGTATTTGCGAAAGCTACGGGGTATCTGCTACCCTGGAGCCCAAGCCCATGATGGGCGACTGGAATGGTTCCGGGCTGCACACCAACTTCTCCAACTCCGCCATGCGTTCCGCAGGAAGCGAGCAATTGTTCAAAGATATTTGCGAGCTGCTTGGCAAGTACCACCGCGAGCACATCGAGCTTTATGGTTCCGGCAATGAACTTCGCCTGACCGGCCTGCACGAGACGCAGCATATCGATGCGTTTTCCTACGGCGTAAGCGATCGGGGAGCTTCGATCCGCATCCCGATTTCTACGGTAGAAAATAACTGGAAGGGTTATCTGGAAGACCGGCGTCCGGCTTCCAATGGCAACCCCTACCTGATTGTTAAGCGGCTCATGGAGACAGTCAATACGGCTGCCAACGCACTCGTTTAAAAATGCCTGCTGGCTATGCTCCTCGGGAGCGTAGCCAGCCCTTTTGCTTCCAGTGAAAAATTGAGCGCCCCGAGCGCTCGAAACCCATCAATTCTGCCCATCTTTAAGCGATCCATCACTTATCGCTTTATGGCAGACCAACCTACTCCTTCTTCAACCGATATGGGTTCAAACGGAAAGGGAACACCGATGGCCGAGGAAGTCGTCGGAATCGATCTATCGAAACTCTATCAATCGATCTGTCCGGCTCACCAGGATTCCTTTAGCGTCAGCCATCTGTGGGAAGAGCTAAGCGACCGTGGTATCCTGCCCGACGATCCCCGAATGCAGGTGGTGCACGGAATGATCCAGTCTAGGGCTAAAGCGGCCGAGACGAACCGGCATTTGCGGATGATTTCACCGGAACTGTTTCGCGATATGGCCGGCCAAAGCAAGGTGCTGCGCAAAGCGCTGATGGAGGACCTGATTGTTCCCGACTTTGAGGCGTTCAAACAATCGATCGGTGAGGTATTTGAAGCTACCCGTCAGAACAAGGGCGGAAAAGTGGCAGATTACATCCCGCAATTGGCGCGGGTCAACCCGGAATACTTTGCCCTGTCGGTTTGTACGATCGACGGGCAGCGCACTTCCTGGGGCGATGCCCGGATCGACTTTTGCCTGCAATCCACCTGCAAGCCGATCATGTATGCCATTGCTCAGGAAGAACTGGGCCAAGAGAAAGTACATCAGCACATCGGATTCGAGCCGAGCGGGCTCGGATTCAACGAATTATCGCTCGACCGGAATAACCTTCCCCACAATCCGATGATCAATGCCGGTGCGATTATGTCTTCCGCGTTGATCATGAAAAATAGCGATCCGGCCGACCGCTTCGATCATGTCATGCAGATTTTCCAACGGCTGGCCGGAGGGATGAAGCCCGACTTCAACAATTCCGTCTACCTGTCCGAACGGCGCACGGCCGATCGGAACTTTGCCCTGGCCTACTACATGCGCGAGAAAGGAGCTTTCCCGCCCAATATCCATCTGACGGAGGTGCTGGAATTTTACTTCCAGTGTTGCTCCATTGAGGTGGATGCGCGCATGGTCAGCGTCATTGCCGCCACCCTGGCCAACGGTGGGATTTGCCCGCTTACCGGCGATCGAATATTCCAGGACCGCACCGTGCAGAACTGCCTGTCGCTCATGCTCACCTGCGGCATGTATGACTACAGCGGTCGCTTCGCCTTCGAAATCGGACTGCCGGCCAAGAGCGGCGTATCGGGTGCGCTGATGGTCGTCATTCCGGGGCAAATGGGCTTGTGTGTGTGGTCGCCCCGACTGGACGAACTAGGGAATTCCGTGCGGGGCGTCGAACTCTGTCAACGGCTGGCCAAGCGCTACAACGTGCACCAATTCGATATGCTCGCCGACGAGCGCTCGGATCGCAAAATGAGCGCCCGCAAATTCGAATCAGAATACCAGGATACCATGGCCCTGATTGCTTCCGCCAGCCTGAACGACCTCAATGAAATCCAGCGGTTAATTGCCACGGGAATGGATTTGAATCAGGGCGATTACGATCACCGAACCGCACTCCATCTGGCCAGTGCCGAGGGCCATCTCGAAGTGGTCGAACTGCTGCTGCGCCACGGAGTGGACACCAACCCCAAAGATCGCTGGGGGAGTACTCCGCTCGACGATGCTAAACGCAGCAACCACCAAGCCGTAATCGAATTTCTGGAGAACAACGGAGCCCAATGACGACCCCGGCTATTATAACTGCCTTCGAATCCTGCCAATTGCCAAAGCAAGACTGGAACCACGTTGCCCACCTGGATGTGGCAGCCTGGTACGTCTTTCAAGCCCCTGATTTCGAAGCGGCATTATCGACCTTTCGGGATCGGTTGAAACAGTTTAACCGCGCGCAGGGAATTATGGATCGACCAGGTGGAGGCTACCACGAAACCCTAACTCACTTTTGGGTCCGACAGATGTTCCAACTCAAAGAGAGCACGGGCTCGCAGACCTATGCAGAACTGTTGGAATCCGTTCGGGAAAAGCTATCAAATCAAGAACTTATCTATCAATACTACAGTCACCTGCACCTTTGGTCGCCAGCTGCCCGGCGCGCCTTCGTGCCGCCCGATCTGAAGATACCGCCCCACCAAATAGTCTAACCTACCAACGAGCTAACGCCTAAAGAACGAATCCATGTACCGACCGCCGCACTACCGACAGGAAGACCCCGACACAATTCGCTCGTTCTTGCGGGCAAATGCCTTCGGCATATTGATCAATCAAACCAATGGAAAGTTGTGGGGTACCCACATTCCACTCGAATTGGAAGCGGATACCAACGGTCAGGATTGGCTTGTCGGGCACGTAGCCCGGGCCAATCCACAGGGGCAGCAGTTCCAGGACGGCGAGGAGGTGCTGGCCATTTTTCCCGGGCCTCACGCCTACGTGTCCTCATCCTGGTACAGTTATGAAGAAGTCCCAACCTGGAATTACCTCGCCGTGCACGTGTACGGCAAACTCCAACTCCTCGAAGGGCAGGAACTCCTCCAGGCGCTACACCGGCTCATCGATAAATACGAGCAAGCATCGGAACATCCGATCTCCATGGAGCAGCTTTCGGAACGCACCCTGCGGCAGGTGCGCGGCATTATTGGGTTCAAAATAGCCGTGACCGAAATGCAGGCCGCCTACAAATTGTCGCAATTGCAATCCGATCAGGATCACCAGCGGATCATTCACGAGCTGGAGCGCCGAGGAGACGCCGCATCGAATGCCGTAGCTGAAGAAATGCGCAAGCAGTCGTCCGACCGGGACGGTTGAGGCGTTAATCAGAATCATGAAACTCACGATCCAACTCCGTCCTGATACCACCCAACTGGAGCAAGTGGCCAGGCAGTTCGGACGTCCCATCGAAAACCTGGATGAAGATTCCGCAGGTACGGCTCTTCCGAAGGCTTTATATCCAAAAACTAAGGCGATTGCCGAACGGGAAGTACTGGCCGCTAATCGACCGGATTTCTTGACCCTGTCGCTTCCACCACTTGCTATTCGACTGATGGGGCGCGAATTTTCGGTCTCTGACGCCAAGGCCAGAAGCGAGTTGAATTACCAAAACGCGATCTCCTTCGAGGAGGGCGTACAAACGCTTACCTCCACAAGAGGCAAATCTTAAGTCGAAAAAACCAATTGCCTATTGCCCGCAGTCCCAGAACCCTTTAACTTGGAGATCAACTCATCAAAATCGAACCATGCGCATCCTGCTTTTCCTTTTCTTGCTGGCCAGTTTCACCACTGCCACGGCTCAAACCGATCACGAGGCAATCGTTCAGACGCTCAATTATTACCTAGACGGCGGCACCAACAATGATTTTGCGACGCTTAAAAAAGCCTTTCACGAATCTGCGACCATGCAATTCATCGATGGTGAAGGCAATCATCAGTCCGTCAATGCGATTGCGTTTTTCGAGGGGGGTATGAAGCCGGGTCCGAAGCAAGATCGCCAAACCCGTATTACGAGCATTGAAGTTAATGGTAATGCCGCCTCGGCCCGTCTGGAGATCGATTACCCGACCTTCCGCTTTGTAGATTTCATGAACCTGCTGAAGATCGACGGTGAGTGGAAGGTGGTGAGCAAGATTTTCTTCCGGGAAAACAGGACCTGAGCCAATGGCCTCCGAAGAACGCATCCTCACTCTGCACCCCGCAGGAAAGCAAGGGGTTAATATCCTCAAACGCCGCTACGACGTGGTGCGCACCTGGATTCTGAACACCCTCAAGGCACAAGGAACCATCAGCTTCGACGCGCTCAGCGACCGGGCCGTGGAAGAACTCCCCGCCAAACTGGATGGAAAGCCTCTGTGGTATTTGGTAACCGTCAAGCAGGATTTGGAAGCGCGCCAGCTCATCGAGCAAGTACCGGATATGCGGCCGCAACACCTGCGGCTGGTTTAGATGAACGAGGCGGGCAATTATTGGTATTTTTGCCCTATGAAACGAATCTGTACCATCGCATTATTCGGGATGATCGGGATGGCCGTAGCCTATACCCAGCCGACCGTCCCGAATTATTCCCACGTCACCGGTACCGGGGTGTATATGCAACCTCCGGGGGGCTTCGAGCCGGCCATCGACTTTGCCGGGTTCCAACTCGGTGAGGGAGCGCTGATCAGTGTCCGGCAGCAATTGGAGGCAAATTTTGCAATGGAGCGGATATCGTTTAACGCGGATCATTTCGAAGCAAGTGGGTTTACGGTACTCGGAATCGAGGAAGTAACTATCGATGATCGCCCTGGACTGCTAGCCACCCTGGAATCCAACGGGCGTGCGCGTATCTACGAGTTACTCTTTGGTGATGCCTCTTTCGTGGTAAATGTCTCCGCCCTCTATCCCATCGAGCAGGAAGGACTTGGTCGGGCGATCAAATCTGCCCTGTTGGGGGTCAAGTTCGAGTTGGAGACGGGGCCCTACGACGATACCTTTTTCTCACTCGACGATTCCACCACCAAGTTGCAGTTTGCCGACTTTGCCAATGATGCGTGGATATTTTCAGAAGATGGGAGCATTAAGGTACCGAAGGGGCACCCCGTGCTGATCGTGCGTGCGCTCGAGCTGGATCAGGTGGAGTCTCCTCGTTTGATCTGCCACGAACTTTTTGCGGAATCGCGGTCGTTCGGTTTGGTAAACATCGAAAACATCCGTAGCCGGCGGTCGGAAATTGACGGGCGACCGGCCTTCGAACTAATGGGGAAAGGAGAGCAGCTCTCCGGAGGTACGGGGTTTCTATATGTTAGTGCAGTGGGGACCGGCCGCCAGTTTGTGTTGTTTCAGGCGGTTATCGAAAATCCCCATTTTGATCCTAACTCCATTCGGGAGTTGATCAAGACCTTAAAGTTTACGGATTAAACTTCCTGCTTCGCCAGGCTTTGTTCCTCTTCGGGAGTGAGCAAGCGCGACCGAATGATAAAACGCAAGCCCATTGGGATTTCGAGGCTGAAGCTGGACCCCCGCCCGGGCACCACATCTACCGTCAGGTGGGTGTGTTTCCAATAGTCGTACTGGAATTTAGACATGTAGAAGGGGCATCCGTGCACTTCTCCCATCAATATATCCGAATCGTCGAGCATCAACTCGCCTTTTTCAAAGCACATCGGGGAGGAACCATCGCAGCATCCGCCACTTTGATGAAACATCAATTCGCCGTGCCGATCGCGCAATTGGTCAATTACGTCTTTCGCCTTTTCGGTACAAGATACGCGTGTGGCCATTTCAGTTGCTTTTTATGCAAAATAGCAAAGAACCGGATGGTATCATCCGATTCTCTGCGGGTTACATGGTCAGTAAGTGATTTCTTAGAAGAAGCCCATTGGTTTCTTGTCGTAGGAAATCAACATGTTTTTTGTTTGACGATAGTGATTGAGCATCATCTTGTGATTCTCCCGACCGATGCCTGATTTTTTGTAACCGCCGAACGGAGCGTGTGCGGGATACGTATGGTAATTATTTACCCACACCCGGCCGGCCTTGATGGCGCGGGAAATTTGGAAGGCCTGATGCATGTCGCGCGTCCAGACGCCGGCGCCTAGTCCGTAGAGGGTGTCGTTGGCAATTTCCAGGGCCTCCGCTTCGTCTTTGAAGGTCGTGACACAAACGACGGGGCCGAAGATTTCCTCCTGGAAGACGCGCATTTTGTTATTGCCCTTGAGTACGGTCGGCTTGATGTAGAAGCCACCTTCGAGGCCGTCGATGTAAGCGGGTTCGCCGCCGGTCAGCACTTCGCAGCCCTCTTCTTTGCCGATATTGATGTAGTTAATGATTTTCTCGTACTGGTCGTTCGAAGCTTGTGCCCCCATCATGGTGTCGCTTTCCATCGGATGGCCGAGCTTGATGGCTTCTACGCGCTCAATGACTCGTTTGATGAAAGGTTCGTAGATGCGCTCATCGACGAGGATGCGCGAAGGACACGTACAAACCTCCCCTTGATTGAGGGCAAACATAGCTGCTCCCTCCAGGCACTTGTCGAAGAAGTCGTCGTCGGCATCCATGATGCTCTTGAAGAAGATATTCGGCGATTTTCCGCCGAGCTCCAACGTCACGGGTACGATATTTTTGGATGCATACTGCATGATGAGCTGACCGGTAGTCGTTTCGCCGGTGAAGGCCACCTTCATGATGTCGGGGTGGGAGGCCAGGGGCTTTCCGGCCTCGATACCGAATCCATTGACCACGTTTAAGACGCCCTTCGGAAGCAAATCGGCGATGAGTTCGATCAGAATCAGAATGCCAACGGGCGTTTGTTCAGCGGGCTTGAGCACTACGCAGTTGCCGGCGGCCAACGCGGGGGCCAACTTCCAGGTGGCCATGAGGATGGGGAAGTTCCAGGGAATGATCTGCCCGACTACACCCAGTGGTTCAAGGACGTTCATGGAAACCGTATTGGCATCCAGCTCACTGACGGTACCTTCCTCGGCGCGAATGACGCCGGCAAAATAGCGGAAGTGATCGATGGCGAGGGGAAGGTCGGCGGCCTTGGTTTCCCGAATAGCCTTGCCATTATCCCAGGTTTCGACCGTTGCCAGGGCATCGAGGTTGGCTTCCATGCGGTCTGCGATCTTCAGCAGGATGTTGCTGCGTTCGGTGGCAGAGGAATTGTTCCATTGCGGAGCAGCGGCCCAGGCGGCCTTTACCGCTTTGTCGATGTCTTCTTTGGTGGAGCGAGGAATACGGGTCAGGGACTTTCCGTCTACCGGGGAGATATTTTCAAAATATTCTCCGTTGGTGGGGGCCACCCATTCTCCGCCGATGAAGTTTTCGTATTGTGCTTTGAATTGGGGCCGGGCAAGCGTCTGATCCGGCACGACGACAGTTTGGTGAGCCATAGTTGGGTAATATTTAATGATAGGTATGATTTTTCTAACTGTGTAAATCAACCTATTCTCCCAACAAGACCCTTGCACGATTCTACCATTAACCTGAAGAATCCTACCAAACCGGCTTTCTGACACTTAAATGAAATAAATGAACTGGTTTTTCTATTATTATAGACAATTATTTGTCGAAAACGCACCCCCTTGGAACTTCCCCTTGCATTAAACAGCCGACGTCGGTTAGAGACGCTGATCGAAAACCAGACCACCTACACACTGGAATCAGCGGAGTTATCCCTGTTCGAAACCCACCAGACGGTTCACAAGGTGCTATTGGATTTTGACCAGCCCGTACTGGCGAGCATGATTACGGGCAAGAAGGTCATGCGGCTAAGCGACAGGGAAGACTTTGACTTCCTGCCTGGCGAATCCATCCTGCTGCCGGCCGGTGAGTGGATGGGTATCGATTTTCCCGAAGCCAGTCTGGAAAACCCCACGAAGTGCCTGGCCATGACAATTTCCGAAGAGAAAATCGTGGAAGTGATTGACTGGATGAATACCCATGCTCCCCGTTTGGATGGTCGTTGTTGGACCGCGTCGGATGCCTCGCTCCACTTTACCAATGAAGTGGCCGTACATCAGATCATCCAGCGATTACTCTTTCTGTTTGCCGAAAATCACCCCTCCAAGGATACGTTTGTCGATTTGATGTTGCACGAATTGCTCATTCGCATCCTGCAATCCGAGAACGCCCATCAATTGAAGCAGGAGTCAACAGACACGGGTACCAACAATCGGATTGCATTTGTCTTAAACTACATCCGGGAGAATATTACGTCCAAGATCGGAATCAAACAGCTCTGCAAAAAGGCCTGCATGAGCGAATCGCACTTCTACCGGGTGTTCAAAAGTGAACTGGGCCTTTCGCCCATAGAATACATCAATGAGGAGCGACTCAAACTGGCCGCGACCTTATTGCGCAATCCGGATAAGAAGGTAAACGAGGTGTATCTGGAATGCGGATTCAACAGCCCTTCTTACTTCAATCGGGTCTTCAAGCGAAAGCACCGGGTTTCGCCTAAGGAGTTCCAGCTGCGCGTGGTGGAGATCGAGGAATTCGAATACTAATTGACGAGGGCTGCAAGAAATTCCGATGAGGGCAAACGCATTAAATGCCGGAGACGACCACTCCACTCGGCAGGACATAGCTTGGCACCTCGGCCCTCCGGCCGGTGGCTGGGCTCGGGGCGCCCCACACCATGTGGGTGGGTATATAATAAATGGCCCACCCACCTTACCTGCCAACCCTTGGGGCTACAGGCAGCCGAGGCGCGCGCCATGCACGCGGCTACCAGCAATGGAAACGGCCGTGTGAAAAAGTGGGCTATTTTGAGAACGGCTGCCGCGTGGACAGCTATTGAATGGTGCTGCAAAGATACTTACTTAGCACCTAACAAGCAAGCCCTGATTTGCTCCAACTCCAAAAACTCCTACTCCGACCATTTTGATGCGTTTGCCCTAAATTCCGATGCATAGATGGCGGAGATCTACCGGAATAACAGTTGAATCTTGCGCCAATCCACCAGCTTAAAATTCTGGGGTAGAGCCGTGTCCCCGTCCGTATTGAAACCATCCTGAACGATGAGCAGACCATTTGGAAATAATGGGCTTAGGCTATCGCTCACCACCTCTACACCATCGGTCTCCTCTGCGCCGTCAACTCCTTCGGAAGGACCAATTTTGAAGCTTCCGAGGTAGGATTGGTCCTGCCGATCAAACAGGGCGTAGGAGAAGTTGCCCTGGCTACTCGCAATCAGATAGCCTCCTGCCCCAATCTCGTAGATGGCTAGCCCCTCAATATCGTAGACAATAGCAGCATTAGTCGAATCGCTCCTGGGCACCAATGTCTTTTCGGAAGAGGAGTCCGGCTCGGCCGCAACCTGCCAAATGCCCCGGTTTTCTTCCCCGACGTAGAGCGTTTGGTAAAAAGCATCCACTACCATACCCTCTACCTGGCTGTCGAATTGCAGTTCGCGGACGAGCCGCAGATCAATAAGACTATCCCCTGCAGCTTGGAGCAAGTATTGCTGGACCCGGCCATTTTTCGCGTTCGCTATGGCGTAAACCTCCTTGGTGATCGGACTCTGGTAAAAGCAAAACCCGTAAATGTCGTCCATCTGGGTGGTATCCATCAGAAAGGGCCGTGCCGATATGTCCTGGAGGTCGCCCGTCTGCGGGTCGATCCGAAAGATATCGATAGATTGATCCGACCGGTTACTCCCGCCGAGTAGATCCATCCGCTGCTCCCCGAGTTCAAATTCGTAGGCTACATCGATGTTGTTGATGTTCCCGACCGCAAAATAATTTAGCTCGTTGCCGGACAGGTCGTAGACGGCAATACCCCCTCGTTTATTGGACCCGAAAATTTTGGAGCGAGCGGGATTTTCCCGGTCGATCCAGATGGCTGGGTCATCTGCTGCATCTTCTCCCTGAAGTGCCTGCACGGCTTCGGTTTCCACGTCGGGAGTGACCGAAAGCGGGATGGTCTTCTGGAGACGTCGGGAGGCCTCGTACTCCAATGAATCCAACATTGCTTCGGAAGGGGGGGGCTCTTCCGGAATTTCCTGATTACAGGTGGCTACCCACAACGCCAGCAGCAGGCAAGGAATAAAGAAATTCGATCGCTTCATTAGTAAGTAAGTTTGAAGCCTACCCGCGCCCACCAGGAGTAATATTCAGATTGCTGGGTGAGATCCTCCTGTCCGAGATAAAGTCGGAGCGGAGTGTCGATGATATTGAGAACATCCGCAAACACATTGATGTGGCGAGTAATCTGGTAGTTCGTGGTGAAGTCGAGTCGGAGAGACGAGTCGAAGTACTCGTCCAAATCCGGATCGGCACCGAGCTGGAAGAGGAAATCATCCTGATAGTTGGCCGTAAGGCGTGCGAAAAAGCGATCGGCATCATAAAAAAGGGCCAGGTTGGCGGCGTGGGGAGACTGACCGGGTAGGGGAAGCGTCTCCTCCGCATCGGTTGTGGTGTTGACGGTCAATTCTTCTTCCCCAAATTGGACGATAGCATCGGCGAAGTTGGCTGATACGCGCTCCTTGATGCGGGCCTCGGAATAGGTATAGGTGTAGTTAGTGTAGATGCCAAAGTTGCTCCAGAAACTCGGTAGGAAATCGAATTTGAACTGAGCTTGCAGTTCAGCCCCGTACACCCGGGCCGAAATACCGTTTACAGCTTGAGTGATTTCTACGAGCGGGCAGGCGCTGAAATCTTCACATTCGTGGGCGAAGCGCTTGAAGAAGAAGATGAAGTCTTGAATGTTTTTATAGAATACTCCTCCAGACAAGATGCTACGCCGATAGTAGCGCTCAGCCAGTAAGTCGATATTGAGAGAGAGCGGGTAATCCAAATTGGGATTGCCAAACTTGACCTCCTCGCGGTCCTGTTCGCGGTAAGGGATCACGTCCTCGAAATTGGGGCGGGAGTAGGAATAGGTAAGGCCAGCTCGTAGGTTGATCTTTTCATTCAGGGCATAACGCGCTTGAAACTGGGGCAGCACGAAGGTGTGGGTTCGCTCGTCGGTGAGGGTATCGATACCGACGAAGCGTCCGCGATCCAGTAAGATGTTTCGACCGACGTAGTCGATATCTGTATGTTCCATCCGCACGCCCCCGATGAGCATCAGCTTGCCGAAATCCTGCCGGACCATGCCGTAGCCGGCGTAGATAATTTCTTCGGCTTCGTAATCTTCTCCGAAGGAAGCCACCCGGGTACCCGTTCGGTCGATAATAAAAAACTGCGGATAGGACTCGTAGAAATCCCGCAGCAGTTTCGGGGAGGGCATGAATTCGAGCAGATAGCCTTCTCCGAGCAAATCCGTGTCGCGAAATCCGTCATTGACGGTCGTTAGGCTGAGGGGCGGTCCTTCACCGGGATAGATATTAGAGGTTTGAAAATACGCGCCGAGATTCAGGGCTCGGATGTCCCGGTCTTTTTGTTTATACCGAATTTTTCCGCCGACTTTAAAGTAGCCGTCGGTAGCGCCCGGTAAAAAGAAGGGGATGCTTAGATTGACGCGAGGGGTAAAGTTTTGGTCGGTTACTTCCGTGTCTTCGAATAGTAATTCCTCCAGTTCAAATTCATCGTAGTTGGTGGCATTTACCGCGTTGCTGGGCACCGGGAAAGTAGCTCTCGGAAAATCGGGATCGGATAGGTCAAAATCGATATTGATTGCCTGGCCGGGGCTGTCGAAGACGGCTTCCAGCTTGTCGGGTTCTAATTCCCGGGCGTAGGCATAAAACAGCTGGTAATCGAGCGTTGCCTGGCCAATCCGGTGTTCGCCACCTAGCGCCAGGGTGCTGAGTTCCTGCCGCTTGACGCGTTCACGGACATCGTGGTTCACACCTCCAAAGAGGTAAAAAGTAGCCGATACGGCATCATCGAGTTCGTATATCAGGCGCCGTCGTGTTTCGTCGTCCGTAAAGCTGTTATACATGCCCTGGAGGTAAATGCGGGAGTTTTCGTTGAAGCGAAGGTCCATTGAAGGGCTCACGCCAATGCGCGTGCGCACCAGATCGTAGTGGCGCAGTTGCACCTCGCGATACTGCACGAAGAAGTTTTCCCGTCCGGCATCCTGACTCCCGAAAAAAGGTCCTTTCACGAAATCAAACTCCAGATTATCGGAGCCACGCTCGTTGCGGAAGTAGCTGGAGTTGATGTGGAATCCAAATTTACCGTAGCGCTGACCGTAAGAAAACTGCGCCTGATAGTTGGGGGTCTGTCGGATATTGGCGTAGCCACCGGAAAGGGTGAGTCGTACCTCCGGGTCGGGGCCGGCCGCCTCCTTGGTTTTGATATTGACATTACCGGCAATCCCGTCGGCATCCATATCGGGGGTTAGTACTTTGGTAACCTCGATCGATTCGATCTGGTCGCTGGGGATGATATCTAGGCCGACATAGCGCACGTTGCCCTCGGGCGAAGGGATTTGCTCGCCGTTGACCTGGAAAGTGGTGAGTTCGGGGGGGGTGCCGCGCAACTGCACGAAACGACCTTCTCCCTGATCGCGTTGCAAGGTGATGCCGGGAATCCGTTGCAGTACTTCCGCTGCATTGAGATCGGGAAAGGTCGCGATCTGCTCGGCGGAAATAATATTCTTAATGCTCTCGGCCTGTTTCTGTTCGATCATGGCCTGGATGGTGCCACCGGCCTGGCCCCGGACGGTTACTTCCTCGAGAGAAAATTCGGATTCATTCATGCTAATGCGAATAGAACGGGTCGCATTGCTTCGCAAGTCGAGCGTTTGTCGGTAGGAGCGATATCCGAGATAGGAAATGACGAGGGTAACCCGGGGTGAAGAAATGTCGTCAATTCGAAACTGCCCCTGCTCATCAGTATTGGTACCAAGAGTGGTGCCCTCGATTGCTACGGCGGCGGAAGCCATTGGTTGTCCGGTCTTGGCATCCAATACCTGGCCGCTTACAGAATAGGATTGGGCAACTGCAACCAGACTAAGTCCCAAGAAAAAACAGAAGAGAAGTGGGCGTATCATATTCGAGTGGGTAAGAAGGTGGGAGGTAAGGCATTCAAAGAGGACGCCTTACCTCCCAAATTTATAGATACGTATTGAATTACAGCGACTTGAAAATGTAGTGATGAATTACTACTTCACCACTAGCTGCTGTACGTAGAGTTGGTCATTCTGAAGTGCTTGCAGCACGTAGATGCCCGCCGGCAGGCCATCAGTGGAGAGGTCTACCTGATTGCGGTATTCGGTGTAAACATTGCGCAGAACCTGACCACTGAGGTTGATCAAGCGAATTGTGGCCGGGCGGTCGGTTTCGAGCTGTACGGTGACTCCATTGGGGCCCACAGGGTTAGGAAATACCGTGAGTGGCTTGGCTTCCGGGTAAAGCTCGTCGACAGAAACGGTATTTGCCGAGCTGAAGTACACGGTAAGTTGTGGTACGCGCTCGGGGTGGTTTTGCCCGTCGCCGCCGTCTTCGGGATCGGCGATGTTTTCGAAGGCTTCCCATTCGCGGGCGTTCTCCAAATCGCTAGGGCCCTGATCACGACCCAGGAAAATGAAGGCCATCGCACTTCCGGTACGCCATCCCGGACGATCTACGATTTCCTGAACGAGATCGGTGATGTCTGGAGTGCGGTACGGCTGATAGATGGTCCAGGGTTCGGCTACGGTCCATTCTACCTGCGCTTCTGTGGATGGGCGGGCGTCGATCAGCATATCTTCGGTGAAGGTGGCCGCACTGTCGGTTGCCTCGGCGTAGATGGTGATTTCTGCGACATCTTCGGCGGTCTTGTCTTCGTGCGACCAAACGGTGATGTAAGCGGAGTCGATCAGCGCACCCTGTGGGAAGGGGAGATTGACAAAGCGCATTCCGGCCGTAAGGATATTCTGATCTTCCGGCTCACCTTCCCAACCGGCGTCAATATCATCGTCGAAAAGTGCGTCGATTTCGTCGTTTTCCTGCTCAGCGTCATCCGACGAGACGGGAAAGTTTACACGCTCTTCATCCTCGTCGGTAACGACACCTGTCTGTTGGATGCGGGTAGAGAAGGCGGCGTTAGTCACGGTGTAGTAAATAACGAGCTGGGGTACGCGCTCGGGATGGCGTTGGCCGTCGCCGCCGTCTTCGGGGTCGGCGATGTTTTCGAAGGCTTCCCATTCGCGGGCGTTCTCTAAATCGCTCGGCCCCTGGTTGCGACCAAGGAAGATGAAGGCCATGGCATTGCCAACCTTCCAGCCATCGCGATTTACCAGTTCCTGTACGATGGGCGTCAGATCAGACGTGCGGTACGGCTGGTAGATGGTCCAGGGCTCGGCTACGGTCCATTCTACCTGCGCCTCGGTAGACGGGCGGGCGTCGATCAGCATGTCTTCCGTAAAGGTAGTAGCGCTATCAGTGGCTTCCCCATAGATGGTAATTTCTGCGACGTCTTCGGCGGTTTTGTCTTCGTGCGACCAAACCCGGATGAACGCAGAATCGATGACGGCATTTTGGGGGATCAGAATATTGCGAAAACGCATACCCGCAGTCAGGATGTTCTGATCCTCGGGTTCGCCTTCCCAGCCGGCGTCGATATCATCGTCGAAAAGCGCGTCGATTTCGTCGTTTTCCTGCTCGGCATCGTCAGAAGAGACGGCAAAGTCAATCCGCTCTTCATCGATATCGGTAATGGTATCCGTTACCATGATTCGGCGGGAGAATTCGAAATTTTGCGCCTGAGCGGCGAGGCTGCCTATCAGCAGTAGGGCAACTAAAGAGGGTAAAAATTTGGTCATGGATAGTGTGTTTTGGTTGTAGAAAATGCTCTTACTGCAAAGGTTAAAATCCAACATGGCGCGAGAAAGCTCTTAACCGAATGATAAAGTAGAGGCAACATTTGGATAACTTAATCCATTGATTATCCGAACCTTGCTGAAGCGGGGGAGTCCCGGATGTTTGGGGAGCTAGTCCCAAGCCACTTTGCATCAGGTATATCACCTTGAACGGCGTGTTGCTCAAAGCCCTCATCGTCAATTTACAATTACAACGGTAAGAATCGACGGTACTTCGGTGATGATATAAGGAAATCAGAACAAATGACGTTACCAATGGAGAATGGTACCTCGTTTGTAGAATGATGTAGGATTCGCGATCTAATTTTCAGCATTTAATCACCTCGCATGCGTCGTTTTGAACGCTTTCCCACCTACGAGACCTTACTTGCCGCCCGGCAAGAGCTGAGTTCCGAATCATTCTCCTATCCCGAAGTCGGTGCTACACGGGAGGAGGCATTACCCGAGGCATACGATCACGATTGTTCAGAGATTTTTATAGGGAAGGGGCCTCAGGCCCTACAGGCTGGACGCTCCGTGCTACGGGCCTGGCAGCAATTTCCACCGAACTGGACGCGTGTTTTCCCCGCCAATGCTGCCATCGAACCAGGCACCGACGTATTAGTACTGCTACGGACGTTTGGCTTTTGGTGGCTCAACGGCAGCCGCATCGTGTATACCATTGATGAGCCCGATCATTATGGATTTGCATACGGTACGCTGGAATCGCACGTAGAACAGGGCGAAGAATGCTTTGAACTAGTGATGGATGCTTCGGAGAACGTGCAGTATCGCTTATCGGCTTTCAGCCGACCGGGTTACTGGGCATCGAAACTCGCCTATCCATTCGCGCGTCGCCAACAATTGCGCTTTGCCCGGCACAGTATTCAGCGCATGCGCAAACTCGCCGAGGAAATGCAAGCCGGAGTATTTCGACAGTAAGAGGATTGGGAACACGTACCCACCATCCCAGGCGGAGGTGGTTACCTTAGGGAAGCGCTGCAATCGGTTCGTTAGGAGTCGAGCCGATTGCAACGAACGGCCAGGTCGATAGAAACGGGAAACTACCGCGGAGCGCGGAGGACGGCCTCTTTTTCGACGCGTTTTTTGATAGCGTCTTTTAATTCGGGCGAGGCGGAAATTCGTTGAAGGTTAGCCCGGAGAAGTGCTTTATAGTTACGCTCGCGGCGTTGATTCAATTTAGAAGAGGATGGATCAGGACTAATCGTCTGATCGACTTCGGCTTCAATACTTTCGGCGACTAGCAGCTCTAAACAATCGTTCACCTTCGTCTGAAGGTCCTGATGAATTGGCTTTCTGCGCATGACAACTTCGTTTTGGCCGTTCGCGTCGTTCCGAACCTACCGACCATGACGAAAAGCCGCCTCGCCCAACGACTTCCCTGCCGATACCCGGGAGGCGTTCCCAGGGGCGTGGTCGAAACCAGGAAGGAAGTTGTAGCGGTGCAATTAGCTTTTTTGGCATGATACAGTTGGTTGATTGCGGGCGACCCGTCCACTACGCTCTCTTCATCAGGATCATTGAGGGTCTAGGCTGGAAGCGAAGTGGCGTGCGGGCCGCCCGGCCCGGAACGGAACCGGACGGCTCGTGAAAAATTATTTGCTGAAACGATAATTAGTGTAACCGAGTGACTCGGCGTAAGTTTCCAATTTATCGGCCAGCTTGGCACGCGCACGCCGCAACCGCGACCTCACCGTATTGAGCTTCAGGTCGAGGATCTCGGCGATTTCCTCGTATTGGAAATCTTCGAGGTCGGCCATAATCAACACGACGCGGAAGTCGAGGGGAAGCGCTTCTAAAGCGGTCTTGATCTCATCGCCAAGTTGCCGCTCGATCAGGTCTATCCGCAAGTCGGGATAATCGGAAGCGGTAGCATCCATGTCGCGGAGGTTGTAGCTGTTAGCTTCCTCCAAATCGACGGTCTGGGGCTTCCGGGTCCGCTTGCGGTAGTCGTTGATGAAGTGGTTCTTGGCGATTTTGAACAACCAAGCGCGGGCGTTGGTACCTTGCTGGTAGGTGGAAATGGCACGAAAAGCCCGGAGCATAGTGTCCTGTACGAGATCATCGGCATCGCTCTCGTTCCCTGTTAGGTAGAATGCGAAATTGAACAGGCTATCGAGTTCCGTCAGGATCTCCCGCTCAAAAATGCTCGTCATCTGGTCTTTCGTTACCATCACCATGACAAAATACATTAAGTGAGTCAAAAAATGCTACTCAGTAAAGGTTTCTTTACTGGTGGTGAAGGGAGTAACCAGCTGGTTTTTCGATTAGTTCCCAACGGATTACTTTTTTTAAATCTTAGTTGTGTACGGGTTAGCTGTACGAATAACCAATCGAATCTCTAATTTTACAGGAAGCCGTTATTTACAGCTTCTACCTGCAACTATGTTGCGGCAAGCTTGTACTATTCCCAACAAGTCACCTAAATTGATTATACGATAATGGAACCAAGAGGTAGGGCCATTGAGTTGCTACGAACGCATAATCTTCGATTGACGGAGACCAGAAGGCAGATTCTTGAAATATTTATTGAGGCGGGCAACCAAGCGCTTTCCAGTCAGGATATAGAAGGACATTTTGAAAAGATCGACCGCGTGACGCTTTACCGAACCCTGCGTAGTTTCGAAGAAACCGGCCTGATCCACGAAGCAGTAGACGGTAGCCACAAACAGAAATACGCACTTTGCTCCGAAGAATGTTCTTCGGAAGAACATCAGGATGATCACGCTCATTTCTTTTGCACCCATTGCGAACAAACCATTTGCCTGGAAGGAGTAATGGTCCCTTCAGTCCAGGTCCCGGGGGCTTATCAGGTGGCCAATCGACAGCTTGTCTTGTCGGGGGTTTGCCCGGACTGTCAATAATGACTTTCCGATGTTTTTGCAATAATGTTGCAAAAACGTAGATTTGCAAATACCCAACACTCCGATTACTATGTTCAAAGCGCTGCCACTACTCCTCTTATTGTTTCCCGCATTGGGATGGGGGCAGTCTACTGACTCATGCGCTTACCAGATTCAAGGGCGCGTGTTCGATCGCGATACACGGGAGCCGATGGCCTTTGTGTCCATTCAATTGCAGGGAACTCACCGCGGAATGGTTTCCGATGAAGAGGGAAACTTTCTTTTTGAAAGTATCTGTGAAAAAGAGGTCGATTTGGTGTTTTCGTACATCGGATATAAAAAGCTAGTTCACCACCACGATTTTCATCATCCGACGGTAGAAGTATATATGGCCTCGGAGGGCTTGCTATTGGAAAGTGTGGTGATAGAAGAAGAGCGAACCCGAGGAGGACTGGTCTCTTCTTCGGCACAACTCCTGACCGGAGAATCGCTCGAGCAGGTCAAAACGGAATCATTCGGGGAGGTAGCCAGCCAGATTGCGGGGGTTGATTTAATTCGAACCGGGCAAAACGTGGCCAAGCCCGTCATTCACGGTTTGCACAGCAATCGCATCCTCGTTGTTAACAATGGCATTAACCACGCCTTTCAGAATTGGGGCATCGAACACGCGCCCGAGATCGACCCATCGGCCATAGGTCAGTTAGAGGTGATCAAAGGAGCGGCAACCGTCCGTTACGGCCCGGAAGCGCTGGGAGGAGTGATTCTCACCAAACCTACTCCGCTGGAGCTTTCTACGCCATTTCGTGGGGTCTTGGGGCTGACGGGAAAATCGAATGGCCGATCCGGTGAAGCAAATGCGGAATTGACAAAAGGCTTTAAATGGCTGAGTGTGCTAGCAGGAGGTTCCTATGTCCGCCAGGGAGATCTACAGGCACCCGATTACAATTTGAGCAATACGGGTAAAGAAGAACTATCTGTGTACGGGGGCTTCAAAATTCACCCGCTGCCGGAATTGGATATTGAAGGCTACTACAGTCGATTCGATCAAACGCTAGGCATTTTGCGGGGCTCCACTTTTGGTAATTTGGAAGATTTGCAGCGAGCTATCGAAAGCAATACGCCCTTATTCACCGAGCCGTTTACGTATGAAATTGACCAGCCCAAGCAAGAATCCACGCACGATTTGTACAAGGCGGCAGCAAAGTATGTGGGCAAACGGCAAGCTGTTTCGGTACAGTACGGATATCAGCTTAATCATCGTAGGGAATTTGGCTTGCGCCGCGGCGATGCGCCAAATATTGACTTAGAACTGCGTACTCATAGTCTGGAGTTGGAATGGCAACACCCGACCATCGGCAACCTAAACGGCCGTTTGGGAGGGCAGTGGCAAATTCAGGCAAATGATAATTTACCCGGTACAAATACGGTACCGTTTATCCCCAATTTCGATAGTGAGCGCTACGGGTTCTACCTGATCGAAGCGTTGGAATCCGGTCCGAATACCTTCGAATTGGGAATTCGATACGATGTTTTTACAGCCGACATTGTCGGTCGGGAGCCGGATAACACCATTTACAGCAATACCATCGATTATCGCAATTGGACCGCCACCTTGGGCTACCGCCGGCAATTGTCGGATGATATTCTATTTCGCACTAATTTCGGTACCGCCTGGCGACCGCCGAATATTGCCGAGCTGTATCGGTTCGGGCAGCATGCCTTTTTTATTGAATACGGACTGTGGCGCTACACCATTGATGATCGATTTGACTTCGTGACGACCTCTCAAGGCATTTTAGATGAGAGTGATCGGGCAGTGCCGTCAGAAGTAGGATATAAATGGATTAATACGCTGGAAATCAATCGACCTGATTTTCAGTTGGAGGCTACCGGCTACGTGAACTATATCGATAATTATATATTTTCCAGGCCTGGTGGGCTGACGCGCACCCCTCGTGGATTCTTTGTGTTTTTCCTTTACGATCAGTCGGACGCCCTGTTCTGGGGATTGGACTTGACGGGGCGCTGGACCCATTCGCCCCAGTTTTCGTCGGAGGCAAAAGGCAGCTATTTGTGGGCGCAGCAATTATCACCAGCGGATAATTTCGTGGGTCTTCCCCCACTTAAAATTAGTTACGATCTGACTTACCGGCCCGATTGGAAGTGGTCGCAGGACAATCGGATTCAGTTGAGCCTAAGTTACACATTCGAGCAATTTAAGCATCCGCGTATCCTGACAGTGGATGAGTTTCTGAATGCCAATCAGGACGACCGGCCGCGCTTTACTGAGAGTGCGCTCGACTTCGATATCGTGCCACCACCACCTGGGTTTTTCCTGGCGCATGTTTCCTGGCGCTCTTCCATTGGCAAGTTGGAGTGGCGGCTGGCGGTTCAAAACCTGTTTAATACTTCGTACCGGGCCTACACGGATCGGATGCGTTACTTTGCGGATGATTTGGGACGAAATGTGGTGTTGTCGCTGACCTATCGAATTTAACAAATCGCAAAATCAAGTTGGGGAATGGGATTAGCCGTCTACAAACGGGTAAGTGGCGCTATGCCCTTGACAGGGAGCTCAAAAATGATCAGTTTTGATTCGAACCTGACTTCGGGTTCCATCCAATGTACAACCAGGTAGGTACCTCCGAATTACAAGACGGTAACGCCCGAGCGACCGGCTCGGTACATCCCGCACAGCGTGGTGGTGGAGGGCGGGCAATTTTTTTCCCCACCCATATGGAGTGGCACCACCGCCGAGGTCACCAACCGACCTTCGGCCTCCTTCCCCGTTGAGTTACTCGAACGACCTCCGCCACCTATTGATTTCTAAATTTGTTTAGCTCAACCAACAGCACCCTTATCGCTCGCTCCCCAGGACAAACCAGGCGTTACCTTTTCTTCAGAAATCGTAACTTAAACCAGTTCTATGATTAAAAACAAAATGTAGAGCCTACAAATAATGGAAAGACAAATCGTTCGCTCCTTTTTTGAAGACCCGCAAAATATCATCGCTTTCGGTGTCACCCTCGTTAGTGTTTGCGCCCTAATGGTATCCATTTATCAAACCCGTATTATGACCGAGCAGCGGGAATTGATGTTTGAGCAAGCAAAGGCCGAGGTGTGGCCCCATATATCTATGGGAGTCTCCAAAGGGCACAATCAGGATGGTAGCATCGCCAAATTTATAATTGGTATGGGAAACGACGGCGTTGGCCCCGCAATTATCAAAGGGGTACGCGTAACGTACAAGGGGCAAACGGCGGAAAACTGGTGGGATTTGTTCGATCAATTTGAAAAACCGGATTCTGTAGAAACCTATATCAGTAATTCCAGCATAAACGATCGCATCGTAAAAATTGACGAAGAATTTGCCGCTTTAGACTTGGATAATAATTTACCGCTCGCACAGATCTTTTATCGCGAAGCTAAATTAATTCAGATCGAAGTGCTCTACGAATCCATTTATGGTGATAGCTGGCTCTATACGCATTCCTTTGGTAAAAAAGATGTTACCCAAACCGTCGATCAGGACTTTCAAATCCCGGAAGAGGAGCAGTTTGAAAGCTGATCGGGAATTAATTTAGTCTACTGCAAATACGAAATTTGACGCTTCTTTCAATGAGAAAAGCGCCATCTTCCGAGAAGATGACGCCTTTCATACTTATTTCAAATAGGTCTTCCGAAGGGAAGTGCTACTGTGTAATCACTAATCTGGATACAACAGTCTCATTGTCGACTGTTACCTGTACCTGGTAAACGCCACTGTTCAGTCCATCCAGACTAAGCGGGCGACGGTTAACCAAGCCAACTTTGTTGAATTGGATGTCCTGAACAATTCGGCCGGAGAGGTCGATGATCCGTACCTGTGCGGCACCTTCCAATTTGCTGGTTAGTTGCAGGGTTGCACTCAATCGAGCCGGGTTGGGATAGATATCCAGTTGGAGCGCATCCGTTGCAATGGCACCGTTGGCAAGGTTCACCTCCGTACCAGCCAATGCATCGCCGGCAACTACGCTGAAGTTGATAGTGGCTGCCGTACCGGCCGCTCCGCCGGCATTTGATTCCTGGTAGGGAATAGCAGTCAAGGTGTAATCACCTTCCACGAACGGCCGTGATCCGTTGCCAAATACGGCATAGGGGACGATATTCTCAGTCCGGACCCTGCTAAGGTTGCCCGGAGCCTGCAAGTCGAATACGACACTTCCCACGATCGCCGGATCGGTAATGGCTTCAATGTTCAGTGCATTATTGCTGATTTCCGAAAGCACAATGGTTTCCCCGTCTTCCAGGTTGTCATCCAGTACAGTACCGGCGTCGTCGAAGAGGACGAAGCGGTCGATCGCAGCATTCAGTACGACTTCGAAGGATACGGTACGAGTGGCCACAACGTCTCCACCGCCGCCGTTTCCGCTGTAGGCAGTTACAGTGAGGGTGTAAGAACCGACCGGAAACTCTCTGGCGTAGTTTACTTCCCGGGTATTGCCCAGGTTCGCCGGGTTACCGAATAGGAAGTAAGGCGCAAAGTTTTCGGTGGTGGTGATGTCGATGGGGCCATCCAGGTCAAATACAACACTGCCCACGGAGCGAGTCGGGGTAGATTTGATATTCAACGGAACATTGCCAATTTCCTGTAGGTCGATAACCGTTCCGTCGGTCAGGCTGTTGACAAGCACTCTGCCGTTACCATCGGTAACTTGCAAAGAGCCGGTGGCATCTCCCACACCAAAGACGGTCACGGTGCCACTCACCTCGTTGGCGGTAACAACAAGCGGCTCTCCGTTCGGGCTGTCCACTGCCGGGACAAAAACTACGTCTTCTACCCCGAGATCGCCGGCACCAGCTGATTCGGCATCTACATCAAAGTTGCGGTTGTTGACGAAGTTGACGAAGTAAGGGTTACTTGGATCGGTGACATTGTACACCATAATGCCTCCGTAGCGCTCCAGACCGATCAGCGCATAGGTGGCATCACCCTGGGTAGCGATGGCAACCGCTTCCGGCTCGATACCCTTATCGTCGCTGCGGCTCTTCCGCGAATCGTTGTCGTCGTTGTTGCTGTTGAAGTTGTCGGGGTCCAGCTCGGCGATGATGCGGGCGAAATCGTTACCGCTGTCGAATACGAGGTTGCCCTTGTCGTCGAAGATAGAGAAGGACCGGGCGCCGTAACCGAAAATTTGGTCGAAGTCACCGTCGCCGTCGTAATCCCCATTGGCAGTCGTGGCCAGTAGGCGGCCGAGTAGGGTATCGTTCTGGATCGTGGCTGCATCGGGATAAGCCGTCGGGTCGAGCATCAGATCGCCCACACGCTCTTCCTCGGAGAAGTCATCGTAATCGCGGGCATCCCCTTCGTTGGCGGTAACGATGTAACTGCGGCCATCTACTTCGTAGCTGGTAATCGCATCCGGCTGGTAGAAGCTCAGCACGGGCCAGTTGCGGATGTTAATTTCCTCTGCCCGGTTGCTGGCATCGATGGCATTGTCGCTGCAAAACTCGATGATACCGAGAATAGAATTATCGGTGATTCCCGCACCGGCAAGGCCGAAATCGTTGTCGTTCAGTACGGCAAGGGCGTTGTTGGGCAGTGCCGCCAGGCCTTCCGGCTTGTCGCTGGCGAGATAGCCGATGCTGGGCAAGTTGAGCAGCTTGTTCTTCGCCACCGGAACGATGCCAGCAGCCGCCAGATCGTCAGCAGACATTTGCTCCAGCGTCATGCCGGTAGAGCCGTCTTCCGTGGATTCGGGAGATCCGAACGTATTGGTGGCACCGGTCAGGTTAATCGTAAAGATGAACTTCTTACCGTTGGGTTGATCGGGGTTGCTGGAATCGCGTTCCAGTACCTGCATCTGGCCATTGCCAATATACACGGCATCGCCAATCTTATCTACCGCGCTGATATTAATGCCATCGCCAGCATTTTGCTCGAGGAGATAGATGTACTCGCTGACGGGCATGCCCGTAGCCGCATCGACCCCCAGAATGCGGATCACATCGGAGTTGCCGCGAATGGTAGCGCGATCCGGGGCTTCAATGGGCGACTGGATGAAGGCATACATGATATTGGCATCGCTGTCGAAGGCAAGCGCCTCAAAGCCGCGGTTGGCCCGGCGCTTGGCGTAAATAGCAGGAAGCGTCTCTGCACCAAAGGTACCGGCGGGCTCCGCGACCAAACCGAGCGTGGAGGTGCCTTCCGGCACGTAGCGCTCGATGAGCGTCCCATCGGGCTGGAACTTGTAGATCGCAGGACGGTATTCATCGACCATCCAGAAGTTGCCGTCATTATCAATTTGAATACCCTCAAAATCACCGCCGAAGGCGTCGAAAGGTAAGGCCCGGTATTCATTCCCCGCATCATCGACAAAGTCAATGCCAGTAGAAGAGCCAACACTGATTTCATCCAGCCGCCAGCTGGCAGCGTCTCCAGCTTCCGTACCAGTGCTCAGGTACTGAAAGGCTACATAAGTGCTGGAAGAAGCAAAGTCGCTAATATCTACGTATTCGGAAAAAGTGAAAACAGAAGAACCAGCCGACAATACCGCTTGATCGGTAATATCGGTCCAGGTAGCGGAGGTCGGATCGCCACCACCATCGTAGTCAGTAGATACCAACAGGTTGAGGCTGCCCCCCTCGAATCGCTGGCTACTGATGAAGCTCAGGAAGGCGGAGCCGGAATAATCCAGTGCCGGGCTGATCAGCCAGTCTTCGCTGGCTTCGTCGGCTCCGAAGCCATTCATCTGTACCTGGAAGTCGCCGTTGCTGTTTACCAGCTCCCAGTTTTCGTTGCTGGTTACGCTCACGGTTTCCATCATGCCGAAGGTCGTATCCTGGAAGTCGGTGTAGAAGATGTCACCGGGCATTCGCTCGGAGTAGGCAACGGGTACCTCGTCGAAGCCTTCGATGTTGCCGCGGCCGGAGATGGGCGTCGTGCCGTCTTGGCGGGTCAACAGGATGGATTCGGTCAGGGCAACTACCCCGGTTTGGGGATTCAACGTGAAACGGATGATACGCCCCTGGTAATCGGGGAGCTTAAAGGGCCGTAGATTTCCCGGAGGTTCGGGGGTGACGGAGCCGCGGCTGACGGCACCATCGTTGGGGCCGCGATCGGGAACGGTGTAAAACACATATTCCTCATCCGTAGATTCGCCGGCGGCAAAGGTCAGACCGGAAAAACCACCCAGAAAGACCGTTGGCTGGCCACCACCGTAGGTAGGCGTACCCAGCGGCGGTAAATCGAGCAGTTCGTTCAATACGTAGTTCGTCAGTCGGGGCTGGCCGCTGTTGTAGTCCTTAGCGCCAAGTGCAAGAATATCGAGCACTTCCAGGCTATTGATGTTTATTACGACGAGGGCGTTGTTTTCCTGGCACGATACGTAAGCCAGTGAATCGTCTACGATCGTGACGTACTCCGGTTCCAGATCCTGTGCCACGGTCGCACCGGGGCCAAAGATGCGGACGCCCTTGTTGAGCAGGCTGGCCCGACGGTCGTTAAACTGCTCGAAGGTGATCGTCTCGGCAGTGGCTCCGGTCACGCCGCCGGATACGTCGATTACCGAAACAGAACCTTCCGGATCGGTCAGATAATCATCACTGGGTTCTCCTTCGTTGGCGGTAATGACCTTTGTTCCATCAGGAGTAAAGGTAAGCATGTCGGGCAGTACGCCCACTTCTACGGTCTCCCTGACGACACCGTCTACGTCCATAAATACCACCGTGCCGGCTCCATCGACGGCCTCGGCTTGTACGGCGATTGCTACGGCGCCATTGAATACATCCAAACTGTTGACACCATCGCCGTAGGGATCCATGCTGATATCGTCGAACAGAATAGGAGTAGCCGGATTGCTAATGTCGAGAATTGTCACGCTATTCGCGTCGGAGTTCGTGAAAAACAAGCGGGCGCTGCCCGGATCGTAGGCAACAATCTCTGCGGCCCCTTCATCGAAGATGCCGGTAGCATAAGAACCAAGAACGGACAACTCGAACTCCTGGTTACCCATCGGAGCGGGCTCGGGGTCACAGCCCGTAGTCTCCGTGGTGTTTAAAATCTTTGTGGTTGCGGTCGGAATCCCTTCCTGAGGAGGCTCCGCGGAAGGGCGTTGTTTCTGACTGAATAGGGTGGCCGTACAAAACAGCGCCACCAACAACAAGTAGTGCTTCTTCATTAAGATGAGTTTGTGGGTGAACGGGAAAATCTTAAGATAGAAGCATTGGGTTGTATCTATTATTCTGTGATTGTTAATTATTTATGAATTCTGTCAAACGAGCATAAACGGCTCTGATTTCGAGCCGGTAATAACTGGCGTTCGCATACTCGAGAAGCGGTACTCAGAAGGGATGACCGAAGGCAAGGACAAAATTGGATCGGTTAAATTGAAATCCGCCATCATCGCCCGGGCGATCGTAGGGCACATGGGCGGGGTAGGCCAAGTCGAATCGTACCAACAAAAAGTCAAAGTCCAGTCGCAGGCCAATGCCGGTCGAAACGCCCAACTGCTGGTAAAAGGAGTCGAGAGAAAAATCGCTGTCGGAGGGCGGATCCTGGGTGCGGTATTCCCACACATTACCAATATCGGTAAAGAGCGCCAATTCGAAAAAGCCTGCAAATCGCTGGCGAAGTTCCACATTTGCCTCCACCAAAATATTACCGTATCCCAGATAGAAATCGAGGTTGTCTTCGTCTCGCACCACGTTACCTGGTCCGAGTCCGCGGGGGCGGAAAGCGCGCATCGAGTTGGCGCCACCCACGGTATACAGATCGAAATACGGAATGATGGCGCGCCGGCTGAACGGATACCCGGCAAAGGCGCGCAAGCGGGTGGCAATACTCAGGTCTTCGCGAAAGCGGTGGTAGTATCGCAAGTCCGACTCAAGCTGTACGTAGGTGCTCGTTTCATCGGCGGGGTCACTTGCTGTGGTAGCTACCGGCCGCAGGCGGTTGAAATTCATGGCAATGTGCGGCCTCCAAAAAAGGTGATTTCGCTTGGGGCGTTTCAGCCGGGTGTCGACCAGGTAGGTATAGTCGGGGCTAAAAATGGTCATGCGTTCCAGGCGCAGCAGACCGGCCTGACCGCCTCCCTGCACGGTATTTGTATTTCTCAGTAATGTAATCAGTGCTTCTTCGTCCGTGGAGGGTGATTGAAATCGAACGACCAGGGGATTTGTTTCATGCCGAATGTGGCGCTTGGGTTGCCAGTTGTACCCGTATTTCAGGCTGTACGTGGTGAACGTCGCCCTAGGTGCCACCTTGGGATCATTGTCGAGTGCCTGCCGGAGGTCATTCAGTTCCAGCGCGTCGATTACCGGAATGAAGATGGGATTGTTCAACGGGAAGGGAATGGCTTCCGTTTCAAAGCCGATGCTGATACGGGTATTGCTGTTGAGAAAACCTGATGTAATAGTATGCCGATTGGGGATCCACATGCGCGGAACATTGACGGAGGCCTCCAAACTAAAGCCGCCGAAGGATGGATTGGCCGTGGAGTCGCTACCACCGATAAAAAAGTTGTAGTTGAAATTGCCGTCGATTTGCAAATACTCTGCCCCCCGAAACAAGTTGCGATTGATGTAAGTCAGTACGGCTTCCGGGCCGACATACTGGCCGCTGTTGAAGACTACTCCCAACTCCCCTTCGATCGTTCGTTGGGATCGGGGAGCCAGCAGCAGGCGGGCATCGAGCAAGCTGTCCGACCCCGGAACGGTATCGTAGCTCAGATTGATGTAATCGAACATGTTGAAGCTGTTCATCCGCTCCAGCGTGCGCTGATGGGTAAGAGGAGAATACAAATTTCCCGGCCGGACGAAGACTGCTTCAGAAAGCGCCTCCGGCCGCAGCGGGCACTCCGCGCAGATGATGTCGAGCTGTTCGTAGTGGGTCGTATCCGCTAGCGAATCGATGAGCGAGCGATTAAAATCGTAATCCGAAAGGATCGCCATGCGGCGAATACGTTGGGGGCGAAGGTGGGTGGGCGGCACATCTTCCTTTAGTTTCAGTAACAACGTAGCCTGATGCTCGCTGGCTATGGTATCGACCAGAAATTCGAAATCTCCCGGGCGTACGAAGTAATACCCCAGTTGCCGCAATTGGTTCTGTATGCGACTGCGCTCTGCTTCGAGCGCGTCCAGCGTGTATGGTGCTCCCGCCCGAATAGTGGATGCTTCCGTGGTGCTTCGAACGATCCGGGCAATACTGCTGTCGCGAATATCGTGATACAGGGTGTCGAATGTATAGGGCACTCCCACCCGGGCGGTATATCGGACCTTAGCAGTCCGGTTGCTCGTATCGATTTGGGGAGTGGCGTCCACCCGAGCGCGCAAATAGCCCAGGTTGATGGCCTGGCCCTCTAGTAGGTATTCAACCTCGTTGGTCACTTGCGGATCGTAATATACCGGCGGCAGCCCCAGTTGGGTACTGAGGAAGTGCCTGAAGCCCTTTTCTTTCTCCGTTTTAAATTTCAGATACATCCGAGACCGGAATTTCCCAGTCGGGGTAGGAGCCAGGGCAGCTTCC
Source organism: uncultured Saprospiraceae bacterium (assembly GCA_964504335.1). Lineage (GTDB taxonomy): Bacteria > Bacteroidota > Bacteroidia > Chitinophagales > Saprospiraceae > CAZDET01. The sequence goes on from CAZDET010000024.1 coordinate 39,299, forward strand.
AGTTGGGCTTTCAGATTGCTTACCTCCACCGAATCGGGATGTACTATTTCGACGGTGGCCCCTTCGTAGAAGAGGGCCCCCTTCGGCAATAACCTGGTGACGGAACAAGCGGATACGCTCATCGCCGTTGCGATTAGCATCATCCAGTTTCTAATCATTCTCCCATTAACTTGCATCCGTCAAAAAATCATCCAGTACAAAAATTCAATTTTTACCCTTCCCCAAAAACCGGATCTCGTCAAAATCCTTGCTAAACACCAACCGTCCTCCAATCCGTACCACATCACCGAGTAGCAGGGTATTGCGTTCGCGGTCGTTGAATATTTTGATGCGTAGCGTTCCGTTATCGTCCAGCAGGTATTCGGCGGAGATATTGTCGAGGTAGGTTTGGGAGCCGCTGTTCGAATCATCGCCGGAGATGGTGGTAGCGACACCGTCGACGCTGATGACCAGTCGGTCGTTGAGCAGGCGCTTGCTCAGGCTTAGGCGGACGTCACTTTGTGTAGCGCCTTCCGCTGTTTCAAAGCTCTCGTAGCCAAAATCTACGTCGACAAACCCTAGGTAGCGGTTGGCAAAGTTGTTGAGTTGATTGGTCAGTACGGAAGCGAGGGTATTGGCGGCTGCTTCCTCAATCCCCTCATTGTCGGCCTGTGGTTCTCCTTCCAGATTGATAAACCCTTGCAGCAACAGCAACGCGAAGGCTTGTTGGTTTAACTGACTCGGTACCTGACGCAAATTCCTGAGCGCCCGTTCCACTGATTGCAACTCGGCGTTTCCGAAAATATCGGGATAGCGGATATCGGTTTCTATGGTCGTTTCCCTAAGTGTGCCATCCAGGTGGATGGCTACCTGAAACGTTTGTTTTTGCCGAACGCTTTCGTCTCCGGCCTCGGCGTACTGAGCGACCAACGGATAGGCACTGGTACGCACTTCGTAAAGGATCGTCAGATCTAACTCCGGGTTGAGCACATCGCCGGTCCACTGCAGGTAGCTTTCCGGTTCGATCGTAAATTCCCGGCTCAGGCCGGAAAAGGAAAAGTCGTACTTCCCTTCTACCATTGTCACGCGGCCCGTCATCTCCTGACGGCCATCGGGAAATTGCTGGAAGCTGATGGTCCCGTCTCCCGAACCTTCGAAAGCATCTCCCGTGATAATGTTCGTTACTACTTTGAAATCCAAATCGGGATCGACCTTTAAATCCGCATTGATGGTGTAGCCGGTAGCCCGGCGGACCGCCTTTTCATTGAATGCTTCGACTTGAAATACCTGATCCCAGCGGGCCATTTCCACGTAGCGGCGCACGCCATTTTCTTCTCTGGCCCGCCTTACGTCGCTGCTGAGTAGCTGATAGGTGAGTGAGGAGCCGTTTTGCGGCTCCGCGCGAACCCGGACAACGGCCGCATCAGCGGGGCCGGAAATATCGACATCGGCATCGATGATTAAATCGCCGAAATACAATTCGTTATCGGCTTCCGTCGAGTTGAGTGCCAGGAAGCCCTCTGCCTGCACGTCGAGGTCGAGCAGATAATCAGTGGAGGAGCGCAAAATAATCGTCCCGTTGGCAGTAGCCCGATTACCGAGGGAATCGATCAGGAGAAGTCGGTCAATGCGAATTTGATCATCTTCAAATTCAATCGGCTGGTCGCCGATCTGAAATTGAGCGCCCAACATGGCTACTTGTAGCGCGGCTTCCTGAAATCGGAGGTCCCCGTTTAAGCGTGGTTGTTCGGTGGTGCCCCCAACCTGTAGATTGCCTTTCAACTGGCCGCTCAGATCACTTAACTGCCCGCCGGTTAGTGGTTCGATGGAGGATAGCCGCAGGCGATCCACGGCTACCTGCAAATCGAGTGCCCCGCTTTGCAGGTAGTTGCCGACCACCGAAAGGTTCGTACCGTCCCCTCGAAGCCCTACGTTGAGGTCGAATGATCCGGGGCGTGGGCTAGCTACATGCGCCGATAAATCGCCCAGCGGGGCGGAAAGAACCGTTAAATCGCTAACCATCAGGTCAGAGCTGAATTCGAGTTCTCCGAAAAGCTGATCAGCCTCCAACGTTCCATTAATTCGACCGCTGGCAAGTTCTTCCTCCGAATTGATGAGCCGGCTGGCGGTAGCGATGTCAAAATTACTGAAGTCGACGAATACGTGGTTGGGTTTTGGGGTGTAAATGCTTATCGACTGTGGTCCATTTTTGAGGCTCCAGTTGTTGACCATCAGCTGCTCCGGCAGGAGCTCTACCAGGTTGTCGTCGGGGATTTGCCAGGTCTCGTAGTTGAGGAGCTGGCGGTCGGCCATGCGCACACGCAGGCTGTCGGTCTCCGGGTCTACAAGTGCGGAGAGGCGATGGCGCAGCGTATCCTGCGAATCGCGGATCTCCAGCGCTACCCGCAGCGCATCCGACTCCGACTCACCTAGAAGGGTCGTTTGCCCCAGCGCAAATTGATTGCCGATTTGGACATTTCTCCACTCGGCCTTGTAATACAGATTGGCGGTATCTCCCCGCACATCGAGCAACAGGCTATCCAGTTTGATGCCAGAATACTGGAGTCGGGGGAGTTGGACGTTCACCAGAAGCTCCGGCTGATTGTCGCGGTAGACTATTGCCGCCTTCCCTTTCGATAAATCACTCAGCCCCGGGATGATGCCGCTGGTGAGCGGTTGCGGATTTTTAATCTCAAATTCGATGTCGACCCAACTGTCTTGAACCAAGGAGATGCTATCGGGCACTTTCCGGTCTTCCCAGTACTTGCGTAAGAAGTGCTGAAATTCATCGGCAATCGTTTCCGGCTGGAAAGTGCCGTCGAGAGTGAGATCGGCAATATCACTGCGAACGTGTACTTCGTTTTCCCCCGCGTTGAGGACGGCGGTAGCCAACAACGAATCCGCATAAAACAAGGCGGTATCCGAACGGATGCGAAGGTCGTCGAGGAAGATCCGGGCATTCAGGCGATCGGTTCGCAGGCCGGTACTACTCGCTTCCAGACTGCCCGACAATTCGAGGGGTCGATCGCTCAAATCCCAGCGCCCTAAATCAATGCGTTCTACCTGTAGGCGGCCGTCGACAATGGCTACAGAATCTTCCAGTCGGTAGCTTCCCCGTCCTAGGGCCCGGAAATCGGGATGGGAAAACGCAAGGTTGGCCCGATAAATGGTATCGGCCAGGAGGCCGGCCGTTTGGAAAATGGTGCCGGTGCCCTGTTCGTTCAGGGATGCATCAAATTGGAGGCGCATGCCCGGCTCCAGCCGACCGGTCACGGATGCCTGCAGGCTCAGTGGACGAAGTTGCCAGCTGTCGATCGTATCCTGCAAGGGGCCTTTAAAAAATCGACCTGCCCGAAAGTTGTCGAAGCTCAGTTGAACATCCAGATTTTCCGGCCGGTAATGCCCCAGTATAGCCAGCCGGCCGTTACTGGTTTCGACGGGAAGCTCAAATTCCAGGCTATCGAGACCGCCCCGGATACGCGCCTGCTGTACCAGGAAGTCGGGCACACGAAGGTATTCGGGCAGCAGGCTAACCGGTAGCAGGGAGCGAATCTCCGCCGCCAGAACGGATAGGTCGCTGATACCGAGATCTAGCTGAAGTTGATCCGGATCAATTGCATTTGCCAGGGTACCCGCCGTGCGCAGATAGGTTTGGCCGCCGGGTAGCGTCAGTTGGAGATCGACGGAGAGGTTTTCTACAGGGCCGGTAATGGTACCGGTACCTTGCAGGAAGTCCGGCAAGCGGTATTCCGGGGGAATGGTGCCCGGCGGCAAGTAGGCCAGCAGGGTGTGGCGGGTGACCAGCAGATTGTCCAGAGTTATGTCCAGTCGGGAATTGGGATAGCCCATCGGGTTGAATACGCTCCCCTGAGTACTGACCTGAGACAGATACGGCGCATCGGCCCGATCTTCAAGGGCAAATAGCTCCAGTTGCAGGTTTCGATTCTGGTAGCGAAAGCGGCCGGAAGCCTCCAGACGTCGTGGCCAGGAAATGTCTGGTGGTAGCAAATCCTCGGGCAACAGCGGAAGCAGCTCGCCCGGCGACACGACCAATTTACTGAGCAGTAGATCACCGGCCAATCGGACCGAATCGAAGGGATGCTGCACCGATCCACCCGAGCGCAGCACCACCCCCGGTCCGTTGACATTCAGCAGGGAAAATTGGAGGTCATCACTGCTTCCCCGTCCTCGAATATCGAAGGAAACGGTTTCGTTCGGCCTGCTACCAAGCAGGGGAACTTCCCTTAATTGAGGGGCAAGCAGCAACAGGTCGCGAAAGCCGATCTTACCCCTAAGATCCAGGTCGGCCCGCAGGCTTTCCAAATCGGCTTCACCGGAAAAGTTGTAGTGGATATCCGTGGTAGTGGTTGTAATGCCGCTGTACGTGGTTTGCAGGGTAAAATCATTCAAGCTAATAGACTGCGGCGTGTACAGTACGGATCCCTTTGTGTGGGAGAGCGCGAGGCCACTTCGTTCCCGAGCCTGTAATTGGCGGATAGTGGAATAAATACTATCCCCTGTGTATCGAATATCCTGCAGATCGATCTGGATACTTCCCAGCAGTAGATGGTTGTAGTCGATCCCCTCGGCAGTCGGATCGCCCGGTAAATCCAGCTGAAACGAACCGTCGGTCAATTGAAAACGAGGAGCTGTCAGGGTAATACTGGAATCCAATAATAAGTGCGCGTCCTGTAATTCAGTGGCGCTGAGGTAGGCCTGAAGGCCGAGGCTATCCATTTGCATCCGGTAGCCTGTTTCGATGATCTTTAAGCGATTGATCGCTACTTCCAGGGGTTGCGTCGCAGTGGTGTCGGTTGATTCCGGGCTTGCCCCTAATTCTACCCGGACTCGACTGTCGTGCAGGCTGAGGTATTCAATTAGGTACCGGCCTTCCGTGAGATTGAAATCAGCCGTCTTACTCCGGAATTGGCCGACGTCCAAATCGAGCAGCAGGCCGTTTGGATCATCCTGATAATAGAAATTGATATTTGAAAGTGCCAGTTTAGCCTGGAGAATCCGGATAGTCCAACTACTGCTTGTCGTATCTTCCGGTCCAGGAGCGGTATCCGAAGGAGCGAAAGCTGTCGTCAGAAAATCGATATTGGAAGTGGAGTCGGTGATCATTATCTGACCGTAGACATCTTTAAGATCAATACCTTCAATGACTACTTCCCGGTCGAGCAACGCCCACATGTCGAGGTCGACACCAAGCGTTCGGAGACGGAATAGGGAATCACCTTCCGGCGTATTCAGGTGCAGGTCGGCCAGTTCAATACTGGTAGGCAGTTTCCAGCGGATACTACCAATGCCCAGATCGGTATCGAGTCGATTGGTCAGATACTTTTCTACTTGTCCGGTAAGGAATCGCTGTACAGCGGGCATCCGCTGAGCGAGGAGCACAATGAGGATCAGGGCCACCAAGGAGCCGATTAGCCAGGCAGAAAAACGCAAGAGGCGAGCTGGGAGGCGGCGTGTCGTCATGTCAATTATTCGGAGAAAATAGAGTCAGTGGTTTGTACATTGCCAACGCAGCGTCCGAAATGGAGTTCGGACGAATACCTCAAGTAGACGAATTCATGATGGTTTCAGCACTTAAGCGACAACGGCAAATTTTCCTGGGCGGGGTCGGTGGCCGCCGCCCTCGAGTACCCATCGACACCTTCGAACTGGAGCAAGCCGCGAAGTGGCGATTATCATCCAACGCCTATGCCTACATTGCGGGGGGAGCGGGAGCGGAGCACACGGTAACGCGCAACCGGACGGCCTTCGAGCGATGGGCCATTGTGCCGCGGATGCTGCGCAATGTTTCGGAATACGAGCTACAGATCGATTTGTTGGGGAAAAAGCACCCGACGCCCTTCCTGCTGGCTCCCATTGGGGTGTTAGACATGGCACACCGACAAGCCGACCGGGCAGTGGGCCGGGCTGCCAGTGCCGAGGGCATCCCCTACATCTTCAGCAACCAGGCCAGTGTGCCCATGGAAGATGTAGCCGGGGCGATGGGCAATGGCACCCGCTGGTTTCAGTTGTACTGGAGCAAAAACCGGGAATTAGTAGCCAGTTTCGTGCGGCGTGCTGAAGCCTGCGGGTGTGAGGGGCTGGTGGTGACCCTCGACACCACTATGCTTGGTTGGCGGGCGCGGGATCTCGACCTGGCTTACCTTCCCTTCCTGCGTGGGCGCGGTATCGCTCAATACACCAGTGATCCCGTCTTTCAGCGCATGCTCGATGAGCCGGAGGTGGCCGAAGCAGATGCGCCCAAACGCCGGCTGTCGGCCGAAACGCTGCGCACGGTCGTTCAACTAATGCGCAACTATCCCGACTCCCTCTTGCGCAACCTGCGCACCGGGCGCCCGATGCGGGCAGTGCGTACCTTTATTGCGACCTATACCAATCCCGCCTTGCAGTGGGATGATTTACCCTTTTTGCGTGCACATACGCAGCTTCCCATTTTGCTGAAAGGAATCCTGCATCCGGACGATGCGCGTCGCGCCCTCGATGCCGGCGTCGACGGGCTGATTGTAAGCAATCACGGCGGCCGGCAGGTCGACGGAGCCATTTCCAGCATCGAAGCACTTCCAGACATCGTAGAGGCCGTGGCAGATCAAGTACCGGTACTGTTGGATAGCGGTATTCGAACTGGTGCGGACGTGTTTAAAGCTCTGGCCCTCGGAGCGCGGGCCGTGTGCATCGGTCGCCCCTACGCGTACGGGCTGGCTATTGACGGCGAACGGGGCGTACGGGCTGTATTGCAAAACCTGAAAGCCGATTTTGAATTAACCATGCGGCTGAGCGGCTGCCGGAACGTCCGGGAGATCAATCGGGAGTGTTTGATGTGCTGATG
>CAZDET010000024.1:46221-67467 GCA_964504335.1 uncultured Saprospiraceae bacterium
ATGCCGTACCATCGGATAAAAATTAAAGTTATTAACGTATTAAAGCCTCGTCGCAGACGGCCTTAAAGCATTAAAAAATTCATGATTCGACATATCTTCCTATTTAGCCTTCTGGCCCTCTTTTTGGGGGTATTTGATGCCGCTGCTCAAATCCGGTTGCAGGGTAGGGTGCTTTCAAAAGCTGGGGAAGAACCGTTGGTCGGAGCATCTGTCCTGGTAGAAGGCACCGCTCGGGGTGCCGTCACTAATGAAGAGGGCCGTTTTGAACTAACGGTTGATACCGCTACTTACCTTCAGGTTTCCTACGTTGGTTTTTTGCCGCAGCGGGTTAGAGGGGTGCCCGATTCGGTAGCGCGCATTATCCTGACTCCCGACCCCGGAGCGCTTTCGGAGGTGCTTGTTCTTACGCCGTCTGAACGGAGCTTCAGCGGGCTGCAATATGCCGCGCCTTACTTACGGCTCAGCGGGACCAATTTGGAGACTGATGATGGATTTCAGCTAACCACCCAACTGGATGGACTGGCGGGGGTGCAAGTGCAAAACGGAGCATTGAATACCAATCGCCTCAGTATTCGGGGCATTGGAGCGCGGACTCCCTTTTCTACTAATCAGGTGCGTTTGTTTTGGAATGACATTCCCGTCACCAACGGTGCCGGGGAAAGTGCCCTGGAAGATCTGCCGGCGGGAGCCGTTGAGATGGTTACGGTGTTCCGAGGGCCGGCACCGCCGGTTTTGGGAGCCAATCTCGGGGGAGCGATCCAACTGACGAGTCCGGCACCAGCTCAGGGTGGTTGGAATATCGGAACCACGGTGGGCGAATTCGGCCGTCGCCACCATCAGCTGCGGCTCGATCTGGCCCCGTCCGATAGCTGGCGCAGCACCCTGCATGTAAGTGCCCTCTACAGCGACGGCTACCGCAATAACAATGACTTCCGCCGATTGGCCGCCACGCTCTTCGGCGCGATCGGCAAGACCTCCAGCTGGTCGTATCTGGTGCACGCCCGGCACATTAAGGCTGAGATTCCCTCCTCCCTCAACGCGACGGACTTCGTCGAACGCCCCGAACGCGCCGCCTTTACCTGGGAAGCCGTGAATGCCCGCGAAGATCAGACCAATCTGCTCGGGGGCATTACTCACCATTTTTTGCCCCTCGGCAGCGATTGGCAAGCCACCACCACGCTTTTCGCAGGGTTGTTTGCCAACGACGAGGTGCGCCCGTTCAATGTCTTACAGGAAGACAGCCCGTTTGCCGGGTTGCGCACATCCTGGACGTTCGACCCCGCCGGCCCCCTGCTGCTCCGCGTCGGCGGCGAAGTATTCGGCGAGCGCTACGAGCAAGCGACTTTTGAAACCCTGGAAACCGGTGAGAGCGGCAACCTTTTGGCTGCCCAGGGGCAGCGACGCTGGTATACCGTCGCTTTTTTGGAAGGGCACTACTCCATCCGGCCTTCCCTGCGAGTGGAGGCTGGCCTTACGCACCGGCGAGCAGGCTACCGATTACTGTCGGTAGCAGAAGAGGCGACGACTAATCTCGATGCCAGCCTTTTACCGAACCTTCGGCTGAGCTACGATTGGGAAGCACCGAGGCTCAACTTATTTGCACTGGTCAGCCGGGGAATTACCAATCCGGATCCCGGGGAAGTCCTGGCGCTTACCGGTGCGCAACGGCCCGATCTTGCCCCTCCAACGGGATGGAACTACGAGGCCGGACTGCGCAGTTTGCCGGGAAGGGGGCGTATCGGCTTCGAGCTAACCGCCTTTCGAATCGATCTGGAAAACGAATTGGTGGCTCGCCAGACTGCCGACCAACAAACTTTTTTCATCAACGGCGGGGAAAGCCGCTACCGGGGCATCGAAGGGCTGCTGGATCTCGACCTGTCCGGCAGGGGGTTGGAGCTGCGGTATCTAACGAGCCTATCCCTTGGCGATTATATCTACCGGTCATTCATGGATAATGGCACCGACTTTAGCGGCAATCACATTCCGGGCATTCCACGCACCCGCTGGCTCCATCGCCTGAGAGTGGGTATTCCGATTCTCGAACTCGCCACCACCCTAACCTATACCGACCCCATTCCCGTAAACGATGCTAATACCACGAGCAGCCCCGCCTACTGGCGGCTGGACCTACGTTTGAATAGCGAGTTTACTCTATGGGATGACCTCGGAGTCCGCGCATTTGCCGGAGTAGAAAACCTGACCGACGTCCATTACGCCAGTCAGGTTCAGATTAATGCTTCGGGTTTCGGCGGCAACGCTCCCCGGCATTTTTATCCGGGCTTACCGCGTTACTTCTACCTCGGAGTTAGTTTTGGCGGATGAAGCCTGAAATTTTTGGTTCACGTTTCATCTACTGGACGATGAACCGTTTGGTATACATCTTGCCTTCGTGTATGAGCTGTACAGTATACAACCCGGCGCTGAATGCGGAGTGATTTAGCGGAATCGATTGCACAGTATCCTCTACATTATCCAGTTGTTGGTACCAAACGATTTGACCCAGGTAATTCCGAAAGACAACTTCGATATCCTGGCGATGGAAGGCCGAGAGATCGAGGGTAACCATTTCGGTAGCCGGATTCGGATAGAGATGAAACTGCCTGAGCGGGTTGTTCGCATTCGAATCGGTGGCAATTGAACTGGTCGGTGCGTGTAGATCGTCTTCTTCGTCATCATCATCTTCCTCCTCGTGCGGAGGCACGAGGGTTGCGATTGCCTCTGCACTATTTCCGGCGGCATCCGTAGCCGTACATACTAGAGTAAGCGCTGGGCCTTCGACCTTCTTCAGACTGCCATCGCGATTGAATTTGAATTCCAGTTCTTTTTCATCTTCTTCCAACTCGACCTTGAAGCCGTCTGCTTCTGCGTCGGTGAGGGGAATTCCTCCGGCGGCCAGTATTTCAGCCCAGAAAGCTTGTGGGTCGGGGGCCTCTACCTTAACGGAGTTTTTCGGCACATTGATTTCAAGTTTCTTACGGTTCTTCCGTTTGAATCGAACCTTTGGGTTCGTCAGGCTCAGTATGGCAAGTACGGAAGCAATGCTTGGAGCAGGATCACAACCGTCGGTGGCGCTACAAAGAGCCTTAAACTTACCCTCCAATTCGTCATCGTCCTCCTCACCGGACAGGCGCTGCCATTCAGCGGTGACGGAGGGGGCTTCCCGATCTACTACCGTTACAGTTATGGTACACGTGCTGGTATTGCCGGCCGCATCGGTCGCCGTTGCAATTACCTGGGTGGTGCCAATGGGGAAGAAGCTGCCGGGCTCCTGGCTGTAGCTGATGGTGGCACCGCAATCATCGGTAGCGGTAGCGGCAAACTCGACGCTTGCGCCGCATTGCCCATCCGTATTATCCACCACAATATCACCCGGACAAGTGATGGTCGGTGGACCGAGGTCCACTTCGCTGATCACCACATCGATAGATGAAGTGCAGCCCGCGGCGTTTTCAGCGGCTATGGTGTAGCTGCCGCCGGCTAAGCCGCTAAGGGAGAAGGTATTGGAAGAGAGGGTGACGGGCTGTCCATCATTTACGGTGTAGGTAATTGGCAATGCCTCCGTATCGACTGCGACGGTGAAGGCCCCTTCGTTCGCTCCGGGGCAGGTGGACTGGCTTTCTAACAGGCTCAGGTTGCAAGTCAGACGGCACACCTCAAATTGATCGATGTACATATTGGCCGGGGCGTTGAAGCCGGCGTCAAAATTGAAGAAGCGAATTTGGGTAGGTACTTGTCCGTTGGCGTAGGTCTTGAAGCGACCGGCGAAGGTTTGAGTAAATCCGCTTTCCAATTGCACCACCGACATTTCGTAGGTATCATTTGCCCCGACGGTAATTTGGAAGATCAGCCCTTCGTCGGTAAAGGGCAGGCCGGTCGGTTGAGCACCGTTCGCATCGTTCACGCGGTACGTGGCTTCGCCACCGATGAAGAAGGCCTCCAGGAGGTTCTGGCCACTTGCGTTCTGGAGGCCGAATCCTACCGTGCCGCCTATGTCGATAAATCCGTTGTCGAAGCCAAAAGATAGTTGCGTATTTGGCGTAAGTGGCAGTGCGAATGGTCGGGTGGCCTCGGACAGATCCCCTGAATTAGCGTACAACCCGAGCGCGGTTCCATTTACATCGATGTCGCCGTCGCCGTTGGCGTCGCCGTTTCCATTATTCGTAGAGGTGAAGCGGAAATGGCCGCCGGTAGAGGGGTTGTTGTTATTGGTGGCCAGTACCCAGGGAGCGAAGCCGCTACCGCCGTTGTCGCCATTTTGCCAACCATCGAAGTAGACTTCGTTGGAGGAATTATCGCTTTGGCAATCGGAAGCGGCAAAGCAGGCCGTTGGAGCGGTGAACAGGGCATTGGCGGAGAGCTGACAGGTAGGTTCATTCGTAAAGTTTACGGCAACATCGACGGCACCACCGTCGGAGTTCAAGCCGCCAAGTAAGACGGTCTGCGGGCTGCCGGTAATGGCAAACAGCTGGCCGTTAACATTCAGGAACCCTTCGGCCGGCGGATTCTGGTAGGTAATGATCAATTCCTGGCTGAAGGTATTGGTGAGCGGGAGGCAGGCCTTTTGAGTGCCTGCCTGTACGTCCAGAATAGCACAGGGCGGACAAGCCTCCGGAGCGGTGAATAGGTTATTCTGCGAAATGCTACACTGCGGGTCTTCAGAAAACGAAGCGGTTACATTTACCGGCTGTCCATCCGAATCCAACCCAACTAAAGTGATGATCTGCGGGCTGCCCGTAATGGGGAAGGACTGGCCATTGACCACCAAGTCGCCGCTGGCAGGCGGATTGAGGTAGGTAACGCGGATGTCTTGGGTATACGCATTGGTTGCCGACACACAGGCAGATTGACTCAATGCAGTCAGGTCCAATATATCACAGGGCGGGCAGGCCTCCGGGGCATTAAATAGGGCCGGCTGCGAAAGGAGGCATTCAGGATCGGCAGAAAAAGAGACGGTCACATCGACCGGCTGGCCATCGGAATCGAGCTCGGTTAATTCAACTGTCTGTGGGCTACCGGTGATCTCGAAGAATTGCCCATTCACCACCAATTGCCCAATTTCGGGCGCATTTTCGTAGGTGACAATTACCTCTTGGCTGTACTCATTGGTGGCTGTCAGGCAGGCGGTTTGAGCACCAGCGCTGAGGCCGGTAATGGTGCAAGGCGGTGGTGGCGCGCAAATCTCCAGGTCGCTGAAGTAGGCATTGAACTGACCACCCGATCCAGCATTGGCGTTAAAGAGGCGTACTTGCGTGATATCTCCGGCGGCTGCCAGGGTCCCGCTGATCATAAAGATGGTACCACCGTCCAGCCGGAGGATGCTGGCCTCGTAGGTATCGGCGCTTGTCAGTTTGATGGTAAAGCGCAGGCCCTGATCGGTATAAAACAGTCCGGGTATTTCCTGGGCATTTCCGCCACTTCCGGCATCGGTGTATTGGTAGGTAGATGCGCCGCCAGTGAAAAAGAATTGGAAACGGTTCTCGCCATTGGCGTTTTGCAGCCCGAAACCGATTGTACCACCCAGATCGATGAAGCCGTTGTCCATGCCCAGCGAGAAGGTACCGCCCACCTGCAACGCTTCTGTAAAGGGGCGCACGGCATTGGACACATCCCCGCTATTGGCGTACAGCCCCCAGGCCCGGCCGGCATTGTCGATATCCCCGTCGCCGTTGGTGTCGCCGTTTCCATTATCCGTGGAGGTAAATACGAATCGGCCGCCGGTAGAAGGGTTATTAAACTGGGAAGTCAGGACCCAGTTACCAAACCCACTGCCGTCGTTGTCGGAGTTATCCCAGCCGTCGTTGTAGGTGGGATCGCTGGGAATGCTTTGTTGGCAATTCAAAGGGTCGGAACAAGACAGCGGTGCGTTGAAAACGGCCGGCTTGGAAAAGCTGCAGTCTGCGTTGAAGGAAGCCATGACCCCCACCGGAGCGCCGTCGGAAATCAGCCCCTCCAGCAGGACTGTTTGGGGGCTGCCGGTGATGGGGAAGCTCATGCCATTGATGTGCAGGCTGCCGTCAGCCGGTGCGGAGAGATAGGTGACGGTGACCTCTTGCGCGTACGTATTGGTTTCGAAGTCGCAGGGGAATTGTTGCCCCGCCACGATATCGAGAATGGAACAGGCATCGGAGTTGAATCCGGTGATCAGCGAAATGCCGGCACAGGTAAAGGTCCCACCTGCGGTCGTTGCCACCAGGATGGAGGGGTTATTGCCGTTGCGATTGGGAGAGTCGGGCCGGTCGGGCGAGAAGTTGAACTCCTGGCCGCCGGGAGCGTAGGTCAGGCTGCCCACTTCCACTTCTTGGCCCAGGCTGGCATCGAATGCAAACAATCGGAGGGTTTCCCCGGCATTCATGCCGTTTTCGGAGGGCGCACCGAGTACTTCGATGATCATGTCGTGGGCACCATCCCACTGGAATCGCTGGCCGATACGGCCGATGCCTACGACCTGGCCGGCCGTATTTTTCACGGCCACTTCGTCGCCGGGTGCGATCGGTGCGCCATTTACGATGAAGTTATTGGCGTCGGCTACGCGCAGGGCCACAAAGTGCGGGCAGCCGCCCGGCGTGGCATCCATCTGGAAGAAGCTGCCCTGGGCATCCGGTGGCTGGGGGTAGAGCCCGGTCGGGGCATACCAGGTGTAGTCGCGCGGAGCGGCCTTGATTAGGGCGCGGGAATCACCAAAGGCTTCCGTCGTTTCGAAGAGGAAGCCGTCGGAATAGTCCTTCAGATATTTGTTGGAAAAGGGCGTATTGACAAAAACGGCGTTGGTTTTGTTCGGGTGGTCGTTCAATCCGAGCACCATGCCGTCGCTGACGCCTCCGGTGGTGCCGTCGCGGCGCATGGCAAACATGTTGCCGCCATTGTTGTCGAAATCGTAGGGGAAATCCTGTGGCCAAAAGCCACTCATGTTTTGGATATGGTCAGACGCACCGGTAGCCGTAGCCTTTCTCAGCGCCATTTGCCAGGTGATGTCATCGCTCAGGTCGAACCAGTAAAAGTCTTTCCAGAACACGATGGGGCGGCCTTCGCCGGCCATTAATACGGGGTAGCCCATGTCTTCCTTGTCCTGAAAGATAGGATTGTGATCGTCGAGGGTCTCGAGGCGCAGGCAGCCATTACCGAAGGGGATCTGGCAGCCTTCGGAATCCTCCACCAGCCCGGTGCGATCAGTGTCGTGGGTATCGAGCCAAGTGACCACATCGTCGCCACTCAGCGCGCTGCCCCACACGAGTCCGGCTCCGCCCAGCGACTGGAAGAGATCCTGATTACCCGCGCCGTCGTTGAGGATCGCCTGTAAGGAACCGCGCAGCGGAAAGTCGAACATCGACAGATCGGGCTTTTGATCCCCTCCGGTGTTGGAGGAATTTTCCACGGAGGCGTGATAAAATTCAATGGCTCCGGCATTGAAGTCGAAAAATTCGCCGAGCGCAAAGGGCTGTTCGCCCGGCCTCATTTCGAGGATGAACTTGGCGAGGTAGTCCGGCTCGATGTGTTTGACGGCGTCGAGGCGCAGGTCGTCAAAACCGACGGAGTCGAGGAAGCGCGCCCACTCGATGAGGTCGACGCCCATTTCTCCGATACTATTCGGGGCTCCAAAGTACCATTCGCCCATGGTGCCGTCGGGGTTTTCGGGCGGGTCGGTGGTTGGGTTGTTAAAGTAACACACGTCCTCGAAGAAAATCGGATCGCGGAATGGCGGGTTCTCGTCACTGTGGAAGTTGTTGGGGTGGAAATCCTCCGGCCCGCTCGGCAGGCGGCCGCTCGGAGGGTTGAAGACGAGGAAGCGGGTATCGGGTCCAGCTTCTTCCTGAGCCTGTGCGTCGCCTCCGGCGCGGTGGTTGAGCACTACGTCGGCCATGACGCGCACGCCGTTGGCGTGCAGGGCGGCAATCATGTTCTCCAGCTCCGTCCGGTTGCCGTGCCGGGTGCGCACGGTGCCCTTACTATCAAATTCGCCGAGGTCGAAATAGTCGTAGGGGCCATAGCCCATGTCGAAGCGGCCGGCGAAGCTCTTGGTCATAGGTGGGGTCCAAACGGTGGCGAAGCCGGCTGCGCCGATTTCGGGAGCGACAAACTCCAGGGTATCCCACCAGATGCCGCCATCGACCTGGTCGGTAATGTCGCCGGGATGGGAGTTCCAGTAAAATCCCTGCAGAATAACGTCCTGGGCGTGAGACGATGGAGTAAAAGCGCACAGCAAGCACATTCCGAGGATGGTGCGCATTGCTGCTTCGCGCAGGCCACCTGGCAACACCGGTGGCCAAACGTAGAGGTTTTTCATAGATAGATAGATGTAGTTAATGTCAGGAAATACGGGATTGGAGCAAATAATTAGTATGCATTAGCCTTCATGACGAAACTACCTTTTGTATAGAAGTTTTCCAAATGAATAAGGAGAGATATGTGAAGGGGTTGTTAGGAAATAACCTTCTCCACGAAAAACGTCGAAAAGTCCTCTCGCTCCAGCTCAAAATTGAAGGCGCGGAAGAGGTGCACCATGCCCTTATTGGTTGATAGAACGGTGGCGTACACGCGGCCGATGTTCATCTCTTTGGCAACTTCCAGGATGTACTCTGTGAGCAGTCGGCCGAGCCCGAGTCGCTGGTAGGGATCGGCTACGAAGATGGCGTATTCAGCGCCTTCGCGCCAGGCGTCGCCCACCAGGCGGACGACGCCCATCATTTCGAATCGGCCCTTTTCAGCTTCGGTTAGGGCCACGATGGCAATTTCGCGATCGTAATCAATTTGGGTGAAGCGGGATAGAAAGTGGTGATCCACTTTTGGGGTCTGCCCGAAGAAGCGTGCACGCAGCGATTCGGCCGACGATTGTTCCAGCATTTCTTGAACCAGGGGTTCGTCTTCGGGGCGGATGGGGCGCAGCACTATCTCGCGGCCGTCCCGGAGCGTTCGCTCCGTTCGAAGGTGGGCGGGGTAGGGCGAAATAGCCAGATGCTCGCTGCGGGCGTTAGCATCTGATCGCTGTAGCGCGTCGAGTCGAATGTTTGCATCCAGCACTAACACGCCATCGCCGTCTAGAAGTAGCGGGTTGATACTGATTTCCGAAATTTCTGGGAAGTCGACGAGGAGGTAGCTGAAGCGCACGATCACGGTATACAATGCCTCGAAGGAAGCGGTATTCGAGCCCTTTAATTGCTGGTAAATGCGGGTGCGCTCCACCAGATGCCGGACCAGGGCCATGTTCAGGGGGGGTAAGCCCATGTAGATATCGGGATCGAACTCGGCGGCTCGGCCACCGCGACCGAAAAGCAACATGGGACCAAAAGTAGGATCGTGGTATCCGGCCAGCAATAATTCAAATGAGATGGGGATCATTCGTTCCACCAGGATGCCCTGAATATTGGCGTCCGGGTGGTGTTGCCGGGCATTGGCATAGATGGTTTCGAAGGCTTCCTGGATTTCAATGGCCGTATTGATGTTGAGGCGCGCAGCGCCGATCTCCAGCTTGTTGACGATTTCAGGAGAAGATATTTTGAGTACTACCGGAAAACCCACCGATTCGGCAAATTCGATGGCTTCGAGGGAAGAACGCACCACTTTAAATTCATTGGCCGGAATATCATAGGCCTGGAGCACGCGTCGGGTTTCAGCCTCCGATAGGCGCAGTTGGTGGTTTTGCCGCGCCCGGTCAAAGATTTCCTGTACGGTTTGCTGAAAAAAGTGTTGTTCAAGCGGGATTGCTGGAGGCGTCTCCTGAATCATTTCGAGATTGCGGTGGTAGTGGTAGATGCGCAGGAACGTATCGGCCGCTTCCTCCGGAAATCGATAGTTGGGGATGCTGGATTCTTCGAATAATTCGCGTGCTGCTTCTACGTGGGCTTCGCCCATCCAGCTGGCTAAAATGGGTTTACTGGTCTGCTTTGCCACATCGCTGACTACCTGGGCGGTGGCTAAGGAATCTCCTTGGATTTGCGGAGCGTAGATGGCCAGGACGCCATCGACCTCGTCGGAAGCCAGACAATGCGTTAGCGCCTGGCGGTAATCCTCTGGCCCGCCCGCCCGCGAAAGCGTCAGCGCCGGGCCGGTAATGCGGTGGACGATCCCACCTTCGGTCAACGCCTGCAGCAGGCGCTCGCTGGGTCGAAAGGGCGTCACTCCCTGGCGGCTCAGGTAATCGGTAGCTAGTAGCCCCGGGCCCGCTGCATTGCTCACCACGGCCAGGCTTGGCCCCAGTGGGCGGGGCTGGGTCGCCAGCGCTTGGGCGCAGTTAAAAAGCTGGCCGATCATTTCCACCTCCAGCATACCGGCGCGTTTGAAGGCGGCCTGGTAGGCGAGCGCCCGTTCGATGGGAATGCGGAGGTTTTCCAATTGTTGCACGTGGGTCATTTGGCTGGCTCCTGATTTCAGTACCAGAATGGGCTTGGAACGCGCGAAGGCCCGCGCGGCACTCATGAAGCGCCGCACCTGGCGCAACTCTTCTACATAAAGCAAAATACAGGCCGTGTGCCCGTCGGTGCCGAGGTAATCGATGAGGTCGCCAAAGGTGAGGTCGACTGCAGCCCCGACACTGGCAAAACAACTGAATCCGATGCGCCGCTCTGCTGCCCAATCGAGGATAGACAGGCCGAGCGCCCCACTTTGAGTAATTAAGGCCAGATGGCCTTTCTGTACGGGAATATCCGACAGGGTAGCCCGCACGAAAAGATGGGGAAGAATCAGTCCTATCGTGTTGGGTCCCAGAATGTGCATCTGGTACTGACGGCCGATGCGCACCAGCGAGGCATACAAGTCGTTTTTGGCTGCTCGGTCGTCTTCCGGCCCGCCAGTTAGGAAGAGCATACCGGCTACCTGCAATTGCCCGGCTTCTTCGGCAAGCTGTTCGAAGTACTTGTACGGTGTGCAGACCACTGCCAAATCCGGCGGCACGGGGGCCTGGTCCAGGCGGGAATAACAAGGCAGGCCCTGCACTTCCTCGTATTTCGGGTTAACGACGTACACTTCACCCTCAAATCCTCCGGCTAGCAGTTGCTGCACGAGCTGATAGCCGGGGCGGTCCGCCTTCGGCGATCCACCCACCAGGGCAATGGTCTTTGGCCGAAAGAGGCGGTCGAGTTGACGGGGCATGGTTGTCGTTTTAGTTCGTTAGTACGGTAGTTCTTTAGGTTGTGATTTGGAGGGCTTTCAACAAAGAAGTGGCAGGCTCAAAATACTAACGAACCAAGACCTAACGAACTAAAATCTAAGATCCAACGAACTAGACCATCGTCCAAAATTCCCGAAGCTTCCCGAGGGCACCGTATAGATGGGCTTCGTAGGTTTCCCAAACGCGCAGTCCGGAGATGGTGGACGAACCGGAAGTCGGCGCTTTTGCACCGTTGATGCCTGCCAGGAAGTGCTCGACGGCTCCGGGGAGGGTCTCTCGGTTGTAACCGCCTTCTAAGACCGCAAAGCGACGGGGAAACTCGGCCCCTAGCCGGTGCCCGGCCTCGTAAAATCCTTGGTTGGAAAATTGTAACTGTAGCAGGGGGTCGCTCCAGTGAGCGTCGAACCCGGCGGAGATACCGAGTATATCGGGATTAAATTCGTGAAGAATCGACAGGATGTGGTCGATGGCGTTCAGGAAGATGTCGTCGGCTGCACCAGGAGGGAGCGGGATATTAATGGTGTATCCTCGTCCGGCACCCGCGCCGATTTCGTGAATGAAGCCGGTTTGGGGAAAAGCCGGATACTGGTGTAGGGAAATGAAAAGTACCTGGTCGGATTCCCAAAAAATCGTTTGAGTACCATCTCCGCAGTGGCCATCGATATCGATGATTGCCACCCGCTGCCCGGCTTCCCGGACTAGCCGCTGGGCGGCGATAGCGATGTTGTTGAACAGGCAAAAGCCGCCCGTCCGGCTGGCATGGGCGTGGTGGCCCGGTGGGCGAATCAGGGCAAAGTCCTGCTGCTCGGCGGCTCGCAGCGCCAGGCCCACCCCTCCGAGCGCGGCCTCCCAACTGCCGGCACTGGTCACCGTGTCGCCGTCGATCGGCTGCTGCCGGAGGCAGCATTGGCGAATGAAGTCGATGTACTCGGGGCTATGTACCAACGAAAGGTAGGATTCTGCCGGTAGCGGGGTCGTTTCAGACAGCTGGAAATGATTGGCAAGCACCTGGATACGATCCGGATGTTCGGGGTGCAAACCCGTGTTGTGGGTCTGGGAAACCGGGTGGTAAATCACGTTCATAGATGGGTAAGCTACAATTTTCCCCGAAAGCCTTCAAGCGTCTTTTACGACCGCTTCTTCTCCAACTAAAAATCCGTAGTCGGCCATTCCCGGTATCTGGTTGAACACGATGCGGGCAATACCCAAAATGGGAATGGATACGATTGCTCCAATGGGGCCCCAGAGAATGAGAAAAACGATAAGGATGATTACGGTCGCCAGCGGATTTATGGATACACTGTGGCCCAGCACTAACGGATCGAGAATGTAGTTTTCCACAACTTGTGCCGCCGACATGATGCCGATGATCCAGAGCGCCTGCGAGAGATCCGAGCCGGAAAGTAAGGCCAAACCTACTGCCAGCGCTCCCCCGAGGATATTACCAATGTAGGGAATGATGGATAAAAGGGCCGCCAACACACCGATAAATAACCCATTGCGGATGCCAATCAGGCTGAAACACAGGCAGTATATAACGCCCAGGAGAAGCATCAAAAAAAGTCGACCCTGCAGGTATTTCTGAGCTACTGCAAGAACGCGATCGATGGTATGCTCCACTTCCGTTCGGTTTTCGGGAGCAAACCGGCGAATGACAAAGGCGCGCAGGCGATACTTTTCGGAGAGGAGAAATACAAAATATACGAACATGAGCAGGAACTCTCCCACCACGCCGTAAATGCGATTGAAGACCTCCGTAACCTGAGCACTGTCCAGCGTATTCAGAGTAGGAGAAAGGCTTCTGGATGGCGATTCATCGGGGGCATCACCGGCCGGTGCCGGATCGCCGGAGGCATCCCAGCCGAGCTGTTCCTCCACCTGGTCGCGTAGTTCTTCAAATTTAGCGATGGCTTCCTGTTTGAAACTAGGCCATTTTTCTATGAAATTGGCGATCTGACCACCTAGCAAAATGCCAATCAGCAGAAAGCAACTCACCAAAATGGCCATGCAGGCGGTGGTGGCCCACAGTCGTCCTATTCCGATGCGTTCGATGCGGCTGTGCAGGGGGTCGAATAGCATGGCCAGCAACCCGGAAATGGAGAAGGTCATCAGAAACGGTCGGGCCAGGTAAAGGCCCGCAAATATGGCAAATGCCAGCGCTACTTTGAGAACGATTCGAGTGAGCAGTTGATTATTCATCGATGGTTGTGTTCGATTTTTGGTCCGGAGCCTCGTCTTGCCGCGATGGTTATTGAACTTTTCAATCCCTTGGGGTTATTGCAAAATAGAAGCTCTCGTAGAATCAAAAATGATTTCCGTTATGAAAATGCCCAACTGGTGGCAAACAATTATTCGCTTTTTCAAGGAGGTATTTCAAAATTACAGCCAGGATGATGCCTTCATTTTAGGGGCTTCGCTGGCCTATTATACGGTGTTTTCCTTCGCACCGCTGCTCGTGATCATAATCGCGGTGGCCGGCTATTTTCTGGGCGATCAAGCGGTGCAGGGCAAAATTTTCGAACAGCTAAGTGATTTGCTTGGAACCAGGGCGGCGGAAAACCTGGAGAATATCGTGAGCAATGCCCATGTGTCGGATCAATCCCTGCTGGCAACTATTATTGGCATTGGAACGCTCATCCTGGGAGCTACAGGTGTGTTCAATGCCTTGAAAAACAGCCTCAACCGCGTGTGGGAAATCGAGCCACGACCAGAGAATAATATCCTGTTTTTAATTTTTAACCGGGTATTGTCGTTCTCTTTTGCGCTTGGTTTAGGCTTTTTATTTCTGGTTACTTTGGCGGTAAACGCCTTCATTTCCGGCTTTGCCGAGCGCATAGCCGAGCTACTTCCAGGAACAAACAAAATTTACCTCACACTGTATACGTATATCTTTTCGCTGGCGGTAACCGGAATTATTTTTTCACTCTTGTTCAAGTTTTTGCCGGACGCCAAAGTCCGGTGGGGCCATACGGTTATCGGAGGACTGTTCACAGCCTTCCTGTTTTTGATTGGAAAGTCCTTGATTGGCTTGTACATCGGAAACAGCAACTTTTCCTCTACCTACGGGACGGCAGCTGCCCTGATCACATTGTTGGTTTGGACCTACTACAACTCTCAGATCCTTTTCTTAGGAGCGGAATTCACCTATGTCTACGCCAAGTGGAGAGGCAGCCCGGTAATGCCTGCTTCCAACGCGGTGAAGGTAGTGCGCCGGGCCCACCGATTTGAAAAAGAAGAGGAAGAAGTGACTACTCCGATTCTGCCGGAAGAGAAACGATCTCCCCAATGATGTCATTTCGGTTGAGGTAGGTGAGAAATTCCCGCGCTTCGGACCGAAGGTTAAATCGACCTACAATGACCTGGTAGGCGAGTTGCCCGGTATGCTGAACGGCCCGGATACTACTGGGGTAGCCGTATTTCAAATCGATGGCGGCTGCTTCCTGTTGGGCAGTCAGCAGATCGGACACCTGCTTGGTAACGATGGTGTAAACTTCGCCGCTTCGACTGTTTAATTGCGTATTGTGATTGGTAATCAGAGGTCGCGAATTGATTGGTACTGCATCGCGCTCCAGACTGGGTGCCGTGAAGTGGATTATCGGTTGCGGAGCCACGGCGAGGTGCTGCTCGGCTATCCTTGAGGCAGCCTGGACGGGTAGTCGGTGATTGGCTGCCACATTTAGTCGGCGTAATGAATCGAGTAGCGCAGTCGGGCCGATGGCGGTTTCCACCCGGCCGATCAGCTTACCTTCGGTACTGAAGAACAGAAGCGTCGGAAGCATTTTTACGGAAAACTGCTCCTGGAGGTGTTGCCGGTTTCGCTGATCAACGTCGACCAAAACGGGTAAATAGTGCATTTTAACGTAATCGACGACACGCGGGTCGGTAAAGGTATGCTCCGCCATCCAGCGGCAGGGCATGCACCAATCGGCGCTGAAATACAGGAAGAACAGCTTATCCTGTTGTTCGGCCATGGTTCGGACCGATCGCAGATCCAAGTTCGTAAACGGAACGGATTGTGCCTGCGTCGGTCTTGCCAGTAAAAAAACACCGAAACACAGAAAGATGGTTAGGTATTTAGCCGTAATGTGGACACTTGAGCACATAGCAATCTATCAGGTTTAAGAGGGGCGAGTGGTCCGATGATGCTAAAGGAGGAGTGGCTGCGCGAAACAGTAGCCCGCGCTAGTGAATTGTCGCTTCTCAAAGATGGGCAATATTTTGCGAAATACCAATTCGATCACCTACAAATTAGGGCGATAGCATCACTCCAAAAATGGGATGGTTGATGGCATTAAGGGCTTGACTGGTATTCCGAAAAAACCGATCTTAGGCAAACCAATCTCACTCCTTGCCTTCTCGGCAGGAAAACATCCAAGGTGTATATTTTTTTTTGAGCGGCCGTTGATCATATGGGCAGTTGCGTGCGGGTGTACGCTTGGGCTGCCTGTGTACCCCAAAAGGTAGGCAGGAAAGGCGGGCGGGCATTTCCCACCCACGTATATGGTGTGCGGCCGGCCCGGCCCGACAGTTGGCTCGCCGACTGGTGGCCCGCTCATGTTCCGAACGAGTCCTATCTTCGCGTTCGAACAACTCGGAGTATGTTACTAAACGGAAAACAGCATCGGACGATCTGGCTCGATGCGAACGATCAACTATTCATCATCGATCAGCGGCAATTGCCGCACGATCTGGTTGTCGAACAATTGCCCGATTTGGCAGCCACGGCAAGAGCCATTCGCGAGATGCACGTTCGGGGAGCACCGCTCATCGGCGCCACCGCTGCCTATGGCATGTATCGGGCCGCGCAGGCCGCAGCGCCTGCTTCCTGGCAGGCGGATCTGCAAGCGGCGGCTCGACAACTGAATGCCACGCGTCCGACAGCAGTGGATTTGTTTCACGCCACCCGGAAGAGCCTGGAGCGGGCGCTCCAGGCTGGTGGTTTAGAAGAGGCAGTGGCCATTACCCGGTCGGTTGCAACGGAGTTGGCAGATGAGAGCGTCGAGCAGTGCCGTCGCATCGGTCAGCACGGGTTGCAATTGATCAAGGAGGTAGCGGATCGAAAAAAGGGAGCGCCCGTGCACATCCTCACGCATTGCAATGCCGGTTGGATGGCCTGTATTGACCACGGTACAGCCACGGCGCCGATTTATGCCGCGCAGGCAGCGGGTATTCCGGTGCATGTGTGGGTGGATGAAACCCGTCCGAGGCTTCAGGGTAGTCGCATCACGGCTTTCGAACTCGGCCAGCAAGGGGTGGCCCACACGGTGATCGTCGATAATACAGGCGGCCACCTCATGCAACACGGTATGGTGGACCTGGTCATCGTCGGCACGGATCGTACGACCCGCCGGGGAGATGTGGCCAATAAGATCGGCACTTACCTGAAGGCCCTGGCAGCAAAAGACAATGGAGTGCCCTTTTACGTAGCGCTACCTTCGACTACCATTGATTGGAGCATCGAAGACGGCCTGCGTGACATCCCCATCGAAGAGCGTGCCCCTGAGGAGGTAAGCCACGTAGGTGCTGAATTGATCTGCCCCGCCGACAGTCCGGTTCGGAATTACGGCTTCGACGTTACTCCCGCCCGATTAGTGACGGGACTCATCACGGAGCGGGGCATTTGTGCCGCTTCCGCAGCCGGACTGGCAGCGTTGTTTCCGGAGGTCGTTTCTACCGCACCATAAAAAGGGCGTTGCTGAACAAGAATTTCCCGTTTTCCCAGAATCCGCGGTAGAGTGGGTTGTCGACCAGGTAAATGACCTGCCCTCTGCCCTTCTCTTCGATACCAAAAGTCAGGCTATTGCGGAAGCGCTCCTGGGCTTTCTCTCCGACAAATCCGCTGATCAAGGGATCGGCGCCAATTGTGCCGGCATTCCAGCCGCGGTCGAGAAACTGGAAACTGCGCGAACCGGTTTTCAGCGAGAAGTATTTAGGACCAATTCCATAGGACAGCGGGTGGCTTTCGTCCATCGTTACTTCGTAGATGGCACCCGCTGTTGTATTGCTGATGTAGCGGCGTTCCTGGCCCCCGTAATCTTCCAGTTGGTCGGTCGTATCTGCATTTTCGGAGTCGCCGTTTCCATTTTTCCGCTTCAGGCCGAACGTGCTGTATTTGGTAAAGGCATTGAGCGCAGAACCAATTGGGATCAATTTACCACCTCCTTGCACCCAGCGACTCATAGCCTCCATATTAGCCTCCGATAGACCGTAGTTACCTTCTGGCAAAATGAGGACATCGACGTTAGAAAGATCACCCGGCAGATCGGAGTCGTACAGCACATGGATGGGATATCCCAAATCCTGCTCCATGTAATACCAGACCTGTCCGAAGCTATTGGGAGATACCGATTCGCCGGCTACGACGGCCACGTTGGGGGCGCTAATCAGCTCCAGACCGTCTGATCCAATGTCGGGGCCGCTGTCACTTAGGCCCGTTTGAAGCGAATACACCTCCTGTCCATTCACTTCGGCAAGCCGGCGGACAGTACCGGAAAAGCCTTCTACTTTCCGATTATCGGCCCGGGTGATAACGATTGTTCCCGGATCGAAGGAATAGCCTCCCGATTCCAGGGTGCGGGTAGTGGTACGCACCTGGACCCCGGCAGCGAGCAGTTGGGCGAGCAGCCGGGCATCGGCTACGGAGTGCCAGCGGATGGCATAGGCATAGGCCGATTCATCAAAGGCTGGTGCATCCTGGCTCATTTCCTCCGGCATGGGCGCCGGATCGATCCGCTCGCCGGTCGCGTAGGCCTGTAGCCCGTAGGCGTAGGGCAGCGACCAGGCAGTGATATCATACGTCAGGCTATCTTCCAGTTCCGATCGCGGATCGAGTAGCACTTGGGTGAGTACGGATAGCGGTTGGTAAGCGCTAATCACGAGGTCATCAGAGGTGAGGTTGGCTGTGGTAGTTCTACCGGTAGTGTAATCGAAGGCACTAAGTGAGCGGCTATTACCCAGGCGGCCATACTGAATGCCGTTGCGGTCGAGTAGCAGCATGAGGGCTCGTACGCGATCCGGTGCCACATCGGCTTTTATGACGTAGCTCTTGAACGGTCCGGAGGGATTGTCCTGGGCGTTTTGAAAATATTCGGTGAAGTTTTGTTGCAGACGCTCCAGGTTTAGGCTAGCAATTTCCACCGTGCTCAGTGCCGTAGTGCGGTGATGGGCCACGCGGTCGTTGAGGGTGAGTGTGTCGCCGGTCGGCAATTCGATGGCTCGGCCACCGCGGCTGTGTCCGCCCTGTTCGTAGGTCATTCCAATGGCTCCGGTGAAAGTGGGGTAGGTATCTCCGTAACTTGGATAGAAGAGGTCGAAGCGCTCCTTGGTGAAGTACAGCCAGCCTTCGCGGTCGAAGTATTTGGCGTGGTTGCTGCCGATCTCTTTTTGAAAATCAGCCTGCCAGCCGGTGATGTATTGATGATAGGGGCGCGCAGCGGGTGCGAAATAGTAGGGATTCGTATAGTATTGCTCGTGCAGATCCGCGTGAATATGGGGAAACCACTGTTGATACTGTACAATGCGCTGGCGGGATTCCACCTGCGTCTGCCAGGCCCAGTCGCGGTTGAGATCGAAGAGATAGTGATTGACGCGCCCGCCCGGCCAGGGCTCCCGGTGCTCTTGCACAAAAGGAGCGGCATTGGGAATTTGATTGGCCACGCCCCGGTACCAATGGGTATAGCGCGAATAGCCATCGGGATTGACCGAGGGGTCTAAAATGATAATAGTATTCTCCAGCCACTGCTGGGTGCGTGGGTCGTTGGTATTGGCCAGATCATACAACACGCCCATACTTGCCTCCGATCCGGCAGCTTCGTTGCCGTGCACACTAAAACTCAGCCACACAATCGCCCGGTCGAGACTTGGGTCAGGGCTCCCTTCAAGTAAGCCGACCCGGCGCAGGTGATTCGTGCGGATGGCTTCCAGTTGATTGAGGTTTTCCGCCGTACTCGCAAAGGCTAGCAAGAGCGGTCGCTGCTCATTTGTCCGGCCGTACTCGATGAGTTGTACCTGAGCGCTGTTCTCCGCTACGTACTCGAAATAATCGACCAGTAGATGGTGAGGAGTAAAGGTTTCGCCGAGCTCGTGTGGCAGGAATTCGCCAGGGGTCCGCAGTTGGGCAAAGATGACTCCGGGGAGGAGAAGGTAGCAGAGGAGCAGAATTCGTTGCATGTTTGGTTGAGTTGGAATTGGGAAAAATAGATTTTTAGGCTATTAGATATTTAGAAAAATTTGCATCGACTCATATGGAAACCTAAAGATCAAAAGGCTAAAGGTCTAATAGGTCAATGCTTAAAATGCCTCACCCCCGTCAGCACCATCGCCATGCCGTGGGCATTGCAGTAGTCGGTGCTTTCCTGGTCGCGAATGGAGCCGCCGGGTTGGATGACGGCGCAGATGCCCGCCTGATCGGCGATTTCGACGCAGTCGGGGAAGGGGAAGAAGGCGTCGGAAGCCATCACCGCTCCCGCGAGGTCAAATTGAAAAGCAGTGGCTTTCTGAATGGCCTGCTTCAACGCATCCACCCGGGAGGTTTGGCCGCAGCCCATACCGATCAGCTGTTCGTTTTTGACGAGGGCAATGGCGTTCGATTTCAGTTGCTTGACACATTTGTTGGCAAACAACAGATCGCGGACCTCTGTGTCGGTCGGCTCTCGCTCGGTGGTAGTTTTTAGATCGGCCTGGCCCTCAGTGCGCAGATCGGTGTCCATTTCAATGACGCCGTTGAGGAGGCTCTTAAAACTTTTGGTGGGTACGTCCAGGCTGTTATACTGTAGGAGGATGCGCTTTTTCTTCTGCTGGAGCAACTCCAACGCGTCAGACTCAAAGGATGGCGCGATGAGTACTTCGTAAAACAACTCGTTGATCGCTTCGGCGGTGGGCCGGTCGATGGGCCGGTTGGCGATGAGGATGCCCCCGAACGCAGACACCGGATCGCCGGCTAGGGCGGCCTTCCAGGCTTCCAGAATCGTCGGGCGGGTAGCCACGCCACAGGCGTTCGTATGCTTGAGTACTGCAAAAGTCGGATCGGTATCGGCGAATTCCCGCATGATAGCTATGGCGGCGTCGATATCAACTAGGTTGTTGTACGAGATCTCTTTACCGCTATGCTTATGCAATTGCTGCTCCAATTCGCCGTAGAAAATGCCCTGTTGGTGTGGGTTCTCGCCATAGCGCAGCGCCATGCCGCCCAGGATGCTCTGCTTAAAAGCCGGCTCGTGGGCGTCGCTGTTGAAGTAATTAAAAATGGCAGTATCATAATGGCTGCTGATCGCGAAGGCCCGACGGGCCAGCGCTTGTCGATCCTCCAGGTCGGAATGCCCCTGTTTGTCGCGTAGGAGTTGTTCCAGTGTCGGATAATCCGCCCGGGAAGGAATAATCAGCACGTCCCGGTAGTTTTTGGCCGCGGCCCGAATGAGGGCAATCCCTCCGATATCGATTTTTTCGATGATGGCCGCTTCGTCGGTAGTGCTGGCAACGGTTTCTTCGAAGGGATACAAATCGACAATCACGAGATCAATCTCCGGGATCGCATACTGCTGCAACTGCTGCCGGTGTGCCTCGTTCCGCTGCGCCAGAATACCACCGAATACTTTCGGATGCAGAGTCTTCACCCGCCCATCCAGAATGGAGGGATAGGTAGTCAGTTCCTCAACGGTCAGTACGGGCAGGCCCATTTCTTCAATGAACCGCTGCGTACCTCCGGTACTGTACAGTTGAATGTCTAGCTCGTGCAATAGCGGTAAAATCGCCTCCAGCCCCTCCTTGTGAAACACAGAGACCAGGGCGGAACGAATGCGGATGGATGCCATAAGATTGGTTGGTTAAAACAGGGGGCGAAGGTAAGGAATATTTGATTTGGGGAATGTTCTGATTGTGTGATGGTATGATGGTCTGATGCTGTGATGAATGTGCCGATGTACTAATGGAATGGGCCAATGATTCGATTTGCTGATAAATGCTACGACGTTCCACGTCTCTTTTCAGTTAAAAGAGTTGCCAATCTGGAAATGTATTGACGAATCGATGGGAGGATGCGCAGGCGTTCTTGAAAAGAGGCTGGAAATTACAGTCATTAGTCTTTTGTCATCATGATGTAGTGGTCGAAGCATTGAAGAAGGAGGGATGGATAATTACGCACGATCCAT
>CAZDET010000025.1:0-32297 GCA_964504335.1 uncultured Saprospiraceae bacterium
GGATTGAAGGCAGAGGATTTGTGTCGATATAACCACGAAAATTGTCAGAGAACCGCTTTTTTTAAATGTATGAGGGTTCCCGGCATTAGGACGCATCTACCGGACGACCGGCTAGTTTCAATCGACGAACAATGAGTTACCCATACAACTACATACCGTCCAAAAGCCTTTTCATTAAGTAAGTTCAACACATGATGAACCGAGACCACACTATTCGGGAGCGCCTGGCAGTTCCGGTATTCGCGCTTCTGGTTGCCACCTGCTTCCTGTTCCCTACTGGATTAAAGGCCCAATTCATCGATCAGCTCGTCGACTTTTTCACCGTTCCACTAAATCAAAGCGCCGTTGCAGAGGATAGTTCCATCTACCCGGCCCGAATCATCATCACCCCATTGGTGGCCTTCTCTCCGGAGACCAGCATCGAATTCGGTGCGGGTGCCAAGACGCTGTTTAAATTTCGCCGCTCCGGGCCGGAGACGCGTACCTCCAACATCCCCATTTCGCTCACCTATACTCTCAATAACCAGGCAATACTTTGGTCGGGTTATGAAGTGTTCTTCAATCAGGAACGCTGGATGCTTATAGGCAACCTGACCTTGCAACTCTTCCCGCAGCTCTACTACGGCCTGGGGCGCAACAGCCTGGAATCCAACGAAGAGGAATACACGTTTACCCAAGTGTTGATTGAGCCTATCTTACTCAAGCAAATCGGTCAAAGCCACCTTTTTCTCGGAGCGGGAATTCGGTACAACCACGTGGGCAATCTGCGATTTGAAGACGAAAGCCGCCTGCAAAACAGCGGCATCTCCGGTGCTACCGGTTCGACTTCCGTCGGCGCCCAGCTCGCGCTTGTTTACGACAGCCGCGACAATATCCTTACTGCTCACACCGGGTGGTTCGCTCAACTCACCCACGGGTTCTACGAAGAGGCGCTTGGCGGAACGCACCGCTTTCAACTGACGCGCCTCGACCTGCGAAAGTTCATCTCCCTGGGCAGCCCCCGACGGGTGCTGGCCTTTCAGCTTATGTCGTCCTTTTCTTTCCAGGATGTTCCACTCAACGAACTCAGCGCCCTGGGAGGCGGAGAACTGATGCGCGGCTACTACGAAGGGCGGTTTATCGACAATCACCTGGTGGCCTTCCAGGCGGAATACCGCTTCCCGTTGTGGGATCGATTCGGAGGCGTTGTGTTTGCCGGTGCCGGCGATGTCGCCCGGCGCATCGGCGACTTCCGCCTCGATGCCTTCAGGCCGAGCGTCGGCTTCGGGCTGCGCTTCCTGATCGATAGAACCGAAGATCTCAACCTGCGCTTCGACTATGGATTCGGAAAGCGCACCAGCAATTACTATGCGAATGTGGCAGAGGCATTTTGATCCAATTTATCTGGATAACACGATCCAATCTACCAGGCGGGCCGCCAGGTTTGCCGTAGCATTATCCAGATCGTACTTCGGGTTAACTTCCGCAATATCACAGGCAATAACCTTCTGGGTATTCAGCAGGTAACGAAGGACCTTGAACACAAAATTCGGTAAAAAGCCCAATGGCGAAGGAGCACTCACACCCGGAGCCACGGCCAACGAAAACCCATCCATGTCAATGGTGACATACAAATAATCATTTTTTTGAATGAAGGGGGTCAATTGGTTGATAATGGCTTCCACATTTACCAATTCGCAATCAAAGCTATTGAAGTAGTTAACCTGTTTGGATTTGGCGATCTCGAACAACTCCTCCGTATTGGCCGACGGCTGGATGCCGATAACTACGTAGTCGACCGCAGGTTTGAATTCGGTCAATATCTGGTAAAACGGAGTACCCGAATGCCCCGTGGATTCGAGGGGCCGCAAATCGAAATGGGCATCGAAATTGATAATGCCGACTTTGCGACTGGGAGCATCTTTAATCGCTCGCCAAATTCCTTTAAAATGACCGTAGGCCACATCGTGCCCCCCTCCCAAGACAATTGGAAAGCGCCCGTTGCTGATCAGCCGGTAAACAAAGCTGGCTAATTGCTCCTGACTGGCTTCCAGTTGTTGATCCGGACAATGAACATCACCGTAATCGGCCACCTTCCGGCCCTTTACGTGGTAGCTTAGTTTAGCCAGTCGGGAGCGGATGGCAAGCGGTCCATCTTGGGCTCCAATTCTACCTTGGTTTCTCCGGACGCCCTCATCGCAGGCATACCCAAGCAGGGCAACCTCCGAAGAGTCGTACTCCTGCAACGGATCGTAAAAGTTACACAATCGAACAGCCTGATGCCAGTATTGGATACCGGCTGCAGGCCCGGCCTTTCGGCCAACCCAATTGGAGGCGCGGGGTGGTTTGTAATGATTGAATGCTTCCACGTTAGCTCGGGTTGTTCCATTTAACTCCTTCCAGGTATACTTGCTCGATCTGCGGTATTCCAAAGGAATAGGGCAAGTAGGCATAGGAGCTGATGGGCTTCGTGACCAACAAGTTCGCCTTTTTCCCGATCGATATACTGCCCAGTTCATCCTCCACGCCCATGGCGTAAGCTCCATTGATCGTAGCGGCATTAATGGCCTCCTCGGGGGTCAGATGCATCTTAATACAAGCCGTGGAAAGTACGAAATTCATATTTCCGGAAGGAGCAGAACCAGGATTGAAATCGCTGGCAAGCGCCAGCGGTAACCCCTTTCCGATCATCATCCGGGCCGGCGTGTAGGGAATTCCCAAAAAATACGAACAACCAGGCAGGGCTACCGGCATGGTGGCTGTATCTGATAGTACCTCCACATCTTCCTCCCGCATGATTTCCAGATGATCGACCGAGCGCGCACCGTATTCCACCCCTTTCTGCACCCCGCCGATCGCCGAAAACTGATTGACGTGGATTTTGGGAATTAATCCGTATTTCTGACCCGCGTCCAGGATTCGATCCGTATCCTCTACCGTGAAGTAGCCCGTTTCACAGAATACATCGATAAACGCTGCCAGTCGTTCTTCTGCTACCACCGGCAACACCTCATTGATCATCGTATCGATGAATGCAGCCCTCCTTGTTTTGTAGGCGGCCGGAAGCGCGTGGGCCGCCAAAAAGGTGGCTCTAATCGTAATGGGATAGTCTTTTTTCAGACGTTTGATTACCCGAAGCATTTTCAATTCCGCCTCCGGTGTCAGACCGTATCCGGATTTAATTTCGATGGCTCCCGTACCCAATTGGATGACCTCCTCCAATCGCTTCCTGCTCTGCTCGTAGAGGGCGGCCTCGGAGGTTTGCTGCAATATTTTTGCGGAATTCAGGATGCCACCGCCGCGCCGGGCGATTTCTTCGTAGCTCGCCCCCTGTATTCGATCGACAAACTCTCGTTCCCGGTTGCCGGCGTATACGATGTGGGTGTGGGAGTCGCACCAGGTAGGTAACACCATGCGCCCCGAAAGATCGATGACCTCCTCCATCGGCTCGGTCGGGCAATGATTCATAGAGCCGAAATCGACAATTTTCCCATCCCGAACAACCAGGAACGCATTTTGGATAGTCGGAAGCTCCCGCATATCTGGTCCTTTAACAAAGGAAATGGGTGCGCGGCGAACCTGGACAAGTTCCTTGATATTCTTAAACAGCGATTTCATACGTTCGGTCTTGATTCAATCTCCCCTTCCGTGCAGTTTACAATTAACCCTACTCGCAGCTTCTCTTTAAAACAGTTCGTTCAAAATGCCCTCGTCTACAATATTCGGCAGGGTCACTTTTAGAACAGGCGTATTTTCCATCGCTCGTTCGATTGCAAACCTGGCGTTGGGGTTTCGGGCCCAGCTCCGGCGTGCAATCCCATTGTGGACATCGAAAAACAACATGCGCTGCAGCCGTTCAGCGGCCTGCGGCGTCCCGTCGAGCAGCAGGCCGAAGCCGCCGTTGATCACTTCTCCCCAGCCCACTCCCCCACCGTTGTGGATGGATACCCAACTTGCCCCCCTGAAACTATCGCCTACTACGTTGTGGATAGCCATATCGGCGGTGAATTTGCTTCCGTCGTAAATATTGGATGTCTCCCGGTAGGGGGAATCCGTCCCGCTCACATCGTGGTGATCGCGCCCCAGCACCACCGGTCCGATCTCCCCCTTTGCAATGGCTCGGTTGAAAGCCTGGGCAATCTCGATGCGGCCCTCGGCATCGGCATACAAAATACGAGCCTGAGATCCCACCACCAGCTGATTCTGCTTAGCCGCTTTGACCCATTGAATATTATCTCGAAGCTGCATTTGGATTTCGGAGGGTGCCCGCGTTATCAAGTCTTCCAAAACGGCTTCGGCAATATGGTCGGTCCGGTCCAAATCGGCCGGATTCCCGGAGGTACACACCCAGCGGAACGGACCAAAGCCAAAATCGAAACACAAGGGCCCCAAGATATCTTGTACATACGATGCATACTTGAAGTCTACTTGATTTTCCGCGAGCACATCCGCTCCGGCGCGTGCGCTTTCCAGTAAAAATGCATTGCCGTAATCAAAAAAATAGGTGCCCTTAGTCGCATGGCGATTAATGGCGGCTACCTGGCGCCGCAGGCTGGCCCGTACCAGCTCTTTAAAGCGTTCGGGCTGTTCCCTGATGAGTTGATTCGCCTCCTCGTAGGATGTACCAATCGGATAGTACCCTCCCGACCAGGGGTTGTGCAGAGAGGTCTGGTCGGAGCCGACGTGGACGAGCATATTTTCTGCGTCGAAGCGCTCCCACACTTCCACGATGTTGCCCAGGTAAGCGATGGAAATAACCCGATTGTGGGCTTGAGCCTCCTTTACTAATTGGATCAACGCCTCCATCCGCTCCACCAGCACATCTACCCAGCCTTGCTCGAATCGCTTTCTGGCCGCTGCGGGGTTTACCTCTGCACACACCGTAATACAGCCCACGATGTTGCCCGCTTTGGGTTGTGCACCACTCATCCCGCCTAATCCGGAGGTCAAAAAGATTTTACCCCTAGGGGTCTCATCGGGTTTCAGGATTTTCCGAAAGGCATTCATCAGAGTGATCGTCGTACCGTGCACAATGCCCTGCGGACCGATATACATGAAGGAACCCGCCGTCATTTGTCCGTATTGAGTGACGCCCAACGCATTATACCGCTCCCAATCGTCGGGTTTGGAATAGTTCGGGATCATCATGCCATTGGTAAGAACCACTCGCGGGGCATCCGGAGTAGAGGGAAACACGCCCAGCGGATGCCCGGAATACAGATGCAGGGTCTGCTCGTCGGATATAGTCGCCAGGTACTGCATGACCAGCAAATACTGCGCCCAATTCTGAAATACGGCTCCGTTACCTCCGTAGGTAATCAATTCTTCCGGATGCTGCGCTACCTTCGGGTCGAGGTTGTTCTGAATCATCAACATGATCGCCGCTGCCTGCAACGATCTGGCCGGATACTCCGTGATCGGCCTGGCAAATAGCTCGTAATCGGGCTTGAAGCGGTACATATAGATACGGCCATAGTCCAGTAATTCCCTTGCGAATTCCGGCGCTAATTCGGCGTGCCAGGCCTCCGGGAAATAGCGCAGCGCATTGCGAATGGCTAGACGCTTTTCCGACGTGCTCAGAATGTCTTTCCGTTTGGGCGCTCGCTGTGCACTACTTACTACCGTTCTCGGAGGAGGTAATTCACGGGGTATTCCCCGAAGGATCTTTTCTTGGAAATTCATGAAATATCAATCTTAGTTCAGTTTGATCAAAAGACTACATTCAAAAGCACCAAACACTAACCAACTACGAATACCCGCTCCCGCACCATCCTGATTAAGGTGTCTATATCCCCTTTTAGCAAGCGATCTTCTTCGAGCTTGGCCACTTTTTCCCGAATCAATCGAAAGTTCGTTTCGAGTAGAGCCGAGCATTTGTGTGGTCGTCGAAATTCCAGGGCCTGGGAGGCATACAAGAGTTCGATTGCGAGAATCTTTTCGACATTCTCTACGATCTGCATGAATTTACGTCCGGAAATACTCCCCATCGACACGTGGTCCTCCTGCCCTAGAGAAGTGGGGATACTATCGCAGGATGCCGGGAAACACAGGGACTTATTCTCACTCACCAGTGCCGCGGTTGTGTATTGTGGAATCATTAATCCAGAGTTCAATCCACTTTCTTCAACCAATAGCCTGGGCAGCCCGTATTTCCCCTCCAATAATAAATAACACCGACGATCGGATATATTCCCGATTTCCGAAGCCGCAACTGCGGCATAATCGATAGCCATAGCCAGGGGCTGGCCGTGAAAGTTGCCGCCCGAAATCACCGCTTCCTCACTAATGATAATGGGATTGTCCGTTACGGAATTCATTTCAATTTCCACCAATTCGAGCAGATGTGTGTAGGCATTTCGGGAGGCCCCGTGCACCTGAGGAATGCACCGAATGGAATACGGATCTTGCACCCGGTCGCAATCCTTGTGGAGTTCCAGGTTTTCCGACCCCCGAAGAAACATTCGCATGCGTTCGGCTACCTGAATCGTTCCCTTGAAGGGGCGAAGTTGGTGCAGTGCCTCCTTGAAGGGAGCGGAGCTTCCCCGAAACCCCTCCAGGCTCATCGCTCCCACCAAATCCGCCAAATCGAGTAGATATTCCATGCGATGAAGACCGACGGCTGCGTAGGCCAGTATAAATTGAGTGCCGTTAATGAGTGCGAGCCCTTCTTTGGCCTTGAGTCGAATCGGATGAACCGAATAATCGGCCAATACGGTGTGGGCTGCTACGGGGCTTCCATTTTGCCAAAATTCGCCTTGCCCAATCAGCGGCAAAAACAAATGAGCCAACGGAGCCAAATCTCCGGAAGCCCCTACGGAGCCCTGCTCGGGCACAACGGGAATTAAATCCTGTTCGATGAAGTAAAGTAGCCGCTCGATCACCTTCAGGCGAATGCCGGAATAGCCCTGGCACAAGGCGTGGACCTTGAAAATCAGCATCAGCCTGGACAAGCGCTTCGAAATGGGTTTCCCCACTCCCACTGCATGCGTGATGAGCAGGTTATGCTGCAGTTGGTTGGCGGCTTCAGGAGATATTCGGGTATCGCACAGGGGGCCGAATCCCGTATTTATCCCGTAAAATGCCTTTTGCGAATGCACGATGGATTCTACCTGATCTCTACATCGATTTACTTTTTCAATCGCTTCCGGGTGCAAGACACCCCGGATACTGCCATCCAGCAGTTGCATCGCCAAGGGTATCGTAAGCTGATCTACACCGTATTTGAATTCCATTTTTCGGTATTTACGCTAACAATAAACCTACTGCACCACGCTATATCCCAATTCAACTTCCACCAACCTACAAATTTCCGGTTACACATAGAATAGATTAAAATCATCCGCCAATGTGAAGCACATCACTGACTCAGTAATGTGCTTCCGTTAATTTTGTATTGCAATAACTAATTTTCACAAAAGATCTAGTAATCATGAAGATCGAGCAATTATATACTGGCTGTTTGGCGGAAGCCGCTTATTACATCGAAAGTGAAGGCGAAGCTGCCATTGTAGATCCTCTACGCGAAACACAGCCCTACCTCGACAAACTCGAACGGGAGGGAGCCAAGCTGAAGTTCGTACTGGAAACCCACTTCCACGCCGATTTCGTATCCGGCCACCTAGATTTGGCCCGGGCCACAGGAGCTACTATCGTATACGGCCCCAATGCCAACCCCGATTTCGACATCTACCGCGCAGAAGACGGAGAAGAACTTAAAGTGGGCAAGCTGACCATCAAGGTCTTGCACACCCCCGGTCACACCATGGAGAGCACCACCTTCCTGGTGAAGGACGAAGATGGAAAAGACTACGCCATTTTCACCGGGGATACCCTCTTCCTGGGCGACGTAGGACGACCTGACCTGGCCATCAAACAGGGTGAGATCACCAAAGAGGATCTAGCTGGGTTCTTGTTCGATAGCCTGCGTAATAAGATCATGCCGCTCTCCGACGATGTGATCGTCTATCCGGGCCACGGTGCCGGATCGGCCTGCGGTAAAAACCTCAGCACCGAAACCTGGGGCTACCTCGGCGATCAGAAACGCCTCAACTACGCGCTGCGCTCCAACATGACGCGCGAGGAATTCATCGAGGAAGTAACGGCCGGCCTGACTCCGCCTCCTCAGTACTTCCCGAAAAACGCCATGATGAACAAGTTTGGCTACGAATCTTTCGAAGAAGTGCTGCGCAAGGGCAATCAGGCCCTCGACCCTAATACCTTCGAGTTGATCGCCGACGCCGAGGAGGCCCTGATCCTCGATACGCGGACTCCCGAAGAGTTTGCGGAAGGGCACATCCCCGGAAGCATCTTCGTAGGTATCGATGGCAACTTCGCCCCCTGGGTAGGGGCATTAATCGTCGACATTAAGCAGCCCATCCTAATTATCGCTCCGGACGGCCGAAGCGAAGAGGTGGTCACTCGCCTTTCCCGAGTCGGATATGACAATACTCTCGGCTACCTGGCCGGCGGTATGGAGTCCTGGCAGCGCGCCGGCAAACCCACCACCAGCGTCGAGAGCATTTCGGCCGAAACCTTTGCGCTCCGCAATGCCGAAGGTCAGGTAGAAACAGTACTGGACGTACGTAAACCAACCGAGTTTCTGTCTCAGCACGTAGAAAACGCCCAGAACTTCCCGCTAGACTACATCAACTCAAATATGGACCGCCTCGATCGGTCAATGACCTACTACCTGCACTGCAAAGGCGGCTACCGGTCGATGATCACGGCTTCCATTCTTAAATCCAGAGGCTTCGAGAACCTGATCAACGTCGAAGGTGGCTGGGAAGCCATTGAGATGGTAGACGTGCCCAAAACGGACTACGTGTGCCCCTCCACCCTCACACAGGATACCATTGATGCCGCAGTGGCAGCCGTGGTTTAAGATTGTTTCACATTTCCTCCTTTTGAAGGCCGATGGGATTTTTTCCCATCGGCCTTTCATTTTTGTCCCCCCTGAAGATCAACGACTAACAACAAGTAGACGGTAATCACCTACTGATTGTGATATTAGTCACAAAGAACCCATCAAACCATCATTAATTTTAGCGAAGTTGTATTTTGGCAAAATATGACCATCTAAACTTCATTAAATCCAAAGAAATGTCAAGTAATGGCACTTCCTTAGACCATCCAATGGCTACAGGATCCCCCTCCGGACAACGACACCCACCTGAAGATCAAACCGTCGAGCTGTTGTCAAAACTCGTGGATCGAATGGATCGCCTGGAGAAACAACTCCCCGGCCTCCTGGCTATGGCCGGCGATTCCGTCGATGAGGCTTACCGCAATGCCCAACAACGAGGCATTCACCCGGAACAACGGGTGCAAGCAGGCCTGCAACTTTTAGAGCGCATCACCGAACCCGATATGATGGCTCGGTTGAATCAACTGATTCAATTTACGGAGCAACTTCCGGGCATGCTGGCCATGTTCGGCGATATCGCCGATGAACGCATGCGCCAGGCACAGGCCGACGGCCTCGACGTACAAGCCATTGCCACCGTCGCATCCTCCGTAGGCCAGGCCCTCTCGCGGGCGGCCAGCACGCCCCCCGAACCGGTCAGCCTGTTCGGCATCATCCGAGCCCATTCGGACAAGGACCGCCAGCGCGGGCTCGGCTTTATCATGAACTTCCTCAAAGAATTTGGCAAAAAAATATCCTAATGGCACACTTTCAGATACTCATCGTCGGCGGCGGCACCGCCGGACTGACCGTCGGCGCTATGTTGCGCAATCAGCCCAACCCGCCGGAGGTGGCGATCGTCGAGCCTTCCGAAAAGCATTACTACCAGCCTATCTGGACACTGGTCGGTGCCGGGCTGTTCGACAAAAGTATTTCCGAACGCGCGGAGGCGGATTACATTCCTCCCGGCGCGACTTGGATCAAAGATCGCGTCGCTACTTTCGATCCCGATAACAATGCAGTTACGCTTGCCGGCGGCGAATCACATACTTACGACGTGCTAGTGGTGGCGGCAGGCATTCAGGTCGACTGGGACCGCATCCCCGGCCTTAAGGAAAGTGTCGGAAAGCCCGGCACCGGAGTTTGCAGCAACTACGCCTACGAAACGGTAGAAAGCACCCACGAAAACATCAAAAAGCTGAAGCGGGGCAAGGCGCTGTTTACGCATCCTTCCGGCTCTATCAAATGCGGTGGCGCACCGATTAAAATTACGTTTCTCGCCTGCGATCTGTGGCAGAAGGCGGGAACGCTCCCGCAAATTCAGGTCAAGTTCGTCAAAGGGGGCGGGGCCATTTTTGCCGTCGATAAGTACATTCCCTCCCTTCAGCGGGTAGTCGATCGCTACGGAATTGAAACCGTTTACAAAACGGATCTCGTTGAACTGCGCCCCGACCGCAAGGAAGCCGTATTCCGTCATTTGGAATCGGGTGAAGAAACGGTCGAATCGTACGATATGATCCACGTGTCGCCTCCGATGAGCGCGCCGGATTTCATCAAGAAGAGTCCGCTGGCTGCAGAGAGCGGCTGGGTGGAAGTCGACAAATTGACCACACAGCACAAGCGCTACCCAAACGTGTTTTCGCTAGGAGATAGCAGTAGCCTTCCCACCTCCAAAACCGGAGCGGCTATTCGCAAGCAAGCGCCTGTAACCGTAGAGAATATAATGGCGTTCCTCCAGCACAGCACCCTAGACAAGGCGTATGATGGGTATACCTCCTGCCCGCTAGTTACCGGAGTCGGCAGTTTGATTCTCGCCGAATTTGACTACGACAAGCAGCCTATGGAGAGCTTTCCGTTCGATCAGTCGCAGGAGCGCTACAGCATGTATGCGCTAAAGGCCTACGGATTGCCCCAGCTGTACTGGCACGGCATGCTGCGGGGTAGAGACTTCTAAGTATTCGACTGTAGTCGATAAGAAGCTAACCGATCCTCTTCTGACTGGGGGATCGGTGTTTTTTCGTCCACTGCGTCCACCGCCTGCTGCACCGTCATGTAGATATTATCCATGCCGATGCGCTGGAGTAAGCCCGTGCGGGAAAGCGCATCCCGTACCGGACCAATCAACCCAGTGAATACCACGCGGAGTTCTCGAAGTTCGTAATGGGTAAGGAAATCGGTGAGCATGTGCAGGGCCGAGCTATCGACAGATTGAATGCCCTCGCAGTTGATGATCATGGTTTGGAGCTTGGAGCCTTTATCGTCGACCAATTCTTCGATGCGATCCTGGAAATACTGAACGTTGGCAAAGTACAAGAGGGCGTCGAAACGAATAACCAGCAGGTCGTCGCGTACTTCTAGCCCCTCGAAGCGATCAACATTTCGGTAGAGGGTCGTTCCTGGCAACTTGCCAAGCACGGCCAAATGGGGCTTACTGCTTCGGTAAACCATGACCGCCAGCGACAGGATGACTCCGATGCCGATACCTTGCTCAATGCCAAGCAGCAACGTCGCCAAAAAGGTAACCAACAACATCACAAAATCCGACCGATCCGTTTTCCAGAGGTAGATCGGCTCGCGAATGTCAATCAAGCCAAAAACCGCAACCATAATGACCGAAGCGAGGATAGCATTCGGCAAATAGTAAAACACGGGGGTTAGAAAAAGAAGGGTAATGATGATTAGCAAAGCGCTAATAACAGAGGCCATTCCGGTACGTGCTCCGGCCTGATCATTGACGGCTGTTCGGGAAAACCCACCCGTTACCGGATAGGATTGCACCAGTGCTCCTCCTAAATTGGCTACTCCCAGGGCAATCAGCTCCTGATTGGGCACGACCCGATAACTTTTATGTTTGGCCTGAATAGCCTTGGCCACCGCGATACTTTCCATGAAACTCACCAGAGAAATTGTCAGCGCTATAGGAAGAAGGGCCTGATAATTGGCCATGTCGAGCTGGGGCAACCCAATGGCGGGTAACCCTTGGGGGATATCCCCGACGATCTTGACTCCTTGTTCGGTGAGCCCCACCCCCCAGGTAACCAGAATACCTGCGATCACTGCGAATAGCGGGGCCGGTAGCTTGCGATTTATCCGACGCAATCCCAGGATGAGCGCAATAGCACCGATCCCAATGGCAAAAGTCGGCCAGTTGAGCTGATCGATTTCATTAATAGCCTGCAAGATAATCTCGTGCACGTGGTGACTGCGCTCCAGGTCAATTCCCATCAAGTGTTTCAGCTGACTAAACCCGATGATCAGAGCCGCAGCCGAGGTAAATCCGCTAATCACCGGGTGGGATAGAAAGTTTACTAAGAACCCCAGTCGGAAGAGCCCCAGGAAAAGCTGGATTAAGCCGACCAAAATGGCCAGGCCAATCGCCAGCGCGAGGTATAATTCGGTACCACCTTCGGCCATCATACCAACTCCGCTGGCCGTCAGCAATGAAACCATGGCAACCGGCCCTACTGCCAATTGCCTGGACGTTCCTAAAAAGGCATATAGAATGAGCGGTAGGGTCGATGCGTACAGGCCATAGATGGGTGGTAGTCCGGCCAGCAACGCGTAGGCCATCCCCTGGGGAATCAGCATGACGCCTACAGTAAGGCCCGCCCCCAGGTCGCCTTTGAATTGTGTTGAATTATATTTTGGGAGCCACTCAAATGCGGGAATTAGTTGTTGCAATTTCATACCAAAAATAGCTTCGTTTGCTGCAAAGTTGAGCTTTTTAACAAACTATTACAGTGAATTAAATCACACTATTCGGCCTTAGCGAATCAGTTCCACCTTATTCCTCCCCAGTATTACCTCTCCTTTCTTTTCCAGCACCTTTAACGTTCGGGATACGGACTCGCGGCTCACGTTTAGATCTTCGGCGATCGATTGATGGGTGGCGGGAATCACATCAGAGTGAGTGGCCTTCGCCCGTTTGTGTAGGTATTGCAACAGGCGCTCGTCGAGTTGCTTGAAAATAATCTGATCAAATGTGTGCAATAGCTCTAGCATCCGGCTGTCGTAGGCCGTCATCACAAAGTCCTTCCAACTACGGTATTTCATAATCCACTCATCCATATACCTCGAGGGGATGGCAATTATGGTCGTGTCTTCCTCCGCTATGGTCCGAATGACGCTCTGCTTGTTGTTCATACAACAGGTAAATGTCATGGTGCAGCTATCCCCACCAGTCAGGTAATAGAGAAAAATCTCGGAGCCATCCTCCGATTCGTGACTGACCTTGATACTGCCCTCGATAACCAGCGGCATTAACTTGACATACTGGCCGTAATCTAGAATGACTTCTCCGGCATCAAAGGACATCACCCGCCCCACTTCGCTAATTTCTTCTCGCAACGCCAGATCGGTCAGAATCGGAAATTGCTTGCGCAGGATATCGGGAATTGCCGCCTTGCTTAAAACCATGGCTTCAAGTAGTTAGATAGGTGAGAGGATTACTTAGAAAGATAG
Organism: uncultured Saprospiraceae bacterium; assembly: GCA_964504335.1. GTDB lineage: Bacteria > Bacteroidota > Bacteroidia > Chitinophagales > Saprospiraceae > CAZDET01. Next base: position 13,343 of record CAZDET010000025.1, read on the forward strand.
ACAATTTCACTCAAGTCTCCAGGGCTATTAGATCGGGAACAGGGCAAACGCATTAAATCCCGGAAGCGACAACCCCACTCGGCAGGACATAGCTTGGCAGCTCGGCCCTCCGGCCGGTGGCTGGGCTCGGGGCGCCGCACACCATGTGGGTGGGTATTTAAAAAATAACCCGCCCTCCATACCTGCTCGCCTTTGGGGCTGCAGGCAGCCCAAGCGTGCACTGCGCACGCGGCTACCAGCAATGGAAACGGCCGTGTGAAAAAGTGGGCTATTTTGAGAACGGCTGCCGCTGGGACAGCTATTGGATGGTAGTACGAAGATACGTGCTTAGCACCTAACAAGCAAGCCCTAACTTGCTCCAACTTCCAAAACTCCCGTTCCGACCATTTCAATGCGTGTGCCCTACATCGGGAATCGCGGTAAAGAGAAAAGCATTTCTCAACCATATTCCTCCGCCTTACCCTATTCAGATTTTAATGCGGCAAACGGTTCTGAACGAGTCCGTAAGTGTAGGTCCCAAGCGTAGCTCCCAGAATAACCATCAATAAGATAGAAAACCCATGTCCCAGCAATACGAACATCGGTCCCGGGCAGGCCCCAACCAACGCCCAACCCAACCCAAAGATGGTACCGGCACCCAGGTGGCGCTTCATATTGAGCGGCAAGGGCTTGTACTCTACGAAGGTCTGGCGCAAGGTCTGAATCTTTAAGCGCTTCATTAGAGCAATGATGATCACTCCCAGCACCACGGCTGTGCCAATGATGCCGTACATATGAAAGGACTCAAATCGAAACATCTCATGGATGCGGAACCAGGAAATAGCCTCCGATTTGGTCATCACAATTCCGAAAAATATCCCAACAGTGAAAAAACTTATCAATCGCATCAGAAAATCAATTTTGGGGTTTAAAAACACTCCTGCTTAATCGCTACCTTATCCTAATATCAAAGGCATCAGGAACCAGGTCATGAACAGCCCTCCAATGAAAAAACCGATAACGGTGATCAGAGAAGGCAATTGTAAATGAGACAATCCGGTGATGGCATGCCCGGAGGTACAGCCCGAGCCGTAGCGGGCACCGAAGCCGACGAGAAATCCGCCTGCAAGAGCAAGTAAAATGCCTTTCACACTGCTGAAGGCCATCAGTTGGGTCGGCCAGAAACCATTGCCCTGCGGATAGTCGATATTCCAATCCCGCAGGTGGCTAATCGTCGACTCTGATATGGCCACTGGCTCAGGGCTGGAGAGATAATTAGCGGCAATGATTCCCCCAATTACAGCTCCTCCGATGAAGGCAAACCGCCAGTATTCTTCCCGAATATCGAAGTTGAAGTAAGGGGTGCGCTTTCCGGCACCGGCCAGGTTACAGAAATTCCTCATGATCGTGGATACACCGAAGCTGCGGCCCAGGTAGGTCATCAGAAACAGCACCAGGGCAATCGCTGCCCCGGAAACCGACCAGTGCCAGGGTTGGCTCAGCCAACCGATAAACTGCTGCGAACTATTTATGACTAGATCAATCATGTAACTAGTATAATTTTATTGTCCGAAAATCAATAAATGCGAAAATAGTAGATGTCACCGCAATAGAAGGTGACCTGGATCACATTCAGCGCTGGTTTGGGATTTCCAACCAGCTTGTGCACGGCATTTTGCACTACAGTATAATAACCGGTGAACAAGTATTGCGTTTATTATTAGGTTGACAGCCTATTTTAATTTTTCACTTTCGCCCTATTTCGTTAACATGCATTGATTTGTAACCTCAGTAGCGGGTACAAACAACCCACTCACTTACCGCAAATCCCTCCGGATGATGAGCAAGAAAAACACAACACCCAAAAAATTCGCCATCCTGATTGGCGTATTCCACAACGATCAGCGGCAACCTTCAGTGAAAGCGGAGATCGAAGAACTCAAATGCGTACTCGGTGATCCGGAAGGTGGCAACTTCGACGTGAAGACCCTCCTCAACCCCGAGTTGATGAATGCTAAAAAGGCCATCTCCCGAATCAGCCAGCAGGCAGGCCCCCAAGATGTGGTATTCTTCCACTTCATCGGGGAAGCCGAAAAAGGAAGGGAAACCGACTCGTTATTCCTCTTATTTTCGAATTCCGACCGGGATTTCTTGGAGGCCACAGCCATGGATTCAGAGTTCATTGTTTCCCAGTTTCGAAAATCAAAATGCAAAAACTTCATCTTAATCGTCGACTGCGCCTATGCAAGCGCATTTTTCAACAATAACCGGGGGCTGCCCAGAGGGCTTTTCGCACTTACAGCTTCCGACGAAGGACGCAACGTGGGCAAGGAAGGCCACACGCTCACCAGCATTATACTGAAAGGCCTCCAGGAAGATGAAGTAGATCGGGATCGCGACGGAAAGATTACCTTTTCCGAACTCTTCGACTACGTTATCGACACGACCAAAAGCGCAAATAAAAATATAGATATAGATATAGGTATCCCGCAAAAATGGGAGTGGAATGTCGATAACAATATCTGTTTTTACGATCGCCCGAAAAAGGTGTTTATCAGCTATCGCCACAATTCCAGAGAATTTGTGGAAAAACTGGCAACAGGCTTAAATGCCCAGGGAATCGATACCTTCGTAGACAAACGCAACCTGCAAGCGGGCGACCAGTGGAAAGATCTCATCGAACGAGAGATTCAACGTTCGCGAGCACTGATAGCCGTCCTGGAACCTATGATCTTTCAGTCCAAACCGTCGATGATCGAGTTTGAAGCGGCCTTGTCCAAGGACATTCCGATCATTCCTATCGAAATCGAACCGATTGAGCCTAGTGCGCTCTTCGAATTGCGCTACGGGCATTATCACCGAGACCCCTTCAATCAGAACGATTTTCCATCAGAACTTGAGAAGTTAGCTAACCGAATCAGAACCCTGCACAAGCCAACCGCCAACGCCCCCGAACAGCCCCTCAAAGACACAGTAGCCGCAGAAAAAACGCATTAAATGAGACCAGGCCGTATGAAAAACAAACTCCTATCCTGGTCAATCACCGCAGCACTTGCGGGCTTTCTTTTCGGATTCGATACGGTGGTTATTTCCGGTGCCAACCTCCCCATTAAAGAACTTTGGAACACCACTCCCTTTTTTCACGGCACCTTCATCATGTCTATGGCATTATGGGGTACGGTAATTGGTGCGATGACGGCGGGTTATCCCGTGCAAAAGCTCGGACGAAAGCGTACGCTCTTTTGGATCGGACTATTGTACTTGGTGTCCGCACTTGGATCAGCCCTGGCCTGGGATCCCTACTCCTTCTCTTTTTTCCGGTTTATTGGCGGAGTTGGAGTAGGTGCCTCTTCCGTGGCGGCTCCCACCTATATTTCGGAAATCTCCTCGGAAAAGCAACGGGGCCGGTTGGGCACGTTGTATCAATTCAACATCGTCTTCGGCATTTTCATAGCCTTTATCTCCAACTACCTGATCGGTCAGTTAGGAGGAGAACATGCATGGCGCTTGATGCTTGGGGTGGAGGCCATCCCGGCAGCGATCTACAGTATAATGGTCCTTGGTGTACCCAATAGCCCCCGTTGGTTAATTCTGCAAAAAGGCGACGAGGAAGGCGCCAAATCCGTATTACAACAAATTGGCGTGGCCGATATCGCGCTTGAAGTGAAAGCCATCAAGCAATCGGTTGGTAAAAGCATATCGGAAAGCATTTTCAATAAGCGCTACCGCATTCCGGTCATCTTAGCCTTCATGCTCGCTTTTTTCAATCAGTTATCGGGAATCAACTTCATCCTTTACTACGCGCCGCAAATTCTGGAGACAGCCGGCCTGGCTACCGAAGAATCACTGGCTAGTTCGATTTCTATTGGTGGAGTCAACTTAGTATTCACGCTACTGGGGATGTATCTCATCGACCGTTCGGGGCGAAAGAGCCTGATGCTGATCGGCTCCATCGGATACATCATTGGCCTGGCGGGTGTTGCCTACTCCTTTTTCGTGTTGGGGAATATGTCGACGGAGAACTTTGCCATTCCCACCAGCCAGGCAATTCAAATACTGATTTTTATTCTTGTATTTATCGCTGCTCATGCGGTTGGGCAAGGTGCGGTGATTTGGGTTTTCATTTCGGAAATATTTCCCAATACACTTCGCGCCTATGGCCAGGCGTGGGGGTCAGGTATTCACTGGGTCTTTGCTGCACTCATTACCCTCTTCGGATCGGTATTGATCGATGCATTTAGCACTAATCCTTGGCCGATATACGCCTTTTTCGCGGGGATGATGATCCTGCAATTGTTGTGGACCTTGCTGATCATGCCGGAAACCAAAGGCATTCCTTTAGAAGAGCTGGAAAAACAACTAATTAAGCCCAGTACATCCGATGCAGAAGACACCCCGATGCATGCCAATATCAAAAATCGGTGATAGACGGCTGGCAACCTTTTCTGTATTAGGTGTTGGATTCTTTCTCGAGGTGAGTTTATTACTTTTGCACCGAACGAAACGAACAGTCGTTCGTAGGAAAAGGAATAAAAAACTGATCTCCCGTGAATCGAGCAATTATCCTGTTTGTAAGTACGATTTTTCTGGCTACGGGGCTGGTTTCAGCCCAGCATTCTGTAGCCCGCCAGTGGAATGAAGCCCTGTTGGATGCTATTCGCAACGATTTCGCTCGCCCACCGGTACACGCCCGTAATTTATTTCACACGTCGGTGGCCATGTACGATGCCTGGGCGGTATATGAGGACGATCACGAAACCTTCTTCCTCGCCAAGACGGTAGATGGCTTCTTTTGTCCTTTCGACGGCATTCCCGTTACTAGCGACCTTCAAAGCAGTCAGGAGGAAGCAATGAGCTACGCTGCTTACCGCCTGCTGAGCCATCGATTTCAAAACTCTCCCGGTGCCGCAGCCACCCTACAGAAATTCGACTCCCTGATGCTCGCCCTGGGATACGATCCCGCCTTCGCATCCATCGATTACGGCTCGGGTTCCGCCGCGGCCTTGGGCAATTATCTGGCCGAGCAACTCATCGCTTTTGGCTTTCAGGACCGTTCCAACGAAGCCAGCGATTACGCCAACCAATATTACCGGCCAGCCAACCAGGCTTTTGCCCCTACCGAGCCGGGCAACGAACCCTTCCGATTCCCTAACAACTGGCAACCCATCGCCTTCGACGTGTTCATCGATCAGGCCGGCAACCCCATTCCCATCAATACCCCCGAATTCCAAAGCCCCGAATGGGGTCAGGTTTCGCCTTTTGCTTTAACTGCCGAAGACTTGACTATTTACCAGCGGCAGGGATTTGATTACTGGGTCTATTACGACCCGGGGGTGCCCAGTCTGTTCGATTCGGACAATCCCTTTTCGACCGCTTCGGAGGCCTATAAATGGGGGTTTAGTCTAGTTGCCCTCTGGGCTGCCCACCTCGATCCGGCCGACGGGGTGATGATCGACATCTCCCCCGCCAGCATCGGCAACCTACCGGTCGATCAATTTCCGACGACTTTAGAGGAATACCAACAATTCTACGACTGGTTGGAGGGTGGAGATCCGAGCCAGGGACATGCGGTCAACCCCACCACCGAGCAACCCTATGCTCCCCAGATCGTCCCGCGGGGAGATTATGCCCGCGTATTGGCCGAGTTTTGGGCCGATGGACCCGATTCCGAAACCCCTCCCGGCCATTGGTTTACCATCCTGAATTACGTCAGCGACCACCCCTCACTCGAAAAGCGTTGGCGGGGCGAAGGCGAAGTATTATCCGATCTGGAATGGGACGTGAAAACCTACCTCGCCCTCGGAGGGGCCGTCCACGATGCCGCAATTGCGGCTTGGGGCATCAAGGGTTGGTACGACTACGTCCGACCCATTTCGGCCATTCGGTACATGGCTACGCAGGGGCAATCTTCGGATTCGACCCTCATGTCCTACAATCCCAACGGCATTCCATTGTTGGACAGTTACGTAGAACTAGTGGAAGCAGGCGATCCCTTAGCCGGTGAAAACAACGAACACGTCGGCAAAATAAAATTGTACACCTGGCGGGGCCCCGATTACATCGAGGACCCCGAAACGGATATCGCAGGTGTTGGTTGGATCCTCGGGGAGAATTGGTGGCCCTACCAGCGGCCCACCTTCATTACGCCCCCTTTTGCGGGCTACGTCTCCGGCCATTCGACCTTCTCCAGAGCAGCCGCGGAAGTATTGACCTACGTTACCGGCGATCCGTATTTCCCGGGCGGGCTCGGTGAATTTGCCGTAGCGAAAAACGAATTTCTCGTATTTGAAGAAGGCCCCAGCGTAGACTTCACCTTGCAGTGGGCCACCTACCGCGATGCCTCCGACCAAACGAGCCTGTCGAGAATCTGGGGAGGCATTCACCCCCCCATCGACGATATTCCGGGACGGTTGATTGGGGAAACGGTTGGGCTTGCCGCCGTCCAGAAGGCAGATTCCTATTTCAGCGAAACGGTTTCTGCTGTCGATGAGCGCCATTCCAAAGCTACTCAGGTATATCCAAATCCGGTTTTGCAGGGAGCAGCGGTCGTTGTGGAGTCGCGAGTACCGATCCGGCAGATCTCCTTGCTGGATGTAACGGGCAGGGTGGTTTATCAGCAGCCTTTCCCGTCGGTTCGTTCGCGCGTAACCCTTCTGACTTCCAACGTACCGCCAGGCATGTACCTGATGCAGGTAACGAGTTCATCCGGAAGTTTTATTTCAAAATTAATCGTTCAGGATCGATAGCTGAAAATGCGATTATCAGGAAATCCACTTTACTACAATTGATCCCGCGGAAATTTTGCGCATGAAAATCTACGCATTGAACAGCATTTGGTAGAAACAGTCCGGCTAACAGGACTGCTAATGAAAAAGTCCTGAAAATTGTGGAACTTGGGAGATACCCGGTCCTTTCAGCCCATTTTGGCGGTTGAAAGGGCCAACCCATATTTCACAAGCCATGACAACTGAACAACCCAACATGAAATTCAATGCGAATCTCCTAAGCATCCTGGCCATTGCCGGATTGATGTTTTTGGCCGGTACGACCATCACCGGCAACTACTGGCGCCGGCAGCTGATCAAACAAGAGATGCAGGCCATTCAGGAAAAGCAGGATCAGATCCTGCTGCAAGTTGAAGCCCGCTACGTGGATGCGCTGGAAAATGACGAAAAAATCGTCCAACAAATCGAAACGGCCAAACGGGTCCTCCAGGAAATCAGCGCCGAAAAAGCGATCACTAAGGAAAAGCGCGACGTCATCGAGCGGGAATTAGAGAACCTGGACCAACAAATCCAAGAGGAAAAAACGGCCATTCAGAAGAACAAAGACCAATTTCGCATTCAAATCGGCGAAGCATCCGGCGGTGATTCCACCAATGGAAACTAACCCCTCAAATTCGACAACACGATGAAACTCATTTTCGCAATCATTCTGTGCTTCCTTAGCACCGGCCTGCTCCTGCAAGCACAAACCGACTCAACCTCTATTGCCGAAAAGGAAAAACAAGCCGCTAAGGAGCGGATTTCCCTGATCGAAGTAGGTACGCGGGGAAGCACTCAGGGGGCAGCCATGTTTCAATTGGATTCCTTTACCTATAATGATATCCCCTTTCATTTCATCGACCTGAAGGAAAGCGGTGCCCTGATTGAACTTTCCCAACGCCTGCCGGACGATAATTTCCCCTTTATCCTCATCCGCAAAAATGCCCTGCAACGCATGCAGCGGATGTTGTCGCTCTACAACCGGCAGTACGCCAATTCCCAGCGGTATATGCAGTATACCCGGGAACTGGAAATGCTGTACGACGCCCAGTTGAAAAACCTGCAAATCGTGACGGAACTCCAAGAAAAGCGGACCAATAATTTCAAAACCCTTTCTGACTCCCTCTACGCCGATGCGCAGAATATGAGCCAACTCCTGGATCGATCGATGGAAGCAACCGATAAGGCCCTAAAGGGCAATAATCGGCGGAACATCTGGATTGGGATCGTGGGAGGTGCCGTGGGATTTTTGACGGCAGCGTTGGTGATTGATTGAGGCCCTTTCGTGGTATTCGACCAAAGCGGCTGACCTCTGGTTTAGAATATCCTAAATCAGGGATCAGCCTAACCTCTATCAAATCGGATGACAGCTTTCAATTTTTTGGATAAGTGATATTAATCGCCAGTCCAACTATAAAACAGGTCAATAATGTCGAGTTCAGATGGTGTGATCCTTCTCACTCGGTTAACGAATACTTGGTTATCGTTACAGGTAGTACAATTTTGCCAGAAAGCTACCGCTGTCACGGCTCCAATAGTACCTCTAATCGGGTCTTCAAATAAGTAGTACATTGGACTCCCACTATGTCCTCGTCCAGCATCACAGGACATTCTAATAACTCGATTCCAGCCATCTGAATTGGGATTACTATAACTATTGAGTTCGCAATCGTTGATATCTCCATAAAGGGTCCGAGAAACACAATTTTCTGGCGACTCTGAAAGCCCGCATCCGGGATAACCATGATTAAAATGTACGAGTTCTTCCAATACACTACCTGTCCATGCCGCTCTTCCCATCCATCCGACCGTTTCTCCCAGCCTATCAGGGGTAATAATGATTGCTATATCGTCGGGACTGTAATCATTATTATCGTCGTCAGGATCTCTAAATCCAGCTGGCGTGAAATACCATACCCAAGTTCCTCGGGGATTAACTGAAGCATCCATATTTGTTTCTCCGAATGGTCTGTCTGCCCCGCTCCTTCCTGGGATAACTTCAAATGTATACCAGCTTTCTGTATTTCGGTTGTAGACACAGTGAGCAGCGGTGATTACATGTTGTGGCCCTATGAACGTTCCGGAGCATCCATTCGACAAATGTGATACCGTCCTCCAAGGATATCGGGTATTAAATGTGGAATAATTTCTTCGACTATCTACTCCACGACTCCATCCTGCCAGTATCGCTTGAGGTTCATTGCGGTCCTGCCCCCAATGACCTTTCGGGACATTTATCAGCCCCATTCCACCACTTTTCAATGTATCGTTTAGAATTTCTTCAATTTCTTTTCCTCTCGATCCGGCGCCGGTATTTCCGTGGTTTCGTCTTTGTCTTACTGCCTTTAATAAGTCTCCAGAAAATTCTATTTCAAATTCTTGTTGGTTTTCGGCATTAAAAAATATCCACTTCTGCGAATTTGTTTCAGCTTTCCCTATTTCTGGCTCTTGCGGGTTTTGAATTTCTCTGATTTGTAAATCTCTTACTGAATCAGGATTGGGTTCAATTACTCTTTCATCGGTAATTTTTCCTTGTCCAATATACCATACTGTCATCCCCGGAAGCTTTAGAGTATCGCTTGGTGGGGTGTCTGACGATACATACCTTCTCAAGGCATCGTAGTCAATGGCATCGAGCTCTGGTAATTCTGCTTCCGTGATTTTCTTATTTCCACACCTAGTAGCCGAAAAACCAATGAGGAATATTCCAAGTACAAGGAAAATGGACGACCAACGTGTTGTCCGTTTGAAATATGAATACAAGCTTTTCATTTGGATTGATTTTAAAGTTTAACTTTTGGACCTACAGCCTTTGACCTGACATTTCACCGAAACTCAATAGTTGGAAGGCCTACCCAATGGAAGGCCTTCCAATTAACATCAGCAAGAAAATTTAATTTTCAATTGTCTTGCTCTCTCCAGTGAATGGCCACATTACCTACAAAGAAATTATCCACACCACCGACTCGCCGGATCGTGATTAAGTTGTCGCCAGATTGCAAAAGTCCTGGCGGAATATGGTCCATCCACAGATTCCAACGTGCATTGTCTTCCAAGGGAATATCAAATGAAGGCAAGCTCTGGCCGTTTATAAAGATTCGGTGGTTGGGATTCAGATCAACCTCAAAGGCTTGGATGAGAAGGTAGCCATGACCAACTGGGTTTCCATCAATTTGGAAATGACGTGTTTCTGATTGGTTGGCGTCATTAAACTGGGTAGAGAAGTTTACCCACTGAAAATCGGAATGAATCATAGGGATAGGTTTTAGGGGTTAAAGGAAAATCGGATGCTTAAGCATCAAAAGCGACGGTTGCCAGTGAAAGGCAGATATATTCGCATTTGAGCAAATACTCGCCGTCTTCAATACTCCATCGATAGCAGGAACAGAAATAAAATGCCGTCTGCGCCAAGAAGGTGGTTGGAAAAATCAATTCTCCTACTGCATCAGGGAGAATGTAGGTAGAATCGGCCTGCGTACGCGTTAGTTGATCAAATGTTTCGAGGGAATATACCTCGGCAGGATGCAACTCCTGGAGTTCGTCGCCTGTTAAGGGTCTCCCTCTACGCAGAATTTCGGTGGCCTGCTTAGGGTTCACTTCGAAGACACTCACGTGGTTGCGGTCTCTAGGATTTACTCTAGACATAAGTCGGTATTTTAGGTGAATGATGAAAATATTTATGGGTTTTAGGTGTCTGTTTGGTATTAAGTGGCAAAACAGTTAATAGAGGTAAGTAACCAAAAAGATTTTTTTCTTTTTTTTTGCTTACCCAGAGGCCAATCAAACCCACGTATGGATGAGTCTACCACAAATCAGTCGATCCTTGCCGCCATTCGTAATGGGGATCAAGCCATAGTGGACACACTGTATAAAAAGAATCGATCCAATTTTTTGCGCTGGGCAATTTCCCATTCTGATTTAGACCAGGCAGATATACTGGACGTGTTTCAGGATGCAATCACCACCTTCTACCTGATGGTAGTCGAAGAAAAAATTGTTGAACTGAACGTTTCTGCCGACGCTTATTTTTTTGGGATCGCAAAAAGAATGCTGTACAGAAAAGCCAACAAGCAACAGCACAAAATCCCGATAGACGACATTCAGGATCTCGAGTTTGAACCAGCATTACCCCAAATACTTGAAGATATTGAAATAAACCACCAGCAGCACTTAGTGCATCATTGTTTACAGCAACTGTCGAAGGTATGCCGGGAGATTCTTATGCTCCATTATTTTTACGACCATGGCATGGAAGTAATAGCGGATCGAATGGGATACCATGACACGGATACTGCAAAATCCACACACTATAATTGCAAGAAAAAATTGAGAGAATTAGTGCTGCAATACCAACAAAAGAACTTGTAGCTATGGCTGAGTCACCCTTTACCGACAACGACCTAAAAGCAGCCTTGCGAAAGCAACTGCGCCAGGAATTGAAAAGCCGACTTGTCGACCAGGAAAAAAAAATCAAGCAATCGCCCGCACTTTTACTGCGAAAGTGGGCAATTGCTGCTATTATCGGCCTGGTCGTCGTCGTAGGAATCGGATATCTGTTCCTTTTCCCTTCTTCCTCTACCCCCGCAAGTGGGGTGGCTTTGTATCAGGAATTTTTCGCTCCCTACCCCAACGAACTATATCCGATTAACCTCGGTGCCGAGGATACGACCCAAGAGGCGCTCGCACTGCAACTCTACGAACGCAAAATCTACGTGGCGGCCATTGATGGCATTCGGCAGATTCCCGTGAGCAGGCGTACTTCCGACATTCGATTCTACGAAGCAAATGCACTGCTCGCCTTGGATAGCCTGACGGAAGCCCAAGAAATACTCATTCAATTGCAACGGCAGCCGGATGCTGCGTACCGGCTGCAGGCCGAATGGTACCTCGCCCTAAGCTATCTTGCCCAATCCAACCCTTCGCAGGCGGTTCCTCTCCTTGAAGAGATCGCCATGAACAGTGGTCATCCCTACCAAAGCGAAGCATCATCGGTACTTTCCAAATTAATACCTGAAATATAGCCACCCAGCCACCAACCCGACAATAAGCAGGGACAGAATGCCAGGGAGTCTCCTCCCCCGTTTTGATTCCGGGGCTAGAGTCATTGATTCCATACTACCCGATGCTATAAAACCCGACCAGAAATAGGGATGCCTGGCTAGCACTCCCTTTTGGGTAGCGAGGTATTCCAGTTTTGCCTGCCGAAGTGCCTCGTCTTTCGGTAAGCCTTCATGCAGGTGGTTGAAAAATGCAATCATGATGTCGGATGTGGCCTGGTCGGGAGCTTTCCACAAACTCATTACGACAGTCGGTATCCCCAGGAAGGCAAAGGCCCTGGAAAGACTCTGTACCCCCTCTCCGCGATGTAGTTGGCCATAACCGGTGTTGCAGGCAGATAAAACGACTACTTCTGCCTGCTCCATCCTCAGCGGGTAGATTTCTTCTGCATGCAACGCGTCGTCCTCCTCAAGTCCTGATGCAGTCGGTGTAAACATTAACCGGGAACGCATCGGCTGCTGCTCATCTACCAAGGCGTGCATTGCCAGCAGATAAATCTGATAATCTGAAAGCAGTTCGAGAAAAGTCGCTTTGCTTGCATCCTCTTCGAGAAATGAATCTCCGCCGAGTAAATGAGCAACCTGAATTACCTGCTTACGCGCACCTTCCAATGGTGGGAGCCCATTGGAGCCTGTAGCCGGCAAGGGGAAATAATTGGGCGCAAAGCCGGCAAACGTGCGTTTGGCACGAATGCTCCGTCTTCTCTGTTGTACTTCTAATAAGCCCATTGAATAAGCGTAGCTAATTCGATAATTCATCAACAGATAAGGCGGTTGCTCGTACCCAGTAGTGGAATTCATCGGTGGATGCAACATCTCGAAAGGTAGCAACCCAAGGGTACCGTCCGGTACTATGGTTAACTGATTCGTTTCATCGGGCAATGAGTCAAATGGCTGTCGGATCAACCAATCGAATAAACGGCCACTAAGTACGGCACACTCAGATAATTCCAATTGATTCCTACGACGATTCGGATCGGAAATGGCCATCCGCAAGTCACGGACTACCGAATTCAAATCTTTCGGGAGAGGTTTCATCCAACTCTGAAATCTGTGTGGGGTCAGCAGGACAATATATAATGTAGAGTCTCCCAAGAAATACTCTATTGCTGCTTGTTCGGCCGAAAGGGAAGCCATTGCTTCGGTCAGCGAATAGGATTCGGATGGGTTTCGGTACTGCGATAAATATTGCTGTTCGAGAGTGTCGTTTAGTTTTCGGTATCTTTCCAAGGTCACAAATAGTTGTGCGCGAAGATTCGATTGATTTACCGACTCGCTGATACGCAAGCGCAGTTGCGCAGCCTCTGATCGCAGTTGTTGCTCTCGCTCCAGTAAGGCAAGGGGAATATCAGCAGTTGCCTTGTTTCGCGCCGTGCGCAATTGATCCATTAACACGGTTGCTTTACTTCTTTCCAGCAGGGAGAAGAGGGCGTGGTGATCCGTCGAGTCCATCGCATATTGCATGTTGAGGGCCACCTCAAACAGTCGGTACCGCTGATCCAGCATCAATTGCTTGTCCCAATCAGCGGTAAATTCACTTCGAATGACGTCCATTAGCTGAAGCGCCTGCATCGCTCGCTCGAGACCGACTTGTAGATCGCCTTTCTGTTTTCGCTTCCTGAAAAGCTTCCAGTACATCTCCGCTTCGTCCAAGAGATTGCGCAACAACTTAGGTTTGCCCTCGACGGCTACTAGGTCCCTGGATTCCAATGGCCCGTGGGAAGCAGTCGCCTGTTCAAATAGGGATAAAGCTTCTTCAAGCCGACCCCGGGCAGCAGCCAAATGCCCCATCAAATTATAGGTTACTCCTAGCTCGTAATGCTCCTTACCAAACTGCTCCTGTTTTAGCCACAAGGCCTTTTTCAAGTGCGCCGCTGCCTGAGTCCACTGTTTCTGACTGGTATAGGCTTGCCCCAGCAAATCGTGGGTCACCCGAAATAGCGGCGTATAATCTAGCTGTAGTGCCTGTTGGAGCTTCAGTATGGCGCTATCGATCTTACCTTGTTCCAAATAATAGCGGGCAAAGTTTTGATGGCAGGCCAGTAAATTCTTGTTCAGCCGAAAATGAACGTCCTCGTCCACTTGCGGATAAAAAGACCAAAGTGACTCCATTCCGAACTGATAGTTTTCACGAGCCTTATCGTAGCGCTTTAGCTGACGATAGCACTCAGCCATCTGAGAATGAGTCAGACCAATACGCCCCATCCGGATTTGGGCTGAATCGTGGCGGATATATGACATCCCCTCCCAATAGTGCCGAATTGCACTATCAAAATCACCGGTATTCTTAAAGATTTGAGCGAGATAAGCGTGCGATCGATAGATTAAAAACGAATCTCTACTGTTCGGATTAGGCTTCTGGCGCAGAAGATCAATTACTTCCCGATTCGTCTCCAGGGCCTGATTCGAGCGCCCAATACGAAGATAATACCCTGCCCACATGGCCTTCGTATCGACCGCTAAGGCCTCCTGACGATTCAATGGCAGGCAACTATTGTAGGTGAACAGGGTATCTTCAAGCTGTTCCAAATAGATGCGCTGCCGACCGAATTGATTCAGGTCAACGGCTGCCTGTACTTTCCACTTCATTGCCTGAATACCCAGATTGTACTGATCCGATTGAAAGGCAATTCGCCGGCACTCCTCAAAATAATAGACGGCGCTGTCCAAATTTGATTTGCTGAAGGAAATACCAGCCTTCAGCAAACTATCCGGAACACTTGTGAACTGGCAGTAACTCGTTTGGGCAATGAATAAACTGATACCAATCAGCCATTTTGCCGTCCGCATTATTTTAATCGAATTACGCTGGTATGAGAAAATGGCAGGATTGGACCGGGGACGACCTCTCCATCATCCGACTCTTCACTTAATTGAATCAGAATCTTACCCACGGGAGCATCGGAATCTTCCTGGTTTATATTCCCAACCAGCTCCATGCAGTACCACCAGGCCGATTGATCACCAAGGGGGGCGGAAACGGGCTCTTTGGATTGGCCAACTAGCCGATCTCCTACAAATAGCTGAATACTAACAGATTGGCTTGCATCCGGATTTAAATCCACAATACACACATCGGACACGGCTAATAACGGTTGGCCCGGTCCGCGCTCGCAGGGTGGATCACAGGAATAGGTCACTACTCCGGAAGGATCCTTTATCAGGCCCAGCTGGCTGATAGTTGTGATAGGAGAATCCGTTTCGACCTCGCGAATTTCATTAATGGTTGTAAAGGCTTCAAATGGTTTTGGTGAACAACCACTCAGAAATAGAAGAAAAAAGACTCCTAAAAACAGGGGAATAGCATGTCGATAGTCCATATTGAATGTATATGAGTAAAAGGTATTTTTAGAAAAAAGCGTAATTCGAATTGCGCTAGACTACTAAATAAAGATACCAAATTGTAGCATAGAATGCTACGGGCACCTCATTCGGAAGAGATTCCAAATTTCCGGTATCCACTTCGGGACACCTGTCGTACCGGTCACTCTGCTTTTTAGCCATTCTAACAGAACGACCGGACTTAATTATAATCGACCGATTAATTTGAGGAAAAATTAACACAAATAATATAATTATGACCAACCGATTGGATGGCATATCCAGGGGCATGATCTTACTCCTGGCAGTTCTTGTATTGTCTCACTGTGAGCGGGAGGCAATTGCTCCGGAAAAAGCACCATCACTCGCAAGCGACTTGCGATGTCTAGCGTTTAAGCTAAGGTGTAGCTTAAGGATTTGATAAAAAACTGCATCTATTGGATGACATCATTCGGGCTATTGCCAACGGCGATCGGGCAGCCTTTCAATGGCTTTATGATACTATTTGCGACAAGGTCTACAATACCGCTCTCTGCTATACCCAAAACAATCAGGACGCCGAGGAAATCACCCAAGATGTATTCGTCAGCATTTATCGGAATGCCGCGAAGTTTAGAGGAGATGCCGCACTGCATACCTGGGTGTATCGCATTACCATTAATGCCTGCCTGAACCACCTCAAGCGAAAAAAGCGATTTACCTTCCTCCGCCCGAGCGATACCAATTTGGACAGGCCCGACTTCGATCACCCCGGCATTTTGCTGGAAAACAAGGAAAACGCTAGGATCCTGTTTAGCGAGATTGAAACACTGCCGGACAACCAGAAAACGGCGTTCATTCTCAGTTTTATCGAAGAATTACCGCGGCAAGAGGTAGCGGATGTTATGGAAATTACCTTGAAGGCAGTAGAATCGCTGTTGCAGCGTGCAAAGAAAAATCTGAGACACAAGTTAAAAAAACGATACCCGCACCGAAGGAAATCCTCAGAATAAGGGTCTAACAAGTGTGAATAATGCAATCGCGAGGAGCACGATAGATTACAAAATATGAACAACCACGACCAAGAACAATGGATCAACGACGTACTCGGCAGCATGAAAGGAAGCCGGCGCGCCCAGCCCCAAACGACACTGTTTGCCCAAATCCAACATCAATTAGACAAACCGGAGGCCCGCATCATTTCCGCACGGCAGTGGCGGGTAGCCGCCGCAGCAGCCATCTTACTACTCAGCCTGAATGGATTTGCCCTTCGCGCTTACGTCCAATCCACCTCCACCGAAATCGCCCAGGAGCAACGCTCTAGCGAGCAGCTCCTTTCCGATTTTTCAATCTATGAATAATGACCAACCTGCAATTCTTCAAATACCTTACGATCGGCCTCTTTCTGATGAACATGTCGTTAATCGCTTTTTTCTTCGTGATGCGCCCAAAGCCACCGGCAGGGCCGTTCAGGGGGCAGGCACCTGAAATGATGCAACTGGACCAGCAACAACGGACGGCTTTTTCAAGGATGGTGGCGCAGCACGTTCGGCAAATGGAAGGCTATAACAATGCGCAACGCACGCTGCTGCAAACCTACTTCGACCGGCTCCTCGATTCCACTATTACTTCTAATACCGATACACTGCTGCGACAAATTCAACAAGTAGAGCGCCAAAAAATTGAATCTACCTACAATCATTTTGAAGGTGTCCAAGCCCTGCTGCGTCCGGAGCAGCAAGCCGGCTTTGAACGATTTGTGCGCGGAGCGATGGAATCGATTCTCACACAATCCCGGAGCGCTCCGCCACCTCCAAAGGTGTTTTAAGGAGTTCTAATCGTCGTCGAATCAGGCTTATTGAGGCGCAGGATGCAACCTTCTGGGGCTGTTTGCGTCTTTCCGGACGATCAACCACCCATCTTACCATGCGATTTGTATTTTTATTCCTCCTGAGTACACTCATGACACTTCAAAGTTATTCCCAGGCTGATAGCGACGATATCCGCTCCTTTGCCGAGGAGCAGGTGGCTGCCTTTGCCGAGGATTATCCGGGCGTCTCCGTATCGGTATCGCACCGGGGGCGCATTGTCTGGAATACGACCCACGGCTATCGGGATCTGGAACGGCAACTGCCGGTGGAGCCCACCACCAAATTCAATATTTACAGTACCTCCAAATTTATCACGGGCTTAGCGTTTCTCAAGCTGGTTCATTCTGGCCAACTGGAGAGCCTGGACGTGCGGGTGCGCGACCTCGACCCTACCCTACCCATTACCTACGATGCGATGACGCTGCGGCACCTGCTGACGCACACCTCCGGTATCCGGCACTACAACGGCAAACAAGACTGGAAGCGCTTCGCGGATTTGCGCTGTGCCAGCCCCGCCGAGGCGGTCGCTTACTTTGCCAATGATCCGCTCAAAGCCCCTCCCGGCCAGGAGGAAATCTACACGACCTACGGCATGGTGCTGGCAAGCCACTTGCTCGAAAAAATCACAGGGCTGGACTACCTAGCCGCCCTCAACCAGCTCCTACCCTTCCGCACGCCCCTCGAACTGGACAGCGAAACCGCGGAAAAGGCCGTCCCCTACCGCCGCAAGGGTAAGAACTATCGTGTATATCCGGGCCTGAGCGCCGAATGCAAATACGGCGGCGGCGGCCTGATTGCCTCCTCCGATCAGCTGGCGCAAGCCGGACAGTTTTTTTACGATTCGTCGGTTGTACCGCTGGAAGAATTGAAACAACTCCTCCAGGCCGACTGGCCCACGGGAGCCACCAGCGGCGTCAGCTTCGCCATCGGCAGCGGCATCTCGGAAAGCGTCGGACTGCATGCCAATCAGGGAGGCGCTTCGCCCGGTGGCCGCAGCTACCTGCTGGTTCTGGCCGAGCAGGAAGTGGCCGTTGCCATTACGACCAATTGTGAGGGAGATGGGGAAAAGTCGTACGAGTTGGCGCTGGCGTTGGCGAAGCGGTTTGCGGGGATATAGGTTCTTTAGGGCAAAAATTATAGACCGGTAGATAGTTAGCCCAAGACCAAATGACCAATCAACTCAATCCTTCGCCTTCAACACTTCGAGGAGCGCCCGAAACCGCTCCGTTTCCCGGATGCCATCCAGGCTTTCCTCACTTTGCAGCCATTCCACATTCTCGTAGCCCAATTCCAACGCTTTTTCGAGATTGGAAAGGGCTTCCTCCATTTTCCCGTCGAGGGCATAATAAACCGCCCAATTCCGGTACACTACCGGGTCATCAGGTACCAATTGCTGCAATTGCTCCAAGCGGGCTTTGGCTTCGGCCAGCTTGCCCCATTTGGCGTAGGCCAGGCCGGTATTATTAAAATAAAGAAACTTATTTTCCGAATTCAATTGATGACTTTTCTCGTAATTCTCGATGGCTTCGGGATAGTTCTTTCCAAAATAATGACAGAGTCCGATTCGAATATATAGAGTCGCGTTATCGGGTTTAAATTCCAGTGCCTTTTGAAAACTCTGTATTGCAGCTTGGAATTGACGAGCTGATTGCAGTTGTTGCCCCCTTTTTTCTAGCATAAAGGCCATATTCGATTCTACCTTTTTGAGGTTTGGGTGATCCGAGGCAAGATTTTCTTTTCTAATTGATAAAGCTCGTTGCATGGATATAATAGCTGAATCTAAGTCGTTTAAACGGTAATAGATCGAGGCTAAGTTGCCATACGAGGTGGCAATTCTCGCATGATAGGGATCTAGCACTTGCTCAAGAATGGCAATGTCTTTTTGTTGGGCGGCCAGCGCCTGCTCGTAGTCGCCCAGATTTCGGTAGATCCCGGCTAAGTTGTTATACGAGTTGGCAATACTCGGATGATTCGGCTCTAATAC
>CAZDET010000025.1:32397-66704 GCA_964504335.1 uncultured Saprospiraceae bacterium
TCCCGGCTAAGTTGTTATACGAGTTGGCAATACTCGGATGATTCGGCTCTAATACCTGCTCTCGAATGGCCAGGGCTCTTTGCTGGGCCGTCAGTGCCTGTTCAAAATTGCCCAAATCCCGATGAATCAAGGCTAAGTTGTTGTAAGAGGTGGCGATATCCGGATGATTCGGCTCTAATACTTGCTCTCGAATGGCCAGGGCTCGTTGCTGGGCGGCCAGCGCCTGCTCGTAGTCGCCCAGATCCCGATAGATCAAAGACAAGTTGTTGTAGGAGATGGCAATACTTGGATGATTCAGCTCGAGCACTTGCTCCCGAATAGCCAGGGCTTGTTGTTGGGCGACCAGCGCCTGCTCGTAGTTGCCCAGATCCCGATAGATCAAGGCCAGGTTATTGTACGAAGTAGCGATCCTCGGATGCGCCTGCTCTAGCACTTGCTCGATAAGGGCGCTATCTTGCTGTTGGGCGGCCAGCGCCTGTTTGTAGTCGCCCAAATCCCGATAGATCAGGGCTAAGTTGTTGTACGAGGTGGCGATATCCGGATGATTCGGCTCTAACACCTGCTCGATAATGGCAATGTTTTTTTGTTGGGCGGCCAGCGCCTGCTCGTAGTCGCCCAAATCCCGGTAGATCAAGGATAAGTTGTTGTAATAGGTAGCGATCTTCGGATGATTCGGCTCTAACACCTGCTCGATAATGGCAATGTTTTTTTGTTGGGCGGCCAGTGCCCGCTCGTAGTCGCCCAAATCCCGGTAGATGCCGGCTAAGCTATTGTAAGAGGCAGCGATACTCGGATGATTTTGCTCTAACACCTGCTCTCGAATGGCCAGGGCTCGTTGCTGGGCGGCCAGCGCCTGCTCGTAGTCGCCCAAATCCCGGTAGATCAAAGATAGGTTGTCGTAGGAAGTGGCAATATCCGGATGATTCGGCTCCAACACCTGCTCTCGAATGGCCAGGGCTTGCTGTTGTGCGGCCAGTGCCTGCTCGTAGTCGCCCAAATCCCGGTAGATCAAAGATAGGTTGTCGTAGGAAGTGGCAATATCCGGATGATTCGGCTCCAACACCTGCTCTCGAATGGCCAGGGCTTGCTGTTGTGCGGCCAGTGCCTGCTCGTAGTCGCCCAGATCCCGATAGATCAAGGATAAGTTGTTGTAGGAGGTGGCCACTTCAGGGTCTTCTTGTTCTAGGAGTTGTTCTTTAATGGCCATGTGTTCCTGCTGGTAACGGAGCGCATTGGCATACTCCCCTAAATCCCGATAAATCCCTGCGAGCGCACCGTAGGCATCTGCTACTTCAATGTCTGCTTCCTCCTTAGTTTCTTCCAGTATTTGGATGATTTTCAGGTAGATTCGTTCCGCCTCCCGGTACTGAAAAAGCAAACTGTACGACTCCGCTTTCAATTCAAAACTTTCAACGATTTGGTGGATTTGCAGTAACCCTTTTTCCTGGATATCCTGCCCGACAGCTTCAAGCTCCTTGCCTTTGATAACGGTGGCCAGGGCCTCCTGGTAGGACTGGTCCAAATGGGCCTCATTTAGTACCTGGATGGCTTGTTCGATTTGCCCGGCTTCATAGTGCCCGTAGGCCTGGATGTATAATTCGGAGGCAAAATCCAGATTCTTAGCGGCAAGTTGTTGGGCAAATTCCGGCAGGCGTCTTTCTAGTTGCTCCATTTTGCTCTCCAATAGCTCGATGGCTGCAGCGGGGCTAGCGATCGAGGTATTCAAATCCCGCTCCAATTCAGCGATGGCGGCTTTGCTTTCGCGCTCATTGCCTAGCAGCCGGGTAATCAGCGCATCCTTTTCAGCATAGAGGGCTTTCTGGCTGATGTTGTAGAGTTCCGTCTGGGCCTTGGCGAGCTGTCCCTTTTTGGCCAGGTATACCCTTAGCAGTGGCTTTCGCCCCAGGATAACGCGTTCCAGATCGTAGGAATTGACCACTTCCAACCCCTCCTTTTCGATAGTGAGCTTGAGCGCCGTACCGTTCTGAATACCTACAAACGACAGGGCGAATTGGCCCTCGATATCGGAATTGGTGGCTCCGGCAAACGGGGCGCTCGCGTAGGCATTCGCCACGTATTCAATCGCGCCCGTACGGTAGCGGCTGTTGTGGATGGAGATTTGGCCATTGAGGTCAATTTTCTGGGCAGCGGACCAGATTAGCACGCCAAAAAGCAGGAATATGGTAATATGGTATTTCACCTGGAAACGTTTTGGCGTTCAAGCGTTTAGGAATAGGCACCTAGTGGTCTTTCTCTCAGAGGGGGGACGCTGCACTAAACGCCTAAAGGATTAAGCGCTTCAACGCAAATCAAATTTGACTATAATGTAAGCAAAATTCCATTGGTGAAAATATCGCCCTGGGAGCAACCTCATCTCAGCCCCATAGGCCGCACCAGCCACTGCAAGCACGTCCACATAAATCCATCAACCGCGGCATCTGCTTCGGCGGTGCCGAGATCCTGAATCGACGTCAGGGGCAGGATGGCCCCCATCAGGCGCTCGGAGAGTTCCCAGCGGCCGTAGGCTAAATCGGGCAGATCGATGTAGGGTACGTTATCGTGGCCCTCATAGCCCCGAAGGTAATAGTACGGGCAACCGACGGCCTCGTCTTCCATCGCCAGGCCGAATCCCAGGCTGCGTTTGCCCAACGGCACGAAAATACCCGTGTCGAAGTGGTGGGGCCAGATGCGGACGTCGCCTTCGGCTTGCAGGGCATCCAACAGCTTTTGACTGGCGCAATTTGCCTGGGCGCGCCAACGCCTCCAGGCGGTGAGGTGGGGAGGTGGTAAGGTGGTGAGCGCTTTTTGACTCCAGCCGTAGTCTGGTATATCAAAGTGCAGCGGGTCCCGAAATCGAGCGGGGTTCAGGCCTATCTGCACAAGTTTTTCTTCCAGTTCCTCCTCTATTTGAGCAACCGTTTTTCCGGAAATGGGGATGGTTTGAAGCACTTTGTGGACGGGCGTGATCCACTCGAATGTCCAGTCATTCAGATTGATGGAGAGGAGCATCCGTTCCGTGCCCACGTCGATCCAGCGGCCCATGATTCGATTTCCGAGGGGATCGAAAAACAAACTGGTATGGGAGTCATCCTCCTTTTTCGGTACGTAGGTGCGGCTGGCTTTGGCAAGCGTCTGGCAGAGTAGATGCAGGCAGCGATCTGCGGTCGAATAATCGTTCATGAATATTTGATTTACAGGCGCACAATATCCGATTCCCGAAAGATCGGCCCCACCTCAATATTCAAGCTGGGTTGTTGGTAAAGCCCCGGCGGCACGCTGATATCGGCCAGATAGAGCGCCCCGCGCAAAGGCAGCACCTGCTCATTAAATAGTCCCTCCTTGGGTAAGGCCAGCGTGAGGGTGGCGGCAGCCCGAATGGCCGGCTCGTAGATCGTACCGGTGGTCAGATCGATACCGGAGGGAGTATCGAGTGCCAGCGTGGGGGCATCCTGCTCATTCGCCCATTCGATCATGGTTTTGGCGGTGCCGAAGGGATTGCCGGAAAGGCTGTAACCAATGACGCCGTCGATGATGAGTCCGATACTTTTGAGTTTGCTAAGATCTTCCACGGTGCCGATGGAGACGCCCATGCGGTCCAGAATATCCAGTTGATGTTGGGGAATCGGCGTCATTTTAGAGCGATCCGTCAGGATGACGGCGACGGAATACCCCCAACTCGCCAAACGCCGGGCACATACCAGGGCTCCTCCCCCATTTCCGCCGGTACCAGCCAAAACGACAATGAGTTGGTTCGCGGCCGGCCAGTGCAAAAATTGACTTTTTGCGACCATCGCCAGGCCCCGACCGGCATTTTCCATCATCTGGATCAATTCGATATGGTATTCCTCGATCATCAGGCGATCTACTTCGATCATCTGCTCGGTCGTCAGATGCGGAACTGCCAGGTTTGGCGTAGGAATGGGATAGGTTTGAACCGACATATGATTGGTTTTGTGCGTTGTTTTCGACTGCAAGATTACGGTATTCGGTCCCCCTTCGTTGTTACGTGGGTAACGAATCCTTGGTAAAGTGGCTAAACTGCTAAGGGCAAACCCAGGAGTTTCTCAGTGCGGTTGTATTGCGCGCAATTTGCCGGGGAAGATGGGTATAGCTTTGCCGTTTGAATCATCCATTGGTGGTGAAACCGGGATACAAAGTCATCCCACCATCTACGAAGATGGTCGTTCCGTGGATGTAGTCCGACTCGTCCGTCGCCAGCCAAACGGCCACGGCTCCGACATCGGAGGGCTGGCCGATGCGCTTGTAGGGGATCAGCAGATTGAGCTTATCCAGGGCTTCCTGGGTCTCCCAGGCGTCGCGGTTGATGGGCGTCTGGATCGCTCCGGGGGCGATACTATTAACCCGGATTTTCCGAGGGCCAAGTTCCTGGGCCATCGATTTCATCATCAGCATGACGCCCCCCTTCGAGGCGGCGTAGTTGACGTGCCCCGCCCAGGGAATGATTTCGTGCACCGAACTCATACAGATGATCTTTCCCAATGCCACCGAGACTTCCGGCCGCAGGCCGCGGCGCATGAACTCGCGTACTGCTTCGCGTGCGCACAGAAATTGCCCCGTAAGATTGACATCCAATACGAATTGCCACTCCTTGAGTTCCATCTCGTGAAAGGGCGCATCGCGCTGCAATCCCGCATTGTTCACCAAAACATCTACCGTACCGAAGTGATCACGGGCCGCCTGAAACATGGCCTGCACCTGATCTTCCTTACTTACGTCCGCTTTGAAGGCAATGGCCTTAGCCGCCGTATCATTGGTCTCAATTTCATGTGCCACCTCCTCGGCGGCTTCCGGATTGGCAACGTAGTTGACCACCACATTGGCGCAGTCGCGCCCCATGGCGAGGGCTACATCTTTTCCGATACCCGAATTCGCTCCGGTCACGATACAGGTTTGATTTAGTAGGCGATGGTTTGGTTTTTGATACATAAATTGAAGTGTGAAGTGTGAAGTGTGAAGTGTGAAGTCCAAATACACTTTAAGCGTTAGAATTGAGCCTTCTTTGACAATTTTTGTGGTCGACACAAAACCGACGGCCGAAAAGGATTGAAGGCAGAGGATTTGTGTCGATATAACCACGAAAATTGTCAGAGATCCGAATTGAGTAGGTGCTCGCCTACTCGCAAGGCATTGGCAATGACCGTCAGAGACGGGTTGACCGCGCCTGCCGAAGGGAAAAAGCTGGTATCTACTACGTAGAGGTTATCCAAATCGTGGGCTTTACAATTGAGATCCAAAACGGAGGAGGCCGGGTCCGATCCGAATACACACGTGCCGTTTTGGTGGGATACTCCCGATATGCCCAATTTGTAGCCTGGGTAAGCATTTTCCTTGTGGCAGGCATTCTTGCAGCCCAAACCGTCCATCATACCGATCAGCTTGTGTTTTAGCCGTTCGTAGGCTTCGAGGTTGTTGGGGGTGTAGCTGGTCCTGATCGATCCGTCTTCCCGAATGCTTACCCGATTATCGGGGCGGGGCAGGTCTTCGGAAGTGAGAAAGAAATCGATGGAATGGGTGGCTACCTCATTGAGATCGGCACCGGGGAGAATGTCTTCGATTTCGGATTGCAGGGTGTCCGGATCCGTTTTTCCCATCATCTGAATCGCCCCAAGAGGATATTCCGAATCGTCGGCTCCGTGGTAAAAATCGGTGATCATTAATGACTTCTGGAATACGGAAGGGTTGGGCGTATTCGAAATGGCCACTACGGTGCCGTTGTTGTGGATCATGTAATTCCGCCCCACCTGATCCGAGCTGTTGGCCAATCCGTTGGGATGGCGTTCGTTCGCCGATTTGAGCAATAATGCAGCGGAATTGACGGCTCCACAGGAAACAATTACCGTGTGGCCTTGGTACCGAACCGCTTCATTACCTTGCATGGCTACCACCTCTGTGACCCGACGGCCGGTATCGTCGGTGAGCAGCTGATCCACTTTTGCCCCTGTTTGGAGGGTTACGTTGGGATATTTCAGGGCCTCGTTTACCGCAATAACGTGGGCATCGGCTTTGGCTTCAGTGATATCCGGGTATCCATCGAAGAGACTCAAATTAACTGCACTGCCAGGCTTGCCGGCATCTTGGGGTAGCCGCACCGCAATGGCCAGGGGAGCCGGCCGGTAGCCGAGTGCCTGAAAATCGTCGAACAGCTGTTTCATCCGGGGTTCAAAGGGCAGATGCTCAAAGGGGTAGGGCTTGGAGCGCGGCGGCTCACACGGATCGAAGCCCGTAGCTCCGTGGACGCTGTAGAGGTATTCGGCCTCCGTGTAATACGGTTCAAAATCGTCGTAAGACAACGGCCACGCGGGAGAGATGCCGTCGAAATGCTGAACGGCCTCGAAATCGGATTGACGCAGCCGCAAGAGGGCACCGCCGTACATCTTCGTATTCCCTCCAACCCAGTAGTGGGTAAACGGCTCGAATGGCTGGTCCTGGCCGTCGTACCACTTTTCCGTCGTTCGGTAGCGGCCTTCGGTGAATACTGCTCTGGGATCCCAATTCTCCCGTTCCTTGGGGAGAAATTCCCCGCGTTCGAGGATCAGAATACGCTTGCCGGATGGGGCGAGCTTGTAAGCCATCGTGCCTCCCCCTGCACCCGTTCCGATAATAATAAAGTCATACATTTCCATGCAGTTGGCTCGTTGCGTTTATTTTGGCCCTGGGCCGAATGTTTACAATCGCCAAAATATACTTTTTCACCAACTGGCCTACTGCAAAAAAACACCCTCGACCTTATCTACACCTGTTTTGTTAACAGGTTATCTATACGAACGATTACACCTCCTCAATCATTCAACTACACGCAAATGATCAAATTACTTAAGCGGTTATTCGGCCCCAGCCAACCACCGCTGGATCTGACCACACTCGACCGTCCCTACATCATCGACGTGCGGAATCCCGACGAATTTGAGCGTGGCCATATTCCCGGCAGTGTGAACATTCCCCTTCCGGAGATCGGCTCGGCCGTTCCCAAACTCCAACAGTCGGGCCGTCCGATCGTAGCGGTTTGTGCCTCCGGCAATCGCAGCGGAATGGCCACCAAACGGCTGGCGGCCGCCGATGTAGAAGTGTATAACGGTGGAAGCTGGCGCCGACTGGCTCGCCAATTTAAATAGATGCGCCATATGAATAGCAACGAGGAGCACCCCCTGCGACTCTTCCCCGAACTGCGCAAACACGCCGACCTGGAGGAAGCCATCCTGACCCGCTGCGAAATCCACTCGTTTCCGGAGTCGGCAGTGCTGCTGCAGGAAGGGGGCTTTGTCAAATTTGTCCCCCTGGTGCTGGAAGGCATTATCAAGGTCTACGCCGAAGACGAACAAGGCAACGAAATCCTCCTGTACTACATCAGTCCCGGAGAAAGCTGCATCATGTCGGCTACCTACTGCCTGCGCAACGAAAAAAGCAAAATTAAAGCCGTGGTGGAAGAGCCGGCACGCGTTCTGCTGGTACCCGCCTCCCTCGCCGGTGATTTCAACCGCCGGCACGTGGGTTGGAACGAATTCTTTTACGGGCTTTTTCAGAACAAGTACAACGACCTAATCCACATTATCAGCCTCATCACTTCCAGTACCAAGGATAACCGCCTGATCGACTATCTACATAAAAAGGCGGAGATAAAAAGTAGTAAGACCCTGAATATCACGCACCAGGAAATCGCCGACGACCTCGGGGCCACCCGGGAAGTCATCTCCCGACTCCTTAAAAAGCTGGAAAACGAAGGGTTAATTCGGCTCGAACGACGAAAAATTATCCTAACAAAATAGTTGGATGTAACAATTGTCACAAGAATTGCACGTCGAAGGGTCTACTTTTGACGTGTATTCGGAGTCATCCGGGTGCCTATAAACAAACAACTTGATAGTATGAAACCAAATATGTCAACTGCCGACCGGGGCATCCGCATCTTGCTTGCGGCGCTGTTTGCCACTCTTTATTTCACCGGGGTGATCCCCGGCACGCTCGGCCTGATCCTGACTATCGTCGGAGGTGTGTTTTTGCTCACGAGCTTTGTGAATTTCTGCCCCCTTTACGCCGCATTAGGTATCCGTACGGGCCGGGCGAAGTAGGTATTGTTTCAATTCTATTCCATAATGTTGGTGATTTTAGCATTGAGCCATTGGTGGGCGTAAGCCGATCAATGGCTTTTGTGTATTGGCAAAACCACCCCCGCAAAACCAAAACGTAGTTCATAAGAATAAGTAATGATGTTCATCAACAGGATTTATTGGCGATACTTCTGAAAAAGTTTCTCCTACCTGCAGCCAGGTCTTATTTTACGGAAAATGCTAAAAGAATCCCTCAAAAAGGGAGGGGCGCCGGCCAGCCGGCAATGCATAACGTCTTTGCGGATGGGTGAATTTTTTTGCCTAATCGCATAACCAATAACCACCAATTGATGACTAAAGAAACGCTGCAACGAGAAGGGCTGCAAAAAATACGGTCGGACCTCCAACTGGTCATGTCCAGTTTCAAATCGATGCTGGAGTCGCTCGGCGAATCGGACCTGGCCAACCTGCTACCGTGGATAAACGACAATCGGGAGCCTCCTTCCGCCGACGATGTCCCTGATGAAAAAATTGTCCAGGCGATTGGCATGTCGTTCGAGCTCCTAAATTTAGTGGAGGAAAACGGGGCCACCCAGTTCCGTCGCAAAACGGAAACGCTGTTCGGTTTGGAAGCCATTCGGGGCTCGTGGGGCGAAACCCTGCACCGCTGGAAGCAAGCGGGCATCGACCAACAGGAGATAGCCGCTTTACTTCCCACGATTGATGTGCGGCCCGTACTGACGGCCCACCCTACCGAAGCGAAACGGGTAACGGTATTGGGCATTCACCGCGAATTGTACATGCTGCTGGTGAAGAATGAAAACCCTGTCTGGTCGACCTCCGAAAAGCAGCAAATCCAGGCACAAATAAAGGCGCTCCTCGAACGCTGGTGGCGGACCGGTGAAATCTACCTCCAAAAGCCCCGACTCGAAGACGAGCGCGATAATTTGATGCACTATTTCACCAGTGTATTTCCGGAAGCGTTGCGACTATCCGACCAGCGGTTGCGCAACGCCTGGGAAGCCATGAAATACGATCCCGAACTACTGCAATGGCCCGAGCAATACCCGATCTTGCAATTCGGCAGCTGGGTGGGAGGCGACCGCGACGGGCATCCCTTCGTTACGCCGGAATTTACCGCTTCCACCCTGGCTATCCACCGCCAGGCCGCCTTAAAAATGATTCGGGCGGGGCTCACCCAACTGGCATCAACGCTCAGCTTTTCGGAGCAAATGAACCACGTGCCCCCCTCCTTCCAAACCCTCATTCAAGAACGAGCCGCTGCGCTGGGCCCCGAGGGCGAAAAAGCAATAGCCCGCAACCCGATGGAACCGTGGCGGCAATTCGTCAACCTCCTCGTTGCCCGGCTGGATAATACCATCAACCACCTCCCCCCATCGGACGAAGCACGGTCGTATCTCCGTGCCGCCGACCTCTCCGCCGACTTAAAGCTGCTACGCCAGACGTTGATCCAAATCAATGCTCACCGGATTGCCCGGAGCGTCTTATTCCCGTTGGAGCGAATGGTGCAATGCTTTGGGTTTCACCTGGCTAAATTGGATATCCGCCAGAACAGCGCGTATCACGAAAAAGCAATGACTCAATTGTTGCAGGCAGCCGGATATGCGAATTCGGATTACGGCAGTTGGTCTGAACACCAACGCATGATCTTCCTTAATGAAGAACTGCAAAGCAGGCGGCCCTTCGTAGTTGCGGGCACCTCGTGTGGTAACGAAGCGGATAACGTCTTAGGATATTTCCGCGCACTGAAACAGCATATCCGACAGTACGGCACCGAGGGGATCGGTTCGATCATCGTCAGCATGACCCGAAGCCTGAGCGACCTGTTGGTGGTTTATCTGTTTTTGCGAGAGGTAGACTTACTGTACACTTCGATTCCCGTAGTCCCCCTGCTGGAAACCATCGAGGACCTGGAATCTGGAGGAAAAATCCTGGAGGCCTTCCTAACCCATCCGGTAACGGTCGAGCGCCGCAGCCTAGCGAATGATGCCGTTCAGGAGGTGATGCTTGGCTACAGCGACAGCAATAAAGATGGGGGGATTCTGACTAGCCGGTGGAGTATTTACAAAGCGGAGCAGCAGCTAACCGAAATCGGGAACCGGTGCGGCGTTCCGCTCTGTTTTTTCCACGGGCGCGGAGGAACGATCAGTCGTGGGGGTGGAAAAATCCATCGCTTCCTCGAAAGCATGCCCCCCGGTTCGGTGAGCGGAAAGATCAAAATGACGGTACAGGGAGAAACCATCGCCAATCAGTTTGCCAATTTGCTGAACGCCACCTATAATCTGGAGCTGTTCCTTTCAGGTACGGCCTACCAGGCGATGCTCTCCAAGATGCCGCCGCCCGATCCAGCTCCCCAGCAAATTATGAACCGCCTGGTAGAGTTTGCCCGCCAACGCTATCGGGCGCTAATCGATCATCCGGGATTTATCGAATTCTACAGCCAGGCCACCCCGATCGACGTCCTGGAACAGAGTAAGATCGGCTCTCGCCCCGCCCGCCGAACCGGGCAGCGGTCTCTGGAAGATTTGCGATCCATTCCATGGGTGTTTAGCTGGAGTCAATCCCGCTTTAACCTGACCGGGTGGTTCGGTACGGGTACCGCACTGAAACAATTGAAAGAGGGCTTTCCGGAGGATTATAAAACCCTGCAAAAGTACGCCGCAGAATGGCCTTTCTGGAAGTATCGCCTCATTCAAATTGAGACGAATTTGTTAAATGCCGATACCCACGTGATGAAGACCTTCGCCGATTTGGTACCCAACGAGGCCATCCGCTCCGACTTCATGCAGCTCATTTTAGACGACTACTGGGAAGGGTTACTTCAGATTGAATCCCTCATGAACAGTCCGGCTACCGACCGCCGGTTGACCCAGTTGGAAAATGTCCGGCTTCGGGGCCGAGCACTGTCGATTTTGCACCACATGCAGATCGATCACATCAAAAAATGGAGAAGCCTCAGGGAATCGGACCCCGCAGCAGCCGACCAGTTGTTGCTGAAATTACTGCTCCTGGTAAACGCTTTAGCGGGTGGATTGAAGGGAACCGGTTAAATTATCCCCTATATTGCTGAGGAAAGGGCCCACCGGGCCTACCTATTTCGAAGCTTGAAATTCCACTATTCTCATGATCCTCTTCTGGAGAAAAACAGTCTTGGCCCTTACGGGCTTATTTCTCTGCCTGTTTCTCGTGGTGCACCTTTCGGTGAACAGTATTCTACTACTCCCCGAAGAAATGGCCAGAGGGCTGTACAATTCCTATTCGACTATTCTTCGGGAAAGTCCGTTGATAAAGATTATCGCCTACGTGCTGTATTTGTCAATTATCCTCCACGTAGTCTACGCTGCAATCACTACTATCCGCAACCGGAGAGCTAAACCCTCCCGCTATGCAGTCAATCACTATCGCGAAAACAGCACTCTGACCTCCCAAAACAATGGGTGGATCGGGGTTTTAATCTTAATTTTCATCGCAATCCACCTAGTCAACTTCTGGACCAGGATCAAACTGGGCATCGGAGAGGAAGTGGGCCTGGACAGTCAGGGAAATTTGGACGTCTATGCAGTCACGCACAGTCTGTTTCAAAACATTTATTACGTCGTCTTTTATTCGGTTTTGATGATTCCGCTTGGCCTCCATCTCCACCACGGTCTCAAGGCCGGTTTTCAGACCCTTGGCTTTTACGACCGCCGTGGCCTTCGTCTGCTGGCCAGGGTTTCATTGATTTATGCCGTGATCATATCCATCGGATTCGGCCTCATTCCATTCATCGTTTACTTTTCCTGAGCACACTATGGCACTGCAATCAAAAATTCCTGAAGGCAACCTGGAAGATAAGTGGCGCAATTATCAGCTTCATTCCAGGTTGATAAATCCTGCCAATAAGAAACATTTACAAATCATTGTCGTCGGTTCCGGGCTGGCGGGGGCGGGGGCTGCTGCCACCCTGGCAGAACTGGGCTACGACATCAAATGCTTTTGCTATCAGGATACCGCCAGGCGAGCGCATTCGACCGCAGCCCAGGGTGGGGTGAATGCCGCAAAGAACTACCAGCACGACGGCGACAGCGTATGGAGAATGTTTTACGACACGCTGAAAGGGGGTGACTTCCGGTCGAGGGAGGCCAACGTATACCGGTTAGCGGAATTGTCGGGGCCGCTGATCGATCATTTCACCCAACAGGGCGTCCCCTTTGCCCGCGAATACGGCGGCGTACTGGTGAACCGCAGCTTCGGAGGCGTACAAGTACAGCGCACGTTTTACGCGCGGGGGCAAACCGGGCAGCAGCTGTTGCTAGCGGCCTATTCGCAATTATCGAAAATGGTCCGCGCCGGGAAGGTACAGATGTATCCGAGGCACGAAATGCAGGATCTCGTATTGGTCGATGGCGAAGCGAGAGGTATTATCGTCCGCGACCTGGTCAGTGGCACCCTGAAGCGTTTTGCGGCCGACGCGGTCGTGCTGGCCACCGGCGGCTATTCGCGAGTATTCCGGCTATCCACAATGGCCATCGGCTGTAATGCCAGCGCTATCTGGAAGGCCCACAAAAGAGGCGCTTTCTTTGCGGCCCCCAGCTTCGTCCAAATCCATCCTACCGCCCTGCCCCAGTCCAGCGACTCGCAATCAAAATTGACCCTGATGTCAGAATCTTTGCGGAATGATGGTCGCATTTGGGTTCCAAAAGTACAAGGAGATACCAGAGCGGCAAATGACATTCCGGAAGAGGAACGAGATTATTACCTCGAACGACGCTATCCCAGCTTCGGCAATCTGGCTCCCAGGGATATCGCCTCCAGGGCGGCCAAAGAGCGGATAGACGCCGGACACGGAGTGGGACGCTTGAAAAACGCGGTATACCTCGATTTCAAGCACGCCATCGAGCGATTTGGGAAGGAAGTCATACACGACCGCTATGGCAACCTGTTTACCATGTACGAAAAGATAACGGGAATCGACGCCTACCAGGAGCCTATGCAAATTTCGCCTGCGGCCCATTTCTCCATGGGCGGGCTATGGGTAGACTATGAACTGATGACGACCATCCCCGGCTTGTACGCGTTGGGAGAATGCAATTTTTCCGATCACGGCGCCAACCGCCTGGGCGCTAATTCACTACTGCAGGCCAGTATCGACGGCTATTTCATTCTTCCCAATACGATCAACAACTACTTGTCGGGAGATCTGCACAAGGAGCACGTCACCACCGACCACCCGGCCTTCGCAGCGGTAGAAAACGACGTAGCCGACCACATTGACCGCATTTTAGGTATCCAGGGAAGCCGGACAGTCGACGATTTTCACCGAGAACTGGGCAAGATCCTGTGGCAGGAATGTGCGATGAGCCGCAGCCGGGCCGGTTTGGAAAAAGCCATCAACCACGTCAAGGATATCCGAACCGCTTTTTGGGAGGATGTGAAAATAACCGGAACCGCAAGCGAACTCAACACCGAATTGGAAAAGGCCCTCAGGCTGGCCGATTTCATTGAGCTGGGCCTTCTGATGTGTACCGATGCCTTGAACCGGGAAGAATCCTGTGGTGCGCATTTCAGAGAAGAATATCAAACCGACGACGGCGAAGCCGTTCGTAACGACGAGGAATACGCTTTCGTATCCGCTTGGGAATACGACGAGGGTCAATTCCGACTGCACAAAGAAGCACTGACTTTTGAAAACATCCAACCAACTGTAAGAAGCTATAAATAAGCGCGCTATGAAAATTCACTTCAAAATCTGGAGGCAAAATACCCCCAAGGAGAAGGGCGAATTCAAGACCTACGAGGTAGACGGACTTACCGAGGACATGTCGTTTCTGGAAGCACTGGATTATTTGAACGAACAGTTGGTGCTAAAGGGGGAAAAGGCAATCGCCTACGAATACGATTGTCGAGAAGGAATCTGCGGCCAGTGCGGGGTATTCATCAATGGCCGGGCCCACGGCCCCCACGCCAATATCACCACTTGCCAGTTGCACCTGCGCAGCTTTAAGGATGGCGAGACCGTAGTAGTAGAACCCTGGCGGGCCGCTGCATTTCCGGTGATTAAGGACTTAATCGTCGATCGATCGGCCTTCGACCGCATTATCGAGCAGGGGGGCTATATCAGCGCTAAAACGGGCACAGCCCCGGAGGCAAACGCGATCCTAATTGGTAAGGAAGTGCTCGACCGCGCGATGGATGCGGCCGCCTGTATCGGATGTGGCGCTTGTGTAGCAACCTGCAAAAACTCTTCCGCTGCCTTATTTACAGCGGCTAAAATCAACCATCTGAATGCATTGCCCCAGGGCCAGCCCGAAGCCCATCGCCGAGTGTTGGACATGACCCGGCAAATGGAGGAGGAAGGCTTCGGCCATTGCTCGTTTACCGGCGCTTGTGAAGTGGAATGCCCGCAGGAAATTTCCATTAGCAATATTGCGGAACTCAATTACCGGGCGTTTCAGGCGAAATTATTTGGGTAGTTGACCCAGGCGATTTTTAAACCCTATATATGAACAACCACAAACACCGATCAACAACGACTCGCCAGCTCCTGGGCTGCCTGCTGCTGGTACTCATTGCGACCACGGCCCGAAGCCAACAACTCGGCACGTACGCCATCTATCGGGATCACTTTCAGATGATCAACCCTGCGGCCCTGAATCACTTTTTTATTTCCAGTAGCGGCCACCAAAACAACTTCAATTTTAACGCCGGCTATCGCCAGCAATGGCTGGGCCTGGAAGGGGCTCCCATGAGTTTCAACGCGCGTTTCGAACACCTCCCCGACGGCCTGAATATGAAATGGGGGCTGTTTTTCAGCCACGATGAGATCTTCGCGACCAGCAACGACGCCATCTACGGAAATTACGCCTACATCATTCCTATTGATAAGCGAAATGGTACCAAGCTGGCGTTGGGGCTCAACCTGGGGCTGGTGCTGCAGACCTTCGACTTCAATAAAATCACCTTTGCCGACAATACCGAAACAGCGCAGGATTTTCTCCGGGAAAACCAACTCTATTCGGACCTGGCCATTGGTGCTTTTTTCATGACCGGCAGAAATCCGAAGCAACGGTTCTACGCCGGGATCTCCAGCCTGCAGACCTTTACGCTGGATTTGAATGAGGAAGTCCAAATTGCTACTTCCGGAAATGAGCGGGTCATGCACATTTACGGCATTGCCGGAAAAACCGTCGGCTTGGGTCAGGGGCTGCTGGAGACGTCCATCTGGCTTCGCTTCGTGCCGGGAAGCGCCTTCGTAACGGTTTCGGATAGTGGAGTACCGCTCAGTTCTAATGTCAATCTCACCTATACCATCCTTTCCGACCGGTATAACAAGGCCTGGAATCTAACCGGGTTTTGGGTGGGCGTCGGAGGCGGCACTACACGAGAGGTATCCGTTGAAGGAGGATACATTCAAAATACCCGAGAAGACCGGGTTCTGAAGATCGGAGCCGCTTACATTCACTATTTGGCGGGCCGCCTCAATTTAGGTCCTACATTAGAGCTGACTACGGCTTATTCGTTTTAAAATTGGCCCAGGCTTGAACTGCGGATGCCCCATATCAGATATACGCCTAAACTTTGCCCAATCTTCGAGGAGCATTCGCATCTTTTTTGAAAAACCGAAAGTAAATCCATCCAACGCTAAGCAGTCCCACTACTGCCACCCCCCACCATACATAGTTCGTGCGGGGAGATGGATTCAAAATTGTTCCAGTGCCATAGTGCAGGTAGGCCGCCCAGTAGTAGGGGTGTCGATCAGTCCCGGTGGCCTGTTGTAGATAGGTACGCTGTGCCGTCTGCATAGCGGCTGGCGTGCGGAGACCACGGTGCAGAGCCGAGTAAAAATCCGTTACGATAGTTGCACTGGTTTGATCATCCACTCGCCACTGGGTAGCAATGACATTGCGGGCTCCGCTGCGGTAAAAGCTGCGCGCCAGACTAAGCAGCCCTTCGCCCCGGTAGAGCGGCCCGAGGGCGGTTTCGCAGGCGCTCATCATCACCAAATCGAACGTATCGGAAATGGCTTCGATTTCTTGGACGTAGAGGTACTCGTTCTCGGTAGTGTCCGGTTGTTCGGCAAATGCCAGATAGCTGTATTCGGGCTGAGCGTTATCAAACAAGCCATGCGTAGCAAAGTGAAGCACGTCGGCCTCGGTGAACTCCACTCGGAAGGCCGCTTCAGTAGCCTTTTCGCCAGTCAGAAACTGCCCGGAAAAGTACTCGGAAATGGCGGCCAGCTCCCGCTCGCTGTTGGGCAGTTCGATCAGTTGGGAATGCTTGCTAAAATCGGGGGCAAAAGCCAAAATACGGTGTGGTTTCCATTCGGCCGGCGGTTGCTGCCGGTCATTGTACCATGATTGGGGCGAAAAATGAAGGCTGAGTTCGTAGCGCTCCACCAGGTATTCACCCGAGCCTGCATTCACCTCCAAACAACTAAAGGGCAGAAAGTGCAGCACGTGGTCGGGAATGATTACAACCCGGTCGGGTAAGTCCGCCTCTAGCGGCTTCCAGAGGCGCTGATACAGTTCATGGGCCAAGGCATGGGTCCGTTCGATTTTTTCATCCATGTTCCGGTCCCATTGCCAGGGAGTGGTCGACACCAACTGATAATACTCACTGATAGCGGCATAGGCTGCCGGCGTATTTTCGATGGGAACTGCCAGCAGGGTATCGGCACGAATCAAAAATGCGAACGACGCTCCCGGATGCCAAAAATAACTTAACAGTGCAGTAGTCTGGTCTAATTCCGCCTGGATGGAACGCACGTAGGCATCGCTTGCCTTCGCCCAATCGATCCCGGCGGTGGGTTGAATTTCGTTGAGCAGTAGCGATTTGCTCCGTTCAAGCAGATACACCGCTTCGCGCAAATGGACGGGGTCTTCCTGTGCCAGTTCTACCGCCGAGCGAATCCCCAGGGCATACAACCGCTCAAAGCGGTACCGGGCCATGTAGCGATTTTCGTCGATCAGTTGGTCCTGCTGATAAGCCGCCAGCACCTCCAATCCCTGGAGTACGGTAGTGTAGGCGGTCGGTAGATCGTTGACTTGTTCGTAGTAATGATAGCTCAGCGCTTCGTAGAGTTGAAGCTTCACCCACGGGCCCTCTAGTTGCTGAGCAACCGGAAGGGCGAGTGCCGTTTGCAAGGTATCCACAGCTGCCCGATAGGCACCCGAGGCGCTGAGAATCCGGCCGGTTTCCAACCCCCATTTTTGTTGCAGCAATAAATCCGGTGATCCGATTCGCCGGCGGGCGGTTTGTAGATATTCCAATGCCCGGTCGTACTGCTGCCGTTCGCGATTCAGGGCAGCAAGTGCCAATAGCGCCCGGTTGGCATGAGTAGCATCCGATTGCAATTGGTCCAGGGCGGCCAGGAGGTAATTTTCGGCAAAGTCCCAGGCCTGTTGTTCCAGATATATCCGTCCGAGCAACAACTGAATACGGCCGAACAGCACCGGTGCCCGCCAACCGGAGGCCAATAATTCATTTTCGAGCGCCTGCAATTGCTGGGCTGCCAAATCGTAAACGCCCTGACTAATCAATTGCCGAACCTCGGCCAGTTCTATCTCTGCCCGGAAGGACAGGCTCGTCGGTTGATCGGGCAGTTGTACTTCGGCAGCCCGGAAGTAGCGGGCTGCCCGTTCGGCATCGCCCGACTGTTGCCAGAACTGCCCCAACAACAGCCGGACCCGCCAGTTGAGCCGCGGGTTTACCGTTGGTAAATGCGTTAAGCTACGCTCGGCGGCCTCCAGATACCATTGGGCACTATCGCTGATCTGGGATTCCAGATACGACTCTCCGAGCAACAAGGCCACGGTAGAGCGCAGCTCCGGTGCAGCGTGCGGATAGGCCGCCAGACTGTCTCGCAACGCAAGGAGGGTTTGGCGCTTTTCGACGGCCGATGGCAGCACCGCCGCCAGATTCAGCATCGGATAGTAGCGATTGATCGGATCGGCCTCGGGATAAGCAGACCAGTGGGCAATGGCTTTCTTAAAATAGTACCGACTGCTGTCGAGCCGCCCCTCATCCTGGTACAGGAACCCCAGGCTATTTTCCATTTTCGCCCGGGCGCTGTCGGGCAGCGTCGGGCACACCGCCATTCCGTGCCAAAGTGCCGTGCGAGCTTCGGACGGACGTCCTGCTAGAATGTAGGCATTGCCGAGGCTGTTCCAGATTTTGGCCGACAGCAGGCTGTTGGCTCCGCAGTGCTGATCGCTGAGTGCGCGCGCCTGCTCCAGGGTGCGGACGGCGGCATCCGTGGCCTGTAATCGCATATTCGCCTGGCCGCGGAGCATCAGCAGTTCAATCTGTGTAAGGATCGGCTGCTCCCCCAATTCGAGGGAATCCACGCCATTCCGAACCGATTCCCACGCACCGGCATCGGCAAGCCGGTTTAGTGCAACCAACGTATGATCCAGTGGAACTTGGGCCTGTACCTTCGGCCCACCGCACGGCCCTAGCCACCACAGCACCAATTGAAGCTTCAGCAAGCTACCAACCGCCATGTTTCGGAAAAAGAAGTGCTGTGTCTGCCTCATGAAATTCGAGTCCAAGGAATTTAAGCTTCCCCTATGGCGAAATTACAAAAGCTTATTACCTTCTCCTCCTGGGTACCCTAATTGCTATTTATACACAAAGAGGTGATGGAAGATCGACATGCGCCGTCCACTAGTCTGGCCCAACTCCTCCATTCGGATGCGCGGGAGCGAAATCGCGCGTTAAAACAGTTGTACGACGATCCCGTCGTTCGCAACAAGGTGCGCGGCTGGCTGCAGCAATATCCCACAGTGGGGTTGGAAGCGGACGACGTGATTCAGGAAAGTGTTATCCTGTTGTTTGATGCCGTTTTAGAGGGCCGGTTCCGGGCGGAAAGCCGCCTGCGCACGTTCCTGTTGGGCATTTGCCTGAACTACATCCGCAACAAGGGCCGTAAAGTGAAGCGCATCACGTTCCAGGAGGAACTGACGCCGAACATGGCTACGGATGAAGAGCAGGCAGACTCCGGTATTCTTCGCGAAGAATTGACGGAGGAAGCAGCCCAACGCGACCAATTGCTGCAACGCGCCTTTCAGCAACTGACCGACAAGTGTCGGCAGAGTTTGCAACTCTATTACTACGAGTCGTTCACGATGGAAGCTATTGCCACCGCAATTGGCCTGAAAAACGCCAAGCAATCGAAAAAACAGGTAAGCCGTTGCCGGGAGTATCTGCGCAAGATCATCCAAAAGGAACCAGATTTATTCACCTTTTTCAGTACCTCCCGTACATGAATTCCGAAACGTTTGAACGCATCGAGGCCTATCTCGCCAACCGCTTGACGGCGGAAGAGCGAACTGCCTTCGAGCAGGAAATATCCGAGAATAGTGAACTGGCGGAAGCGGTGGCCCTCCAACGGCTCGAACGCCGTGCCATGCAACTGGCACTCCACGACGAGCTGCGGCAAACCATGCAGGCCTGGCGCGCCGAAGAGGCTTCCCCTCAGCAAGAAGCCGTAGTGCGCCCCCTGCGGGTGCGCTTTCGCCGTACCCTGGCCGCCGCCGCCAGCGTATTGGTGCTGGTGCTCGCCGGTACCAGTTGGTGGGCCACTCAGCAGTACAGCAACGAGGCGCTGGCACTCGACGCCAACGCAGCCCCTCGCATCAGCCGCAATCGCGGTGCTACCGATCAGCTTACCCAGGCACAGGCGGCCGTCAATCGCGGAGAGTACCAACAGGTTTTGGACTTGCTAGAGAACGATACGACGACCAATGCCGTCTTACTCCGCGGTGCTGCTTACTTCGGGCTCGGCAATGCGCAGGAAGCGCGCGCAGCTTACGAAGCGGTACTCGACTCCGGCAGCACGCCGCAACAGGAGCTGGCCGAATGGCAACTCATCCTGTTAGAGCTGGCCGATGGGCAAGTAGAAGTGATCCAGCCGAAGTTGCAGGCTATAATCGATCAACAACCGCCGCATACTTACCAACAGCAAGCCCGGGAACTCCAGGAAAAACTGGGCAGTTTCTGGCGCCGATTGGCCTGGTAAGCCGCTTAGCGGACCACCATGATCGGCTTCCGAATTTCTCGATCCCGGTATCGGAGGAAATAGAAATACGTTCCGGACGGCACTTCTCCTTCCGTGGCGGATCGTCCGTTCCAGGGTTGGTAAGAAGGGGCAGAAAAGATGACCTCCCCAAGTCGGTTGATCACCACCAACTCTACCTCCTCTCTAGTGATTTCACATTCGGGACTCAATAACTCTAGCGGATCAAAGAGATCGTTCGTTCCATCATTATTGGGTGAGAAAGCGGTGGGAAAGTCCAGATCATCCAGGCAGTCGCTGGTCACGTCGAGAACCACCACGGTCGTATCGCATACCTCCGCACAGTCAAACGCGCAGACCTCGTAGTAAAAGGAATCTACCCCACTGAAAAATCGCTCGGGTTGGTAGAGCACCACATCGGCATCCGGAGAGGGTACAAAACTTCCGTGTGCCGGTAACCCTAACAGTCCCCAGCGGTAAGGCTCAACGAGCGTATCGTTTTCCAGAAGATCTAACTCCACCGGGTCTTTGGTTCCATCAATCGAAAAGGCATCCGGCACCGCAACCAGCGCGGGGGCCTCTTCCAGCCAAAGCTGCAAATTGACGATGCTATCACATCCGTCGACTGCCGACAAGCTGCAGGTGTACGCTCCGGGTTCGGTGAGCATTTGCCCACAGAATTCATAGGTCTCGCCCACGCAAATGGTTTGCTCGATTTCCTCCGTGTAGGCATCCAAAACCGTTAACTCCAGTCGAATCGTGCTGTCGCAACCGCCGAGCTCATCTGGTAGCACCTCTTCGTAGGTGCCGGATTCGGTAAGGGTTCTTCCGTAAAAGGAATAGCTGCTTCCCGTGCAAATCGTATCCCGCTGCTCGATCACCGAAGCTTCCCGGAATTGCAAATTGAGTACGATGCTGCTGTCGCAGCCATTCGCGGTCAATAGGGGTAAATCAACCACCAGATTGCTAATCGGCCCGTCGTACACCGTGCCGCCGATAGTGAGTGTTTGGCCGGCGCACAGGGTCGTATCGATCGCACCCCGGACTTCCTGGTAGAATGTTAATTGGACGTTGACCAGGGAGTCGCAGCCATCTCCCGTAGCACTGGGAATCTGGACCGTTCCGGAAGGGTTATCGGCATCGAACGTCTGGCCCCCTACCGTCACGATCTCTCCCGGACAGAGGGGTGGCAGTGTATAATCGACCTCAATCAATTGGTCCAGTTGCTCGATCGTAAAGGATTCAATAAGCTCACAACCGCCATCGGTGATCGTCACTTCGTAATCACCGGCGGCCAGGTCGGCTAGCTCATTACTGGCGGATTCCGTCCCGTTGCTCCACTGAAAGCGGGTATTGGCAGAGCCTCCGTTCAGTTGGATTGTAGCTTTGCCCGTTGGCTGATCGCACAATCCGGCTTCTGTTTCGATATCAGCCTCTAGTGGAGCTCGGTAGCGGAGGGTCAGTAGCAAGCTGCTGTCGCAGCCGGTAGCCGATTTTCCGTTTTCCAGCAAAATCAATGTATCGCTTACCGGATTGCTGTACGTCTCACCGTCAATGGTCAGTGATTGCCCGGCGCATAGCGTGGTATCCAGTGCCCCGACTGCGGGCGCGTAGAAATCCAGGCGGACAGTTACAATCGAGTCACAACCGTTGGCGGCTCCGCCCGGAAACAACACCGTACCATCCGGATTATTCTCGTCGAAGACTTGGCCATCGATGACCACCTGCTCGCCCGAGCACAGTTGCTCGCTGTACGTGTGTTCTACCACCCCTTCCACCGCCGGGATGGTGACCGGTAGGACAAGAGGGCAGCCGTTATCCGTGATCGTCACGGTGTAGTCGCCCGCAGCCATATTGGAAACCTCCCTGGCGGTGCCTAGTCCGTCACTCCACTGGTACGCAACCGTACCCGTCGCATTGCCAACCTCGATCGAGGCTTTTCCGGTTTGGTAGTTACAGGTGTCCGCTGCTGTAGTCACGTTCGCCTCCAATATTTCTTGAAAGCGCAGCGTAAGCACCAGGCTGCTATCGCAGCCGTTGGTTGCAGCAACCGGCAAATTGACCACCAATCCACTTACCGGTTCGCTATACGTCGTTCCAGCTATAGTCAGCGTCTCTCCGGCGCAGAGAACAGTATCCACAACGACTACAGCTGCCTCGAAAAAGGTCAGTTCCACCGTCACCATCGAATCGCAGCCGCTGGCGGCTCCGCCCGGAATCAGGACCGTCCCGCTCGGAGTATCGGCATCAAAGGTTTGGCCGTTGATGACCACCTGTTCGCCCGGACACAGCTCATCGGTGTACGTGCCTGCGGCAATTTCTTGTATATCCGAGATGGTGACGGGTAGTGTCAGCGTACAGCTTTGATCCGTGATCGTTACGGTGTAAGAGCCTGCCCCGACATTCGATATGTCACTATCGGTCCCAAGCCCATTACTCCACTGGTAGGTGACGTTGCCGGTGTTGTTGCTCACCGCAACCGAAGCACTACCCGTGAGTTGATTGCAGGAATCCGGTTGGGTAGTGACTTCGGCCTCCAATACCCCCTGGTAACGCAACGTAAGTACTACGGTACTGTCGCAGCCATTTATGGAGGAAACGGGTAGGTCGATTAGCAGATTACTCACTTCCTCGTTATACGTCGTGCCGGCAATTGTCAGCGTTTCGCCCGCACAGAGCGTAGTGTCAATAATGCTTTGGGCAATGTCGTAGAAATCAAGTTGTACGTTTACCATCGAATCACAACCACTTGCTGCCCCTCCCGGAATCAGCACGGTGCCACTCGGATTATTTTCATCAAAGGTTTGGCCGTTGATGACCACCTGCTCGCCCGGACACAGCTCATCGTTGTAGGTCCCTTCTACCGTATCCGCTGTGTTCGGAACGGTAAACGATTCTATTATTTCGCAGGCCCCATCGATAATCGTTACGGAATAAGTGCCGGAGGCCAGGCCGGATACCTGATTGCCATTCCCCACCCCAGCACTCCACTGGTAAATCTCATTGCCACTTCCCCCGCCGACTGTTACCGTAGCGCCACCCTCTTGTTGGTCGCACACATCCGGGATGGGAACGACCGCAGGGACAATCTGACCGCATACTGCTTCATAGGAGGCGCAACTGCAATCTCCGTGAATGACATCATCAGCGGTGCCGGGGTCGCCGTCATTACAGATGGCCCCAATCTGATCCTCCCCATTGCAGTAATTAGT
The DNA here is from genome assembly GCA_964504335.1 of uncultured Saprospiraceae bacterium. Lineage (GTDB taxonomy): Bacteria > Bacteroidota > Bacteroidia > Chitinophagales > Saprospiraceae > CAZDET01. The sequence continues at coordinate 55,692 of CAZDET010000025.1, forward strand.
GTGATCACCTTCCCAGGGCAATTGCAAATTGCCGGTGGCATTAAAACTGGTTAAATCACACACAAACGCCGGGAAACATCCACTGAGCTGGTTGTCGGCACAGTCAAAGGACGTCAATGCAGGAAGGTTGGTGAAATCCGGGATAGGACCACTAAGCTCATTGCGCTTACACTCAAAATCCACTAACGCCGGCAAATTCGTGAAATCTGGAATGGACCCGTCCAAATTGTTTCGATCACAGTGAAATTCTTCCAGATTAGGCAAATTCGCGAAATCCGGAATGTTCCCGTCCAGATCATTTCCGTCGATGTACAAGAACCTTAAATCGGGCAGATTCGAAAAGTCCGGCAGGTTACCAGTGAAGCCATTGTTGTTGACTCGGAATTCTTGCAACTTGGGCAAGCTGGTGAAATTCGGGATGGGCCCGTCCAACCGGTTGTTATAGGAAATGAAGAAGACCAGATTGGACAGATTGCTGAAGTCCGGAATGCTCCCGCTCAGATCATTATTTTTGAAATTGATCCGCTCCAGAAAGGGCAAATTTAAGTCCGGCAGGCCGCCGCTTAGATTGTTGTCTGCTAAACTAAGACTGATCACCCGGTCCTGGGCATTACAGCCCACACCGTACCACGAGCACGGGTCACAATCCATTCCGGCAGCGCCATCGACCCAGCCACTGTTGTCGATCCATGCCGACCCGCCGGTATCAAGGTAAAAATCCACCAACGCCTCGTAGTCCGGATGTGCACATTCCTCCACCTCCACCGTAATCGCAATCGTTGTAAAATCCATCAATCCATCGTTGTCGGTTACCGATAGACTAGCCGTGTACGTTCCTGCCATGGTGTAGACATGGGTTTCCGTACCTACAGAATTGGAGGCGGTATTGCCATCCCCAAAATCAAAATCGTATTGCACGATCGTCCCGTCCGCATCCGTGGAGCCCGTTGCATCAAAGTTGACGGTCAATGGCGCAGTACCCGTGGTCGGTGTGGCCACCAAGTCGGCCACCGGGGGCTCCAGCACCTCCACCGTAATCGTAACGGTGGCCGTATGCGTCAGCCCATCATTATCCGTCACGACTACGCTGGCCGTGTACGTCCCGGCCGCCGTGTAGGTATGGCTCTCCACACCGCTGGTGTTTGAATCCGTATTGCCATCCCCAAAATCAAAATCGTATTGCACGATCGTCCCGTCCGCATCCGTGGAGCCCGTTGCATCAAAGTTGACGGTCAATGGCGCAGTACCCGTGGTCGGTGTGGCCACCAAGTCGGCCACCGGGGGCTCTAGTACCGGAGCAATGCCACAACTACAATCAGTTAAGATTTTTTCCCCGGTCGTGCCGGCATCTCCGTCGTTACAGGGGGCTCCGATCTGATCGTCGCCATTACAAAAGTTGGTGCGGTCTCCCTCCCAGGGCAAGAGGGGGTTGTTGGAGCCGATAAAACTGGCTAAATCGCAAATAAACGCAGGATAGCAGCCGCTCAGGTTGTTATCGTTGCACCAAAAGGATATCAAATTGGATATATTCGAGAACTCCGGGATTGGCCCGGTCAAATCGTTATCTTCACAATATAGGACCTCTAAAACGGGCAAATTGGAAAAATCCGGAATGTTGCCAGTCAGATTGTTTCTACCACACCAAAGCACTTTTAAATTCGGCAAATTGGAAAAATCCGGAATGGACCCCGACAATGAATTAGTATAACACCAAAAGCTTACCAGATTAGGCAAATTCGAAAAGTCCGGAATACTTCCACTTAAATTATTAAAGTCAACCCACAGGATAGTCAAATTGGGCAAATTCGAAAAATCCGGAATGGACCCACTCAGACTATTCCGAGCTAAATCTAAGGTATCTAACGTCGGTAAATTCAAATCCGGAATGGTCCCATTCAGATTATTGAATTCCAAATCAAGCGTAGCCACCCGTTGCTGGGTATTACACCGTACGCCGTACCACGAACACGGATCGCAATCCGTACCGGCGGCTCCTTCGGCCCACCCGCTGTTATCCGTCCAATTCGCCCCATTCGTACTATTGTACAATTCCATCAGGGCATCGTAATCCGGATGGGCACATTCCGCGGGCTCTACGGTGATGGTAACCGTAGCCATGTCTGTCAGCCCGTCGTTGTCGGTCACGGTCACGACGGCCAGGTAGGTCCCTTCCACCGTGTAGGTATAATTCACCATGCCGGTGGTGTTGGAGGAGGTATTTCCATTGCCAAAATCGAAGTCGTACTGCACAATGGTCCCATCCGCATCCGTGGAGTTGCTTGCATTGAAGTATACCTCCAAAGGCGCACTGCCCGTCGAAGGTACGGCCAGTAGGTTCGCCATTGGAGGCTCCAGTACCGGAGCCAATCCACAACTACAATCGCTTTGGATAACCTCACCTGTGGTGCCGTCGTCGCCGTCGTTGCAGGGCGCTCCGATCTGATCGTCGCCGTTGCAGAAGTTGGTGGGGTCACCCTCCCAGGGCAACTGGTCGTTTTGGGAGGCATCAAAATTGTCTATCTCGCAAACGTAGGCCGGGAAGCAGCCACTTAGCAGATTATTTCTACATAGAAACTCGCTGAGACTGGGCACATTGTCGAAATCAGGTAGGTTGCCGGTTAGGTTGTTTCCCGAACAATGTAATTTCTCCAGGTTGGGCAAATTGGCGAAATCGGGGATACTCCCATCCAGGTCATTTCTCTCAAATTTTAACTCCACCAAATCCGGCAAATTGGTAAAATCCGGCAGGTTACCCGTCAATGCATTATTGTTAATATCGATTAGCCGCAGCAAGGGGACCTCCTCAAAATCCGGGATACTGCCGTCAAAGTTGCACGTGTACCCCTTGAATTCCGTCAGGTTGGGCAGCTTCGAAAAATTGGGGATACTCCCACCTAGATTATCGTTTCTGGGCACCGTGAGCCGCTCCAGGAAGGGCAAATCCAAATCCGGAAGGGTCCCACTCAGGTTATTATTCGTCAAACCTAGACTGATCACCCGATTTTGGGCATCGCAACCAACACCGGACCAAGAACAAGGATCGCAATTCGTTCCGGCCGCACCATCTACCCAGCCCGTATTGTCGGTCCAATTTGCGCCATCGGTGCTGTTGTAAAGGTCCATCAGCGCGTCGTAATCCGGATGGGTGCAGAGTTTGATCGCATGGTCAGGGGAGGAAACGGTTCTGATCCGCCCAGGGAGTATGCTCCACAAAGGCGCAACCAGAATTAGGATGAATACGTGTTTCATAGTAGTGTTGTCTTCTCAGGTAATAGGGTTGGGTTCTTTTTCAAGGACTCGATTATCGAACGTGTCTTTGGAGGAATTCGTCTATGGTGCTCGTGATAACCATTATTCGCGCACCACCTGGAAGAAGTCTATATCCAGGTTGCCTTTCAATTTGTCATTCAACTCTCCGAGTCCGGGTTTTTGCTTGGAGTTGCGCCCAATTTCGCGGATGAGCAAGGGCACTCGGGCTCCGGTGTAGTCCACCAGTTCTTTGAGGGTCAGGTAGCCGTCCTGACCGGGGTCCTGCAGCATGCCCAATCGCTCTATTAAGCCGGCGTCGGAGGTTTTTCCCGAAAGCACTTCCAGCAGCGCCTCCGAAAAAACGCCGTTGTCGATGCCGTCGCCAAACTCGTAGGAATTTTCGCCCGGGCCGCACGACTGGAAGGGAATAATGCCCGGCAGGGCCTCATTGAGTTGGTCAAGGCGCCGGCTCGCCTCCGACGCGCCGTCAATGCCCTTGCTGGCATCTCCACTGCGGCAGGCGTCTAAAAACAAAATCGCTTTTCGATCCAGCTTATTGAGGTACTTCCGCATAATCGACTTGTAGTCGACAGAATAAGCAATAGAGGCGGAGGGGTCAAAATTGGAGGGAATCAAATAAAAATCGTCATCGATGACATCCCCGTGCCCTGAGAAGAAAAGGACGATCACGTCGTTTTCGCCAATGTAATCCTGCTGCCATTCCCGCTGGGTGCGGACGTACAGTTTGTTGAGCGCCGCCTCGATTTCCGCCTGCGTGGTTTGTGCCTCCGTCAGGAGCGTGTCGATGAATACGGCCTCGTAGAGGTCCGTATTTTCTTGCAGTGCCATGAGCCTGCTGAAATCGCGGACGTCGTTCTGATTGTATTTGAGGGCGCGGTATCCTTTATTAGTGAAGTTGGCGTAATCGGGTCCAATGGCCAGGACGTGCAGGTTGGGGCGTTCCGTTTTCGGTCGGTACGTGAGCGTAATTTGCTCTTGGGTAATCTCGCCGTTGGGCAGTTCAACCACGATGTCGAAGGTGTTGGCGCCATCTGCCAGGTCGAGCTGGAAGTTGATGGTGCTCTCGGTGAGTCCGTTCGATAGGGTCAGCCCCCGTTCCAGGCGTTCGATCATATCCTTGGAGCGGGGCAGCAACAAGCCGTTTTGCCGGATTTTCACGTTCTCGCGCTCCAGCGGATATTCCGAGTAGACCTTTACGGGCAACGCAAGGCTGCGCTGATCCGTTGTAAGGCTTCGCGACGCCTTGAGCGTAGGGTGATCGACCAGAATGATGGTCCGCCCGCCTTCGACTCTCGACCGAAAGTTTTGGGTGACCTCGGCCAGGATTTCCCCCTGGCGCACTACCTGCATGCGCAGGAAGGTCTGCCCTACCGACAATTGATTTTGCGCCACCAGGGGAATGCTGACCGTCTGGTACTGGCCGGCTCCAATGGGCAACACATTCACTGCCCGGTACGGCAACACGATACCGGGCGCCAACTGCGCATCCACTTGCACCTGCAGCCCCCATATTCCCTCCGTACCGTAGTTGGCAATATCGAATTGAATTTCCAACCGTTCTCCCGGGGATAAGGAGTTATCACCATCACCAAACACAATGCGCTGATTGATACACTCGATGCGCCCCCCCTTTTCCGCTAACAATTCGAGCGGCGCAAAACTGGTTAGCCGCGGTTGTGTTTCCCGCCTGGATATTTCTTCGTTTCCGATTAATATGTAGCGCCCCTGATAAGTCATTAAAGTGGCGACGATACTGGTGGGCAGCTGGTAGTTGTCCGGGACGATGATCGGCCGAGATTCCAGCTTGTCCCCTCCTCGCCAGAGTGAAATTTCTTCGAATTCGGAGCCCAGCAGAAATTTCTTGGTCACGTTCACTACAATCGGAACGCCGTCGGGCGCTTCTTCGATTCCCCACCCCGCATCGATACCGGCTGCCGCGTCGACCTCGAGGTCGGTAATACAACAGGAGTCCGGATTGTATTTTGCGGCCCACAGATCGGGCTCATCGCTGCCACTGCGGTAGGTATAGCCCGTTAACAACAAGGTCCCGTCGGGAGATACGCTGGCGCTCTGGGCAAAGTAATAGGAAGAACGGTCCGTTTTCTTGGCCGATTGCACTTCCAGTTCCGGGCTCAACTCGATTACCGATACGGTACCGTTCGGTCGGTTTTTTCGGGTCGCCCGATTATTTACTACGATGTAGAATCCCGCTCCGGAAGGTTTGGGCTGAATGGCGACTACATTATAGGTCATCGCCTCGAAGGGCCGCAACCTGAACAGCTCGGTCAGCCTGCGATTATCGTATTCGTAAAACCGCACGGTTTCCCGCTTCAGGTTATCGGGTTCGGCACAGAGAATTACCCGTCCATCCTTCAATGCTACCACTTGGGTAAATCGACTGCCTCGGATTTCCTCAAAGAAGATGGAGTCAATTTCCTTGTTGTAGTCCATGCGCAGGAGCCGGGGAATGTGCTCGCCGTAGGAAGTGGTGTAGCCCGCCAGCCAGATGCCGCCAATCGAACCTGCACAAACTGCGAGCAACTCATCGTCGCCGGAACGGAGGGAGGGCAGGGTGAGATCCTTTTCAATCTTTCCGGTAGCCGGGTCGAGCGTGGCCAGATAACTATCCAGATCGCCGGAGGGCGACTTGCCGCTACCCACCAATTGAATGCCGCCATCGGGAGTTTGGAGGGCGGCGTGAATGCGCAGGTTTTCGAGCCGCCAATCGTCGCCGGTAGACTGCCACTCGGGGACATATTCCCCCTGAGCCGTTGTTTGCTTGCCGAAGATTACTACCAGTAAGAAACAACATGCAAGCATTCGCATGTGTAAACGCTTCATAATTAAAATTTTACCTCTCTGCTTAGAAGAGCCCAATTTAAATTATCCGCTTTCTTCGTCAAGACTGGGTACCACCCAACTGGTATATACACACAATATCAGAAACCAGCAACCAAAAAAAAAGATCAAAGCCATGATAAAATGTACACTATCCGCTTTTTTACTCTTCACTGGTGTCTTGGGATGGGGACAAAGTGCCCCTCCCTCTTTGCTGCCCATCGGTACCCGGGTATCTCTGGAGCCGCAGCACGATCTGTCCCACGAGGATTTAGTGGAAGGTAAAATCATCGACCTGCGGGTCCGGATGGCTGTAGTGGTAGAAGGCGACACCCTGATCCACGAAGGGGCCTACGCCGAAGGGATGATTACCGAGCACCAGCCGCCCCGCTCCTTTGGCCGGGCAGAGCAGGTCACCCTTGAAGCCATCTCCGTCCAGACCGTTGATAACCAAATCATCCCCATTCAAGGACAGCCCTACCGGCAAAAGGGGAAAGGGCGGGCCGAAAAGGCAATAGGTTTTCCTGCCGTAGTGGCCGTCGGTGGCTTGTTTCTGGCAACACCGGCATTCATCCCGGCCATCGGTCTGGGAATATTCATCAAGGGTAGCCCCGTGGTACTCGACTCACATATCATTCTGGAGGCCCGGGTGCCCTACAACACCAAAATTTTTCTCTAAAAACTTTTTCAAAACTGGGTACCACCATTCGGTGGATGACACTCAATAACGAACGCAATCAATTTTCAACTTCAACATTCAAAAATCGAAAATCATGTTCAACAAAAAATTCTTTGCTTCTCTTTTCGGATTCTTTGCACTGGCAACTCTGTTCATGTCTGCCGCTCCGAATCCGGGCCCGATGGCCCTCGTGACACTCCGCGCCGGTACCGTTGTTACGGCGGAAGTAATCGACGAGGTGATCTCCAACGACTTGGAAATCGGCAACCTCATCCGCATGGAAGTACGCGGCGACGTCACCGTTAACGGAAAGGTAGTCATTCGCGACGGTGCTATGGCCGAGGGCCGGGTGGTCCGCCTGCAGAAGGAATGCGTCAGAGGCAAGCAATCCATTCAGATTACCCTCGAAACGGTTCAGGCCGTCGACGGTCAGCGGGTCCGCCTACGTGGAGCTGCCCAAAAGGCCACTGCCGATTGCAGCGATTGCGAACGCGCTGCTGCTTCCTGCCTCGATTGCTCCTCTAGCTACAACGGATGCTCTGCCGTCATCAACCCCGGCACCAACGTGAATGCCAACGTGCTGAGCGACATTAACATCAATGCTTAAACCGGAAACCAATATTACCCAACCACACAACCCTAAAAGTTGAATATCATGACCAAGATTCTCTATAAAATCGCCTTCTTCGTGTGCCTTTCCTGCTTTCAACTGACAGCTTTCGCACACACCAACAGCCCACTGAATTTCGAACTGATGCCTTCCAAGAAGGTAACCCTTACCGCCGGCACTCTAGTCATTCTGGAAACTACTTCCAACCTCCGCACCGACCAGACCACTGTAGGAAGCATCATCCCCTTTCGCGTAATGACCAATGTGGTGGTAGACGGGCTCGTAGTCATCGCCAGCGGTACGCAGGCCATCGGACGCGTCACACACATCAACCCGAGCACGTACAACGATCCCGCAGTGATCCGCATCGAAGTAAAATACGTACAGTCGGTGGACGGCCAGCAGGTCATGCTCAGCACCAACCCCATCGACATCCAGGGCGAATTTCCCAATGAGGGCGTGAGCATTAAGGTCGGCACCGTAGCCACCTCCAACGTCATGAACGACACCGTCATCGAAGCATAAGATACGCTGGTTTTTGATAGGTTTGACTCTAGTTTGGAATGGATTGGCCAGGAAGCTGGCCAATCCTTTTTTTGTATCAGGCCTCAACCCAACCATGCCTTAAAATCGGCCACCCGCTCGCGGGCCACCACAATTTCGGGTTGTTCTTTGGAAGTAAGTTGTACCTTCAGGCGGCTGCCGGAATAAGTGACAACCTGCTCGATGAATTCGATATTGACGATCTGCTGCCGGTTGGCCCGAAAGAACTGGCTCGGGTCCAGCTCGGCGTAGATGCCCTCCAACGAGAAATCGATCGGATACGACCGGCCATTCTCCAACAATACGAAGGTCAGTTTGTGCTCGCTGAAGAGCAAGGGGACTGCCCGCAGCTTAACACTGCGCAGATGGTGGCCGGTTTTGATGCGGATGCGCTCCCGGGTAGCATGAGCGGCTCCCTGCACCAACTGCCCCAACAATTGCCAATCGAGTTGGATTTCGGGTTGAAACATGCTGCGGTACTTCTCCAGCGCTTCGCGCAGTTCCCGAGAATCAATGGGCTTCAGTAAATAGTCGATGCTGCGCTGTTTGAATGCGCGGATGGCATACTCATCGTAGGCCGTGGTAAAGATAATGGGCACTTCCAATTCGGTTGCTTGCAGGGTATCGAATACAATCCCATCACTCAGATGAATATCCATGAAGTACAGATCTGGGGTCGTATCGCCTTCTAAAAAGGCTTGCAGGCCGCGATTCGACCGCAGGCTTTCCAGCACCTGCACTCCTTGCGCTTCCAGTTGTTGCTGGAGCTTCCGGGCGGCGACGCCTTCATCTTCCACAATAACAGCTCGGATCATAACAGCGGTAGTTTTACGGCGAACTGGCGCTCATCGGATTCGATTACGGGCGTACACCGGGCGAGCAATTGGTAACGGTCGCGAATATTCTGCAGGCCCATCCCATTGCCAGGGGTAAGCTGGCTCCGGGTACTGCGATTGTTGCGCACCACCAGGTGATCCTGTTCCTCTGAAATCGTGATCGAAAGCGGATGCTCGGCGTCGAAGCCATTGTGTTTGACGGCATTTTCCAATAACAGCTGGAGGCTGAGGGCCGGGATGCGCTTCGCCATTCCCGCCGGACTGATCGCAGTTTGTAGTTCAATAGCATCCTCAAAGCGCATCTGCTGCAGGCTCAGATAGTGCTGCGCAAACTGCAATTCATCGGCTACCGTGCTGGTATCGTCGTTGCGCTGCTCTAGTATGTACCGGTAGATTCCCGAAAGTCGGGTCAGGAAATCCTGCGCCTTCTGCGGATCTTCTTCAATCAATCCGGACAGTACATTGAAGCTATTAAAGAGAAAATGCGGATCTACCTGTGAGCGAAGGGCTCCTAGTTCAGTGATTAATTTCTCCTGCCGGAGCTGGGAACTGATCAGTCGCTCCCGCTGCACCTCTTTGAAAAAGCTGATGGCGTGCATCACGACCGTCACGAAGAGCGTCATACACAGCGCAATCAGGAAGAACTGCCGGTTTTGGAGCAACCAATCGGGCTGGAAAGGTTTCCCGAAAAACAGCCTCCACAGGGTGGCATTGAGGCTAACCAGGAGAAACATAGTTAGTACGATCGACCCCAAGACCCCAACCAGTGCTCGCTGTCGGGGCTGCTGATCCCAGGGAATCCACTGGTTTAGATAGGCGAAAAACCAACCATTGCCCAGACAAAGCGGTATACCGTAGTAGGCATTATACAGCAAGTGTTCGATGAGAAATTTCTCGTCAAAAGGAGCGGTTCCAAAAATCAGATCGACCCCAATCGTAAACAAGCAAATGGAAACTACTACGATAACCGCTGTCTTGAGATCACGATACAGATTAACCATCGCACTGATCTATGATTTGTTGCGCCCGTTCGATGCCGTGGCTGGGTGCGAAGGGCACTTCAGGTTGTTGATTCTGGAAGATAGGAATTACTGCTTGCATGCGCTCGCAAAACGGAGACAGGTCTTGCCCGAAGAAGCGGGCCGTATTTAGCTCGTATTCAATTTTGTGCAGGAGCGCGCGCGGGTTATCCGGATCGATAGCGAGTGCCTGGTCGTGTAAGGCCAAAATTTTTGGAGAGTACTGCATGCCGTAGGTATCCGGATCCATGACCACGTAGGTGGTGTACAGAAATCCTTCGAGTGTAAGGAGTTCGGCATTGCTTGGAGACCGCTTGTGAGCTGTCGCAATTAGCACTTTAGCCTGTTTTAGCATGGCCTCCCGCTGGGGTTTGTCGGAAATGTTAAAGCTGGTGCTAATTAGCACGTTGGCAGCGTGGTAGAGCGGAATCCAGTTATCGGTTTCGGCTTGCCCGATGCGCTCAAAAAGCGCAATGGCCTCGGTGGTCTGGCCGGCTCCCCACAATTCGAACCCCTGTTGCATCCCTGATTCGTAGGGGGATTGGGCCAGAAGAAGGCAAGGAAATAAAAAGGGTAAGATATAAATCAGAGTGACACTTTTCATGATGGTATCATTTTTTCGGTTAAGTACTATTCAAATATCTCCTTTATGCGCTTTTATGGAAAGCAAATATGACCGAACCGTGGATTTAGCTTGCTGAACCGCTTTTGCTAGAGGCTAATCGTTGAGAAGGGCTCCTTTATTCAGCTTAAATTGTTTTCTTCCCGGCGAGGGCAAAGCCTTGCAAATTTTGGTAACGCCCCTTTTGGAGTGCGTACCCGGAACGAAGCGTTGGGGTAGGCGCCCTAATGCTGAGGAAGAGAAGAAAAGAGCGGCGTCCAGGTTCTATTCTATGAAAAGAATGAGAAGGTACGGTCGATTGAGATAGATTAGCAAGGAGTACTATAATACCGGCCTAGGAAGAATGATAAAAGTTTATACCGGTTAGGGTGTTTGTAAATTATTGATTTGTAGCAGATAGAGTATTCCTTTGCATGTTTAAAAAATATACCGCATTTTAATAATAAGATAATATAATGGTAACTCTAAATTAACCTGATCACCTCGTGATTGGGTAGTATTATGGCTAATTTTGAGCTGTAGCTTTCCCCCCGGTTGCATTCCTTATTGCTGTATAATCGACACTCGTGAAATATGAATTTTACGAGGTGTATACT
>CAZDET010000026.1:0-64821 GCA_964504335.1 uncultured Saprospiraceae bacterium
CGATGGCGCCGATCCCGTCAATTAAGAAGAGCTGCCGGGGAGTTAGGTTTTGAACCATTGGTGGCTTGAGGGTATATGAATACTTACACAAAGATAGTCAACAGGCAAATGCCATTACCCAAACTACCATTTCATCCATCAAAAAAAATCGAGAAAAATCTAAGATTTAGAGCTTGTTTGGACTTTGCTTTTGAAGGCGAAAAGAGGCCATTTAGGGTTCTGCCGAGACCATTTTTGAGGTGCATAGCCAAAGCTACGGACCGAAAAAAGGGCGAAGACAGGTTCCTAAAGGGACTTTTTGTAGCCCAAAGGGTAAAGGTCCAAACAAGCTCTTACTTGCACGAAACTCCAACAATGCATAAGCTAACAAAAACACACCTGAATGCACATTGCCTTCATTGACGATAAAGCAACCAACCTACTGGCCTGGCGCACCGGAATGGAGGATATTTGCCGCGGGCAAGCCCAACTCACGACCTATCAGTCGGTCGAGGCGTTTGAGGAAGCACTCGAAGAAGGATACCAGCCCCACATCGTCTTCACCGATTTCAATATTGACGATCGCTTCGGTACGGAAATCGTCGTCATGCTCCGCCAACTATTCGGCAGGCGGGTGTACATCATTGCCCATAGTTCGAACGAGGAGCGAAATGAATACCTGCTTCGGATCGGCGCAAACGAAATCATACCCAAACACCAAAAAACGTATCCACCGCCAACTTTGGAAGAGTCGTTTTGGTCGTTCGATGACCTGGTAGAGCGCTGGGAAGCGCAATTGGAAGAGGAGTAACATACGCAAGCCATCGACGTGCAGAAAAAGAGAAACGATTCTGGTCGTTTGATGATATGTTGAGCTTAATTCGGTTTTACCCCTGAGTGGGATCGCCATCAGTCGCCACTCGAGGTGGACGCAGGCGTCCGCACCCCCTTAATTATCAGAAAAGCACACAACACCACCTCCGCAAGCACCGCCGTAAAAAACATGAATACCTGGCTCGCCTCAATCAACGAGGGCGCAACAAAATGGGCCAGGCAATTGAATGCATACCCAAGTGAAGCCACCGCAATCAGAATGCCCAGTATTTTCGGAAAAAGCGGCGATTTGAACAGCAGGTAGCCCATCAGCAAGCAATTGACAGCAAAGAACATCCCAGATATCAAGTAGCCGTAATCGAACACCAGCAATTGGGTCGTGATGTCGGTCTCCAGCGATGCCAATTCAGCCGCATCCATTTGGGCATGCCCCCAGATCATCAGCAGGGGCTGGAATAAGTTAATCAGGTTTGCCCCTAACACCGCCGATTGAATCAGCCGAAACGCAGCCGCCAGTGCAGCAAGTCCTACGTGTACATGCTTCAATAAAAAGTAAAACAATACGGATACTACCACATCCGAAATCACCATGATTAGATCCCCCATGAAACCCAACCGATAGAGCGATTCCAATTCAATAAGCCGTTGAAGCGTCCCCCCGGAATCAGCCGGATCAACGATTGCTCCGCGCGCCACCAACCCGCCGTATAAACCGCAAAAGATGATCAGAAAGTAAAAGAACCCGGTAAGCCGAGCCAGTTGCCTGGCCGAGAGCTGCATCTCCGATATCTGCATTGCTACGTTGTTTGGATCGAATGTAGTACGTTAGTACTTTAGTCCGTTAGTTCGGCAAGAAAGATCTGACCTAAAGTACTAATTGACTAAAAGACTAAAGTACTAATTAGCTGGTCACGTCGAGCACGACGCGAACGGGTTCGGTTTGCGCCTGCACGACAAACCCGCCTTCAGATGTACGATCAGCGATTTGCCTTCTCTTGCTGAAAGATAAAAAACGGCGATCTTACCCCTGCTGTACTCCCGAAAAATATTGCTACTTTCAGCGAAATAGATAAAGGTCCCTGACATTGAGTGGCCAATATTGAAAATGAACACTCCATTAAGAAGTTGAAAGGAATCCGATTAAATTCAATTCCTAAACGAGTTCTAGAAAACACTAAAAACGCAATAAATGGTAACCGTAATTCTCCAGCACGAAGTGAATGATTTCACAGAATGGAAAAAAGTATTTGACGCCGACGAAGCCAATCGGGCACAAGCCGGTGTGAAACTCTTGGGGCTATACACCTCTGTGAAAAACCCCAATGATGTGACCATGATTTTTGAAGCCCCCCATGCGGAAATATTCGACGTCATGATGAATGATCCGGAGCGGCAAAAAGAAATTGAAAAATCGGGGGTAATCAGTGCGATTTCTGCATCCATATTGAATAAAGTGTAGGAATACTCCGCGAGCGATCTAGGAAAGATAGCAGGGATCTTTCCGTGGAGTGTTCCTTCCTGGAAGCGGGGGTGTTGTCGTATGCGATTTGGCAATTTTTACCAGAAAAGTGGTATTTTCTGGATTCTCTCTCCAAATTGCTAACAAAGCTCGATCTTTAGTAGAGCGAGATGCGGAAGCTATGGGATGAGTATCATTAGTCGATACATCCCGTTTAATAACACCTCATATTCAAATGTTATGAAAAAAAGGAATCCCTGTGCCAACACCATTTTTCGCGTTCCACTTTTGCTCCTCCTACTGAGCCTGCCCGCTGGTTTATTCGCCCAGGAAAGCGACGAGCTCGGCCTTTTGGTGGGTGCGACCGCCTACTCCGGCGATTTGGCCCCCTCTCCCTTTGCGGCCCAGCGGATCAACGTAGCCGTGGGTAGCTTTTACCGCCGGATGTTTGATCCAAAAATTGGAATCAAAGCAAGCATCAATTACGCTCGCTTCAGAGCCGACCGGCTGGACGTGCCGGAATTCAACAATCCACGGGAGAATATTGAACTAAAACTGGGACTGGTAGAAATCACCGCCCAGGTAGAATGGCACCCGCTGGGTGGTCCCCGGTTTAACAATGTAGATGTACTGGAAAAAAACTGGACCCCGTTCGTGGCGGCGGGGCTCGGGGTCGCGTTCGGCGAAGCTCAACTCGATACGCCTCCCGAATTTACCGACCAATTTCCGGAGGATGATGATAAAAATCTCTTCTTGGTTGTTCCGCTCGTTGGGGGCATACGATTTGACGTATCACGAGTTTCTACCCTTTCCATCGAATTGGGCGCCAGAGCCGTTTTCTCGGATTATCTGGACGGCGTGAGCGTGTACGGAGATCCCGATAATAGTGATTGGTATTGGATTGGAGGCATTTCATACGTCTACTATTTAGGAGGTGCTTCTACCTACACGAGTGAACGAAAGGAAAGCCGACGGCGAAGTCGCCGCCGCGCCTAGGGGCTACCTCCTGCCAGATCTATACCCCACCGTAGCCTCATCAAGCCGAGGGCCTCAGCGGGCATCCCCCGACGGTTAGCTCCGTTCCATATTCAGGAATCGCCCCCATTCTATATTTGTGTCTGTTCTACTCCTTAATAATCAATAATCGAATGGCTAAATCCACAGTTATACCAACATCAAGTTGGTTTAGGGGCAGTGACATCCGTATTTTTCTTGAAATCCCATTCACATTATTCTAATTTTGCTATTCCAAAATCAATTCCATGGAGGCTATTTTTATTATCGGAATGGGGTTAGCTTTTTTCTTTGAATTTCTTCTATTGCAGAAGAGGAAGAAAAGTATTTCGGACCGAATATTAGCCGTTTGGATGTTTATAATTGGGTTACACCTTTTTTCGGCCTACGGCATTACCCAGGGATTTCATGTACACTGGCCCTTTTTGATCATGATCTTTTCTCCCTTCCCATTGCTGCATGGGCCCTTTTTATTGCTATACCTATTGAGTCTTACTCGGGAAAACAAAAAACTTCGCTGGTATGATTCTCTCCATTTCGGCCCCTATCTATTGGGCATGGTTCTCTATTTTCCATATATTTATCTTTCTGGTGCCGAAGCAATTTCTCAATTAGACGCGTTGGAAAAAGAAGGCAATTATTGGCCGCTCCTCTTGTTAGACTTTGGCGATCAGGCTTCTGGGTTAATTTATGCGGTAGTTAGTTATGTTTTTCTTCAGCAACATCGAAAGCGAATTAAGGATCAATTTTCCTATAAAGAGCAGGTTAGTCTGGAGTGGTTGCGCTATTTGATTTTTGGCATCGGCTTAATATATATAGTGGTGATAGCAAGCATATTGCTTGAAGAAACTTCCGACTTGCTCTCTCCTGAAGGCCGCGAGTTGATAATCTTTTCCGCCGTCACTATATTCGTTTTTTTGTTTGGTTATTACGGTATTCGGCAAGAAAACATTTTTATCGATCCTACCTCTTCAGATAAAAAAAAACCTGTTTTCAACCCTCCAGACCCGGAACGAGAACGATACCAACGCTCCGGATTAAGAAGCGCGCAAATTGACCAATACTACCAACGCCTCCTTGATTTTATGGAAGAGGATAAACCTTTCCTGGAAACCCGCCTCAGCTTAAATCAACTAGCCAACCATTTAGAGCTTTCACCCAATCATCTTTCCCAGGTTATTAATGAGAAAGCTGATCAAAATTTTTACCAATTTGTCAATAGCTATCGGATCCGCTCTTTCAAAGAGAAACTAAAAGATCCCGCCAATGCTCATCTGACTCTGCTAGCTATCGCTCTTGACTGCGGATTCAACTCCAAATCCTCTTTCAACCACTCGTTCAAAAAAATGACGGGGCAAACACCGACCCAGTATCAACAATCACTGCTGGAGTAGAATGTAGCGATCAAGCTCTAACCTATCGTAAGACGTTCTGCACGTCCAATCCTACCCGATTAGACCTATATCCCGTCTAATCCTACCTGTTTGAGCGATCGGAAAAGCCTATGGATGCATCTTTGGCTCAAAAGCACAACGAGGCATGCTTACACCGAAAAAGATATTAATCCTTTTAGGTAAGACCCTCTTACTTCTAATGCAAATAGTAAGTGTATTGCTCCTATTGCTCTTTTTGTTACTGTTATTAATGCGTGATGCAGAATGGATTCTCATATGTCAAATTTAAATTTCAACAAAATGAAAAAACCATCCCTTTTGCTATTGGGCATACTCTTCCCATGTATGTTCTTTTTTTCTTGCGAAACGCAGGAGTTTACCGAAAAGGGGCTATTGGTTCCTCCAACGGTGACAGAAGACCCATCGTTACCTTCCATTTTTGTGAATGGGACGCAACTACATTCAGAAACCTTTGGCAATCCTTCAGACCCTATGGTGGTAGCTATCCATGGAGGTCCGGGTGGGGATTACCGGAGTATCCTGAATTTTAAAGACCTCGCTGACAATAGTTTGTTTGTGGTATTCTATGACCAGAGGGGTTCCGGTTTATCTCAACGGCACGATGAAGAATTTTATGAAGATAAGAAAATACAGCTGTTTATTGATGACCTTTCGGCAGTTATCGAATACTACCGAAATGACGACAACCAAAAGGTCATTTTAGCAGGGCACTCCTGGGGAGCGATGCTAGCTACGGCATACATTAACCAGAATCCGGAAAAAGTTCACGGGGCCATATTGGCAGAACCGGGCGGTTTAACCTGGCCCCAAACGGAGGACTATATCGAAAGATCTTTTGATATTAATCCGTTTTCCGAGCGCACGAATGATGCGGTTTATCAGGATCAATTCATTACGGGGGATGATCACGAAACCCTGGATTATCTATTTAGTTTATGGGCTGTCAATGAATCAACCGGTGATATTGCCCCCACTCCCTTCTGGCGTTCTGGAGCAGTATTGTCAAATTTTGCACACCCCTATGCCAGTGATCATCCAGAAGAGATGGATTTCACCACTAATTTACACGAGTATACCACCTCCGTGTTGTTTGCCTACAGTGAAAACAATGAGCACTACGGAAGAACACACGCTGAATTAGTATCATCAGCATATCCCAATGTTCAGCTGGAGCAGATTGATGATTGCGGGCATGAAATCATTTACTTCGGTTGGGAGGACTTTTACCCAATTATTGTGGACTACGTCAAAAATGTTCTATAACTAAAAGTAAATCTGTCATGATTAAACAGTTCATTATACTAGTATTCTGGATGATGGTCGCGTTGAATTTCATATTCGCGCAAAATATCCCTTGGTCAGCCATTAAGCCTGAATCAACGAACCTGGCTTATCTCAATATTGGCTATGATTATGGGTTAACGACTCAGGTCGGCTATGGGCATAAAGTCAGCACTTCCAGGCCATTATGGCTTACCCTAGACTTCTCGGTGCCAATGGGAAAGGATTTATTTGATGATTTTAAAGTAAGGTTTGGCGGTCAAATGGCAGTTTTTGAAATAAGCGATTTTAAATTTACAACCCAATTATACGGTATTTTCAGGAGGCATGAAACTGAACTGGTCCGGATGGCGAACTTCGGGGCAGAGCTGTCCGGGATGATCGGTTATTACAGACCTAAATGGTACATTGCTGCCGAGCTGGGTTTTGACAAATCGATCCCTACCCACTTAAAACATTCGGAATTAATGAAAGAATTTTATCCTGACATCATTGATGGATGGTTCATTCCGTCGGGAGGGCATTGGTTTTTTGGTGGACAAATAGGCAAGACCATTGGACATAACTACCTAATAACCCTGCGTTTAGGAGCTACCGATGCAGAAGGTGAAGATGAAGATGCCCTAATACCCCTTTATGGTCAATTAGGTCTGGGAAGGACATTTTAACCGGAAGCGACCTACTCTGCCCGTTATTGAGTTAAGAGCTTGGACTTTTCAGGTGTTCATCCCGCCTTTCGAGTTGTTTATTCCATTCCTCCTCCATTTTTTAAGGGACGACTACCTAGTTTTAAGAGAATGATAAACTCAGTCATTGCTACTGATCAATACCGCCAAGGAACGTCCTTTTACCTCGATCGATCCGCCGGCATCCGGGCAGGTTGCTTCCCAACGATCGAGATCGCCAAAGTCGAACTCGTCGCCGAACCACGACCGCGCCAGGATTTTCCAGTCGCCTTGTGACCAGTCGCCAAGGTTGTTTACCGTAAGTGCCTGGCTGTCCTCGTTATAAATGACCATCAGATCAGGCTCCCCAGATTGGCCCCACCAGATGACGGCCAGTTGACTGGCATTCCCATCGTCGGGGCCCTCGTAAGAATAGGTAAAACGGCCGTCGTTCATTGCTCCGGAGTTGGTTCCGCCGTCAAAGGCCTGGGAGATATACCCAACGAAATCGGCGCGACGAAAATGCCCCCATTTCTTCCGCATTTGAATAAGGCTCTTCGTCCAATGAAAGAGTTCGTTCCCATAGGATGGCCCCTGTGGCGATGCGCTATTATCTCCATCCTTCAGGCGCCAATCAATCCAGTTCACATTGTTGATGCTTACATCACCAGTCTGCGATTCGTAGTTATACGTGTTGTGTGCCTCTTCCTGCGTTCTGGCACCAGCTTTGGTTCTTCCGAATTCGTCGCCCTGGAGAATTAGCGGTACGCCTTGGGAGGTGAGCAAAACCCCCATCAATAGTTTCTGGCGTTCTCTTCGCAGGTTTTCATCGCCCCCGCTGTCCCAGCAGTTATGGGACCCGCCATTGTCGTTGAAGTATACACAATCCCGCAGCGTGTAGCCATCGTGTACAGCCAAGAAGTTGACTGACCGCCATGGTTTTGTCGATGCAGGCCGATTATCTCCTGCATCTCCACGTCCTTCAATCAAGCGTTTAAGTAAGGTGCGTTTATTTAGAGTCGATTTAGAAAAGTGGCGAATGTTATCACGATATTTTCCAATCCATTTTGCCCATCGATTATTGTGAAACCCATAGTCACCGCTGTCCATAAAGTCAAACCACGCTCCTCCCAGGTCCCAAGGTTCGGCGTGTAAATGCGCTTGCAGAAAGTCTGTGTCGTTGTCAACCCAATCGGCGGCATTAGAGGAGCCTTCGGCCAGTATCCGCGCCAAATCGAATCGAAACCCGTCGACGCCATACACCTGGTGCCAGAGTTCGAGTGACTCCGTGGTAAAGCGCTTGGTGTATTTATCAGACGGCCCGCTGAAGTTCACATCATTTCCCGTACCGGTGTTGTTAAAATAGAAATTCCCATCCGATGTGGACTTGTAGACCTGCGTGTTGCTCAGTCCTCGGAAGTTGTAGTATTTCGCTGCTAGCTGGTTACCGGTCTCGTAGGGGCTTCCTTCTCCCGTGTGGTTGTAAACGGCGTCGATGAAAACCGCAATCCCCTGGTCGTGGAATGCTTTCACCAATTCCTTGAATTCGACGACGTCGTTGCCCATCTGGGAAGCGTATCGGTCTTCGGGCGCGAAAAAGTTGGTAGTCATGTAGCCCCAGTGATTTAACTGATCTGGCGCGTTGCCCGTTTCCTGGTCATATTCCATAACCGGCATTAGCTCAACAGCTGTGACGCCCAATTCCTTGAGATGGTCGATTCCCGCCGAAAGCCCCCCGGGAGTTTTGAGCCCCGTGGTAGCCAGCCCTAGATAAGTACCCCGTTTGGAAGGGTCAAGCGATTGAATTCGAGCGGTGTAGTCCTGAACGTGTAATTCATAAACGATCAAATCCTCCGGATTGACTTGGACATGTGTCGGTTGCGGATCTTTTGAGTGATCATAAACGATGCTCTTGCCACCGCCAGCGTACCGAGTCTCGGTAGCCTCCACGTGAGGTGATGATGAAAAAACCTGCGAATAGGTCACGTCTTGGGTGTCATAGGCATAGGGATCACTCAGCGGATACACTTCGTTAAACATCTGGCCATATTGATCGGCAAGCGATACATCCCGCGGCCCATTCACGCGATACATGTAAAGGAGACCATGTCCAATGCCTTCGCCGCGGACCTTTACACGCCAATCACTGCCATTTTTCATCATGGCGATTTCACGATTTGGATTTTTTGCATCGGCTGTTTCATATAGTAGCACATCTACCTGTGTCGCATCTGGCGCGTAAACGACGAAGTGGACCCAACCTACGCTATCAATGTGCGAACCGTAACGCGTTTCCGAAGTCTCCATTATTTCATCCACCATCAGGTTTTGGGCGAGACCTGTAACACAACTTAACAACCCCAGGAAACATGAAACAATGAAAAATGAAGCTTTCATTTGAGAATTGTTTTAAGTATTTGCCTAGAAGTTAGACCATTTTCTCGCTTCAAACACCTAGCAAAAGCATGATTTTGAAGCGCTTTTTAATAGAATATTTACTTTACAAATTTAAGGTTTCTTTTTTGGAAATATTTATGTGTAACCTCTTAAGTTGTCATGACCCTTTTGGAAATTGGGTCACTTAATGCCAACGCCCAATTGATTGTACCGATTTCACTTTTTGGTTATTTTCCCTCTAGCGATCTATACCAAATTTACCGACCTACTCAAGGGACATGGAAATCCACACGACCGAAAATACCCCTGCAAATAAACCCTGGCACATTGCCATTAGCCTGGCTGTGCTAAAACTGATTATTCATTTTTCTACCAATACCAATTACGGCTTACACCGGGATGCCTATCTGTATCTCAACCAGGGCGAGCACCTGAGTTGGGGCTATATGGAAGTGCCTCCCATGATTGCCGTTATCGGCAACGTAAGTCGTTTCATATTTGGAGACACCATTTTTGCCGTCCGCTTTTTTCCGGCTTTGATCGGGGCCGTATCCATCATTTTGCTGGTGGTTATGGTTCGGGACATGGGCGGACGCAAATGGGCGCAATGGCTGGCCGGATTTGGCTTTCTGGTTGCGCCGGCTCTATTGCGCAGTAATACCTTATTTCAACCCGTTAGTTTCAACCAGTTTTTTTGGTTGCTGGCTGCTTTCTTCGTGGTGAAAATTATTCGATACGGCCATCCCCGATATTGGTACTTGCTGGGTGCGACGGCCGGCTTTGGGTTCCTCAATAAATACTCGATTACCTTTTTCATGTTGGCAATGCTGATCGGCTTTTTGCTGACTCCCCACCGAAAAGTATTTCTCAGCAGGTATCCCTGGATCAGTATGGGTATTGCGCTGGTCATTGCCCTGCCCAACTTGATCTGGCAGTACCAACATCAATTTCCGGTATACCGGCACATGCAGCACCTGGCCGCCAGCCAATTGACCCACGTGCAACCAGCCGATTTTCTAGCCTCGCAGTTTCTATTTTACTTTGGCGGCACCCTGATTTGGATGGCGGGGCTTCTTTATTTGCTCTACGCAACAAAACTACGGCCCTATCGCCCACTGGCCTGGGCTTATCTGGCGGTAATCGTGATGCTCTTACTGCTGAGCGGCAAGGACTATTACTCTATCGGGGCCTACAGCATGCTGCTAGCGGCAGGCGGAATCGCCTGGGAACAATGGCTGGGGACTAAATCATGGGCATTAATGCCCATCGTATTAATCCTGAATTTGCCAATAACCCCTTATGCGATTCCCATTCTTTCCATCGAAAAAATGAAAGATTATGCGGCAATGATGAACGATCGATTCGGGCTGGAGGGACCACTGCGCTGGGAAGATGGTTCCATCCGGGAACTCCCACAGGATTATGCGGATATGCAGGGATGGGAGGAAATCCCCGAAAAAGTAGCGGCCTTTTACCACCGCCTCCCCCCGGAAGCACAACAATCCTGCATGATCATTGCCGGGCACTACGGTCAGGCCGGGGTGATGAATTTTAACCGTGCCAAATACAACCTCCCCGAAACCTACAGCTTCAATTCCAGCTTCATCATGTGGCTCCCGGAGCAGCTCGACTTCGACCGACAGATCCAAATTGACGACAATCCTCAAACCTCCTCCAGCTATTTTGAATCCGTCGAATTGATCGACAGCATCGCCAATCCCTACGCACGGGACCCGGGATTGATTTACTATAAGACCGGGCCAAAAGTGGATGTTGCGCCTACCTGGACAAAATTGGTACAAGACCAAAAGCGAGCGGCTGGATATCCGGACGAGTGAGCGGACAACCAGATGTTCTTTAGCCAAAAATGGACCAGGTCCAGAAGTGCTTCTCACCAATTAGATCGTATCCCCACGGAGATGGGCTCAATTAGCAAGGTATCGCTTTGCGAAACAGGAGTTTGACCCTATCTTTACTTAAAAGGGAGCCAGACAACAAGCAATCAGGGTAAGCAATTATTAATCAACAATAAACAAACTACAAAAACACACATAACTCGATTAATATTTCCCCAAAACCTATCTGCATTATGAAAAAAAAGACGATCGTTGGCGTTTTTCTGCTGATATCTATGTCCCTACCAGGGCAGGAGCAGTTATCCGACCTAAGCCTTCAGGACGCCTATTTATTGAAGGTGGCATCCTACATCAACGACGACCTGACCGCTGAAGACGATTGGCAAGCATATTTTGACCAATTGTGGGGCAGTATTAAAGCACCTTCTTACTTGGGGCCGGATGGCATTTTGTTTAACCCGATGGGGCTACTGTCAACGTACGAAAAAACAGAAATGGGGCTAGACCCATACCGAAGGTACTATGAAAACTTTCCAATTGGCTACCTAATTCAATTTTACCCCGAACAATACGCGGGAAATACCGAGCATCGAACGAATGAATTTGCAGCCCGAAGGCTCCAATTAGAAGGGAAGAAAAAGTTATTGGAGGATATCAAACAACTACCTTTTGACGAGGCCAATTACTTGTACGCCAATGCTTCACTGGGTGCTTATGACTTCGAGGCGAAAGCGTTTCCGGTGGATTTAAACATTCAATTTCTAGGACTAACTGATCTAAACTATAATTTTTACATTCCGCTTTTTTTTGACGAGGATTACAAGGAACAATTGGCCAATTTACACCTGAAACTTCCCGAAACAGCGGCGGAAGATTTAGTTAAAAAGCTAACATCAAACACCTCCCCGATTTACGAAATAAACTCGAAAATAGTATTCACCATTCATCCTGAAAAAGCGCAGCAACCTATTGTCAAGCACAACGTTCGGAATATTTCTCAGAATTATGCTTTTTTCCCCTGGAAATACAGTATTAACCACATTGATCTGGAGTTGCACCGAAGAGACGCTCAGGGGAATTTAGAATTTGTAGAATTATTGCATCGATACGATGACCTTCAACTTCCGGAAACTGCTTCTGCCAAATCAACTGAAAAGAAAACAAGTGTAAGCCCTGCTCCATACCCATTTCTAAAACTCTTTGCCGGAGACGCGACTCGCCCCTACATCGATTATACCGGAAATGCAATCAATCAGGCGGGGAGCATTCATGAAGTGAATCGAGTCCAGCTTAGGCTGAATTACCTAACCTACCAGGATCATGCCCAGTATGAATTCCGCGAACTTGAGCCGGAGAACATGATAGGATTTCTCTATTTTGAGTTGGGAGACAAATCCAACAGGCTAGCCTGGCAGCGGCTTTACACCTACGAGCCGCTGCCCAAGCAAAATGGATATAGAGTAACAATAGGAGTTAACCCCCAAAGCAAAACCATAAAAAAAGCAGGATATAAGAATGGGTATTTTAATATGATTTTTCAGGAAGACCATTCGGTATCAATCATGCTATACGATGAAAAGAATGTCCCCCAATTTTTTGCGGTATTAAATCCATTGGACAAAAACGCAGCTCCTCCATTTACAAGGAAATAACGACGAAAAGGGCCACTTCAATGACAAACACGCTAGAACAAAACAGTATTATCAGCCAGGTTCCCAAATTACCAACCGGATAACTCTAAAGCACTAAAAATGAGCCTGGACTTTCAACCCATCTGGAATGCGTTTGCCGCTCACTATGACCGCCGATTCAACAACCAACCCGGTGAACAACGCCCCCTCCGGGAACTAGGCCCCTGGGAGGGTTTCTACTATCACCACGAAGACCTGCGCCCCGGCAACGGCCCGCGGATCCTCTATCACGACCGCTATACCGAAAACGTCATTGCCCTGACCCACGGCCTGACCGACAGCCCCTACTACCTACAGGCGGTAGCAAAGCATTTTTTTGAAGCCGGTTGCAATGTCGTCATGCCGTTGCTGCCGGCGCACGGGCAACTCCGTCGCGAACAGGATATGAAGGACGAGGAGCTCAGCGAACACTGGCAGGATACGCTGGACCACACCGTGGAGACCGCCCAACTATTGGGAGAGCGCGTCTCCCTTGGCGGTTTTTCCACCGGAGGCACCTTGAGCGTCAATAAAATACTGCGGGACGGCGACCAGATAACCGGTGGGGTATTCCTGTTTTCCGCCGCGCTTTCCATTGGGAGTTTAGTGGACCTGGTGGGGGATTCCGAGATCCTCGAACGATTGGTTGAACGATTTTTCGAAAATGGGGACATTACCGAAGAAAGCCCTGACCCCTACAAGTATCCCTACCTGCCCAAAGTCACGGCTTCCGAACTAGTGGAAATCATCAAGGATAACAAGCGGCGGCTGGGCCAGGCCCATACGTGCGGAGAGCAGGAAGACCACCGCCTGCGGCATCCTGTGTTTGCCGCCCATTCCCTACACGATGCGACCGCCGCCTTCGAAGGGGTCACCGATTTCTTGCGGGATCATGTGGCCACGGCTCGGCTTTTCCCGCTCTCCGATTGTGTGCAACATTCTTCCGTTCCGCTGCAAGAAAAAGTGCCCCTCGACCTCCGCGTACTTGACCGCTACGAAAAAGATCCAAAAAAGCTGGAGCAACGGAAGCAGGAGTGGGTACTGCACACGGCCGCCAACCCGCATTTTGAGGAAATGATGGCGGTGGCGATGCGGTTCTTTCGGGAGAATGTGAGTGGTAGTTAGGGTTTGCGGTGGAAGCGACCGCCAATCCGCATACACAAACAGTTCCCGCATACGCTATCACTTTGATTGTTTGGGGCTACGCTTGGTGGGCGTTAGTTCGATGTCTTGCCATTTTCGCCCTAATGGATCATCGCCCGCTACCTGAAGTCGTTTGTCATGCCGAGAACACCTGGTACGCGCACGAGCTTAAGGTTCTCCCCCCGATTGCCGGTCAATCAAAATGTATAAAAAACGGCAATCGGGATTGCAGCCCCTTATCCGTCTGCATCTCGTGCAATAATTTGTAATGCGGATACAAATCTCCCAACTGTTTCTCCAGGAATGCTTGTTGCTGGTAAAGGCTTTTGCTTTTAGGATATTCATCGACCTGATAGCTCTCGATCCCGGCCAGTTTTGCCGCCGACTGGATCGTTCCTTCCAGGGTGTTGAGTCCGTCTACCAGGCCAATTTCGATGGCCCTTTGGCTGGTCCATACCCTGCCCTGGCCAATTTCGTGGATTTCGGCCACTGTCTTTCCTCTTCCATCGGATAGAGTAGTCAGTGCCTTTGAATTTACGCTTTTTTGCCCTGATGGGAAAGTAAGTCCGGCTTAAGTTTTTAGTTATTCCCCCAATTTATGCTACTGTTTTCGGCTTCCGGGATAGGTTCGTTATCGACTCCCGGATAGTATACCGGTCGTGCTCGAAGGAAAAGTCGTTCAATTTTAGCTCTTTTCAAATGACAACTATGGGCGCTTAAGAACTAGGACCAAATCGCTCGGTCCTGATGTAAGAGGAAGCCATTCCTTCTTCTTTGAGGGTGTTGGCCACAAATTCAACAAAAGCGGTAGGACCACATACATAAGCTAAGTAATCACCTAGTTGCTCCCGTTCCAACAATTCCATGATCATTTTATGATCTACTCTTCTAGCGTATCCTGTCCATCCTTCAGGCTGTGATCTGGTGAATGTGTAATGGAGATCAAACCAAGGCTCTTTTGCCAGACGATCAAGTTCTTGTTTATAGATTGTCAATTCAGGTGACTGATTACTGTAAAGTAATCTGACCTTTTGGTGGCCCAACTGGCTTCTTACTATAGACATTAAGGGTACAATCCCAGAACCTCCGCCGATCAGCAACAGTTTTTTCTTAAATTTCGGTTTCCAAATAAAATATCCACCTATGGGGCCACGAACTTCCAAACGGTCTCCTACTTCTAGCACATCATGGACAAACTCAGAGACTTCTCCATCTGGCACCCTATCAATCGTTAGCTCTATTTGATGCTCCACATCCAGGCCTGAAGCTACTGAATAAGACCTCATGGCCGTGTATCCATCCGCTGCCGTTAACCGCAGGTTATAATGTTGCCCAGCAAAGTGGGGCGTCCAATCGGGCAGCTTGAGGAGGATACTTTTGGTTTTGGGCGTTTCTTCTTTAACGGCTATTACGGTGGCAATTTGCCAATTAATTGGTTGCTTCATTTGTTTAATCTCCTTGATAGCGTTGCTCCAACCATGGATCTCCATAGTCGTGGTATCCGATTTCCTCCCAGAAACCCTGTTTGTCTTCCGCACGCAGTTCGATATTATTTATCCATTTGGCGCTCTTCCAAAAATAGAGGTGTGGCACCACAAGGCGAGCAGGGCCACCATGCTCAGCCGATAGCGGATACCCATCATAATTGAAGGCAATGAAGGCTTTGTCCTCCAATAAGTCTGCTAGTGGAAGGTTCGTCGTATAACCTCCATAACTGGACACGAGCGCAAAATTTGCGGCAGGGTCCATGTCCACTTGTGCCAGTAACTTACTCACACTCATGCCTTCCCATTTGGTATCTAGCTTACTCCAGGTGGTCACGCAATGGATATCACAGGTGAATGATTGAAGCCCTAGCTGTTTCATATCTTCATAGCTCCAGCTAGTTGTTTGCCTGACCAGTCCTGATATACTAAAACGCCAATCTGCCAATGGGATGTGTTGGGTAGGACCAGCTGTTAATACCGGAAAGTCATTGGTGAGGTGCTGCCCGGGAGGTGTGCGCTTTTGCTTATCCTCGGCTTGTCTTTTACCCTTAAAACCTCGTGTTACGAACATTTATGGGTTGATTTTTTGCTGTGAATCAGTGGTATATTCGTTGACGCTAAGACGTTCGTCCTTGATGATACTACTTACCAACCATACGTACCTATTTTCCAGCTTATCATACCCGAGCATGGAAAAGGACTCCCCATACGGACAAGAAGGGAAATCAGGGAAGTGCTTTCTCAATTCATAGCGTTCGGGGTCCTCATTAAATTTGCTCTTATAAACTTTTGGTACCCCGTACTTTATTTCTTGATCCGAATCGTCATACAAGTGCAGGCTCTTATCGGCCTCCTTCAATTTATCGATGAGCGGATGGTCGGGCAGCCCTCTGAACTCATCGAATTCATCGATCAAGATACCTTTGAAATCATTTTTTGAAGAAGAGATGGCATACAATTCTGACGTATCCTCCTCTGAAGTACTCCCTTCAAATCTATACGCTTTGTCCACCGTAAAATCATTCGCTCCTAAGACCACATCCCTTGAAATGGCATACAAGTGCAGATCGGCTCTATGGAGCCTTATCTCTTCTGTATATCCGGAGGCTTGTAATTCATTTACAATTTCCAGTAAGGTTTTCTTGTTCATGTTGATCTGTTTTCGTAAATCCAAGAGTGCCTGATGCAAATTATGCCAATTTTGGTGCATAATATTTTCCTTCTTTGACAATTTTTTTTTGCCGTGACGATGAATATTACAATCCCTTTTTGTTAAAAATCCCGTTTCAAAAGCATGACTAATCCTCACTTGCAATATAAAAAATGGATTAAATTTACTGTCTCGGTATTATCTCCGGAATGTACACTTTAATCAATTTCGTGGAACTCATTCCAATTTGATCTAATCCAATAGAAATTCGATATAGGGCACTTCCATCACTGTTTTGTGACCGTTGCGGTGTCCCCAAAGCCCATCTTCTCCGTATGCAGTGCCATGATCACTACAAATGAAACAACAAACTGGTTTTTTGAGTAGAAGGGCTTTCATTAAGACCGGCAATTGCTGATCCACATATTGCAAAGCGGCCTTGTGAGATTCAAGGGAATCCTGCTTTGTGTTGAGATAGTGGCAATTAGGTTGATGAATGGCAGAGACATTAATGTATAGGAAAAATGGCGATATGACCGATTGCATCCATTTTGCGGCTAGACTAAACTGAGCTTGGGTAGAATGTGGATGGGTGACGCTTAATTCTGACGACCAAAAGCTATCGTGAAAAAGATTTGGCAATACCTGGCTAACCGCAGTTTGTTTATTAAAGAAGCCAACACCTCCAATACATGCCGTAGAATAGCCTATTTTGCTTAAGGCGGTAACAATGTCCGCTTGCTGGAAAAGAAAGGTTTGCTCGGTGGTTGATTCGCTTCCTTTAAATGTCGCAGCAAAATGACGGGGAGTAATCCGTTGGTCAGTCCTAGTTGGTAAAAATCCGGCGAAAAATGCCTGATGTGCCGGATAGGTAAAGCTAGCTGGGGTGTAGCGCTTTTCCCAGCCCGTACTTGGCAAGTACGTTGAGAAATTTGGTAGCTTACCCGCCAGAAACAAGTCTTGGGCGGCATCGTATCGCAAGGCATCAAGTACCAGAAAAAAGACATTTGCCGATTGGGCGATTTGCTCCTTCATATTAAACCCCCACTTAATCATGCCTGGTTGGTTTTGGGTTCATTTTCAAGCGTTAACTTCTGATGCCAGTACTGCAATTCAAGTTCAAAAGTGTTTTTACCCTCCACAAAAATCTCTTGTAGAAAATCGCCAAATGGATTGACCTCCAGCACATATGGGTTATCTTCTGCATCAATGGCAATGTCGATGCCAGCATAAAACAGATTAGGAAACCGACGAGCGGTTTTCTGTGCAACTGTTTTAACTTTATTAATGGCTGGCCTGCCCCACTCTTCTTCAAGCCTTACCAGTGATCCTTTTTCATTACCGAGGTGCAGGTTAGTGATTGGATGATGACTGTGTCTTGGCTGCACAAAAACGGGCTCTTGGTGGATGGTTAACACTCTAAAGTCCGTACTTTTTGCTCGAAATCGCTTTTTCAAAATCCATTCTTCAACATGTAGTCGGTTGGGAACCATCTGTTCAATGATGGCTTGAATGGTCGCTGGATCGTTGTACTTCTGCAATCGTAGGTAATTAAACAATTTCATCTCCCCTCCCTTTTGTTTAGCTCGAATTGTCGTTTCCAACAGCATGCGTTTTCCGCTCTTTCTAAACATCATAATGCCTGAAGCGCTTGAGCCGTGTGCCGGTTTTAAAAAGACCTGAGGCACTTGGTTGGTTTCCAGCAATTCCAACAGTTGTTTAAAACTTCTTAACTTATCAGTGTAGATGTTTGGAATTGGAATTCCATTTTCAGCTAATAGCTGTTGGCACTTGATTTTGTTGAATGTCAGTTTGATTGGATTGGGATGATTCATGACATAGGCCAGAGGGTGTTCATTTAAGAATCTTTGAATCTTATCCAGCATTCGACACCAGCCTTTATACCAATATTGGTGGAGGTAAATTCTTCCTTTTTCAAATTCAAGCTGCTCAGCCTGGGGGTATCCGCCAAGGCTGAGCAATAATTTATAGGTTTCGAAATCTTCACTTGGAGACGTAATTCTAATGGTAGTCGGCTCATTTACAACAGGAAAATTCCCTTTTGCCACTTGCTGGTAGGTTACCAATTGAACGGTGGCATCTCCTAAAGCAATTCGCCAATGATTTACCCTGCGCGAATTGTCATTACCAAAAATGAGATGACGCATTATTCTCCTACTTCAACATAAACCCAATCATCTTCGATTAATCCCTGATCATCCAGATTAATGTTTTGGTTGGCAAATTTCTCTGCAAGTTTATCCATCCATTCATTAGAGATAAAGTGGTGCCGGCTATTGATATGATCAAGTCCTAACAGCGCCTCGTTCTCGTAAAGAGCCTTTGCACCAACATCAGTCATTGTGCCCATTGAGATATCTAATATATTAAGCCCCTCCAGCGTAGGTGCCTCTTTTAAGGCTTTGGCCATGTCGTCTGCCAGATAATAGTTTTTAAGCCCCAGATAGGTTAGTTTTGGGAATTTACAGTTTAGAATAGGTTTTAAGTGACTAACCTCCACCGTACTACCGTAGTCGCTTGTACCCAGCCACAGTTCGAGGTATTCCAAGTTTGGCAAGTCGGATTTATTTAGATCATCAATCACATCTGCTCCGAGTCCGCCCGTTTCAATGACTATATGCTTCAGTTTAGGAAGGTCAATTTTTCCCAATTTCAAAAGGTTGCCACCTCTTACACCAAAGGTTTCCAGATCAGGGAAATGTTGCCAGAAGTCCGTATAAGTGCCTTGGATGATCCAAGAAATCTCCGATTCTTCATAGGTCATATCTCCTACGAAAAGGTGCTTAACCGACTTGAATTCATTTTTGAGTTCGATTAACTTTTCAAGAATAAAATCGGGACTGTTGTCATAAGCAGCCTCCCAGGCACCAATGACCAAGGTATCAATTTTGCCGGCATCTGGTAAATTGGCGAGTCTATCCAGCTGATCGATAATAGATTCCTCGGGGTTATAGGTTTTTGTGTAGACTTTTACGGCTGTGTCAATATCAATCGGATCGCTAAAGGGTACGATCGGCTTTCCGACAAACGTGTAAGGATCTCTTATAATCAAAGATTCACCTGCATCCCCTTCTTCTTTTTTCGGAGGCATTGGTTTTACATCTTCTTCCTCCTTATTAGCTAGTGTTAGATCTTCAATAGATGCAATAGGCGCATCTCTTTGAATCGCCTCTATGCCATTATCTCTTCCAGCGCTGGCGTTATACATTTGTGAGATTCCTAATCCTTCGCCATTTCTGGCATGAAGCGTAAAATAGTACTTATCTGATATTGAGGTCGCTGGTTTATACCTTCCCTCAAGGGGGGCATTTGTTATTACTGAGTTGATCCCTTTTTTGCACCCCTGCTTCGAAGTATAGCCTTCGCTACTTCTCAAAATATTTCTACCGTTTACGGCAAATAGATTGAACCGGAACTCACCTGCTGAGTCTTTGAAAATGGTAAATTTTGGAAATTTCATAAGTTGTAGGTTTTGCTGTACGCTCTCGCATGATATTTCTTATTTATCGAAGTGATTAATTAATATCATGCTTGATTTGTATTGTTTACGATGATTCAATGATACTGAATTGGGATTCGCTCCAGAATCCCGTCTGAATATATTTCGTTGAGTTTTAATTCTTTTAAATTAATATAACCAATATAGCACCGACAGTAATCATTTGTACATGGCTGGCTACTAAGAATTTCATCCAAAGATTGTTGATAAATATTGCCAAGATGCGCCTTGATGAAATGGCACCTGCTCACATTTCCTGCGCCATCAATAGAAATACTAGACTCGCCAGCGTAACAACTTTTTCCTCTTGTTTTGTATATGGTGTTATTCAATGAAAAAAGCGGATCAATTTTCTTTAACCAATCCTCTTCTGAAGCCGAATAGTAGTTGGGGTGCCTTTTATAGGCATTAATCCATAAGTAGATCGTTGAATGTAGCTTTTCTTTCAATTGCTGAATGAACGGGAAATTCTCTTTTTTCCCAACTATACCAACACTAAACCGGATTTTATTTTGAATTAGTTGTTGACACTTGGCTAGGAACTTACTGACTGTTGTTTCAGTTGGATGAAAGGTCGTCCACAAAGCCAATGTGTGGGGATTGGCTCGTTCAGTCCAGGTAAGATTTCCCGATAAATTGGTCTGAATACTTACTTTTTTGACCGTTGGCACCCAGCTTAGTCGTTGAAGCGATTCCTGATAATACTTCCTGATAAGTGCTTCACCCCAAGGCGTAAAGAGGATGCTGATTTCCCGATTTTGCAGGGCAACCCAGCGTTCAAAACGAAGAAGGCATTCCCGGTCATAAGCTAATTCCTCTCTTGTGTTTTTCTTCTTGGCAAACGGGCAATAAGTACAATCATAATTGCAACTTTCCAATGGACCACGATAAAGTATTTTCAATGCGTTTTTCAAGGCTATAGAAGTTGGAAGGCGTTCATTCGATCTTTTACCTGGCTTGAAAACAGAGCTGGTCCTATCCAATCTTCCATTTCCAATCCTTTCACGGAAAGCTGAATAAAATCACCTTGTTTTTCTAGAATGTTTTCGTCAAAAAAGGATTGAATTATATCAAAATCAAAAATAGATTGATTAAACCTTTCCTTAAATTGTATAATGTTTAAACGCCCCCCGTCAATCAAGGACTTAATGAGAAATCTTCTTATTTGTTCTTCTCTGTTTAAGTATATTCCGTAATGGATAAACGTGAAATTTTCTTTATTAGAATACGCCTCAATAATCGACTTAATGGCTTTACGACTAACGGCGTAATGACTGCTATAATGCACGGTTGAGGTATACGACCTGGCACCAGCACCGATGCCAATCATGCCATCAATAGTAGTGTCATAATTCGATCGAATAAGCGGGGCACCTAGCTTTCTAAAGCACCGCATAGAAACTTGCTGGTAGCCATTTGTCAGTAAATACTCCCGTCCTTGGCGGTACAGGGATAGTCGATTATCAGTTACGGATTGGCTGTTTAACTTAGCCAGGCCCGTAAGTGGCCGGGTGTAAAGTGGATAAAGGTAAATTTCGGCTGGCTGGTACGCCAAGGTTCTTTCAAGAGAAAATTGCCAGGTTTTTGGCGTCTGACCATTAATGCCGTAAATCAGGTCTACATTGACTTCGGGGATGTCAGAGTCCGTTAACTGTTGAACGGCCCGTGCTGCCATACTGGATGATTGCGGCCGGCCGAGTTGCTTCGTTTCATCTTCCATCCAGGATTGAATGCCAATACTGATCCGGTTGATGCCATAAGCTTCTATCAGTTGAATTTTATCTGCGGTAATCGACTTTGGTGAGGTCTCTATATTTCCGTATTTTTCATTGGTATTGACGCCCAAGTCGTTTTTGAAAATTGAAAGCATTGTGGCTAACTGCTCCGTGTTTAAGTAGGTCGGCGTTCCACCACCAATGGCGTATTCCTCAAACTGAATACTAGGTAACTGTACTTTGTAGGTTGAGGCTTCCCGTTTGAGAGCAGTGAGGTAATCGTTCAGTCCTTGTTTTGGGTTGGCGATCGTGAAGAGATTACAAAACCCGCAACGCATTTCACAATAAGGAATATGCAGATAGGCGAAAAGATTAGCCTTATTCTCCGCTTGCCAAACCTCCTTTAAGGTTAAGGGGTTTTCAAATTCTCGGTAGGCCAATTTGTGTGGATAACTATAGGCGTACTGCTGGTAAATATCCATTGCTTTTTCACCTTATTTATTCATGAAACGCATCCTAGGTTCCGTCGCACCTACTTGGTCAAAATACTTCACGAAGTACGGAGATCACGCCAGATAAGTACTGGAAGCATTACCGGTAACGTGCAACTAGCCAAATGGCCATTCCATGATCGTTTTCACACCAGCAAGGGCCCCCGTATCCGTTAAACCCACCCGATACAAAGGATGGTAGAGTATCTCCGGAATATCCAGGCCGATTTGTACGCGGTGCAACGAGCGCAGGTGCTGAGCAGCATATTCATTGACCTGTTTGGCTACTTCAACAGGATCAATGCCGCTAGATTCGTCATAGCCACCATGCCGATCAAGCGCTACGCGAGCAGGTTCTAACAAGTCAGTCCATATAGGTTCAATCCTAAAGATATCTTGAAAAGGATCCGACGTATCTAAACCTAGCGTTTCTACCATCGTATCGTAGTTGATCTCCTGGAGTTCGGTAGGAAAGTAGACAGGTTCCAACGGCTGGCCGCTTTCTGAACCGATGGCATAGTAAATCACCCCCTCCACCAGCTCACTAATGGTGTTATTCCACTCTTCTGCACTTTCGACATGGCCTCTTCCGTGGTTGTCCTTTAACTCTCGCGCGAGGGCTACCGCCAGCTGGCCGGTGGTAGACATGCGTTCGATTTCCGCTTTGGATAACCCGTTGTTATTCAGGTCGTACTGAGCGATGAGTTTCTCTTCAGCATAATCGATGGCAGCTTCCACATCCTTAGCAGTTACACGGGCTCCAGGTTGGGCATCGCGGGCGTCAATGAACCGGTAGAACATATCCACCAGGCTCGCTTCTATACCATTTAGCGTATTTAACTTCTTGCGGATATCTGCCCTGCTCACAAACGGGTCATTACCGGCAGCATCAATAATGTGGTCACCGGCCCGGCGAAGGGCGTTGTAAACAGATTGTTTGGAAATACGAGCCATAGTGTATAGGAGTTGGATGAACGCAAAATAACCTTGTGACAAGGTCGAATATAAGGAGTTTCTAAGTAAATGGATGGGGCTAAAATCGATTCTATAATGAGCCTAAAAAATGTTCCTTTGGAATTGGGATGGAAGTGTTATTGATTTTAAACAAGTATGTTTTGGTTCTGTCGGGTTGTGTCGCATCTGTTTGAATAACAGGTATAAAAACCTTTGGACGTTCAAAGTTATGATCAAGCTACTAATGAAAGAAAGGATTATAATACGTATATCCTGGTAGGATTAGATTAAGGAGCCGGAGTATTGAAAACCGGCTGCATCATATTTTCGTACCAGATACCCAGGCAGACGATCCGGCTGAAATCCCGGATTTCTGTTTTCCAGAGGGAAGGGTCGGCGTAATATTGCTGCAGTTTTTCTTTACTGAGCCAAGGGGTATCGTCCGAAAGTTGATCCAGATAATGATCGAAAAAGAAGGCCGCCGTTTCAAACTGATTGAAGTCGTTGTCGTTTTTGGTTCTTCTTTTTTTCGTTAGAAATGAATATGCAATCTTGGGAATTCCTACCCAACTGATCACGTCATAGGGGGCATACCCCCGGCTGGTATTCATTTTGGCCAGCTTTTTATCATTCCGGACCATTATGTGCGAGTAGGTGGTTTGGCCGATTTTTCGCTGCACTGGATTCTGGCTTAAAAAGGGCTGATAGGCCACCGAAAAGGGGGTCTGATGCAGGGCCTCCAGGAATTCTTCATCGATGAAGGGCGTTCGGTTCGGGAGGTATTTATTTTCGATTCGCATTTCGGTACCGAACCATTTTCGCAGGGTTTCTTTTAGGAAGAACCGATAGACTCCCCGGTAGGAATCCGTCTCGTGTTGGTAGGGGCTCATCAGATCCCGCCAGGAGTCGGCCAGTTGATCCACGTATAATAGGGGATCAATCTCCAGCGCCTTTAATACGGTATGGTGCTCAATGGCCGTTCGGATGGTTTGTGCGGGGTCATCGGATTGGAGGAGGTCGAATGCCGTTTGGGGGATTAGGATGCCCCCGTTTACGACGGTCCGGAATATTTCACTTCCGGCGTTGCCGGTAAGCAAGAAATCGACCCGGTCAGACATTTGTTTGAATGCATGCAGGTAATGCGTTCTTTCGTAGGTGCCGATCCCATTGGATCGCAGGATGAATTCCCGGGCTTCCTCCTGGAAGAATTGATCGTAATAGTCCTGATCGATATAAAAGGCATGGTGCTCCAACCGTAGCCGGGCACAGATCTGTTTGGCCACCTGGATATCGGAAGAGGTATGGGAGCCGAAGGTGTATACCTGCAACTGGCTCCGGTCTTTAATGGCCGAGAGGATGGTGCGCCCGTCAAACCCTCCGGTAAGGGACACTCCGAAGCGCGCATCTCCTGAAAAATACTGATCCACAACCTGGTTGAACGTATTGTGCAGGAGATCCAGAGCGGCTTTGGGTTGGTGTTTTGCCCCGGAAATCGACGCTTCGACATCGTACCACTTTTCGGCGCTGAAATTTGTGGCGCAAGTGTAATATGTCCCGGCGTCGAGTAGTTCCACGCCTTTCAGGAACGTTGTTTTCCCGATGGGGAAATTTAAAAGCATTAACTGAATTAATGCCAGTTCATTAAACGCAAGCGTTGGGTAGAATCGCCGGAAAAAGCGGAGGTCGTCGCCGAGGTAGAGGATACCATCCCGGGAATAAGAAAATAACGGTTTTAGCCCGAGCGCTCCGGTGAGCACGTAATGCTGCCCGCTGTTTTTGCTGATAATCAGGGCATTGAAGTTTCCCTTGATGTTGATTTCAGTAAGGCTGTCGGGGTCGAAGTGGCGAACGAAATCCGTATTGATATTGATTCCGGATCGGAGTGGTTCGCCTCGGTAAAAGATATCGCCATCAATGAAAAAGAGGAAATCTGCATTTTCGTATTGCCGCCAAATACCGCCCGAACTGAAGACCACGGCGTTGGGCAGATGAACAACATCTGCGGCAAACGCCCGAGAGAATTTTTCGCTAGCGGCGGGGGGGAGTTCCCGTTGATTGAGAGCTAGCGCGGCAAAAAGTCCTGGTAGTTGGTTCATCGAGCTCTGTGCTAGGGGCTTGTGTCAATAGACCGAGGTACTTATCCACTGATCGACCGCGGTTTCAGAATTCCACAACAAGGGGCAAATCGTTCTTTGCAACCCGATAGCAATGATGCGTCGTCCCGCAAGAATTTGAATTTAACAGGACAACGCACCATTGTACGGGGTGAATATTGATTTCTCAGGAATTAGACCTTGATCAACTTTTTCAAGCGGGCCTTGACCTTGCTCGAGAAATCGTATCGCTTGAATGCCTTGTAGACATCTTGTTTCATGGTCTTTCTTGCGTCTCTTTGGGCCACGTATTCCGGAGGAAACATGGCTTTAATTTTGTCATTCACCACCAGATCGATGACGCAATGTACCCGGTCTTGATCCCAGCCGTTGTACAGTCGGTGCGGGAAAGAGAAATCTCCGTACCACAGCTCTCCTTCTCTCCAGGTACAATTTTCGTGGCTGATCTGGAACAGCACTTTTTCGTTGGTGATAACCGGGATATGCAGCCGAACGGTTACTTCATCCAGGCTGTCGGTGTCGTCGATATGCCAGAAAATATTTTTGCTGGATTCGAGATTCATCAGGCGAATCCTTCTTTTGTCGCAATCGAAAGAATCGATGATTGACTCGAAGTAAGGAGCAATGCTTAGGGCTTCCGTTTTTTTGTATTCCGTGTCGAGCAGCCTTGTTTCCTGATAGTCTCCGTTGGCGGCGTGCAGGCAAATGCCGGCCCAGCCTCCTTTGTGATATCTTCCGTGTTGTTCTTTTGTACCATACTTTTCGAACAAGGCCATGGTCTCTTGCTGCAGCCTTTGGACGTCATATTGTTGATCAAAGCGGTAGGTGAGGGCCAAGCCCGACCCAGCAGTGATTTTTTGCCAAGCAAATTTGTCCGTTTCAAAATGTGTCATCATGGTGTGACTAATTTGAAGTTGTAGTAATAATGTTCCGGCTTTTGGTAATCAGCCTTGGTTGATATTTTCATTTTCTCCAGAAACTTAAGCAGCACAAATGGAAGGATCCAGTAATAATTACCGCAGGCCATTTCCATTTTGCTTCTTATTTTCAGGACCATCATTCTTTGTTGAAAAGGGGTTCCTCTCAATCCCAGGCCACCGATTCTGCT
This sequence comes from uncultured Saprospiraceae bacterium, assembly GCA_964504335.1. Taxonomy (GTDB): domain Bacteria; phylum Bacteroidota; class Bacteroidia; order Chitinophagales; family Saprospiraceae; genus CAZDET01. Next base: position 26,253 of record CAZDET010000026.1, read on the forward strand.
CATGCGATAAACGGGATCGCTCGGTTTATTGCTAATGCCGGAGTTGGGTATTTGAAAGAACCGGTAGTGTTTTTTTGCCAACTCAACCCCCTTTTTAGAGATACCTCCGTGGGGCCACGCCATATAATTGACGGGGCGACCCAATAAGGATTCGAGCCATTCCTTTACGCCTACCAATTCGGCATGGAATCGGGCGTCCGATTCCTCCGGTGTTTCAAACCTCCCCGGATGCTGAGCCATGATATCGTCGACAATCTGCTGATCAAATCCGGCCTGGCTATCTCTTACCTGCTGAAGGTAGGCGCTGATCTTCTGTTCGGCGACCGGGTCGGGTAGATATCGACTCGTGTTTCCACACGAGGGCTTGTGCTCAAAAATTGGAGCCCCTACCGGTATCTTGCGGGTGGTGTCGGTCATCCAGAAAGGCTTGTCGGCAGGATAGGCATTCCACTCGACAAATGGATCAACTTCGGTTTGCTTGTAGTAGCCGACCAGTTGATTGGAGCTGAAGTAAAAACTGTGGGATTTGGCATGAGCCTCTACCTGGATGACCCCTTCCTTGTCCATGAGTTGGAGTTCCTTTTCGGAGCAGTAGTTTAGACAATCCAGTGCGGAGGCCCGTTGGGGATCGTAATCGATTTCATCGAAGCGCGTTCTGACCCGGTCGGATTTTTCGATAAAATCCTGGCTCACATACATGACCCCTTTCATGCCGTGCTTTTTCAGCAGGGGAGCTGCAAAAACCCAGTTGTCGAGGTAGCCGTCGTCGAAGGTTAGCAATACATACTTTTTCTTCCGGGGTAATTTTCCCTGTTTGTAGGCGTAAAACTCGTCAATGCTCAGGCTCACAAAGCCTGCCCTGCGGAGCATGGTCAAAAAGCGTTCGAAGAGTTCGGTATGGCAAACCAATTGGGGAAGGGGGTATTGCTCGGGGCGGTCGCTGATGCCGTGATTCATGATCGCGGCTGCGTAGGGGCCCTTGAAATCCTTGAAAGAAAGGACAAAGACCACCGGCATTGCGATTAATAGGATGCCCCAGTGGATCGAATATAGATAACAAACGATGAGCAGTACCGCCACGGCGATCGAAAATAGCAATAATCGGGAGACGAGTACTTTTTTCATCACTTGCTGTAGAAGGTTTTAAACTCGTGGATGTGGTTTTGTATGCCGAACCGGCGGGAAAAATTTTCTCTAAATGCTTTCGCTTTGTCTTTAAAGAACTCGATGTTGTTGATTTTTTCCACTAGTTGGTTCCCGATGTTGTCTTCCAGGCGAATAATGAATTCGGGAAGCTGTTCCAGGATTTCTTTATGGGCAGGGATATCGGAAGCGAACACGGGCGTCTCCGACAGAATCCCTTCCACCAGGGTATTTCCAAACGATTCATTGAAGGAAACAGAGACGACGGCAGAGGCGTCTTGATACATTTGTTGGTAGGAAGTAAGCACCCCGGTAAACTCGAAGCGATCTTGCAATCCCTGGCGGTTGATTTCTTCCTGCATCTCGGCTTTGAAACTGCCGTTGCCTACAAAGTAGATTTTGCAGTTGGGAATTTGCTCAAACAAGTGTTTGGACTCCTTGATGAGCCGCATCAGGTTTTTGTAATAAATGAGCCGGCCCACTACTACTATTTTGAACTCGTCTTGGAGGTCCTTCTTATCAAAGTCAAACTTCGAACACTCGAATCCGTTGTACACCACGCCAATTGTGGGTTTCCGGCTGACCTGCTCGAAAAACCGCCGTTTGCAGTAGTGCGAATTGGCGATAAACTGAATGTTCGACAGATCGCCCCGGAGCGCTAGGTTCCAAAACAGTTTTGACTTAAACTTATCGAATCGATCATTAGGCGTCCAGTAGCGGGTACCGTGAAAATGGTAGATAATGTTTTGAACGCCGGCCCGCTTGGCGATTTCCAGCAGTATGGGGCCACCGTTGAACAGGTGAAATACCTGGTCTTGGTGTGCTTTGGCGTAATCGTAAAATTGGCGGTAGGTCTCAATCGTCGAGTTGCTGCCTTCCCTCAAGCTGACATTCGTATTGCCGCTCAGGATATTCTCCTTTACGACAGGGCGAAGGGAATAGAGCCTGAAGTCAAAGTCATCTGACAAATACTTGATGTAATTGAGCAGGGAGACCTCAATACCTCCTACCCCGAGGTTCCAGGTAACCAGATTAACCGTCTGCTTTCTCATAAATCGAGAACATATATTGTAAAAAAAGATACAGTGTTTGGAACTGTTCTAACAACAGCTTGAGGGGGAAAGGGCTTGTGATAGACACCGCATTTAACTTGCTCTACGAGCAAGTTGGGGCCACCTGGAAAACCTGTACTAGCTGATTCTGCCAGGTGGAAAATTACCTCTACAATGGCCCTTTACTGAGTGTTGTGCCTTGGATTCAGAAATATATATGTCAAGGCGTTGAGCGAGTATGTTGTAGACCCACTAGGACTCGAACCTAGACTGACGGAACCAAAATCCGGAGTGCTACCATTACACCATGGGTCTAAACGCTTTGGCGGTGCAAATATACAGCCTAAAAAACTAACCTACAAGTGCAACCACCAATATGTTTGGCACACGAGGTTAAACGGTAAAGGCTGGGGAAAAGTTGCTGATCGATGTTCTGATGTGTGATTTTCCAGTAGGGCGGGCTGATGCTGAGTAGGTGATCGTACAGCTTCTCTTTCATGTGGAGGTATTTTCTTAGCCCTTGCCTTTCTACGGTTACTGATAAATGATTGGCTATCAAGTTCTACTGGAGCGATTATTCCAGGTCTTTGAGGAGGGATTTGAAGCCGGAGACGATGTCGAAGAGTTCTTCGTCGATGGTGTTTTGGCGGATGCATGGATTTTGCAGTTCTTTCGTATTTTGGTTTTCCAGTGTATCCTTCAAGTGCGGCCCCTCAACAATACCGAACAACCAGACCATCATGAAGCGCCACCCCCTGCTCGTTCCACTTTCTCGCGACCACCACTTTTTGCTCGTTTTGGGGCAAGTATTGCGGAATGATACGCCCAACTACAAGGGCATGCCGACCACGCCCGCCGGCAAGCGGGCCTACGCGCTGGAGCAATTCCGCACGCGGCTGGCGCCACACCTGGAGCAGGAGGAAAAATGGCTCTTCCCCATGGCGCAGACGCAGGGGCCGCCGCTGGAGGAAATGGTATTGCAACTGGAGGCGGAGCACCGCGCGATTCGGGATCGGTTTGAGTTGTTAGAGAGTTTACCGGAGGAGGATTTGTCATCACAACTGCACGAATTAGGGCTGCTGCTGATCCAGCACGTGCGCTTCGAGGAGCGGCAATTTTTTGAGTTGGTCCAGGCGGAGAATTTGCTAAATCAATGACTTACCGCAGCTACTTTCGTCGAACGACCATTCGCTACGCGGCCATCGAAACGCTGCTGGTAGCGCTGTTGCTTACGATCGGCGATTATGTGAACGGTACTGCTTCGCTGCGTGGTTTCGGTATCTACGTAGGGTTGGGGCTACCCGTGTTTATTCTTACCAATTTCCTCTTCACCTGGCCCAAGCGCCTGTTTCTGCCTTCCGCGGGCACTGACTGGCTGGAGCGCCACCTCGGCCTGCTCGGCTACGATTTTCAGTTCGTGGAGGCCGATGTGCACTGGTACCGCCACCGCGAAACAAAGGGCATCTACCCCGTTGCCAGCGACATCTCCTACGAGCGCATCGATAATACCCTCATCGTATGGGGTCCCCGCAAGATCATCCTGCGGCTGGAGGAGCGGTGGAAGCGGGAGTATTCTCGGCGGAGATGGCCGGATGTTTAATACTTTGGTCTTTTGGTACTTTAGGCGCTCTGGATGTGTACGCTCTATTGGGCTCTTGGTACCCTCGGCGCTTAGAACGTGTGCGCCCTTATGAACCAAAAGACCAAAGTACTAACGAACCAACTCCACTTTCATCTTGGCAATGCGATCTTCCAGCTTTTCGCTGGAGAGCTTGCCGCGGAGGCGATCCACGATGATGGGGAAGGAAAAGGGGGTGGCGCGGCCGGGTTCACTGAGGATGACCCGCTGGCTATTGATGCGGTTGAGGGCGGCACGGAGGCGGGCTTCTTCGAGCTGGAAGGTCATGACTTCTTCGTAGGCCTGGAGGAGGAGGAGGTTGTCGGCTTCGTAGTCGGAGAAGACGTCGAAGAAGAGCTGGCTGGAGGACTGGAGGTGGCGGCTCCGCTTTTCACGGCCGGGGAAGCCCTTGAAGACGAGTCCGGCGATGCCGGCGATATCGCGGAAGCGGCGGCGGGCCAGTTCGGCGGCGTTGATGCTGGCGCGGATGTCTTCGAGCAGGTGTTGGGTGCTGAAGACATCGGAGCCGAGGGCTTCTTCGATGGGAATCTCAATATCGCTGAGGAGTTCGAAGCCGTAGTCGTTCATGGCAATGCTGAAGGAGATGGGCTTGAACTGGCTCAGGCGGTAGGCGAGCAGCGAGCCCATACCCTCGTGCACGTAGCGACCCTCGAAGGGGTAAAACAGCAGGTGAAAGCCTTCGCGATCGTGGAAGTATTCGATGAGAAATTCGTCGGCGGCCGGCACGTAGCTGCGGGTTCGCTGCACCTCGACCAGAGGGCGGAGCGCGTCCAATTCTTCCGAATCGAAAATACCGGCCTCCAGCTTGGCCATTTGCTGGCGCAGGTACTCCGTGAGCTGGCCCGATAGCGGCATGCGGCCACCCTGCCAGCTGGGCACCTTTCCCTTTTTGGAGCGGCTTTTGCGCACCTGCACCGTCATGCCTTTGATGCGGACCAGCTCGAGGCTGCGACCGGCAAACCAGAAGGTATCGCCGGGCTGGAGTTGGGCGATGAACCATTCCTCCAAGTGCCCGATGTACCCACCGGATACGTACTTGACCTGGAGGTCGGTATCGCTCACAATGGCCCCGATGCTGAGCCGGTGCATCGAGGCAGTGCGCCTGTTGTTGACCTTGTAGCGGCCGTCTTCCTCAATTTCCACCTTGTGGTACTCATCGTAGGCGCCCAGGCTGTTGCCGCCGGTGGTGATGAAATCGAGCAGCCACGCCCACTCTCGATCGGAGAGGCTTTCGTAGGAAAACGTACCGCGGATTTCCGGGAGGATGTGCTCCGGGAAGAAGCCCTTTGACACGGCCAGCGTGACCAGGTACTGGACCAATACATCGAAGGAGCGGATGTAGGGAATGCGGTCTTCCACCTGCCCGTCTTCGATGGCCCGACGCAGCGCCGCCCCCTCGATCAATTCGAGCGAGTGCGTGGGTACGAAGTGGATGCGGCTGAGCGCTCCCGGTTGGTGGCCACTGCGCCCGGCGCGTTGCATGAAACGGGCAACACCCTTGGGGCTGCCGATTTGAACGATGGTTTCTACCGGGCGAAAATCGACGCCCAGATCGAGACTCGCCGTGCAAACCACCGCCTTTAGAATACCCTGATGCAGGGCATCTTCCACCCAATCGCGCAGCTCGCGCGAAATAGAACTGTGGTGCATGGCCATCGCTCCGGCCAGATCGGGCTCCGCTTCGAGAAGTCGCTGGTACCAAATTTCGCACTGCGCGCGGGTATTGGTGAAAATAAGCGTGGAGGTGCTATTTTGTATAATGGGCACCACCTTTTCGAGCAGCTTGATGCCCAGGTGGCCCGCCCAGGGGAAGGTCTCGATCTCGTCGGGGAGGACGGTGATGACTTCCAGCTCTTTTTGAATATCGGCCTTGACCAGGGTGAACGGCCGTTCGTCGAGTTGCTTGCCCAGCAGGATGCGGATAGACTCCTCCATGTTGCCGATGGTAGCGGAAATGCCCCAGGTTTTTAGCTCGGGCAGCAAGCCCCGCAGGCGGCTCAGGGCCAATTCCATCAGCACCCCCCGCTTGGAACCAACGAGCTCGTGCCATTCGTCTACTACCACGACTTTGAGGTGTCGGAAAAACTGCTCGTAATCCCTGGAGGCAATCAGTAGGTGCAAGCTTTCCGGCGTGGTAATGAGCAATTCGGGCGGGCGCTTGCGCTGCTTGGTGCGCTCGCTCGAGGGAGTGTCGCCAGAGCGGATGGCAATTTCCCATTGCAAGCCCAGGCCTTCTGCGGCGCGCTCGGCAGCGCCCTTAATTTCGCGCGTCAGTGCCCGGATGGGTGTAATCCAGATGGCCCGTAGGCCGTTGCGCTGGCGGTCGGGTTCGTCGGGATATTCGCGCAAGAATTCGAGGAAAATGGGCAGGAGCAAGGAGTAGGTCTTTCCGCTGCCGGTCGGGGCGTTGACCAGGCCATTGTCGCCGGCCAGATAGCGGTCCCAGGCTTGCTCCTGGAAGGGGAAGGGCTGCCAGCCGCGTTGGTGGAACCAGGCGGTTGCTCGTTCAATGTACCGATTGCTCAATGTGCTGATGTGCTGATTTCGTGTCTATTGGCAAATTGCCTTAGTGGCACATTGTTCAAATTGGCACATTGGCAAATTGTCACATCGATTCCCGATCCTGGTACCGATCCTCCTGCGAGTCGTAGAGGTCCTGGAGGTAATCGCGGGCATTGGAGCCGCCGACGGTGGCCTCTGCGGGAAGATGGTCAATTACCTCGTGCCGGATGTTGAGCCGGTAGAGCAGGTCGCGGAGAAAAGCAGCTTCGCGTTCATCTTTGGGTTGTATCACAATGCTTTGCATGAGAAAGCGTATTATCGATCTTTAGGTGAAACGTCCTTATTGCCAGAATGTTACGGTTTAGACGTAGCATTAGCATTACGGTAACAGGGGGGGTTAGTACTTTGGTTTTAAATCAAATACCGTGCCGGGGAGTTTCCGAGGGGGATGGAAATCCAGGAAAATCGGGATGGCATTCGATGAACTGCTTACTTTTGGGGCAAAAGGAACGCGCCGGATGTACGATACAGCTACACAAAAACAACTTTTCGAGTTATCCAAGAACTATCTGGAGGGACGCGGGGCGGAAGCAATCGATACGCAACTAGCCGATTTGCGGCGGTTAATCCAGTACCACGAGTGGCGCTACTACATCCAGAACGACCCGGTGCTGGCGGATTACGAGTACGATCAGTTGTTCAAGCAATTGGAGGCGCTGGAGGAGGCCCATCCGAAGTTGATTACCCCCGATTCGCCGACGCAGCGCGTGTCGTCCGATGCGGCATCGGAATTTCCGGAGGTGGCCCATTTGAGTCCGATGCTGTCGCTCGCGAACAGTTATAATGCGGAGGATTTACTGGAGTTCGATCAGCAGCTCCGCCGCCTGCTCAACCTGGACGCAGAGTCACCAATTGCCTATGCGGTAGAGCCGAAGTTTGACGGGGGCAGTATCGCCGTCGTCTACGAAAACGATCAGCTCGTGCGCGCCGCCACGCGCGGCAACGGGCGGACGGGCGAGGAAATGACCGCGAACGCCCGCGTCATCCGATCGATCCCGCTGCAGGCGGCCTTTTCTAAGCACGGCATTCACCAGGTCGAACTGCGCGGAGAGGTTATCATTCGCAAAGACCGATTTCAGAAAATGAACAAGGCGCGGGCGGAAGCCGGGCTGAATCTATTCGCCAACCCCAGGAATACGGCCACGGGTGGACTGCGGATGAAAGACCCGAAGGAAGTGGCCGAGCGCAACCTGGAAGCCTTCATCTACACCCTCGGCTACACTACTGATACCGATGGGAATACCATCCGCGACACCTTCGACAGCCACTACGAAAGCCTGGACGCCCTGGCGGCGCTGGGTTTCAAAATACCAAAGGCAGGGGTGGAACGCACCCGTTGCGACTCCATTCAGGAGGTCATCCAGTTTTGTACCGAATGGGAGGCCAGACGCGAGGCCTACCCCTACGAGATCGACGGGATGGTGATCAAGGTCGACGACCGGCAATTGCAGGAGCGGGCGGGCTATACCAGCCACCATCCGCGGTGGGCCATAGCCTACAAATTTGCGGCCAAGCAGGCTACCACCAAGTTGTTGGGGGTCGACTACCAGGTTGGTAAAATCGGCACCATCACCCCAGTAGCGAAGACCGAGCCGGTGGCGCTGGCGGGCGTCACCATTTCCAGCATCAGCTTGCACAATGAGGATTTCATTCGCGAAAAAGATATCCGCATCGGCGATCAGGTATTGGTGGAACGGGCCGGCGACGTGATCCCCTACATCGTCAAACCACTGACCGATCTGCGCGATGGCAGCGAGCAGGTTATCGAATGGCCCAAATACTGTCCCATCAATCAAACCGGTACGCCCGTCGAGCTGGTGCGCGCCGAGGGCGAAGCCGCCTGGCGCTGCCCGGTCTGCGCGTGTGGCACGCAAAACCGGGCCAAGCTTATCTTCCACGTCTCCAAGTCGGCGATGGATATCGAAGGCCTGGGCAAGGCCAATGTGGAGCGCTTCTACGAATTGGGCTGGCTCAAGACCATCGTCGATGTGTACCGCCTCGATTACGACAAGATCGCCGAGCTGGAGGGGTTCGGCCAAAAGTCGGCGGATAACCTGCGCGCCAGCATCGAGCGGGCGAAGCAAAACCCGCTCTGGCGGCTGTTGCACAGTCTGAGCATTCACCACCTGGGGCAACGTGCGTCCAGGCTGCTGGCGGCCGAGGTGGAACACGTACTGGACTTGGCCGAGTGGACGGAGGAGCAATTCTTGCACATCAAAGACATTGGGCCCACGGTCGCCCGCAACGTGGCAGCCTATTTCAGCCAGGACCTCCACGTGGAGCAACTCCGCGAACTGGAAGCGCTGGGCGTCAACGTGCGCCCCACCGACGAAGACCGCCCCCGCATCTCCGCGGATTCGGGGCCGTTGGCCGGCAAAACGATTCTCTTCACCGGTACGCTCCAGCACCTGAGCCGAAAAGAGGCCCAGGAACGGGCGCAAGCTGCAGGGGCAAAGGTGGTAAGTGCCGTCAGCGGCAATCTGGATATCCTGGTAGTGGGAGAGAAGGCCGGCTCCAAATTGCGGAAGGCCGAAGCCGTTGGAACGATCGAAATTTGGGACGAAGACCGCTTTCTAGAGTATATCGCTCAAATATAGGGTCAGCCGAACCACTCCTACATTGGATACTGTTAAAGCCACGTAAAATGAGGCATTTGACCGCTTTCACATTTTCATTTTTTTCGATTTTCCCATACTTTCACGGTCAGGAAAAGAGTTTTACTCTCAACCATTGTGCCTATCAAATCCTTTCTACCCCAGCACAATTACAATCCACTCCCCAATCCTTCCCATTGAACGTATCTTCCTAATTCCGACCCCGGAACGAACCCCTAAGCAGTTCAAGTAATCAAACTCGCATGCGTCCTTTTAGGACCCGTGTACCGGTGCATCGGTACCGGCCGTACCCCCTTAAGGTCGGCTACCGGTGTGCCCATATGGCAACAACTACAAATTCATCCCACACCCTTATGATGCGTTTAGACTTCAAACCGATTTTAAAAACACACATTTACACAGGCCTCCTGCTGTTACTGGGATTTTCCCTGATTCAAACTACCCACGCGCAGGAAGTGACCAGCTTTACGCTGGTCGATGCAACGACCGATGCCGATTTGTTCGAATTGGCAGACGGCGACACGATCGATCTGAGAGAAGTGGGCCTCGCCCTGAATGTACGCGCCAACACGAGCGGCTCCGTAGAGGAGATTCGCTTCACTATCGACGGAGAGGCCGTACGGACTGAAAAGACCGCCCCCTACGCACTGTTCGGAGATACCGACGGCGATTACAATGCCTGGCAATTTCTGCCGGATACCTACCAAATAGAGGCGCAGCCCTACGCCGGCGGCAATACTACCGGGACTAGTCTATCGATTTCCATAGTGGTCATCGATGGGAATGAGCCGACGGGCGGCGGTGGCAATCCGTCCGATCCGGGTACGGGTGCCGTCTCCATCAGTGGCGAGTTGAAGAAATGGCACAAAGTGACCCTTTCCTTCGACGGCCCCTACCACGAGGAAACGGACACCGATCCCAACCCCTTTCTCGACTACCGGCTGGAAGTCACGTTTCGGCAGGGGGATCGGGTCTTCCAGGTGCCCGGCTATTTTGCTGCCGACGGGCAGGCGAGCGAAACCGGAGCCGATGGCGGAAACGTCTGGCGGGTCCACTTCGCGCCCGAAACTACCGGGGAGTGGTCGTATGAAGTTTCCTTTCGCCAGGGTGCCAATGTAGCCGTCTCGGACGACGCCGACGCCGGAGTTGCGTTTGCACCCCTCGACGGGCAGCAGGGTTTTTTCACGATAAACAACAGTGATAAATCCGGCCGCGACTTCCGGGCAAAAGGGCGCTTGCAGTACGTCGGGAAGCACCACCTGCAGTTCGCCGAAACGGGCGAGTACTTTCTGAAGGGAGGCCCCGACGCTCCGGAAAACTTCCTGGCCTACGAAGATTTCGACAACACCCCCGACAACGGCAACCGCCGCAAAAGCTGGGCCCCCCACGCCGACGACTGGACGGACGGCGACCCTAGCTGGCAAAACGGCAAGGGCACCGAAATCATCGGGGCGCTCAACTACCTGGCCTCAAAGGGCATCAATGCCTTTTCTTTTCTAACATTCAGCTACAAGGGCGACGATAAAAACGTCTACCCCCACGTAGCACCGCCGGATTACCAGCACTTCGACTGTTCCAAACTCGATCAGTGGGAAGTGGTCTTTAGCCACGCCGACCAACTTGGGTTGTACCTCCACTTCAAAACCCAGGAAACCGAAAATGACCAGGAACTGGACGGCGGCAACCTCGGCCTCGAGCGCAGGCTCTATTACCGCGAGCTGATTGCTCGATTCAGCCACCATTTGGCGCTCAACTGGAACCTGGGCGAAGAAAATACGCAAACGGATGTCCAACGGCGGCAAATGGCTGCCTACTTCGCCGAGCACGACCCCTATCGGCACCACATCGTCATTCATACCTATCCGGGGCAACAGGAGCAGGTGTATACTCCTCTGCTCGGCACCCAATCGGAGCTGACCGGAGCTTCCGTACAGACCGGCTGGAACAAGGTGCACAACGACACCGAAAAGTGGGTAAAAAAATCAACCGAATCCGGCAAGCCCTGGGTAGTGGCCAACGACGAGCAAGGCAACGCCAACCACGGAGTACCACCGGATATCGGATTTCCCGGCTACGACGGGAGCAGCCCGACAATGCACGACATTCGCCAACAAACCCTCTGGGGGAACCTGATGGCCGGCGGCGCCGGCGTCGAATACTACTTCGGGTACCAGTTGCCACATTCCGATCTGACGGGCCAGAACTACCGCAGCCGGGATCAGAGCTGGGATTACGTGCGGCATGCCCTGACCTTCTTTCAAACCTACCTGCCGTTTGCCGACATGCAACCCAGCGACAACCTGGCGAGCAACGGCTGGTGCCTGGCCGACGTAGGAACGATCTACGCCCTGTATCTGCCGGAAGGCGGTACTACCCAACTCGAACTACCGGAAGGAATGCCCTTCCGCGTCCAGTGGTACAACCCGCGCAACGGGGGCGGCCTGCAAACCGGCAGTGTACAACAGGTAGAAGGAAGCAGCGCTACTGAAATTGGCGACCCTCCAACCGACCCGTCGGAAGACTGGGTGGTGCTCGTCACCATGGCCGATCTGCAAACGAATGAACCTCCCGTGGCCGTGTTGCAGGCAGATAAAACGAGTGGGGAGGCCCCGCTGGAAGTGGCCTTCGATGCTTCCGGCTCCAGCGATGCCGACGGAACCATCGCTGACTACTCCTGGAACTTCAGCGACGGCACGACCGGCAGCGGCAGCCAAGTCAGCCATACGTTTGCCGATACCGGACGCTTTGTCGTGCAGCTCACCGTCACCGACAACGAAGGAGCCAGCAGCACTGCCGAACAGGAAATCGTCGTGACGCAGCCCGCACCACCGCCTCCACCCACGGGCCCGTGCATGGAAACGGTGACCCTCATGGCGGCCAGTTTCGATTATGCCAACACGAATTTTACCCTCGACACCGACACCGGCAACGAACTCCTCGCCCTCGACCCGAGCAAGAGCCGTATGGGCGAAGTAAGCCGACTCTTCGGAGCCGACGGCTGCATCTACGACCTGACGCTCCACGGCGCAGGGGAACAGGCAGGGCAATCGCGCTACAAACTGTTGATCAACGACCACTTCCTGGCGGAAGTAGAAATGCCCGTAACCACCGAACCCGTGGCACTCGGCCAGGCCTTTACGGCTACCTTCCGCAACATTCCCCTGAAGGCATCTGATAAAATCACCGTCATTGGTTTTGCCAACAGCAAAGACGGACAGCAATTCACCAAGGCCCGCTGGCTGAAAATTGACTGCGTCCCCGTCGGCATGCGGTCGGAGGAGGATTGCTCCGATAACAATGGCGGAAACGCCAATCAGCTTCAGGAAATCAATGGCCTCATGGTCGCGGAAATGGAGCGCAACAACCTGATCGAAAACTGGCAGCTCAAGACCTCTGGCATTGATTTCACCGGCACTGGTGCCATCTACTGGGATGGCTCGCAATCGCTCCAAAACCCCGGAAACGGCGTGATGACCTATCCGGTGAAGATCAACAACCCCGGCACCTACCGCTTCGAATGGCGCGTAGCAGTCGGGAAGGGCAATCAAACCTCCGAGCACAACGACACCTGGTTGAAAATTGAAGCCGACGACTTCTTCGGCCAGCAGGGCGATCACATTGTACGGCCGCGCAGTCAGTGCGAAAGCGACCCGAATGCCGATTGTCCCAACGGATCGAGTAAGGATGGCTTCTTCAAGATATACGGCGGCAAAATCAATCAGTTCGAGTGGAAGGCCTATACCAGCGATAACGATGCGCACCGCATTTTCGCCACCTTCAACGAGCCCGGCACCTACGACATCATCATCAGCGCCCGGTCGAGCCACCAAATCATCGACCGCATGGTGTTGTACAACGAAGACCTCGTCCGCCGGGGCGATGCCATCGATCCGGACCAGCCCGAGACTCGCGGTAGTGTTGTTGATTGCAACGACCCTCCCAGCAACTCGAGCAAAGCCAAAGTGGTCTTCGTGATCGGCACCGGCCGCAACCCCATTGCCAATGCGACCATCAATTTGGGTGGTTTGGAAATCCAAACCGATGCCGAAGGGCGGGCCGAGTTTACCGGGCTCATCCCTTCTCCCTACTCTTATTCCGTGAAGGCGTCGGGCTATTTGCCGCTTGCCTCAAGCGTGGACATCAGCCGGGATATGACCGTACTTCTCACGCTCCAATCTGCGGGCGGCGGAGCACCGGAAATCAGCCTATCCGACCCCACCGTAACGTGCAACGAGGTGGTCAGCACCGCCACGATATCCGCTTCTCTCACCCTTACCGGCGACTTCGATGAAGTAGTAGCTACGCGCCTGAAAGTCGGTACCGGCGAAACCGTGGAAGTAAGCGATCGCATCCAGTTAATGAACGACGGAACGTACCTACTCGAAGACTTCAGCTTACCGGGCAACGAGGCGGATTACCGCTATACCCTGAATTTAATAAAGGATGGACAGACCATAGCAACCGCCAATTTCGAAGCAACCGTTCCCTGTTCGCCCGCCACTAGCGTCGAAGACGCGGAGGCGGCCTCCATTCAGCTACGGCTCTACCCCAATCCGACGGCCGGAAATACCAACCTGGAAATCCAGGGAGCCACCTCCGGTCAGCTACGGCTACTAAGTCTCGACGGACGCCTCCTTTGGCAGCAGGAACTCGCCGGCCCCCGCCAGGAAATTCCGACAGCGGATCTGCCCACGGGCATCTATCTGGTGGAATGGACCGATAGCGCACATCGCCTCATTGAACGCATACAGGTTCAATAGTGAAGGGCGAATGGCGAATATTGAATACGATTTGACACGCTTTTCTTAATACACAACAATCTTTATGACACGCTTTTACCTAAGCCAGCGTGGCGCCTGCATGGCATGGCTGCTGGCACTGTTACTCAGCGTCCCGTTGGGCCTATTGGCGCAGCAGGTGACCAGTTTCACCCTAATTAATTCACAAACGGACGCGGACATTGGTCCGCTGGAAGATGGAGATGTTATCGATTTAAACCAGGTGGGCACGCGCCTGAACGTACGTGCCAATACGGAAGGAACGATCAAGCAAATTCACTTTTTACTAAACGGGAAAAAAGTTCGCCGGGAGAGCTATGCGCCTTACGCGCTGGCCGGCGACAACACGAACGGCGACTACTGGAACTGGACACCGCCAGTGGGCACACATGTCATCGAAGCGACACCCCACGACGGCAACCAGGCACTGGGAACAAAGAAAAAAATCACCATTCAGGTCGTGCGGGGGGCACCGCCGAGCAACGACCCCCCAAGTAATGATCCGCCCGGAGATATCACAGAAGGCGTGGTCAATTTCACATTGATCGATGCCGAAGCCGACGCGGATATCGGCCTGCTCAACAATGGGGATACCCTCTACCTGACAAAACTCGGACCGTCGCTGAACATCCGGGCCAATACGGAAGGAGCCGTCTCCTCCGTGAAATTTAAATTGAACGGCAATCCGATTCGTACAGAAAAGCTCCCGCCCTACGCCCTCTACGGCGATATTCGCGGAAATTACAAGCCCTGGAATCCACCGTTGGGCACGCATACCGTAACAGCCACGGCCTATTCCGGCAGTCAGGTAGCGGGCAGCGAACGATCCGTCACGTTTGTTGTGACCGATTCCGAGTCCGACTCGAATCCCGATCCAGAACCCGAGCCGGACTCCGACCCAGAGCCTGATCCGGACCCAGACCCCGATCCAAATCCTGATCCCGATCCGGACCCAAACCCTGATCCCGATCCGGACCCAAATCCCGATCCAGAACCGGAACCGCAGCCGAATGATGGCGAAATGGTCATCACCGGGGAGTTGAAGAAGTGGCACAAGATTACGCTCTCCTTCGCCGGTCCGGAGCACAAGGAAACGGATGTGAATCCAAATCCCTTCCTCGATTACCGCCTGGAGGTGACCTTCAAGCAGGGGAACCGCACCTACAAGGTGCCGGGCTACTTTGCCGCCGACGGCAACGCCGCCGAAAGCAGTGCTGCTTCCGGCAATATCTGGCGGGTCCACTTCGCACCCGACGGAACGGGGGAGTGGTCGTACGAAGTATCTTTCCGCAAGGGCGACAAGGTGGCCGTATCCGACAGCCCGAACGCGGGGTCGGCAGTTAGCCCGCTCAATGGTATGAAGGGCACTTTTGAGGTAGCCACCACCGACAAGCAAGGCCGGGATCATCGGGCAAAAGGCCGCCTGGAATACGTGGATAAGCACTATTTGCAATTCGCCGAAACGGGCGAGTACTTCCTGAAGGGCGGTCCGGACGCGCCGGAAAACTTCCTGGCGTACGAAGACTTCGACAACACCCCCGACAACGGCCCCCGCAATGATCGCAAGACCTGGGCGCCGCACCGCAAAGACTGGAGCAAGGGCGACCCCTCCTGGAGCGATGGCAAGGGTACCGAAATTATCGGTGCGCTCAACTATCTGGCTTCCAAGGGCATGAATGCCTTTTCCTTCCTCACACTAAGTTACAAAGGGGATGACCGAAACGTTTTCCCGTGGGTAAATCCACCGAATTACCTGCAATACGACTGTTCGAAGCTCGACCAGTGGGAAATCGTATTCAGCCACGCCGACAAGCTGGGCCTGTACCTCCACTTCAAAACGCAGGAAACCGAGAATGACCAGTTGCTCGACAACGGCAACCTCGGTACCGAACGCAAACTGTACTACCGCGAATTGATCGCGCGTTTCGGCCATCACCTGGCCCTCAACTGGAACCTGGGCGAAGAGAACACCCAGACCAACGCTCAGCGGAAGGCTATGGCCGAATATTTTGCGGAGCACGATCCCTACCGCCACCACCTCGTCATTCATACTTACCCGAAACAACAAGACGATGTATACAAGCCTATGCTGGGGAATAAGTCCGATCTGACGGGTGTATCGATACAAACAAATTGGAAGAGCGTCTACAAGGACACCAAGAAATGGTGCGAACTATCTGCCGAAGCCGGTAAGCCCTGGGTAGTTGCCAACGATGAGCAAGCCACCAACGGGGCCAGCATTGGCGTGCCGCCGGATTTAGGCTATCCGGGCTACAACGGAAGCGACCCCGACATGCACGACATCCGCAAACAGGTACTCTGGGGCAATCTGATGGCCGGCGGCGCCGGCGTCGAATACTACTTCGGCTACGAGCTGCCCCATTCCGACCTGACCGCAGAGGACTACCGCAGCCGGGATAAGAGCTGGGAATACGTAAACCACGCCCTGACTTTCTTCCAGAAAAACGTGCCCTTCGAAACCATGAGCTCCGACGACGACCTGGTCAGCCGCGGCTGGTGCCTGGCCGATCCGGGAGAAGTGTATGTGGTATATCTTCCCGACGGTGGTTCTGCCAACCTCAATTTGCCGAACGGCAAGACCTTCACCGTGGAGTGGTTCGATCCGCGCAACGGCGGTATTTTGCGTGCCGGCAGTACGACGACCATCACTGGCAACGGCGCAACCAATATTGGAAATCCGCCGTCGAAGCCGAACGAAGACTGGGCCGTACTGATCAAGGCTAAAACAACGTCAACCAACAAGATTCCGGTGGCCGTTATCAAACTCGACAAAACCAGCGGCACCGCTCCCCTCACGGTGAGCCTGGATGCCTCCAATTCGGTCGATCAGGACGGGCAGATCGTCAAGTACGAGTGGCTGATCGACGGAACGAAGGAGCTGACCGGCGTTCTGACGTCCACCACGTTTACAACCGCAGGCAATCATCAAATCCGCCTGACTGTGACTGACAATACCGGCGCCACCCACAGTGCCCAACGGACGGTCAGCGTCAGCGCACCGCCGAATCCGGAGCCCCCCAGTGGCGGCGACGAATGTGACATCCACGAAGAAGTCGACGGCTTGCTCGTGGCGGAAATGGAGTCGGCCAACCTGATAGAAGACTGGAACCTGAAAACATCCGGTATTGACTTCACCGGCAACGGTGCCATCTACTGGGATGGTTCGCAATCGCTCCAAAACCCCGGAAACGGCGTGATGACTTACAACATCAAGATCAACACCCCGGGCACTTACCGCTTCGAATGGCGGGTAGCAGTCGGAAAGGGCAACAAGACATCCGATCACAACGATACTTGGCTCAAAATCGACGCCGACGACTTCTACGGCCTCCAGGGCAACCACCGGGTGCGCCCCCGCGGCCGCTGCGAAACCGATCCGGATGCGGATTGCCCGCGCGGTGCCACCAAGGATGGCTTCTTTAAGATTTACGGTGGAAAAATCAACGAATTCCAGTGGAAAACGTACACCAGCGACAGCGACGCCCACCGGATTTACGCTGATTTTAACAAGCCTGGCATCTACCAGATTACTATCAGCGCCCGCTCTTCGTACCACATTATCGACCGCATGGTGCTGTTCAACGATCAGGTGAGCCGCAGCAAAGCGATCGATCCGAATACTCCGGTGACACGCCCCTGCTCCAATTCGAATTTGGCAGAGCTACCTACGACCCCCGCTGCGCCGACCAATTTTGCACAATCGACTAGTACTATTACCGCATTGCCCGAACTCAACCTCTACCCCAACCCCACCCGGGGCGACATCACGGTAGAAATCAACGTTGATACACCGGGCCGCCTCCGCGTCATCGGAACCGATGGCCGGACATACTATGAGACCGACCAATTCGACTACGAAACCATCCTGCCCACAAACCGCCTGCCACAAGGCCTCTACCTCGTAGAATGGACGAATGGACAAGATCGAATTGTGAAACGAATGATGAAACAGTAATTTAATAGTGAATGGTGGGTGGCGAATAGTGAATTTCGCCATTCACTATTCGCCATTAATTATCGAGTTAGGTACATAGAGCGCTGCCGATCCAATTCCCTGAAAAACGGATCGGTTAGATCCTTGATAAATCGAATTTCCTCGCCCGTTGATTTCATTTCCGGACCGAGGTTTTTATCCACATTCGGGAATTTGTTGAAGCTGAAAATCGGCACTTTGATGGCAAAACCACTGGGTCGCGGTTGGATGTTGAAATCCTTCAGTTTGTGGGTACCCATCATGATTTTCGTGGCGATTTGCAGGTAGGGTACCTTGTAAGCCTTGGCGATGAAGGGCGTAGTGCGGGATGCCCGTGGGTTGGCCTCGATCACATAGACTGTTTCGGTGCTGCCCGGCTTGCGGTCGGTGTGGATGGCAAATTGAATGTTGATCAGCCCCCGAATATTCAGCGCGCGGGCTATTTTTTCGGCGTATTCCACCATGGTATTGACCGCCTCTACCGATAGGCTGTACGTAGGCAACACCGCCGAAGAATCGCCGGAGTGAATGCCTGCGGGTTCGATGTGCTCCATGACCCCCATGATGTGAATGTCCTCTCCGTCGAAAATCGCATCGATTTCGGCTTCCTTTGCCCGCTCCAAAAAGTGATCGACCAGCACCCGATTGTCGGGCATGTGCTTGAAGATTTTCAGCACGTGGCGTTCCAATTCGTTGTCGTTGATGACGATGCGCATATCCTGCCCACCGAGTACGTAGCTCGGGCGCACCAGCACGGGATACCCCACGCGCTTAGCCACGTTGAGGGCTTCGTCAGCATCGTCGGCGACGCCGTACCGCGGGTAGGGAATATCCAATTCTTTCAGCAGATCGGAAAAGGCCCCGCGGTCTTCCGCCAGATCCATATCGGGAAAGGCGGTACCGATAATCGGAATACCCGCTTCGTGGAGATTGCGCGCCAATTTGAGGGCTGTTTGACCGCCGAGCTGCACGATGACCCCCTCCGGCTGTTCCAGCTCGATGATTTCGAGGAGGTGTTCCCAGTAGACGGGCTCGAAGTAGAGCTTATCGGCAATATCGAAATCCGTGGAAACGGTTTCCGGGTTGCAATTAACCATGATGGATTCGTAGCCCACCTCATCGATTGCTATCAACCCGTGCACACAGCAGTAATCGAACTCAATGCCCTGCCCGATGCGATTGGGGCCGCTTCCGAGCACGATGATTTTTTTCTTATCGCTGGGAATGCTTTCGTTTTCGCTGTCGAACGTCGAATAAAAGTAGGGCGTCTGCGCCTCGAACTCCGCCGCGCAGGTATCGACCATCTTATACGTCCGCCGAATGCCGAGGGCCTTGCGGCGTTTAGTGACGGCCGGTTCATTAACACGCAGCAACCAGGCGATCTGTGCATCCGAGTAGCCCACTTGCTTCAGCTCGCGGAAGAAATCCTCGGGAATATCCTCCGGTACATTGAAGCGCATCAGCCGGTTTTCCATCTTCACCAGGCTCTTGATCTGCTTGATAAACCAGGGGTCGATCTTTGTGAGCTTATGCACGGTGCGCTTTGGCACGCCGAGCCGCAGAGCGTCCTTCAGGCGGAAGAGGCGATCCTCGCTCACCTTTTCAAGGCGTTCGAGGATATCGTCGGTTTTGATCCACTCCTTTTTATCGGCCCCGAGGCCCGCCCGCCCGTTTTCGAGGCTTTGGCAGGCCTTCTGGAGGGCTTCCAGAAAGCTGCGACCGATGCCCATGACTTCTCCGACGGATTTCATGGAAAGGCCGAGCGTGTGATCAGAGCCGACAAATTTGGCGAAGTTCCAGCGTGGAATTTTGACGATGACGTAGTCGAGTGCCGGTTCGAAGTAGGCCGACGTCGTTTTGGTAATCTGATTTTTCAGCTCGTCGAGTGTATACCCGATGGCTAGTTTAGCTGCGATTTTGGCAATGGGATAGCCGGTGGCCTTGGAAGCAAGCGCCGACGAACGACTCACCCGGGGGTTGATCTCGATAATGATCAGGCGCTCGGTCTCCGGTTCGAGTGAAAATTGGATGTTACAGCCTCCGGCGAAGTTGCCGAGCGAGCGCATGGCCTTGATGGCCTGGTCGCGCATTTCCTGATAGGCCGTGTCGGAGAGGGTCATTGCCGGTGCAACCGTGATGCTATCGCCGGTGTGAATACCCATCGGATCGAGGTTTTCGACCGTACAGATAATCACGACGTTATCGGCGCTATCCCGCAGCAGTTCCAGCTCGAATTCCTTCCAGCCCAGCACCGCTTCCTCGACCAGTACCTCGTGGGTGGGGCTGGCGTTGAGGCCTCGCCGCAGGGCAACATCGAACTCCTCATCGTTGTGGACGAAGCCTCCACCGTATCCCCCCAACGTATAGGACGGTCGGATA
The DNA here is from genome assembly GCA_964504335.1 of uncultured Saprospiraceae bacterium. Taxonomy (GTDB): domain Bacteria; phylum Bacteroidota; class Bacteroidia; order Chitinophagales; family Saprospiraceae; genus CAZDET01. The sequence goes on from CAZDET010000026.1 coordinate 46,415, forward strand.
ACCAAGGGAAAGCCAATCTCCTGGGCGGCCTCCTTCCCTTCCAAAAAGCTATTGGCTATTCGGGAAGGCGCCACTTCCAGTCCGTTTTCGATCATATGCTGGCGGAAGGCCTCCCGGTTTTCGGTCAGCTCGATAGCCTCGAGATCGACCCCGATGAGCCGCACGTTGTATTTCTCCCACACGCCGCGTTTTCCCGCCTCGATGGCGAGGTTGAGCGCCGTTTGGCCGCCCATAGTGGAGAGTACCGCATCGATGGGGCGTTCCTCGAGGATTTGCTCGATGCTCTCCACCGTGAGGGGCAACAGATAAATGTGATCGGCCGTCACCGGATCGGTCATAATCGTAGCCGGATTGGAATTGATCAGCGAAACCTCAATCCCCTCCTCCCGCAACGAACGCGCTGCCTGGGAGCCGGAGTAATCAAATTCACAGGCCTGACCGATAATAATAGGACCACTCCCAATGATAAGGACGGAGCGGATCGAAGGATCTTTGGGCATTGTCTAGCAATTTGTAGCAGGAAGGTGATGCGCAAATTGCGGGCAAAGGTAATAATTCTGCGATGCGCAAATGCTATGATCTTGTGATAATTTGCCAACGGGTGGATGTGCCAATGAAAGCCATCCGGCATATTCCTAAACGAATTAATGCATTAAAGCACGTCTTCAGACGGCCTTAATGCATTAATCAGCCAATTAACCAACTTTCATTATTGTTTCACAAAGCGGGCAGATGCGTAGCCCTCCACCTTCAGGAAATAGACTCCGGGCGTCAGATCCGACAGGTCGAGGGTAGTCGTATTGCGAAAGGTAGCGACACGTTGGCCGGTGTTGTTGAAGATTTGGATGGGCGATTGGGAAGAAAAGTCATTGAGAAAGAGCGTATCCCGGACCGGATTGGGAAATACCCGAGGCGCGGCCTGTAGCGGGGTATCCGTCCCGGTGGTAGTGCGGCAATCGCCGGCCGCTACTTCGATGATTTGGAGCAAGTCCTCCAGGATGTCCGCTGCATTGTCGTAAAAGGTTTGATTGGCCTCCGATTCCGAGGAGGCTGTCAACACCCCGTTGTCATTAAAATCGGACAGTTGGACGCCGAAGGTGCCCAGAATGGCGTAGAAGGTGGCCGCGTCGGAACCATCCGGCTTTCCGTTGCGGAATTTAGCCTGGATGAAGAGTTTTCCGAGCTCGCTTTCCTTGAACCGGTTGGCCGAGGGGCCACTGAACTTTTCCGGAAAGAAGGCCTCCGATCCGTTGACGATTCCCCGCTGGCCGATGGCGCCCAGGTCGGTAAACCGGAATGCCGCTCCTTGCTTTGCCGCTTCTTCGTGGAGGTAGTCGCAGGCTTCGCAATCCGACCGACAGTTGGACACCCGGTATTTCTCGGTTTCAACGCGACCGGCGAAGCAATCGACGGGGTTTTGCTGCTGAGCAATGAAAGAACTCGTCCAATGCGAAACCAGGTGCAGACGTGCCAGCGCGTCCGTTTTGTTGTTTTCGATCAGGTGTTTGAGGGCTACGGCCGTTTCCGTGAGTGGCCCCCAGCTCAGCACGTACAGTGGTTGCTCGCGGGTGTAATCGTCTTTATCCAGTTCATCTACCAGGGCTTGCACCGAAGCCGGTAATTGGTCGTAATCGCGGTAGTTGGCTTCCGGATCGAACAACTGCTTCATGGTCCCGGCCCGCATCACCCGGAAGGATTCCGCCGGAGGGTAATCGAAGCCTTCGGCATTTAGGCAGGTAACATCTACCTCATAAGCCGGGCGGAAATCGCGGTCGAAAGTAGTGAGGGCGTCGTAGCGATCGCCACCCCGGTTGGAGCCCAGTACGATGCCTACTGTATTGAACAGGTTGGCCTTCATTAGGTACATGGCCAGTGCGGCGTGGTCGTCGGAATCGGTTGTCGTATTGAGTTGAGACTCATCTTCGGTGGCAATCTTAAAGCCATCGGAGCCCGTAAAATCCGAAATAATCCAAATGTTCGGTTTCTGTGCTACTCCCAACTGGAGAGCCAACAGCCACAGAAAACAGGTTGTCTTTAGTGCGCGTATCATGTTGTGATGTTTGACCTTTCTATCCAAAAAATAGAGTGTCCAACCCGATGCGGGTCAGTTAATTACGTTCTTATTATTGACTGAGGGGCTAGCGGGATGTGATTGCCCGGGATGGAACTGGAAGCCGACGCGAAAATGGCAAAAATCGATGACTTTCCGATGGTATGTGAAGGCCTTTTTAGGGAATGAATCAAGGTTTGTCGGATACGGAATACACCAGCCGAAATCCGGTGATCGGATTGCGAACTACAGCCCGGGCGGCTACCCGGCGATAGACGCGGCATCCCCATTCGCTTCCTACGCGCCCGCCGCCACGCAGGGTGTAGCGATCGCCGGCACTGCCGAGCGGCCGAGGAGTGCCATCGGTGGGTGCGCCGAGGTAGTCGTCGCTCCAGGCATCGGCGCACCACTCCCAGGCATTGCCGCTCATATCGTACAGCCCTAATTCGTTGGGCAACTTTTTACCTACTGCGTGGGTAGCCGCTTCCAGTTGTTCGTTAAACCAGGCCACCTCCGTCGGGTCATCGCTTCCCGCATATAGGGTCGGGGTCATGAGTCGGCCACCGCGAGCGGCGTACTCCCATTCTGCTTCCGAAGGCAGCCGCCAAGCGTAGCCCGTCCGCGCAGCTTTCCAGTGGGCGTAGGCCCTTGCGCCGTGGTGGCTCACTTCTACCACCGCCCGATTGCCGAAGCCCATACGGGGTCGGAAATGCCCCTGTTCGTTAATTATTCCCGCCTGATGGCTTTCCAGATCGTACCAGGTGCTTCCCCACACCTCCTGGTTGCCTTGGGCATTGAGAAATGCGGCGAAGGAATCGTTGGTCACTTCGTAACGCTGCATTACAAAATCCGATACGGTAACGCGTCTGGCGGGCCCTTCGCTGGGCAGGCAGCTCGGGTCTCCGCTGCACCCCATCCAGTAGGTGCCACCCGCCACGAAGACCGCTTCCTCCGATACGGGACCGGGCGCAGGGGGGGTGCCCAACAACATCCTGCTACATCCCACCGGATCGAACCAATAATACCCCAACAAGCTCAGGGCGATTATCGCCACCAATCCAAGAAATCCAAGGAGATAGGATCGATTGGTCGTCATACTAGTGAACTTGGGTGAGAGATGATACTCTTCTCTGTTAAGACGTTGGCGGAAGCACGCAAATTGTCCAATTAGGTTAAGGCCGTCTACGACGAGCCTTAATTCATTAATTATTTAATTTCACCACCTCACCACCTCACCACCTCACCACATGCACCAAGTAAAAGGCCAACTCGTCGATCTCGATCAGCGCACCACCTACGGGGCGGTCCTCACCATCGAGCACCAACGCATCACGGCGATCGAGCGCGATGATCACCGAAAGCGGGGTCCGTTTATCCTTCCCGGGTTCATCGATGCGCACGTGCACGTGGAGAGCTCGATGCTGGTCCCGACGGAATTTGCCAAAATGGCCGTCATCCACGGGACCGTCGCCACGGTTTCCGATCCGCATGAAATCGCCAATGTGCTGGGGCTCGAAGGCGTGGAATACATGCTGGAAAACGCGGCTCAAACGCGGCTACCGATCTACTTCGGTGCCCCCTCCTGCGTACCCGCCACCGCCTTCGAAACAGCCGGGGCCGAACTCGACGTCGCTGCCGTAACAAAATTACTCGACCGGCCCGACATTCGCTACCTCTCCGAAATGATGAACTATCCCGGCGTCCTGGACGGAAACGAAGCCGTGCTGGCCAAAATAGCCGCTGCCCGTGCCCGCCGCAAGCCCGTCGACGGCCACGCCCCCGGGCTACGGGGGGCAGAAGCACGCCGCTACGCCGCCGCCGGAATCAGTACCGATCACGAATGCACCTCCATTGAAGAAGCCCGCGACAAGCTCGCAGCGGGTATGTACATTCAGATTCGCGAAGGTAGCGCCGCCCGCAATTTCGATGCCCTGATCGACCTGCTACCGACCCACGCCGATCGCCTCATGTTTTGCAGCGACGATAAGCACCCCGACGACCTGCTGAATGGCCATATCAATACGTTGGTGGCCAAAGCCGTACAAAACGGATTCGATTTATACGACCTGCTGCGAGTGGCCTGCCGCAATCCCATTGGTCACTATGGCCTCGATGTAGGACAACTGCGCGCCGGCGATTGGGCCGACTTCGTGCTAGTCGATGACCTGCGGGCCTTCGGGGTGATCGCCACCTACATTCGCGGGCAACGCGTAGCGGAAAATGGGCACCACAACCTTCCACCCTTCGAAGTGAGAGGTCCCAATCGGTTTTACGCCCATCCAAAATCGGTCGACGATTTTCGGCTTCGGGCCGAAAGTAACCGCATCCGGGTGATCGAGGTAACCGATGGTGCCATTGTTACCGGCAGCAGCACGACGGAAGCGTCTGTAGTGAATGGCTATGCCGTAGCGGCACCCGAACGGGATCTGCTCAAAATTGCCGTTGTAAATCGCTACGCCGATGCCCCGCCGGCGATCGGGTTCGTACGCGGATTTACCATGCAACGCGGGGCGGTGGCTTCTTCCGTGGCCCACGATTCGCACAATATCGTGGCCGTCGGCGTAGATGATGAAGCCCTCTGCGCGGTCGTCAATGCGCTCATCGAGACGAAGGGAGGGATTGCCGCCGGCCGCCTCGATCGAATCGAAGTGCTCCCACTACCCATCGCCGGCATTATGAGCGATCAGACGGGACCACAGGTGGCCGGACGCTACAGTGAACTCAACGGCTTTGCCCGCCGCTCGCTGCGATGCCGCCTGGAAGCCCCCTTCATGACGCTGTCGTTTCTGGCACTGCTGGTTATCCCCGAATTAAAATTAAGTGACCGCGGGCTGTTCGATGGTAAGACTTTCAAATTGGTGCCGGTGTTCGTTTAGCCCTGCCCGTCTACCCAGCTTTTAGCTAACTTAGCTCTTGGATATTTAAGGAAAACAAACTACCCATGCCCCACATTTTCCGCCGCATCCGCAAGCAGCTTTTCAACGAAGGGGATATTCCATCGTATGTCTACTTCATTATCTCGGAAATGCTCCTCGTGATCCTCGGGATTCTCATCGCACTGCAAATCGACAATTGGAACGACGATCGCAAGGACCGGGCGAAAGAACAGCTGATCCTGTCGGAACTGCATTCGGAGTTTTTGCAAAACAAAGCGCAACTCGAAGCTGTAGTGAACGGCCACTGGGCCAGCTACCGCGACATCCACTGGGTAATCAACCAATTTCCCATCGACCCCGAACGCACCGATCTCGATAGCCTCAACCACTACCTTTTCAATCTACAAGACGGTGCCTGCGTACTCGGTCACTGGACATTCAACCCTTCAAACACTTCCATCGATGCCCTTTCCAAAAGTGGAACTTTCGATATTATCACAAATAATGAATTGCGGAAAAAACTGCTCTCCTGGGAATCCATCCTGAAGGACTACCTGGAAGAAGAGGAAGCCATGATTCAATTTCTGATCGAAACACTCGTCCCGTACTTCCGCGAACGCGGAGCGCTAACACCGGCCGGGCTCCGGGATCCGCGGGTGGATATTTCCTTTCTAGCGTCTCCCGAATTTGAAAGCTATTTGTACAACCGTCGCTATACGATGTTCATTATCCTCGAACCTTCCTTCGCCGGAATGGAACTCGACTTGGACAAGTTGTCGCAATTAATCGATGATATTATCCGGCTTACAGAGTAGAAGGGGTGTGAGTGTGGGTGTAAATTAGAGATATTCGGACTTAAAAACCTTCTTGATGAAATTTCAGTTTCTGCTATTCTTTGGTTGCCTTTTCACGGCGACCCTATTGGGGCAAGTGCCGGCCCCTTCGGCCATTGATGCGATATTCAGCGATTGGAATCAGCCGGAGGTGCCCGGCGGCGCGTTGGGGATTGTGCAAAACGGCGAACTCGTGTACGCCACCGGCTACGGTAGTGCTGATTTGGAGCACGATATTCCCATTACTCCCCAGACGGTGTTTTACATTGGGTCGGTCTCCAAGCAATTTGTCACCTTTTGTATTCTATTGCTCGAAGAAGAAGGTAAAATTGATCTAGACGCTCCCGTTCAGACCTACCTTCCCGATTTTCCGGAATACGATGCCCCTCTTACCATTCGCAATTTCATCCACCACACCAGTGGGGTGCGCGATTACCTGACCCTCTGGCAACTGAAAGGCCGCAACTACCTGGACGAGATGGAACCAACCGAGGTATACAACCTCATCAAACGGCAGCGAAAATTGAACTTTGCGCCCGGTGAACGCTATCTGTACAGCAATTCCTGCTACTTCATGTTGGCGATGATCGTGGAGAAAGTATCGGGACAGTCCATTCGGGAATTTGCCCAGGAACGGATTTTCGGCCCGCTGGGCATGACGCAAACCCGCTTTTACGACGACAACACCAAACTGATTAAAAACCGGGCCTTTAGCTATTCCCGCACGGCCAACGGCTTCGACAACCTCATCATGCGCTTCGACCTTGTGGGCTCCGGCGGGGTATACTCCTCCATCGCAGATTTGTACAAGTGGGATCAGAATTTCTATCAGAACCAACTGGGGAAGGGCGGTCAGGCGATCATCGATCACATGCACGAAGAAGGCCTGCTCAACAACGGCGAAAGCACCGGCTACGCGTTTGCCCTCTGGAACGGGGAGCACAACGGGCTGCGCACCGTCAGCCATGGCGGCTCTTTGGCCGGGTACCGCGCGCAGTTGCTGCGCTTTCCCGATCAGCAATTTTCCGTCATTATTCTGGGAAATCGCAGCGATGCTGATCCGACCGACAAAGCGTACCAAGTTGCCGATTTGTTTTTAGCTTCCAGCTATTCAACACCGGCTACGCCCAAAGTAGAGGAAGCCTCCCCTCCGACGGTCAAAGCCGTTTCCACCGCCCCCTTTCAGCCAACGTCGGAAGACCTGGCAGCATATCGGGGGACCTTCTACAGCCCCGAACTGGATGAGACTTGTCGTTTCTTCGTAGAAAACGGCATCCTGATGGCGGATGTCGGCCTGCCAGTGATGGTGCCGATGCGTCCGGTTGCTCCGGATCGATTTGAATTTGCGTCGGAGGGCATTCTATGTCGTTTTCAGCGCACCAATGGCACCGTTATCGGCTTCGAACTGGACGCCGGGCGGGTGCAGCAGTTGGCGTTTGAGCGGCAGTAGTTTTCTTCTGATTTTCTCAAGCTGCCCCAAAACCTACTTTAATCACAAAGTGATTAACTTACCTCTTCACTAAAACGAGAATAACCAGCCATGTCTATCCGACTCCTTCTGCTGCTGTGCCTCGGCAGTTTTACTACCTTGCTGAGCGCCCAGCAGCGCACTTTTCCTACTGATACGATGATCGTGTCGCAACACCAAACGACTATCAACGGGCAATCCATTTCCTACACCGCCACCGTGGGCATGCAACCCCTGTGGGACGAAATGGGCAAACCCATCGCCGCGCTGCACTATACCTATTACCAACGCGACGGGATAAGCAATCGGGAAGAACGCCCCCTGCTCATTTCCTTCAACGGAGGTCCCGGGTCCGGCTCCGTGTGGATGCACGTGGCCTATACCGGCCCGCGCGTACTGAACATCGATGAGGAAGGCTATCCTGTGCAACCCTATGGCATCAGCTCCAACCCCTATTCGGTATTGGATGTGGCCGACATCGTCTTTGTTAATCCGGTCAACACCGGCTATTCCCGGACCATTCCAATGTCGGGCAAGGAAGTGGATCGATCTAAATTTTTCGGTGTTAACGCCGATATTGAATACCTGGCCGAGTGGCTCAATACCTTCATGAGTCGGCACAACCGCTGGCGGTCGCCCAAGTACCTGATCGGCGAAAGCTACGGCGGCACGCGCGTGGCCGGGCTGGCGCTCGAGTTGCAGGAAGCACAGTGGATGTACCTCAACGGCGTCATCATGGTATCTCCGGCCGACTACCAGGCCCGTCAGGCCGACAGCCCGGTTGCTTCCATCCTCAATTTTCCTTATTTCACGGCGGCCGCCTGGCACCACAAGCAACTGCCCGAAGCCCTTCAGGAAAAGGATTTGCTGGAAGTACTGCCCGAAGCAGAAGACTATGCGGTCAATACCCTGATGCCGGCCCTGGCCAAAGGCGGTTTCCTTTCCGATGCAGACAAACGCACCGTAGCCGAACGTATGGCCTACTACACCGGCGTCGATGCGGAAGTATTCATGCAGCACAATCTCGATCTGCCCACCCGCTATTTCTGGAAGGAACTGCTCCGCGACGAAGGGGGCTACACGATCGGCCGCCTGGATTCGCGCTACCTCGGCATCGACCGCATTGAAGCCGGAACCGGCCCCGACTACAGCGCCGAACTGACTTCCTGGCTGCACTCCTTCACCCCGGCCATCAACTACTACTTTAAAGAAGAACTCGGCTTTTCCACCGACTTGAAGTACAACATGTTTGGCCCGGTACGCCCCTGGGATTTCTCCGACAATAACGTGCGCGACAACCTGCGCAAGGCCATGGCCGAAAACCCCTACCTGCGGGTCATGTTCCAGTCGGGCTACTACGATGGTGCCACCACCTACTTCAACGCCAAGTACACCATGTGGCAGATGGATCCGAGCGGCAAGATGCGCGAACGGCTGTCGTTCAAGGGCTACCGCAGTGGGCATATGATGTACCTGCGCCGCGAAGACCTGCAGCAGGCCAACGATGACCTCCGAAACTTTATTAAGGCCAGCCTGCCCGGCGAGCGGCCGGCGAAGTATTCGCCGGACGGAGCACCGACGGCGGGGTCGCAGTAAGACCTTATCGAACAGGAAATCGGCAGGAAGAGGAGTAGGAATTATAGGCGAAGCAATGGGTCGAATTTTGAAGATTGATCCTGAAATTGGCCAAATAGCGACTCCCGACTATATTGACTGATTTTAGCTAAATACCGTCAGCTTGTTGACGGTATTTAGCTAAATTGCCTCAATGCACACTTAAATGGAGAGGTTCTCTGACAATTTTCGTGGTTATATCGACACAAATCCTCTACCTACAATCCTTTTCGGGAATCGGTTTTGTGTCGACCACAAAAATTGTCAAAGAAGGAATGGAGATAATCCAATGGGCTATTGAGCCCCAACTAGTTCAAAATCTCACTGCTCAGCGAGTACTCATCCTGTTGGGCCCCGGCGAGTCGGAAAGACCGTGCTAATTCACCGGCTTATTGGGCAATTGAAGGAACCGTCTCTTTTGCTCAACGGAGAAGATGTATCCGTGGAAGAATTACTCGGCCGGCGCAGCGTGCAGCACTATCGCAATTTACTGGGCGATAAAAAGGTACTCCTGATTGATGAGGCACAAAAGAATTCCGAACGTCGGCCTGGTATTAAAATTGATGGTCGACGAAATCGAGGGGCTGAAGGTGCTAGTAACCGGTTCTTCTGCATTTGACATCGATAAGTTTACCGGCGAGCCATTAACGGGCAGAAAGAAAACCTTTCACCTGCTCCCGCTATCAGAAGGGGAGTACCAGCAGATTGAAACCCTGATGCAACGGAAAGACCAACTGCACAAACGGTTGATTTATGGCAATTATCCCGAGCTAATTCATATTCCGGACAATCAGGAAAAAGCGGACTATCTAAACGAGCTTGTAAATTCCTATTTATTAAAGGACATTCTGGCTTTTGAAAATATCCGCAACTCAGACAAAATTCTGAATCTATTACGGCTAATTGCCTTCCAAATTGGAGGAGAGGAACGAGCCGGACAGCTTTTTGGTTACGAATTTAAATGGAAACCCAAAAAACAAGTTGCAGCTCCTGCCGCTTGGCAAAAAGCGTATCCCAACGCCAAATTCGAAGTAATCCATTCGGAAAACTACACCGATTGGCTTAGCCTCGCAGAAGCCTAAGCATCTGCGCATCCACCTCCTAATTGGTCTTACACATAGTTTCGCTCTTCTTTCACCAATTTCCGCTCTTTCTTGCTGGTGATGATGGTGTACAACACCGGAATGACGTAAAGCGTCAGCACCAGCGAGAATACCAACCCTCCGATGATGGCAACGCCCATGGGGATGCGGCTGGTGGAGCCGCCGCCCAGGGCCAGGGCGATCGGTAGTGCGCCGAGGATGGTGGCCATGCTCGTCATGAGAATGGGCCGGAACCGCTGGGCCGCTGCATCGATGGCGGCCTCGCCGATCGTGAGCCCCTGCTCGCGGCGCTGGTTGGCGAATTCGACGATGAGGATACCGTTTTTGGTTACAATGCCCACCAGAACGATCATCCCAATCTGGCTGAAGATATTCAGCGTATGCCCGAAAAGCCAAAGGGCAGCAATGGCCCCGCCGATAGCCAGCGGTACGGTGAGCATGATTGTCAGTGGATCGCGGAAGCTTTCGAATTGGGCCGACAGCGCCAGGTACACCAGCACTAGCGCCAGCAGGAAGGCAAAGACCAAACTCCCCGAGCTTTCACTGAATTCTTTGGAAAAACCGGCCAGGCTGGTCGTAAATCGCTCGTCGAGGACCTCGGCGGCGATGGCGTCCATTTCCTCGATGCCGTCACCAACGGTGTAGCCGTCGCTCGGGCCCGCCGAAAAGGTAGCGGAGGCATAGCGATTGAAGCGATAAAGCTGTGGCGGGCTGCTTTCGAAGCGGGTTTCGATGAGGTTGTCGAGCTGAATCGGTTCGCCGAGGTCGTTGCGCACGGTGATTCCGGCAATGTCGGCGGGTTCGTCGCGCGAAGTGCGCTTGGCCTCGCCGATGACGAAGTACTGCTTGCCGTCTTTAATGAAATATCCGAAGCGCTGCCCACTGTAGAGGAGCTGCAGGGTTTGCGCAATATCGTCGACCTGGACGCCCATTTCGCGCGCCTTGTTGCGGTCGATACGCAATTGTAATTCCGGCTTGTTGAACTTCAAATCGAGATCGACGGCATTGAAGACCGGGCTTTCGTTGGCCCGCGCCATGAATTCGGGAATAATTTCTTTTAATTGCTCCAGGGTGGCGGCCTGTACGACAAACTGCACCGGCAGCCCCCGCGAGCCGCCGACGTTGATCGTTTGCTCCTGCGCCACGATGGAGCGGGCGAAGCTATACTCCTTCAGCCGGGCCGTGAGTTCGCTGGCCAGCTGCATCTGGCTTTTCTCGCGCTGTTCGAGGGGCAGGAGCGTCAGGCGGACAAATCCGCTGTTGATACTGTTGGAAGACCCGAATCCGGGGGAGGTAACCGATAGGAGAGACTCTTTCTCCGGCAAGGTATCCGTTAGATCGACAATTTCCTTGATGTAGTTGTCCATCATCTCGTAGGAGGTCCCTTCCGGAGCGGTGGAAAAAATCCGCAACCGCCCCTTGTCTTCCATCGGCGCCAACTCGGAAGGCAGCTCCCGGCCGATCAGAAACACCAAGCCTACGGAAACCGCTACAATGGCGAAGGCCAGCCATTTGTGCCGCATGAAACCCTGTAGGGAAGCCTCGTAGCCCCGGCCTAGTTGCTTGAGCCCCTCCCCGATTCGGCTCCCCAGGTTGCTTTTGGGCTTGCTCGGCTTCAGGATGCGCGAGCTCATCATGGGCGTGAGGCTCAGACTGACGAAGGAGGAAATGATCACGCTACCAACCACCACCACGCCAAACTCGCGAAAGAGCCGGCCCGTGAGGCCTTCCAGAAAAATGATCGGCAAAAAGACCGCCACCAGCGTCACCGTGGTGGAAATGACGGCAAAAAAGATTTCGCGCGAGCCGGAGAAAGCCGCCTGAATGCGGTTTTGCCCCGCCTCCACTTTGCTGTAAATATTTTCCATTACCACGATGGCATCATCTACTACCAGGCCCGTGGCCAGTACGATGCCAAGCAGCGTGAGAATATTGATCGAAAAATCCGCCACGTACATCACGAAGAAGGACCCAATCAGGGAAATGGGGATGGCCATGATGGGAATGAGCGTGGTGCGCCAATTGCGGAGGAAGAAAAAGATGACCAGCACCACCAGGCTGAAGGCAATGAACACCGTTTGCTGCACCTCTCTGATGGCCTTACGGATACTGATGGTGGTATCGAGGGCCACGCCGAGTTGAATATCCGCCGGCAAATCCCGCTTGATCAACTCGACCCGCCGTTTGATCTCATCGACAATTTCGATGTAATTAGAGCCCGGTTGGGGCTGTACGGCAATACCGATCATGGGAATGGCTCCATCGCCCCGCAACAAGCTGCGCTCGTTTTGAGGAGCCAGCCGGGCCTGCCCGATATCGCGGAGCCGCACCAGGGTGCCTTCGCGCTTCGCGATGAGGAGGTCGTTGAATTCTTCTTCGGTAGAGAGCCTTCCGAAGGTCCGAATGACCAACTCCGTGCGGTAACCCTCAATCCGCCCGGTGGGTAGCTCGACGTTTTGGGACAGGAGCGCATCGCGCACATCAAGTGGTGTGAGGCGGAAGGCCGCCAGACGATCGGGGTCTAATTCCAGGCGCATCGAGTACCGCTTGTCGCCCCAGATATTGATTTCACTGATCCCATTGATGGTCTGCAGGCGCTCTTTGAAGAATTTGAGCCCGATGTCGGATAATTCGAGCAAATCGCGTTTTTCGCTTCGAACCGTCAGCGCGAAAATCGTTTGGGCGTCGGCGTCGCTTTTACGCACGATGGGCGGATCGGCATCCGGCGGCAGGCTGCGAATGGCTTGCGAAACCTTGTCGCGAATGTCGTTGGCCGCATTGTCCATATCGATCCCCAGATCAAATTCAACTTTTACGGTGCTGCGGCCGTCGGCACTGATCGAGCTGACGGTATTAATGCCCGGCACGCTGTTGATTTCTTCTTCCAGCGGCTCGGTGATTTGCGATTCGATGATATCGGCGCTGGAGCCCGTATAGTTGGTAGTGACGGTCACTACCGGCGGGTCGACGCTGGGATATTCCCGGACCCCGAGGTAGCTAAAGCCGATGGCCCCGAAGAGCACAATGACGATCGCGAAGACAACCGCCAGTACGGGGCGTTGGATACTTAAAGAAGATAAATTCATGGCCTTAGTTCTGCAGGGTTTCCAGGGTGATTTGCTGTCCGGCGCGCACGGGCAGGCCGTCTTTGGCCTGAAGCAGGCCCGATATGACGATCGTATCGCCGGCACTCAGGCCGGATTCGATTTGAATTTGCCGCGTCAGTCGCACACCAGGCTGCACAATCACTTCCTGAATGCTGTCGCGCACGATGCGGTAGACGATCTGTTCGTTGAGCCGCGGCACCACTGCCTCGGTGGGTACCAGCAGGGCGTTGGGGATGCTGTCGAGTGTCAGGCTGATTTCGGCGAAGGCCCCGGCGATGAGCTCGCCCGCACGGTTTGGTACGCGGGCGCGGATGCGCAGGGCGCGCGTCGATTCATTGATGACGGGCTCGGTGGCGTAGACCTGGGCTTCGTAGGGCGTATCGGCCTCCGCCACGGTGAACTGCACCCGCTGCCCGCGGCGGATTTGCCCGGCGTAGCGTTCCGGCACGTTGAATTCGAGTTTGAGCGGATCGTTCTGCACTAGCCGCGCCACCGGGTCGCCGGCTGAAAGGTAGGCCCCCCGGCTCACGTCGCGCAAGCCGATTTGCCCGCTAAAGGGCGCGCGAATGGTGGCGTGGTCGATGCGTACCTTCAGTTCCTCCATATCCGCCTCAATGGTAGCTACCAGCAGGGCGGCCTCGTCGACCTCCACCTGGCTGATTCCCTCGGCAGCCAGCAGGGCCTGTTTGCGCTCCAGGTCTTTGGTAGCCGTGGCGAGTTGTGCTTCCAGCTTCTGCTGCTGGGCGCGCCACTGCCGATCGTCGAGCTTTAGCAACAACTGTCCCTTTGAAACCCGTTGGCCTTCGCGGAAGGAAATCTCCTGCACCATCCCGGCGCTTTGCGCGCTGAGCTGTGCCATTTCCGAAGGCACCAGCGTGCCGGTCATGTGGATGACGTTAGCAACCGGTTCGGGCTGCACGACGACATAATCGACGAGTAAGGCCTTGCTTTTGGTGGTCGTATTGCCGATGGAAGCTCCGGCCTCGGAGCAGCTCTGACTGGCAAGCGCCAGTCCGGCAATCAGGAAGTAGATAATGGTTCTCATCAGGGATATGGGGTGAATTTGTATGCGCTCGATGGAGAAGTACTACACAATTCTCCGACTTCGCTACAACGGCCCTGGTAGGGTAAAGTTTTGGACCCATGCCGTTCGTCGATAGACGGCTGATATGGGGTGGTTAATCACCAAATAGGAGGGATTGATGATGTGTTGCAAATACGGCGGCTCCTCCAATCGTTGCTATGGTAATCATTCAAACTACCATCGTGTTACGTTTTACTGCCTACTACCTTTCCTGGCCGCTCCTCGTACTGTGGCTGCTCCCGGCCCAGGGGCAGCGGGACCACCTCAGCGTGCTGATCGGCCACGGAGCGCAGGAAATCGAATTCGTCACCCTCAGTCTGAGCTACGACTACCGGGTCGCCTTTTACCAGTTGCAGTACGAGCGTACGATGGTGCGCGGCAAGGTTCTTTCGCTGGGAGCCGTGGTGCAGCCGCAATACACCCGCAGCAATTACCTGCCCGATCGCGCAAGTACCAGCCGGCTCACCGGTTTCGAATGGGGACTCAGCACCGGGCTGCTCCTTCACCTCCGCCTGTGGCCCAGCCGCCTGAGCTGCTACGGTGGCGGCAGCATCGGCCCCCACTACATCTCCGCCCGCCACTACCGCCAGGCTACGGGGTTTTTGTTTTCGAACAACGTCTTCGGCGGTCTCCGGCTGCGAATCGGACCGTCCGTGTGGCTCGATCTGCGCAGCGGTATCCGCCACCTGAGCAATGCCGGGCTGCGCGATCCGAATCGCGGGCTGAATACGTTGATGGTGAGTGGAGGAGTGGGGATTGGGTGGTAGGGGATGTGCCGATGTGCTAATTTGATGTGCTAATCCTAGGATGCTAGGATAGTTCGATTGTCCAGTTTGTTGGACCGCAGGTGGTCCAATACTATATCCAGGTACTGATCGTTCAAAGGCATACTTCTTTTTCGATTACTCAATTCATTTAGCCCCTGCTGGATGGCCGCTTTCTCGAACGTTTGTTTGTGCTGTGCGATATAATCCACTGATGAAAGTAATTCAAGTGCAAAGTCCGAATAAAACCCAGTGAGAAATTGTCTGGTAGTATCTCCGATGGCTTTCAATTCAGGACGATCATGAATGTAGCCTTCCACATCCTCCAGGCCATCCGCAACTAGGGCGAGTCGGTCAAAAGGCCTTTTACTCATGTCCATAAACCCCATCAGATAGCTTCCGTTTAACACATTCAACAAAAAACGAACCTTACTGGAATAAGGGCCATAAAATTTAGGCTCAAAATAAAAATTCAGATACGGCGCTCCGCCAAATCGCTGCAGGAAATAGCATACCTCCTCCTCGGAAAATTCCGATACATACTCTCCGTTTTTAACAAGATCGTACAGCACGTACAGTAGGAGCGCCCTGCTTTGAATTTAATACGTTCGTATCACTCGGATCAAATCGCCCAGGCCCTGCTCGATGAATGCATAATCCGATGGGTTTCGCCCGTGCTTTTAGTGGGAAAATTAACGACCCACTTTTCGCCCGAGGTAATGTTTCGGTCTTTTACAACCAACGTGTTTCCAATCTCTAGTTCTCTATTCGGTCGTGGGTCAGATCTGTGGATATCGATTTCTAAAAAGCTCAAAAAAATCCCCTTCTCTGACAAATTTTGTGGTCGACGCAAACCTTTCTGCTGGAAAGGATTGTAAGCAAAAGGATTTGCGTCGATATTGCCACAAGAATTGTCAGAGGACCAAAAATCCTTTGTGGAGCCTCGTCAACGGATTCAACCCACCACCATATTATTTATGACATTGTAAAATTCGAATGCTCTTGATAAAAGGCTTCTATACCAGCCCCACCCCCCAATCATCCAAAGACTCCGACGGCTCCTCCCTGCTCGTCACAATCAGAAATTCGCGGGCCCGCCTGCAGTCCACCTACAGCAGGTGCCGCTCGGTTTCATAACTTACGTTAATTTTGGCGGGTAATTGGCCTGAAGAGCTTCTGAAAAAGTTCAACCTGCTTCAACGAGAAACGGTACGCTGCCGATCGAATCTTTGCGAACGTTTAATTTACATCGGTATTACCTTCTCTTAAAAAGGCCGGAAAATGGATAAAATAGCTCAATACCAAGAGTTACTCATCAACTACCTGGAAGCCTACGCCGCCACCCCTTACGCTAATGCTCCGGAGATCGAAAAAACGGTCATTGCCGATCGGACCGGCAGTCAATTTCAACTAGTGAGCATGGGTGGGGATAAAGGAAGCTTTTCGTTTGATGTCTTGTTTCATTTCACGATCCGAGCTGGGAAGATTTGGATCATGCAGAACTGGACCGAGGAAGAAGTAGCCGATGAGCTAGCTGCAAAGGGCGTACCCGCTCAGGACCTCGTAATCGGGTTCCTCCCGGAGTCGGCCCGTGCACACTCGGGGTACAGTATTCGGCAGCTCCAATCTAGGCACCCTGCCACCCCGCCAACCGGCGATGCAGTTCTTGCAGTTGCTCATCCTCGCCGATGTAGTTGGAGATGTCTTCCCGGGGTATGATGCGGGGCTTGATCTCCGACGAGCATTTAACCAGCATGAGGTAGCCGGATCGCATGGGGCCATTTTCCAGGCCTACGTGGCATTGCACCCCTTTGATAAATTGTTGGCCCTTGGGGGGGATTTCCAGGATGCAAAAGTTGATGACATCGGGGTCTTTGCGCGAGTGGGTCGAAATGCACACGCGCTTGTTGATGACGCCGCTGATGCTCATGCGCACGATTTGCTTGGCCTGGTTTTTTCGGTACAGTTCGGAATGCAGGTGGGCGCGGTAGTCGGGGTCGACCACCAGTTTGGATTGCACGATGGCCCCGTCGGGGCCGAAGCCCCAGACCCGGTGGGTACCGATGATGAAGTCGATGGTTTCCACCGGCGCATTCCCGACGCGCAGGTCTTCCAGCTCGGGATATTCGTAGCTCGCCAGGCGGTAGTTGCTGCGCTGAAGGAACAGGTACTTTTGGAGCAATCCGATTTTCGTTTCGGCCTCCTTAGCCGCACCCGGCAGATCGCCGCGGATGAGCACGGCTTCGGCGTGGATGATATTTCCGGCGTAGGCCGAAATCGCCATGAATGCACAGGGGGTAACCTCTCGATCCGGTAGGTCCAACTTGTCCAGATGCGCGTAGATGGTGAGGCGATCGGCACCACCCTCCCGGCGCAGTTCCATGTACAGGTGGGGGCCCTGGCGCGTAGCAGTGCCCTGGTAGACGGGTTGGCCCGGATGATCGTGAATACCCGTTTCCCATACCGTGTACGGCGTGGTGGAAAAATCAAACTCCAGCTTGAAGCCCTTGATTTGATGTTTGCGCGGCGAGTAGTAGTAGCCATCAAATTCGGTGCGGGGATGTTCTTTGAGATAGGCCGCTTCCAGTTCTGATTCGTCTTCGAAGCCGGCCGCCAGCAGGTAGATACGGGCGTGAAAGGCATCCAGTTGAAATTCGCGTTTGATGCCCTTTCGGATTTCGCGGTCGATGTTGTACAGCTTCTTCCCGCGAATGCTCCGGTAGGCGGTCTGGTTGCGCTCAAGGCCTTCGTTGCGCTTTTGCAGTTCGATGCGAACGGCGGGCAAGTCGCTCATCCATAGGGGCAGGTTGGGCTGACCGGTATCGTAGTCTCCGTACCCAAAAAACTGTTTGCTTCGTGTGGGGAGCTCCCCGATGGCCGCCTTAAATCGTTGCCTAATTCGCTGGATCAGGTAAGCCATTTTACTCCTGGGAAGAATCATTAGGGCCGTGTTTATCAGGAATTTAAGAAATTCCGAAAACTTTCCAGCAGATTTTGGGCAGATTCCAGCAACTTTCTGACAGATGCTGGAAGGGAAAGGGCATATATCAATTTGATTTCCGGAAATGCTAAATTCAAAGCAGATGATTCCGGAATTGACGCCGAGCCAAAAAATACCTTATTTAGGGTATTTATTCGTTTCAAATTCGTTGCCCTATGAGATGCTTGCCCCTATTATTTATGGGGTGGTTCATTCGACTCACCCCCTGCCGAGAATGTCGAACAGAAATTTCTTACCGTGCTAAGTTCTGTCCGCGCTGCGGTGCTCCCCGGCCCGGTCGACGGTGGTACATGCCACTGTTTGAGGCCTTTCTAGCGGTGATTTTCTTTACGTTTATTCTGTTTTTGCTGATGTACGCCGATCCGATCATTCAATTTTTGGAGTCCCTTGGAGGGGCTGTTGAGTGAGGGGAATGTCGACCGCTTTCTAAGTCGTTTTCCCCATTTTTCTATGTGCCGATGTGCTAATGTGCCATTATGGTTTCGCGACCTGAGGGTCGCGAAACCA
>CAZDET010000027.1:0-1716 GCA_964504335.1 uncultured Saprospiraceae bacterium
GCGTGCGCGGCGCACGCGGCTACCAGCAATGGAAACGGCCGTGTGAAAATGTGGGCTATTTTGTGAGAACGGCTGCCGCGGGGGCAGCTATTGGATGGTGCCGTAAAGGTACGGGCATATTGCCTAATAAGCAAGTCCAGATTTGCTCCAACCCCAAAAACGCCCGTTCCGACCATTTCGATGCGTTTGCCCTAATTAAAATCTGGCTCTACCGGCGAACTCCGGCCCAGAGGGTATCCCGTGAATTGCCCTTCTCAGAGGTAAAAGAAAAGCCCGGTTGGGGGCCGGGCTTCATTGTTTAGTTCGTTACCGATAGCGGTATGGGAAAGGTCCCTTGATCAGTCTCCACCTGCAACAGATAATAGCCCGCCGGCAGATCGGAGGGCAAGGGGATCGGCGTTCCATTGGTGATCGCAGCAGCTGGTAAGGCAAAGGGCCGCCCCAATAGGTCGAAGAGGGCCACCCGACGGATTTCCATCCCGTTGGTTGGTAGAATTCGGATAACTTCCCGTGCGGGGTTGGGATACACCAGTGGTGCACTGGTTGCCAAACGATTTACCTGTTGTTCTATATAGACTACGGGAGAATAGGCGAAAGTGCCGTCGTAGTCTACCTGGCGCAAGCGGTAGTAGATTTGGGAAATTGGCGGTGCCGTTGCATCCGCAAAGGAGTAATAGGTGGCTTCCTGAGCATCGCCGGCTCCGGCAACGTTTCCGATCAACTCCCAAGTATTACCGCCATCAATAGATCGTTCCACTTCAAAGTAGGCATTGTTCGACTCGGAGGCCGTCGCCCAGTTAAGCACCACCATCCCGTCAATTAGCCCGGCATTAAAAGATAGCCATTCGACCGGGAATACGACCGCACTGGCCCCCTCGCAAGTTGCAAGGTCAAGGGGGGAAGTTGGTGGATTGTCCGTGTCGAAAAAGCGCCCATCGGTACAGGTAACCTGGAAATTGTTGTTTTCTCCCTGGAATGCTTCAAAAAAGACGATGCCCCCGTCGACGGAACCCATAAGATCGGAATTCCCCATAATTTCAAAGGTCTCGACGGACAATCGCCCGCGGCCAGTCATCTCTAGCATACTTCCGTCTGCTACCTCAATGGTCAATACTATCTCGACAATAGTTCCGTCGATGAATAAGGTGGCAGAGCCGGAAAGTTCTACATTCTCCGATACATCGGCAGTGCCGTCCACCAGATTGAGAATGCTTGCTCCGGCAAGCTCAAGTTGCTCGGCATCAAAGTCTACCCCATCCAAGGTAACGGTGAGGTCATCAAATATCTCAACTAGCTCGCTTACGTTAATTATCCCTCCGGTCCAGGTTACAGCAGAGCTACCGCTGACTTCCAACGTTTCAGCATCTAAATCTACGTCGGTAAAAGTGATGGTCACTGCTCCGGAGAAAATGATAGCTCCGGATACTTCCAGTGAGCCTCCCTCCCAGGTCAGGCTACCACTCGTTACATCCTCGATGGTGAAGAAGGTGTTTTCGGAACTGCCTTCGTAATAAAAACCGGTGCTTCCACCGCCGTTATAGGAAAATACAGCACTTCCACCAGTGCTGCCTCGGAAGTCGTCGTCTCCGTCTCCGCCGTCATCGTCGTCGTCATCATCGTCATCTCCGTCGTCGTCATCATCGTCGTCTCCGTCGTCGTCATCATCGTCGTCGCCGTCGTCGTCATCATCATCATCGTCGTCCCCGTCGTCATCAC
>CAZDET010000027.1:1726-5892 GCA_964504335.1 uncultured Saprospiraceae bacterium
ATTCTTCGTCTTCTTCTTCTTCATCTTCTTCTTCTTCTTCTTCTTCTTCTTCGTCTTCTTCTTCTTCTTCTTCTTCGTCTTCTTCTTCGTCTTCTTCTTCGTCTTCTTCGTCTTCTTCTTCTTCGTCGTCGTCGTCTCCATCGTCGTCACTAGTGCCATCGACGGTTACGAAGAACGAGTTACTCTGCATAGTGGTACCGACAAAGGAAGCAGTTATATTTTCCGACGCGGAGAACGTCTCTTCGAGGTCAATTTCGGCACCGTCTATACTCTCGAAAATACTGCTGTTGCGGATACTCAGATTTTCCGCTTCGAGCAGCCCCGCAAGCGTGAACTCGCCGGATTCAATATCGACGTCTCCGCTCACAATGAGGTCGTCGTGAAACGTCACCGTGGCCGAGCTACTTTGGGAATAATTGGCGCATTCAATTGCTCCCTTGCTATTGATAGCAACCGGAACACTGGAATTGCTGAGGACGATAAGATCGCCACTGATATCCAGGGTTTTATCGTTCTTGATGGTGATTTCGGTCGTACCTCCCACGTAGACATCACCCTGGTAGCTGACATCATGGCGAATGATGATCCGGTACGGATCATTCGAATTGGAGAAGTAAACATTCGGGCGTTGCCCGTTTTTCCAGGTCCTGGTGTCGTTCCAGTTGCCACTCTGAACCGTGCGAAACGTTTGGGCTTGGGAGACGCCGCAAAGGGCAATAACACTGATGAGTAGAAGTAGAATTTTATTCATGGGGTCGTAATTTGTCAATGTATCGCTACCCGTTGGCTAAGGGCAGACGGGTAGCGGATCTGTCTTACTCAGTTTCAAGTGTATACTCCCACCAGAGATAGAAAGGGGGGCTTTTTGACAAGTTTTTGGGAGTAAATCGCAACCCCAATGTGGAGTTGGAAGGTGGGACATCGATTATCAATACGGAGTTTCGCGCAAAAGGATACCCTCTTGCAGGAAAAAATGAGTGGCCAACGCTTTCAAGCCTTGGGAATGGCAATCGCCATGGTATATCTAAGCGTGTTTTCCCTACCAATAGCAAAATCAAGGTGCGTAGACTTGCCTCCACGGGCCGCTATTACTCCGTGCGCGTAATGGTAGATCAGGCCTTCTACCAGACAAATTGCAAAAAGGGTTCGGACCGCGGCCCGAACCCTTCCCAAGAAACATTTCAAATAGAAGAGAATGTATACCAATTAGCGAGTTACGAGCAGCTGCTGGTGAATAATGCCGGTGTTGGTCTGAAGGATTAAGCAATAAGTACCGGTAGTCAGGCCCGCTGGTACGGTAAATTGACTGCTAGCTTTTTGGGGTGTTTCACCCAATTGAAAAGCACGTCCCAGCCCGTCGTAGAGGGTGGCTTCCACGATTTGAATGCCAGGAGTGAGCCGTACGGTGAAATAGTCGGTCGTCGGATTTGGATAGACCGTCACCTCGGCAATAGGACTGTCAGTAGTGACAGATACGATAGGGGAGTAATCGCTGCTTCCGTCGAAATCGACCTGGCGCAGGCGGTAGTAGGTCGTGCTGGAAATCAGGGCAATTCGGTCGGTATAGATGTATTCGGAAACGGCCTGGGTAGTACCGTTGCCCGCTACCTGACCGATGGTGTACCAACTTGTACCTTGGTCATCAGAGCGCTCTACCTCAAAGTAGTCATTGTTTGATTCGGATTCGGTTGACCAGTTCAGATCGACTATTTCCCCATTTTTACGTGCCTCAACAGACTGCCAGGTAACGGGCAGAAGGGCAGAAGCATCTGTACAATCATACAGGTTGAGCGGGGAGGGGATGCTTTGGGTGTTGCTGTAGGTGCCCCCGGACCCGCAAATTACTGCTGCGCCACCTGACTGTGAATCGAACTCGGAGGTGGAAAGAATACCTCCACTTCCCACCGCCTCTATGTCAGCGTTGCTCTCCAAAATGATTTTATCGGTAGTGACGGTGGAGCCTCCATCCAATTCCATGCGGTGGCTGTCCATCAGTTTGATCTCGGATGCTGCATCTAAATTGGCATTATCCAAATTGATTTGAGAGGAATTACTTCCCTCGATTTTATCGGATAATGATATGTCTGCATTGGTCGCATTCAAAACGGTTGAAGAAGAGATGTATAGGTTTTTGATATCCATCTCGCCGGTGAGTTCGTAGGTGCCCTTCGAGAGGTAGGTATCTTCCGTAATCAACAATCCGCTATGGGATACGGTGGTCTTATTAGAGTTGTAAGTAAACTTACTGACCTCTAAAATACCCTCTAGATTCAATGCCTGCGCCGGGTTGGAGTTGCTGCGGATTTCGAAATCACCGTCTACGATTAAGGTCGCATCGGAGCTGATGTCCAAAACGCTCAACTTGCCAAGCACCAAGTCATTATCGAAGGTAACCGTATGGCGAATATTTACTTGATAGGTACTCTTTTGATTCTTCGTTAGGTTGGGAATCTGTCCGTTTTGCCAGGTATTGGAGTCATTCCAGTCTCCACTTTGCACAGTGGTAAAGGTTTGAGCGCCGAGGGTGGTAAAAAAGATCAGAGAGAAGGTGAGGAGTACAAGTTGTTTCATGGGGTTGATAATTAATCGGTATTAGTGGATTGAATGACAACCCACCTAATACCAATTAAATACCAAGAGTAGTTTTTTGCGTAAAAAATTGGTTATTAGGTTATTAGGTGTTAGTTAATAAGGCGGTGCTTCCCCTTTTGGGACCCTATTTCAAAATTTTCCAAAATGGAGAATCGATCCCAGATCACCCACGCAGCTCCCGGAAGTGGATAGCGGGTAGAAATGGGATCGTTGAGATTTAAGCCTCGACCTTATCGAACCAGGACCAATTGCTTGACCGTCTTTCCGCGGGTCGTGTCGAATACTAAAAAGTAGATACCACTTTTCAGGTGTGCCGGTAATTCGAAGCGAAGGGAAGTGCTGTTCCCTTCATCGCCGATTGGGAAGATGTGGCCAAAGGCGTCGTAAAGGGTCACAGAATTCAGTTTAGTACGTTCATCCATCTCGATGGAAAAGAAATCGGCAGAAGGGTTGGGATAAACAGTAATGATGGCGTCTACCTTCTTTTCACCAGTTTGTACCAGCACCACGGAGGAGTAGTCGGCAGTGCCGTCGAAATCGACCTGGCGCAGGCGGTAGTAGATCGTAGCGGAAGTCGGGGCAGTTGCATCGGTATACTCGTACTCCGAAACTTCCTGGGTCGTACCAGTACCTGATACCTGACTGACGATAGTCCAGATGTTCCCCTCGTCCAGTGACCGCTCGATCTCGAAGTAATTGTTTTCCTGTTCCGTGGCGGTGGCCCAGTAGAGCCGGACGCCGGTAGAAAGAGCAGTGGCATTGAAATCCAGCCAGGAAACAGGCAGAGCGGCAGCACTCTGGGCACATTCGGCCTGAAAGTCATCTACTTCTGAGCTATTGGCAGTGACATTCTTGAGTGCTCCTCCGAAAATACACACCAACTGGGCATCATCGGATTTTGATTGGAAAGTGTTTACGGAAAGGGTGTTGGCAGGGCTCAGCCCGACGACATCGGCATTGTTTTCCAGTTTCATCCTATCGGCGGCGGAGACGGTAGTTCCGTTATCGAGTTCGAAGAGATGGTCATTTTTTAAAAGGATATCATCTACTGCGCTAAGGGTTGTATTGTTCAGGTAAATAAATGATTCACCTTCACCTTTCACGTCATTACCCACGTCGATGGTGGCATTAGAAGCGCTAAAACTGACGGTATTCTTGACTCTGAGGCTCTTACCGATGTCGAGCGTGCCGCTATTAAACTCGAACGAGTTATTGCCCTTCAGGTAGAGGTCTTTACCAATAGTGATATTGGTGTTGTTCAGGGTTATTTCCGATTCATTTTCGCCCTTCAGGTGATTGCTGACGGAGATCGTACCGTTGTTGGCTACGAGGTTGCCGTTGGCCTTCACTTTTAGTTCTTTGCCCGACGTAATGGTACCATTCAGGTTGTAAGTACCCTCTTTGATTTCAATGTCTTCTTTGGTAATCAAGGTACCGGTGTGGGTGACGGAGGTAGTGCTGTTCTCGAAAATGAAATTCTTGACCTCAAGGGTGCCGGCCAGGCTTAGTGCGACACTTGCTGTAGCATTGCTTTTTACCTCAAATACGCCGTTGCCACCATCATCATCGTCGTC
>CAZDET010000027.1:5992-33691 GCA_964504335.1 uncultured Saprospiraceae bacterium
CATCATCATCGTCGTCATCGCCACTGCCCGCGCCAACCACTAGTGAAGCGCCCGGGGCAATGTACATGCTGCTGGTACCTTCGAGTATAATATCGTCGTCGGTGGAAACATCGTGCAGGATATTCACCTGGTAGGGGGAAGCACTTTGCGAGCCCGAAAGGTCGGGGATATTTCCATTTTGCCAGGTGCGGTAGTTGTCCCAATCACCGTCTCGAACAGTGTTGAAAGTCTGAGCTTCCAGTGCCGAGTAGATCCCGAGCAAAAGGATTACAGGTAAAATGTATTTCATGGGGTGAGTTGCAATTAATAATTGTGTGGTTTGAGTGTCATTATACCCCGTACCATTTGGGTGCCAATCTGAATTTTAAGTGTAGTTATCTGAAAATGAGCTGGTTAAATGAATGGCTGTTGTGGAAGCTATTCCTTAATTGGGAGGCGGTGGTTACATTTTCCAAAAGAGAAACCGGAGCGGATCACTGTCCGCCCCGGTTCAAATATTCAATTTATACGGAAGGAAAAGATTTAGTTTTATGAACAATTATCGATTGACTACCAATCGCTTAACGATGTTTCCCTGATTGGTGTCGAGCACTAGTACGTAGGTGCCGCTTTGTACATGTGACGGTAGTTCGAACTGCAGCGCATCTGATCCGTATTCAATCGGATAGGTGCGGCCGAAGGCATCGTGTAGGGCTACCTGATTTAGTTTGGTTTGTTCATCCAATTCGACGGAGAAGAAATCCGTAGTGGGGTTCGGATAAACCGCAATGTTGGCAGACAGGCGTTTCTCGAGAGTTTCCACCGTCGCGATCGGGGAGTAGTTGCTGGTGCCATCGAGATCGACCTGGCGGAGGCGGTAGTAGATTGAGGTGGTAGTTGGAGCCGTCCGATCCAGGTAAGTGTATTCAGAAATCTCCTGACTGGTACCAACGCTTGCTACTCGCCCGATAGAGGTCCAGGTGAGGCCATCGTCTGAGGACCGTTCGACATCGAAGTAATCACTATTCGCTTCTTCAGCGGTCGACCAGTACAACTCTACACCAATCGTTGAAGCAGTGGCCTCGAATGCCAGCCAGGTAACGGGTAACACGGCGGCACTTTGGGCACAGGTTTGCTGAAACTCCTCGATGGGGGTTTTACCCGTCGTGGTGTTACTCATGGTGCCGCCGTAGGCACAAACGAGTGCAGCACTGCTAGAATAGGACTCCAGGCCGTTTACCGTAAGCGTATTGGAAGGGCCGATCCCGATGACGCTCGCCTGGTTGTACAACTTAATCACATTTGCATCGAGGGAACTGCCGTCAGCGAGTTCGAAAATGTGGTTGTCTTCCAATTTGAGATCGTCGTAGAGGGTAATGGTGGTATTGCTCAAGTAGTATTCGGAATCATTGTAGCCTTCCATATCGTCATCGGAGTTTATGGTAGCATCCGTCGCATAAAACGCGGCCGAATTTCGGACGATCAGATCCCGTCCGGTCTGGAGGGTACTGCCGCTATTGAGTTCGAATACGTGATTATTTCTCAGATCCATATCCACCATGACGGTCAGGTCGGATTGGTTTAAATAGATTTCGGAGTCGTCGTATCCAACGAGCAGATCTGCTGCGGTAATAGTGGCATTGGTGGCTTGCAGGATACCTGCGTTAAAGACTTCCACGTCATCGCCACTGTTGACGGTGCCCTCTAAGTCGTACGTTCCATCCCACACCTCGAAGTCGGCCTGGGTAACTAGGGTGCCGCTGTGGGTGACGGTAGCGGTGCTATTGTTAAAAATAAATCGATTGGCATTTAGTGTACCGGCCAGGTGGAAGGGCGTGCCGGAGGTGGCACCGCTTTCCACTTCGAAAAGCCCGTCGATGGTTAGCGAAGCGCCGGATGCGATGTACAATGAACTGGTGCCGTCAAGTCCGATGTTTCCGGAGGAGTTCGTAGCCGTCACATCGTGCAGAATGTTTACCTGGTAGGGGTTAGCGCTTTGCGCTACGGTCAGATCGGGGATTTGACCGTTCTGCCAGGTGCTGGTGTTGTCCCAGTCACCGTTTTGAATGGTCGTGAAGGTTTGTGCGGTTCCGGCGGTGTAAAAAAACAGTACGAGAATGATTGGTAGAATGTGCT
The DNA here is from genome assembly GCA_964504335.1 of uncultured Saprospiraceae bacterium. GTDB lineage: Bacteria > Bacteroidota > Bacteroidia > Chitinophagales > Saprospiraceae > CAZDET01. Next base: position 8,108 of record CAZDET010000027.1, read on the forward strand.
TCATGGGATGAATTGTGATTTTAAGTAGTGGATTGATTGTCGATATATCTATTGCCAATTCAAATGCCAAAGAAAGTGATCCTGTATAAGTTGCTGAAAATAAGCGAATTGATTGCTTTGGGCTAGCTTTTGATTCCTGAATAGGGAAGATGGGATCGAATTTTCCAGGGATTAGAATGGGTCCGTATTTGGAAGACCGATCCAAAAGAGAGAGGGTCCGGACAATTGTCCGGACCCTGCTTATAGTCATCTTGAACGAAGAAGGAAAGGCGTTATCGGGTCACTATGAGTTGCTTCACCATCCTACCCAAATTGGTATTGAGCACCAGGATGTAGGTACCACTTTGCAGTTGGGCCGGTAGTTCGAAGCGGAGCGAAGACTTGCTCCATTCGTCATTCATGGGGTAAGCGCGGCCGAAGGTATCGAAGAGGGCTACTTCATCTAGCTTGACGTCGTCCTGAAGTTCGAGTTGAAAGTGCTCTGCGGTTGGGTTGGGATATACGGTTACCGTGGCGGCAAGGTTCTTTTCTCTATTTTCCACCAGGGCAATGGGGGAGTACTCGGCGGTGCCGTCGAAGTCGACTTGCCGCAAGCGGTAGTAAATGGTACCGATAGCGGGAGCCGTCAGGTCGGTGTAGGTGTACTCGGACATTGATTGGGTGTTGCCCATTCCACTTACCTTTGCGATGGGCGTCCAGGTCTCCCCTTCGTCGAGGGAGCGCTGAATGTCGAAGTATTCGTTGTTTAATTCCATGGCAGTCGACCAGTACAGTTCTACGCCATTGGGGAGTGAAGTCGCCTCGAAAGCCAGCCAGGTTACGGGCAGGGAAATGGCGTTTGCGGTACAGGTTTGTTGAAATTCGTTGACCGATTCGCTGTCCGACGTAGTGTTGCTGAGGGTACCTCCGTAGGCGCAAACCAGCTCCGCATCCGGAGAGGAGGAAAGTAAGCGGATTACCGAAATCGTATTGGAAGGACCAATCCCGATGAGGTCCGCCTGGTTATTCAATCGGATATCATCGGCGGTAAGGGAGCTGCCGTCTGCGAGTTCGAAAACGTGGTTTTCTTCCAGTCTGAGATCTTCGTCGAGCGTAACGGTGGTGTTGCTCAAGTAGACGGTAGAATTGTCGTGGCCTTCCATATCATCGTCAGAGGTGATGGTTGCATCGGTAGCGTTAAGGGCGGCGTAGTTCCGGAGTCTGATATCACGTCCGTTATACATCGTACTTCCGTTGCTGAGGTTGAGTACGTGATTGTCATAAAGGAAGATGTCGTAGGTGGCGGTCAAATCTGTGTTGTCCAGGTAGATTTCGGAGTCGTCGTAAGCCTTTAGATCGTCATCGGAATTAATGGTGGCATCGGTGGCCCGCAGCACCCCGGAGTTGAGGAGTCGTACATCCTCCACTGTAGTAAGGGTGCCTTCCAGGTGGTACGTTCCATTCCGAATTTCGAAGTCGTCCAGGGAATTAAGTGTCCCGGTGTGGTTGACGGTCGCTGTAGTATTGTCGAAAATGAATTCCTCAACGGTCAGCGTGCCGGCCAGGTGAAAGGGCTCACTAATGGTGGCGCCGCTCTTGATTTCAAAGAACCCATCGGTAGTCAGTGAAGCGCCGGATGCAATGTACAACGAACTGGTACCGTCGAGTTCGAGATCAACATCACCGGAGGACGTAACCGCCGTCACATTGTGTAAAATGTTCACTTGGTACGGGTTGGCGGTTTGGGCCGCGGTCAAATCGGGAATTTGGCCATTTTGCCAGGTGCTGGCGCTTTCCCAATCGCCGTCCTGGACGGTGGTAAAGGTTTGTTGGGCAATCAGTGTCACCTGGACACTCAATGCCAGCAGGATAGGTAGAATGTGTTTCATTGGGTTTGGTCGTGATAGTTTATTCGTGGATGAATTGTCGAAGTGCCCACTGCCAATTGGATACCAGTTGGAGTTGATTTATTTAGTGGTTTGAAAATGAATTAGTTATGTGTGTTGTAGCGACACCTTCGATTCCACCATTGAGACGGCGGGGCTAAATTTTCCAAGGTTGAGAACCCGTCCGAAATCGGGTCTTAGATTGACCTTACCTACCATTAGGTAGCAGTGCGAAAGTACTTAGGTAGCAACCTTCTACTAAGAGTGGTTGTATTTAATGACGACCTTATTTTGATAAAGTCTAAATAAAAATATCACTGTATATTCACCGTTCAGGACGCGATGATCTCTGAGTTATGAATAAGCAAGTAATTAGAAAGTCGGCCGCCTACCGTTCACTATTGGAAGCTTACGTGCTTACTCCAGTTGGGGAGGAGCAGGTGGCGGAGGTCACCGATTACCTGATTTTTCAGGATTCTGAATGGAAAGCCGAGGCCGCCGGGAGTAAATTGGTAACTGCTACACCGGATGGTGACTGGCAGGCCAACCTGCTTTTGATCCACCCGGATGATCCATTCAGCTTTCAGCGGGTTGATCTAAAGCGCTGCCGCACGGAACGCTTGGCGGATATTGTTGCTTCCTACGCCGGCCGTGTTCGTTGCGATGATGGTTCCGGTGCCTGTCGGCGGGTTGCGGAGGAGGAGTTTGGGCTGTGTGCTAATTGATAGCGGTACTTTGGCCAGACCGAATAGCGCGCGAAGCAAGAACCAACGTACCACAAAAGGCTACCTAACATTCGTCAGATCAGCGCAATTTTCGGGTATTTTCCGGCGAAAACGCGCGAAATGGTCACCGTAACCAAATTCTTTGAGTTCTCTTTACGTAGATTTAATAAAAATAAGCTCAATGACCGCAATCGCTCCTTCCATTAATGCTCCTCAACCCGCATCGGATGCGAAAAAGGTAGACGGTATTGTTGCCGGTTTCTCGGATCTCAGTCTGGGGAGTAAGCTGATGTCGATGGGGATATTGCCGGGTAGTCATTTGCACATTGTTCGCAAGGCTCCCTTAGGTAGCGGTTTCTACGTACAGGTAGACGATCGGCAGTACATTGCGCTGCGCAAGCGGGAGTTAGCATGCATTCTTCTCCAGTAGATCTTCCAGTTTCTAATACAATTCTCACAGTTGGCCTGATCGGCAATCCGAACAGTGGTAAATCCTCTGTTTTCAACCGCCTTACCGGTTTGCGGCAGAAAGTGGGCAATTTCCCCGGGGTTACCGTCGAGAAAAAGTCGGCCTCGGTCCAGCTTTCTGATGATCTGCAGGTCGATTATATTGACTTTCCCGGTGCGTACAGCCTTCATCCCACCTCCGGAGACGAGCGCGTCGTTACGCAAACGCTCGCCAATCCGGACGATCCGAACTACCCCGATTTCCTTCTGTACATAACAGATGCCACCCAGCTCGAGAAGCACCTGCTGCTGTTTAGTCAGTTGCACGATCTGGGAATTCCCCTGGTGTTGGTCCTCAACATGGCCGATCGGCTGGAGGCGGAGGGCATGCGGATTCGCACGGATTTCCTGAGCGCGCAGCTAGGCGTACCCGTGTTACTTGTGAGTGCCCGTACTGGCGAGGGGTTTGACGATATCGCTCAATTGCTGATTCAAGCTCAGCAATATCCGGCTCCAAGCCAACCGATCTACGAACTCTCCGAGGAAGAAATCAAATTGGTGCAGCAATCTATCGGTGGAGGCAGTGGGCGAACACCCTATCAGCAACTCCTCCGGATACATCATACGGATTGGCTGCCCTTTCTGAGCGAGCAAGAACGGCAGTTTATACAGACCCTCCGTACCGAACAGGCCTTTAATCCGCTCCACCACCAGGTGGAGGAAACCATGACGCGCTACGATACTATTACGCCAATCGTAAAGCGGGCGGTCAGCCGGCCAAAGGGACAGCAGAGCCGTTCTAATCGAGCAGACGCCCTGCTGATGCACCCGGTAATCGGGCCGCTGATTTTCTTTGGGTTGATGTTCTTTGTGTTTCAGGCTATTTACTTGTGGGCCGAAGCGCCAATGGCCGCCATCGAGTGGTTGTTCGGAGCTTTGGGGGAGAGTGTGCGGTCGATTTTGCCGGAAGGCTGGGTGGCCGATCTGGTTGTAGACGGTATCCTGGCCGGTCTGGGGGGCGTGTTGGTATTTGCCCCCCAGATTGCGTTGCTGTTCTTTCTGATCGGTATTCTGGAAGAAGTCGGCTACATGGCCCGGGCGGCCTTTATGTTCGATCGCATTATGCAGTCGTTCGGGTTGAACGGGCGGAGTATGGTGGCACTCATCTCGGGGCATGCCTGTGCCATTCCGGCCATCATGAGCGCCCGTACCATCAGCGATCCGAAAGAACGACTGCTCACTATCTTCGTCACGCCCTTCACGAGTTGTTCGGCCCGCATTCCGATCTACACGGTCCTCATTGGATTTGTGGTGCCCGAGACGCGGGTTTTGGGAGGGTTTAGCTTGCAGGGAATTGCCTTTATGGGACTGTTTTTGCTCGGAATCGTCGGCGCGCTGCTGACGTCGCTGTTGTTTAAATACCTTCTCCGATCAAATACGCGGAGCTTTTTGATGCTGGAACTGCCCATTTATCGCTGGCCGAGTTTGCGCAATGTCGGGCTAACCGTTTGGGAAAAGGTGCGCACGTTTATGGTGGAGGCCGGCCAGATCATCCTGCTTATTTCCATCGTGCTTTGGGCGCTGTCTTCCTACGGTCCGCCACGGGCGATGCAGGCTGCCGAAAACCGCGTAGACGAATGGATTGCCACGGAGACCATCGAAGCGGATCAGCGCGACCGCTACCTGGCCGCCGAACGGCTGGAAGCGAGCTTTGCCGGGCACATTGGCCAGGCGATCGAACCGATCATTCGCCCGCTGGGCTACGATTGGAAAATGGGCATCGCACTGCTGACCAGCTTCGCCGCCCGGGAAGTATTCGTGGGTACCATGGCTACCATCTACAGCGTCGGGAGTGCCGACGATGAGTTTGCCATCCGCGATCGGCTCGCCGCCGAAGTAAACCCCGCAACCGGCCAGCCCGTCTACAATCAGGCCACGGCCGCAAGTCTGCTGATCTTTTACGTATTTGCCATGATGTGTATGAGTACACTCGCCGTCGTTCGCCGCGAAACGGGCTCCTGGAAGTGGCCGGTCATTCAGTTTGTCTTTATGACGGCGGTGGCCTACGGGGCGGCATTTTTGGTGTATCAATCATTGGGATAAAAGAAAAGGCACCCCTGCACAGAGATGCCTTCCCATCGAATAAGAAAAACAGGTCCTATCCGAGATGCGCGCGTAGCATCCACGCCATCTTCTCGTGTTCTTCCATCATGGCGGTGAGGAAATCGGCGGTACCCAGGTCGTTGTGCTCTTCCGACTGTGGGATATCGTGGCGTAGGATCTGGATGATGGCTTCGTGGTCTTTCAGGAGGTTGGACACCATCTCGCGGTCATTGCCGTTGAGATGGCCGGTTTCCTCCAGGCGGCTGCCGCTCAAAAATTCATCCATGCTGCCCGGAGTGAAGAAGCCCAGACTCCGAATGCGCTCGGCAATGTCGTCGATATATTCGCTGATTTTATCGTACTGCTCTTCGAACAGTTCGTGTAGGGGGCCAAAGGCCATACCCTGAACATTCCAGTGGTAGTTGCGGAGTTTGATATACAGTACGTGTTCATCGGCCAACAACTGGCCGAGTGCTTCGGCTACTTCTCGGCGGCCTTCCGCTTCTATTCCAATATCGACACCGGTGGTGATACTTTTCAAATCAAGCTTTTGCTCGCTCATGATCGCTAGTTTGGTTTTCGTAATACACTAAAACAGGCGCTCCAAATTGATTGTTTAGCCCGGCTACTCGTATCCTGGATTCTGCGTCAGCGCGCCATTGCTAAGTAAAATTTCGAGCCGGGGAATTGGGAAAAGCAAGTTCTTCGGCGACCGGAATTGGGTCTTTCCGACGGCTAGCATGACCTCTTCCGCACGGCCCTGCCGCACCAGATCGAACCAGCGGTGCTGCTCCAGAGCCAGCTCGACGCGGCGCTCCTGCCAGATGCGCTGCCGCAGCTCCCCCTGATTAGTGGTGGTGACATCGGGGAGAATGCTCGTGTTGCTCCCGCGGGCGCGAGCGCGCACCTGGTTCAGGTAGATGAGGGCATCGGCTGCTTTCCCGTTTTCATTGAGGGCCTCGGCGGCCATCAGCAGCACGTCGGCGTAGCGCAGGATGCGGATGTTGCCGGGGCCGTTGCCATTGCCGCCCGGATGCTCGGGCACCCAGGCCTTCTGATTGTAGCGTTCCCCTATGATATTGGGGTTATCCTGCACGATATCGGAGCCGTCGGGCAGAATTTCTCCGACGGAGAGCACAGTGGCCTCGCGGCGCGGATCACCCGGCTCGAACGCCCGGATCAGGTCATCGCTGGGCCGGTTGAAACCCCAACCCAGGTTGGGAGTGCCCCGTACGCCCTGTACCTCGTTGTACTGCGAGCCGCCGTCGTTGGTACCCTCCAGAGCGGTTGCCTGTACTTCGAAAATGCTCTCAACGGAGTTTTCACCCTCCGGGCGGAACAAGAGGGCGTAATTCGGGAATAGATCGTACTGGTTGGATTGAATCAACTCCATCAGTAGCCGCTCGGATTCCTGAAAGTTGCCGCGCGTCAGGTACACTTTTCCCAGCATGGCCTTTGCTGCTCCACTAGTAACCCGGCCGAGGTCAGCGCCGCTGTAGGAGGGAGGAAGATCCACGATGGCGTCATTCATATCGGTGATGATCTGCGTGTAGATCGCATCGACAGAGGAGCGGGGTATCTCGAATTCATTCGGGAACGGTTCGGTTACCAACGGTAATTCGCCAAACCAACGCACGAGGTTGAAGTAGAAGTAGCCGCGCAAGAACTTATTCTCGGCAATCAGCCGCGCCCGTAGCGTTTCGTCCATTTCCGGCACGTCCGGAATGCGTTCAATGGCCAGATTTGCCCGAAAAATGCCGGTGTAATAACCGTTCCACACGCCGGCAGGTGCTCCGTTGGCGCTGGTGAAGGTGAAGTCGTCAATTTCCTGAAGAAAGTTCGCATCGGCGGGAAAGCTGCCTTTGGTAGCGTCGTCGCTGACGATGTCGGTCATGCCGATGAACGAAAATACGTGGACCGACCAATCGCGCAAGTGGTTGTAGGTCGCGTTGGTAGCCAGCATGGCGTGCTCCTCGGTTTCAAAGAAGCTTTCCAGCGTGAAATCCACTTTTGGTTCGCGGTCCAGTACCTCATCCGCACAGGAGTTGGCAAACAGCAAGAGTGGAAGCAAAATATATATGTAGCGTTTCATAGTTGAAGTAATTCTGTGCATTTAGAAAGATAAATTCAGCCCTGCCAAATAGGTTTTTGCAATGGGGTATTCGCCACGGTCGATACCGACATCGAATACGGAGTTGTTGTAAATTTCGGGAGTATAGCCCGTATAATCCTGCCAGGTAGCCAGGTTGGTGGCACTCAGGTAAATCCGCAGGCTATTCAACCCAATGCGATTTACAATATTTTGGGGTAGGGTATACCCAAGTTCGAGGGTACGCAAGCGGAGAAAATCGCCCGATTCGATGAAGCGATCGGAGAAATTCTCGTAGTTGACGCCGGAGGTTGTTAGCCGAGGTTCCGTATTGCTCGTGCCCTCGCCGTTCCACCGGTCGAGAAAGATGCGTTCGAAGTTGTACAACCCGAATCGCTGTCCCCGCTTGGCATTAACAATGCTCGAACCGGATTGCCCGATAAACTGCGCACTCAAATCAAATCCGTAGGCCTGAACGCCGGTGTTAAACCCGTAGGTGAAATCCGGAGTGGGTTGCCCAATGATCGTCTGGTCATCGGCGGTAATGACACCGTCGCCGTCGATATCTCGGAAGATCAGATCACCGGGCTGCTGGACATCACCGGGGAGGGTGGCAAATTGCTCCAACTCGGCCTCGTTTTGGAATACGCCAATCGTTTCAAATCCGTAGAAAGCGCCCACCGGAAAGCCGGGTCGGCTGTTGGTTGCCAGTACACCCCCGAAGCCGACGCCTCCCGCGGGAAAATCTTCACTGGTACCGCTCAACTCTAATACTTCATTTTCCAAAATACTGAAGATTCCGCCGATTTGATAAGAGAAATTATCAGAAATGACATCCTGCCAACGAAGATTGAAGTCGACCCCCGAATTCCGAATACTCGACACGTTGACGGCCGGCGGATCGGCTCCTAAATAACCGGGAATGAGTGGTTCGAACAGGACGCCGTCCGACTCGCGGTTGTAGTAATCCACCTCCACCTGCATGCGGTTTTCCAGCAGGCCGAATTCGATGCCGATATCCCACTGGGTGGTTTCTTCCCACTGCAGGTCTTCGTTGGCTAGCCGAATGACGGTAGCGCCGGGCACGAGCGTTTCGTCGGGGCCGAATACGGCGGGCTCGCCGGGTTCTACCAGGGCGGTGTAGCGGAAGTCACCGATGCGGTCGTTGCCCGTCTGGCCCCAGCTAAAGCGGAGCTTCAATCGACTCAGTGTCGACTGGTTAGCAAACCAGGCCTCGTTGGCGGCATTCCAGCCCAGGGCAAAGCTCGGGAAGAATCCGTATCGGTTGTTTGGGCCGAAGCGCGAAGAGCCGTCAACCCGCCCGGAAACCGTGAATAGGTAGCGGTCGAACAGCGTGAAGTTGACCCGGCCGAGATAGGAAACGAGGCCCTGGTCGAGGGTTACGTTCCCCTCCAGCACTTCCGTTCCGACCTCCCCGGCGTTGAAAAAGCGGAAAATGTCGCGTTCGTCCACGAAGTTGCGGCGGCCGGCCCGCACGCGTTCATTGAAGAAGTCCTGGATGGTATAGCCCAGGACGGCATCGATGCGGTAGTCGCGCTGCTCGTAGTTAAATGACAGGGTGTTCTCCCAGAGGTAGTTGCGGTTGCGGTTGTTGGTGAGGATGAGTTGGTTCTCCTGCCGTTGCTGGATAGCGGAGACGAAGAATACCGGAAAGAACTCTTCTTGTTCGCGGTAGAGGAAGTCGGCTCCGAGGTTGGTACGGAAGGTGAAGTAGTCGAGGAAGGAGACGTCAAGATAGACGTTACCAACTACGCGGTAGTCCTGCGTCTCATTATTATTATAAAAGATTGTGGCTTCCGGGTTGCCGGTACTACTCACGTCGCCGGTATTACCGAAGGAACCATCTTCTTCAAATACGGGGACAGTGGGTGCGGAACGCAGAGCGGACGTGACGACTCCCGGGCCGTTCATCCGATCACTATAGAGCAGCGACACATTGTGGCCCAGCGTCAGGTAGGGCTTCAGCTGGTATTGGTTGTTGATGCGCAGGGTAACCCGATCGAAATCCGACCCACGGATGATGCCTTCCTGACCGAAGAAGTTGGCGCTGACGTTGTACGAATACCTTTCGGCACCTCCGGTGAAGCTCACCTGGTGGCTCTGGATAGGGGCATTCTGGAAGATGACGTCCTGCCAGTCCGTTCCTTCGCCGAAGGCATCGGGATCGGCAAAGGTGGGGGGGCGGCCCTCATTGGCGGCCAGTTCGTTGGCCAGCGTGGCATATTCTTGGGCGTTGGTCAAGCCAATGGTCCGTACCACTTCCTGGGTACCGTAATAGGAGGTCACGTTCACCTGTGCCTCCTGGCCGGCTTCTCCTCGCTTGGTGGTGATGATAATGACGCCATTGGCTCCCCGTGCGCCGTAGATCGCGGTGGCAGAGGCGTCTTTGAGCACGGAAACGTTTTCTACATCCTGCGGATTGACAAAGGAGATATCGTTGACGATCATTCCGTCCACCACGAAAAGCGGGTCGGCTCCATTGAAACTACCCGTACCCCGGATGCGGAAGATGGCATCCGAACCGGGGGCCCCGTCCGTGGGGGTGATTTGTAGACCGGCCACCTTGCCCTGCAGGGCCTGTCCGACCGATTGAGTGGGAATGCTGACCAAATCCTCCGACTGGATGGTGGAGACCGAGCCGGTCAGATCCGATTTGCGTTGGGTGCCGTAGCCCACTACAACGATTTCGTCGAGTAGGTTTGTTTGCTCCTCCAGCACGATATCGATCCGGCTTCGATTCTGAATGGGCACTTCCTGGGGGGCATAACCGGTGTAGGAAAAAAGGAGGGTATCAGTTGGTGAGGGGACTTCGAGGCGGTAATTGCCATCGAGGTCGGAAATCGTACCCGTAGTAGTTCCTTTAACCCGGATGTTTACGCCGATGAGTGTCTCCTCCGCGCCGCGTACGGTCCCCTCCACCGTATGCTGGGCAAGCAGCCCGAGTGGGAGCAGCACTAGTAGGCTTATGATTAGTTGTTTCATATTAATAAAGTTGAGTGTGATCAAGGTGGAATTATCGTTCTATTCAGTCAATTCAAACGTAGTCATCAGATCCGCATTTGAATCGGTACCCACGTAGATTTCGAAGCGGCCGTGCTCGGCACGGTAGGTCATATCGCGGGTCCAGAAGGCTAGATCATCCGTATGCAGTGCAAAGCGAAGCGTCCGTGTTTCGCCGGCCTCCAGGTATATTTTTTGAAAGCCCTTCAGCTCGCGCACCGGGCGGGTGACGCTCCCGACGAGGTCCCTGACGTACAGTTGTGCTACCTCGGCCCCGGCCCGGTTGCCGGTATTGCGCAGGCGTACGGTGGCGATGATGGAATCGCCCACTGCGTAGCGCTCCTGGTCGAGTTGTAGCTCGTCGTAGGCAAATGTGGTATAACTCAGTCCGAATCCAAATGGGAAGAGTGGCGTGTTGGGGCTATCGATGTATTTGCTGGTGTATTTGTCGTTGGGATTCATCGGGCGGCCCGTCATTTTCATGTCGTAATAGATGGGCACCTGGCCGAGGTTGCGGGGGAAGGTGACCGGCAGTTTCCCGCTGGGGTTATAATCGCCGAATAGCACATCGGCAATGGCCGGCCCGCCTTCGGTACCCAGATACCAGGTTTCGAGGAGGGCATCGGTAGCTTCCGCCACTTCGGGGATGGCCAGCGGACGGCCATTCATCAGCACGACAACCAGGGGCTTGCTGAGTTTGGCTAACTCCATTACCAGTTCGCGCTGAACGCCCGGCAGGTCGATTTCGGTACGGCTGGCGGCTTCACCGCTCATTTGCCAGTCTTCTCCGATCGCCACGACCACCGCATCAGCGGCGCGGGCGGCTGCGAGTGCTTCGGAAAAGCCGGAGCGGTCTTCCCCTGCAACGGTTGTTCCCTGCACGTAGCGCACGGCCGAAGAATCGGCGATCACCTGCTTGATACCCGACAAGAGGCTTACGGCCTCGCGCGCTTGCCCATCGGCGTGCCAGGCACCGAGCAGATCGGCCTGGCTGTCGGCGAGCGGGCCGATGACGGCCAGCGAGCCAATATTTTTCGAAAGTGGTAGGGCTTGGTTGTCGTTCTTTAGGAGTACAATACTTTCCCGGCCAGCCCGGCGGGCGGCCGCGCGGTGTTCGGGAGCCAGCACCAGGCGCTGCTGCCGTAGCGTATCACTGTAGCGGTAGGGGTCGTCAAAGAGACCAAGGGCGAATTTCGTGCGCAGAATGCGCCGGACGGCCTCGTCGATCTGCGCTTCCGAGATCGTGCCGTTCGCAACGGATTCGGCCAAGTAGTAGTAAAATACCGCTCCCTGCATGTCCATGTCCACGCCCGCGTTCAGCGCCAGCTCACCCGCTGCCGTCGAATCGGCTGCCACGCCGTGGAGGATCATCTCATTGATGCTGGTGTAATCCGTTACGACAAAGCCTTCGAACTCCCAGGTGTCGCGCAGTACCTCCGTAAGCAGATACCGGGAACCGCTGGCCGGCACGCCGTCCAATTCGTTGAAGCTCGTCATGAAGGTGCCCACCCCGGCATCGATGGCCGCCTTAAACGGCGGGAGGTAGGTTTCCCACAGTTCGCGCTTGCTCATGTCAACGGTGTGGTAATCGCGTCCCGCCTGGGCCGCACCGTAGGCTGCAAAGTGCTTGGCGCAGGCCAAGACCGTGCTATCAGCACTGAGATCATCACCCTGAAACCCCCGTACGCGGGCGGCGGCTGCGACATTTCCCAAATACACGTCTTCGCCGGAGCCCTCCATGATACGGCCCCAACGCGGATCGCGAGCCAAATCCACCATGGGGGCAAAGGTCCAGTGGAGGCCAGCAGCAGAAGCCTCCCGCGCCGCTATGCGGGCCGATAGCTCCATCAAATCGGGATCGAAGCTAGCCGCCTCGCCTAGTGGAATGGGGAAAATCGTTCGGTAACCGTGGATCACATCGTAGCCAAAGATCAAGGGAATCCCCAGTCGAGTTTCCTCTACGGCAATCTCCTGCAGACGGCGGTTGTAGGCGGCCGTGTGCGCGTTGAAAATGGCTCCGGCCCGACCACTTTTAATGTCTTCCTGGTAGTTCTCACGCAGCGTTGGCCCCGTCTGATCCCAATCACTGGTGAAGAGGGTCATCTGCCCGATTTTTTCTTCCAGCGTCATCAGGTTGAGCAGGCTGTCAACGGATGCCTCGTAATCTCCCGATTGCCGCCCCGCCTGTTGATCACTAATGCAAGCGGTGGTCATCGCCGATAGGAAAAGCAATAAGTAAAAGCTATGTTTCATGCTGATTCGGTAGTTTCAGTCTTGTGTTGGTTTTTCAACTCCTCAGAGTCCATCAAAATCGCTTACAAATGCTTTAATGTACTGCCAAGGCAGCACTTAATACGTTAATGAAAGCCTTAGGCAATGTGCCAAAGGCACAGCCTAAAAAATTAAAACATCTCTCACACCCACACCCACACTAATAGGTATGCCCATACTTCCAATCCTGCCCCCCGCGCTTCCGCAGGGTCGGTTTCAGGGGGATCTTCATTCCCTTGGTTTCCTCCAGCCACCGGAAGAGCTGTTCGTTGAGCCGGGCGATGGTTTCCTGGTGTTCGGGCCGGTCGATCAGGTTGCGGGCTTCGTGTGGATCATTTTGGAGGTCGAAAAACTCATTGGTATCCCAGATGCCGTGGTAGCGGATGAATTTATAGCGATCGGTACGCACCGCGTGGACGGTGGGGGTCTGCGGGAAGGGGCGCTCCCAATAGTATTCGTAGTAGATGGCATCGCGCCAATCTGCGGGTGGGTTACCCTGCAGAGCGGAAACGAATGAACGGCCGTTCATTTGCTCGGGCGTGGGCAGGCCGGCGAGGTCGAGGATCGTCGGACCGATATCCACATTCATCAATAGGGCGTCGGTGTCTTCGGTGAATGTCTGGCCCGGGCCATAAACGAGCAGGGGCACGCGCATGCTTTCCTCGTAGGCGTGTCGTTTATCGATGAGGCCGTGCTCGCCGAAGCTGAAGCCGTTGTCGCCCATGTAAATCAGGATGGTATTGTCGAGCTGGCCACTGCGCTCCAATTGGTCGATGAGCCGTCCTACACTGCGATCGATGCCCCGGAGGGTTTCTAGGTAGTTGATGTAGAATTCGTCGAAGGTCATCTGACCATTGTACATATAGTCGACGCCGTGCCAGCTGGTGCGCTGTTCCTTCACCCACTTGGGTACGGCGGCGTAGTCGTAGCCTACCTGCTGCACGGCCTGGATTTCGCGTTGGGTGGGTTGAGGGGCTGTGACGGAGGTGTGTTCGGCGGGGTTGGTGCCCGGTGGATACATGGTGGGCGGATACTGAATATCGACCGCTGCGTAGCGGCCGCGGTCTTCCGGAGCGGGCATGAATTCGGCGTGGACGGCCTTATGGCTGAGGTAGAGGAAGTAGGGCCCCTCCTGTTGGGCCATCCAATCGACGGCGTAATCGGTGAGCACTTCGCTGATGTAGGCACTGTCCGAATGCTGCACGCGCTCGCCGTTGACGTTGAGGTTGGGATTGTAATACACCCCCTGGCCGGGGAAGCTTACCCAATAGTCGAAGCCCGGTTTTGGGTCATCGCTTTGGTGGCCCATGTGCCACTTGCCGAAAAAAGCGGTTTGGTAGCCGGCCTCCTGCAAATAACTCGGAAAGAACCGCAGCCCTTCCGGGGCGGGCGCATCGTTATCAACTACCTCGTGTACGTGGCTGTACTGGCCGGTCAGGATACTAGCCCGACTCGGTGAGCAAAGGGCCGTACCCACAAAGGCATTGCGGCAGTGGGTGCCTTCGGTAGCCATGCGATCCAAATTCGGAGTCTCCAACCCAGGGACTTTCCCGGTGAAGCCCATGAAATCATAGCGGTGATCGTCGCTAAGAATGAAGATGATATTGGGTTGATCTCCATCCTGTGCCGACGAGGAGCCGGTTGCCATCGTCAGAAAAAGTAAGGCAAATAGAAAATGAGAAGGGCTGAAATTCAGTGTTCGCATCGAAAGTTTATTGTCACATTAGCACATTGTCACATTATTCAGCCTCATCCAACCATCCTCCACTAAATCCAGCCCGCTTCAACCCCCGAATGATGTGCGGATTGCGTTTCATGACTTCCCAGATGAGTCCGGAGCGGTAATTTTCCATTTGAATCAGAATGGGTCCCTGGTCGATGCCGAGGTAATCATCGTCGAACCACTGGCCGGGATAGGTCAGGTTGAAGGCGTCGCGAAAGCCATACTGGCCGATCAACTGATCGTAGTGGGTGGTCCACATATGATCGAGGGCGGCGATGCATTCCTCGGGGGCAAAGGGTACGGAGCCACCCGCTGCGGTGGGCGCGATGGTGCCATCGTCGATAATTTTGGTAGCATCGGCACCGCGGGCGCGGTAGGTCCAGAACTTGCGCGCATGCCCATCCATAATTGTATCGAGGCGGCCGGGGCCGTCACAAGCTGTCAGTCCCCATTGATTGGGGCCGTAACCGGTGTATTCACCGGGGTTTTCGAGGCAATAGGCCCGATTAGCGAGGGTGGCCCGCCGGCTGTTTTCGAAGTAGTCGATGCCGCGTTCGTGCATGTAGGGGTCGTGGATACCCCGAAAGTCGATGTACATCTGGCTGTACTGATGGCCGAAGAGCGGATCGAAATTGACGTGCTCGTAGCCGTGGTAGGTTTCCCAGTCGTACGTGGAGCACCAGGTTTCCCAGGCCGAAGCGGGGATGGGATGGGTGGGGGAGCCGATGGCCAGCACCAGCAGGATCATGGCTTCGTTATAGCCTCTCCATCGGGCGGGGATGAAGCCCCGCTCGGGGTGGTGCCCCATGCTCAGATAGTCTTCTTCCGGCATGTACATCCAATCCCACTCGACGCGTTGGTACAGGATTTCGGCGGTAGCCCGGATCGCGCGCTCCAATGCGTTGTCGCGGTCGAAATAACTCTGGGCCGACAAAACGCCGGCCATGAGGAGCCCGGTGTCGATGGAAGAAAGTTCGACCTTCTTAAAGCGCAGGGCTTCTTCATTGGTCAGGAAATGGTAGAAATAGCCATGATTGCCGGCTACCCCCGACGATTCGGGGCCTTGCGGCAAGGCGTATAGCATTTGAAGGGTTTTCAGGGTGCGTTCGGCCGCTGCTTCGCGGGTGACGAAGCCACGCTCCACACCGACGATGTAAGCGGTGAGGCCGAAGCCCGTAGCGGCAATGCTGCTGAAGTTTTCGGTGGGCCAGCGGTCGGGAATTTGGTAATTGGTCGGATGGGCTAGATCCCAAAAGTAGTGGAAGGTGCGCTCCTGAAGCGTATCCAGGCTGAAAGGAACCGGATCGATGGCCGATGAGGGTGGGCAAGCAATCGAACTGACCAGGCATCCGAGTAGCAGAGATATGAGGATAAGGCGCATCGCTCGGTGTTGGAATGGGTTTAGAAATGGGCACCGCCGCCCAAGATTGGTTGGCGGTGCCTCCTTTGTTTTCATAAGTATCGTGTAGGATGGTGGAATCACACTTCACACGGCACATTCCACACGATCTACTTCTTACTTCTTAATGAAGGTCGAATTGGCAATCAACTGTCCCCTTGCATCGTAAGCGGTCAGTACGTACATGCCGGTTTGCAGGCCGCTGAGATCGAGTTCGGTCTGCGGCACCTGGCCAACCAATTGAATGTGACGCACCGGCTGCCCCAGTGTATTGAGAATCTGCAAGTGATGTACATCCTGCGTATTGAAGACGCGCAGGAAGTTATCGGCAGGGTTCGGGCCGATTTCCAGGCGATCGACGCGGATCGGCTCGAAGATGCTGGTGGTGGCACAGCTACCAGTACCCACTGCGAGTTCGTCGAAGTAGTGCGTGAGGGCCATGTCAGGAGTCACCCCAAAGTTGGGGATGATCGTGACCCGCTCGTAGCGGGCGCCGTCCTCCACCGGGCTGAAGTCGAAGGTGAGCTCCTGCCACGCGTTGGGAGTTGTGTAATCGGCAATAACATCCCCGATATTGGTGGCCCCATCGAGGGGACGCTCCAGTTTGAGTACAAACTGACCGGCTACCGGCATCCAGACTTTAAGGGTTACCACCTTGGCACCGGCTTCCATCACGATGGGAGCAACCGGGTCGGCAAAGGCACCGGCAAAGGTTTCGCCGTTGGAAGCTTCTTCAAAGACGGCTACGCTGTCGGTCATGTTGACCGCATCGGGAGCCGGGTTGGCAATGAATGCAATAGGCGTACCGTCGAAATCGCCATTGGCAAAGTAGTTCCAACCTTCCAGCTTTAATTCCGGCTCTTCGAAATTAGAAACACAAGTATTGACAAATGGGGCGCGTCTGAATTCAATATTGTCGATGAAATAAACGAGCTGCTCGGTTTGAACCTGCCCGAAGTTGAAGAAGATCACCAGCCGCGTGTAGGCTCCTCCCACGGCACCGCTGAAGTCGATCTGATAGGTTACCCATTCGTCGACGGTTTCTACATTGGTCACGATCTCTACGTCGGATGCCCCGGTTTGGCTGCCCTCTAATTTAAAGCCAAGAGGCACCTGAGCTGGCGACCAAATCTGAGCAGCAACCTGATTGAAGGTCGTTAGGTCGATGGGGGTATCGAAATTGTACACCAGCGCAGAAAACTCGTCAGATGGATCCGTGTACTGGCCTACGAATGTGCTTGAGTTGGCAGCAGTGGGGTCTGGATTTCTGATCACATCGAGTTCTGCCGTGCCGGTGGGAATATTCCGCTGGCAATCGAAGTCATCGACGACGTTCGGTATGGAGTCTACGCCGGCGCAAGCATCTACGGTGCTTTCGCCTTGTTGCAGGTTGTCGAAGAAGTAGGTGTCCGTCCCCATGGTATTGGGGTCAAACAGAATTTGTACTTCTGTGAAATCGGTGATATTATTAAACTCGGAGAAGTTGAAGTTGAGCGTTTCCCAGGCTTCGGTCGTACTCAGGTCGGCTTCTACCGTTTTTATGCCTTCGAGTGCACTAACCAGAGACATGGAAACCTTGGCAGAGCCGGCTGGTGCCCACACATCGAGGTTGATTTGCGGGTTGTCCATCAAGTCGATTCCGCTGGGGAGTACGGCACTCAGGGTACTGAAGTTGGTAGCGGCGCGGGTGTAGCTGCCAATATTGGCACTGCCGTTTACATCATCAGGAGCCGGGTTGGCAATCACACCGTCGAACGTACCGTGCGTGGCCTGGTCGCCGTTGAGGGGCATCCAGCTAAGATTTGCTCCGTCCTCAAAATCTTCCAGGGCCGGCACTTCCGGCTTGGCTTCGAGCCGAATATCGTCTAGGAAATAGATTTCGTTTTCACCAGCGTCGTTCTCGAAGTTGAAGAAAAATACGAGCCGGGTATGATTGCGGTCAAACTGGTCACTAAAGTCGACGCAGTAATCCTTCCACTGCATCAGATCGGTAATAGGAACTTGAAGTTCAGCGGGCGCGGACGTACCTCCCTCGAGTTTTACGAGCAATATTCCTTCCACGGGCGCCCATACTCTCAGGCAGACCTGGTTGCGGTTGCTCAGATCGATTCCGGACCCATTGTCGTATACCAGAGCATGGAATCGGCCGAGCGTATCGCGGTATCGGGCGACGGTCGTGCTCGGGTTGCCATCGGTGTCGGGGTTATCCACAATCGTAATGTCGTCCAGTCCTGGTACGGCAACCGGAATATTGCGTTGGCATTCGAAATCGTCGATAATCGCTGGATCAGCTGCGACGCCAGTACAAGGACCGGCGGGACCGGCTATGAGGTTGTCGAACAGATACGTGGAAGTGTCGGAATCGTTAGCAATGTTGAAGAAAATGACGACTCGATCCAGCATATCCGCTGCTGACGCGGCACTGAAATCGAACTCGTAGGTGACCCAGCGGCCTTGCGTTCCCACGGGAATGTTCCGGGTAAACTCAATGTTCTGGCTGCCGTCTCCGCCTTCCAACTTGAGGGTGACGGAAGTAGCTTCCTCCGCATTCACCTGAAGGCTGAATTGGTTGTTGGTGGACAGGTCCAGTGGCTGATCTAGATCAGTCAGCATCAAGCTAAACGGCGCCCCTCCCCGCTTGAAAGAGCCGACGTTTGGGCTTGGGTTACGTCCGGTGGTATCCTCTGGGTTAGCTACGATGCCGTTGTAGACCCCGTCAAGGGGCATCCAGGTAAGCTTGCCTCCATCTTCGAAGTCTTCCAAAACGGTCTGGCTTTGGGCACTCCAACTGAAGCAAAGGCATAAGGCGATAATGAGTAGTGGTCTGTACATAGACGATGGTTAAGTAGTTAGTTGAAAAATGGAATTTGTATGCTCTTTTAGGGTTTAGGGTATCGTGAGGGGCAGGACGTAGGGCCCTGCTTCGGTTTTCATCAATAGGCCGTATCGGCCAGCCGGCAAAGCCGGTAGGTGTATGGGTAGTTGGTGTTCACCGGCCCTGTAGTTTTGGTTTGGATTTAAAATTTGCAGCGTCCGTCCTTGCATATCGATCAGCTGTAGCTCGAGGCGCTGGCTGTTTTTTAGGGCAAAGGTCAATTGCAGTTGGGTATTGGTGGGCGGATTGGGAAACGCGGTTGGAAGTACGTCGAATTGGCGTTCGACAGCGGCCGGATCGGCAACGTTCGTGGTGGTATCCGGTACAAAGCCAATGGCCTCCAGGGCGGGTGCGATCTCCGGGTTGGCCATGAAGTGTCGCCACAGTAATCCGCTGCGGAAGTTTTCGATCATACAAATAATGGGGCCTTGGTCGATGGCCAGATAGCTGTCGGCAAACCAGTTGCGGTCGAGGTTAAACGCGTCGTAAAATCCGTAAATCCCCCAAAGGCGCTGACCCTGCACCCGGTAAAAATAGCGTAGTGCGTCCATACTGAATTCGGGCGTGTAGGGCATAGACGACAGGGCGGCGGTGGGCGCAATGGTACCGTTGTCGAGGTTCATGTTGGCCGGAGAATGGGCCAAATAGCCTACGATCGGATCGTCGCTGGCGGTGATCCCCCAGTTGTCGGCACTGTATCCCGTACGGTTGTAAGGGTTGGCGATGCAATGCGCCCGGTTGATGAGCGTGTGGGCGGTGTTGCGCTCGAAGTAGTTGGTATACTGATCGCGCACGTTGCGTACATCCCAACCGAGGTAGCTGTAATGGGAGAAAAATAGTGGTCCTCCCCGAAAACTCCCCACTTCCAGGGTGATATCGTAGAATCGCTGGCCATTGGTGTAGTTGCCGCCGGCCCAACCGGTGTCGTAGAGGAAAGCGGGAATGCGGTGCTCCGGCAAGGGGGCGGCTACGCCTAACAAGTAGATGATGTGGGTTTCGTTGAATCCCTGGATTCGGAGATTGATGTCAAACGCATTGTTGGGCGACCAATGCCACAGCAGCACGTTTCCACCCTGGTTGCGGTACCAGTTCCAATCGACGGCCTCCCATAGTTCAGTTATCTTATCCCGCAGTGCCTGTTCTTCGGGAGTATCCCCACCGTAGTACTGCCGGGCGGTTAGCAGCCCCTCCAGTAGAAAAGCCGTTTCAACGAGGTCGCCACCGTCGTCGAGCCGGCTAAAGGGGATCACCTCTCCGGTTGTACCGTTCATCCAGTGCGCCCAAACGCCTTGGAAGCGATCGGCTCGCTCGAGGAAATCGACAATTTTCGTGGTGCGTTCCAGAGCCTGTTCGTAGGTAATGAAGCCTCGCTCCGCTCCGACAATGATGGCCATAATCCCAAACCCGCTGCCGCCGGAAGTGACGATACTGGTGGTGTTGCGCTCGCGGGCCATACCCGAAACGGGATGCCCGAACTCCCAGAAATACCGGAAGGTGTATTCCTGAACCATATCCAGCAGCTCCTCATCGTTCATTTCACGGGTAGTAGCGCTGACGCTTGCCGTGGCCGCCCCCAAATTGCCGGAAGCATTGATCGACCGGATGTAGTAGGTGCGCGATTCATCCCAGGCACCGAGAAAATCCACAAATCGTCCAGTTTGTTGTGGAACAAAACCGATGAAGGTAGCCGAAGCGGAATCCGGACCGCCGTATATGCGGTATCCCTCTAGGAAGGGTTCGGAACTAATCGCCCAACTTAGCTCAATGTGGTGATCGTATCCGGTCGCCTGTAGTCCGGAAGGAGGCAAAGGTTGGGCCAGGCCCTGAATCGTTAGCAGAAGAAGACTACTCCACAAAAGTAGGGAGGGGTGGTATGTTGGCATTTGGATTGGCAAGGGTGTTCTGTTTATCGTAAGATTGCCGAATATAATTGGCTTTTCCGGCTTAATGTTACCACTATATTAGTTTTATGGAGGGCCAATTTCAAGAAATGGACCTCATCAAAACTACGCCAAAGGGAATTTACACTCTATTTTAGGTGTTTCAGGGGTAGGAATGTCATTGCTTAGACCAACCGATTGGAAAACCACCAGTTTTCCCTCCCGGCTTCTCGACCGGTTGGCGGCTCGGCCCGCCGCACACCATATGTGGGTGGGAAATAAAATAGCCCGCCCACCATACCTGCCAACCCGAAGGGCCACAGGCAGCCCGAGCGTGCGCTCCGCACGCGACTGCCAACAATGTGAACGGCCGTAAAAAATGGACTTTTTCGTTGAGCGTGGTGCTGCCTGTCAGGCAACTATTGGATGGTTCAGTAAATATAGGCTTCTTTGCGTTGGTTGTCAAGCCTTCACAGGCCTTGATCGGTTAAAATTTCAGCAAAAAATCCTGTAAGGGCTCGTCGGCGGGCAAGTTCATCTTTTTGCGCAGGCGGTAGCGTTTGTTTTCTACACCCCGCAGGGAAATGCGGAGTAGGGGCGCAATTTCTTTGGAAGAAAGATTCATTTTGAGATAGGCTGCCAGGCGCAGATCCCCCGGCGAGAGGTTGGGAAAGGTTCGCTTCAGGCGCCGGAAGAAGTCTTCGTGTACTTCGGTGAAGTGCTCGTCAAACACGGTTTCCTCCTCGCTGCTGCGCAGGTGCTTGTCGATGAGATTGCGCAGCCGGCTCGCCTCCTCTCCGTTTACCTGCACCAGTTCCTGCTTGAGCTCTTGCAGAATTTCGTTTTTTCGAACGAGGCTGAAGGTAGTATTGGCCAGTTCCTTGCTTTTTCGCAGGTTGGCGGCCTGCAACTGCTCGTTGCGCAGCTGGATGCGTTCCTCCTGGAGCTGCCGTGCTTGCTCTTGTTCGAGTTGCCGGCGCTGGCGCTGCAGCCGGTGCCGGTGAAAACGATGTAGTAAATAAAACAGGATCAGGCCAAGGCAACCGTACAGAAGCGTGGCCCAGGTACTTTGGTACCAGGGGGGAGCCAGCACAAATTGAAAGGAATCGGCGATACCGCCGTCTGGCGCACGGAGTTCCAACCGATACGTGCCGGGAGGGAGGCCCTGAAACCGGACGTAGTTGCGGGTACTCGGTGCCGACCATCGTTCGTCAAATCCGACCAACTGGTAGCTGAATTGTGGCGGATACTCGAAATTGGACTCCGTAAACCAGAAATGCAGCCGATTTTGAGTGGCCTGCAGCCTGAGCCCGCCATCATCGAAAATGGTTGTGTCTAGGGTACCCGCTCGGTCGATGACATCGAGGCGGGTAATACGCGCAGAGGGAACCGGGGAGGAAGCGTCCAGATTACTAGGTTGGAGCAGCGCGTAGCCTTGATCCAAGCCAAATAGCACCGTATCGTCGGTCAGTAGGAAAAAGCGCGGAAAGCTGGAAGCCGGCCGGACCGAAAACGCTCGTTCGACAGCACCCTGATAGACAATCTGATCTACCCGGTGTTGAATCAGGTCTCCATTGTCTAGACAGGTCAGGCGACTTCCCGAGAGGAGGGAGCGATCCAACCAACGGTCGACAGCCGTCAGCTTTGCACCGTCCAGAAGGTAGCTCTGCCTGGGAGTCTGCAAAAGCAGGTGCGAATCACAACGGGCAACCGAAAGCGCGAATGGAGAACTCAGGGGCTGTAGCGTATCCAATCGGGTAACTTCCCCAAGAGACGCGAGATCCTGACTGAGTCGGGCGCTGTACAAGCCCCGATTTTCGTGAATGGCAATCAAATGACCATCGGGCGACCATTCGAGTTGCCGGATGGGGGCAAATATTTCCGAATAGCGATGATCGAACTGCCAGCCGCGCTCCTCGGAAAAAGCCAATCGCACGATCCCGGTATAAGTGGCTTGTAGCAAGTAGTTTGGGCGCCCGGGAATCGGTAGAATCGCGCCTCCTCCGGTTTCTTCCGAAATCGGCCGCAGGGTATCACCCTCTACCGTGTAGGTGCCGAGGTTGTGCCCGCAAAGGACCACTCCGTTGGCTTCGTACAAGGACCAAACCTGCCCTTGGGAGCCCTCCACGAGTTCAAATGAGGAGGTGCCGGAAGTATACGATCGACGAAAAAGGCCCCGATTCGTGCCCACATAAAGGTAGCCATCGGCCAGCACGGCCGCGTATACCGAACCCAGTTCTCTCCCTCCAAACCGCAGCGGGTGGCTTAGCACCAGTAAATCGATCCCCCGGTCGAGTCCTAACCAAACATTTCCATCTGCATCTTCGAAAATGGACAGGATCGTGTTATCGTTTAGCCCATTGGCTTGATTGAGGTGCAGGCGTAGTTCGCCCGTCGGCGAAAGCAGATAAAGCCCTCCCAGAATGGTGCCAACAGCCAGATCGCCGTTGCGGAGCCGGTGGATTTGATTAATGGTGTGTTGCCGGATTTCCGAAGCTGCCGGAAAGTCCCAAGCGCGGAGCCGGCCATCTTTCCAGAGGAGGAGGCCGCTGCGTTCGGTGGCAATCAGCAGCCCGCCGTCTTGTGTGCGAAGGATGCCGCGTACTTCGGCATTGCCCACCGATTCGGTGCCGGGTAATAGCTTAAAGCCCTGCTCTGGACGGTACGTGTAGAGACCGTGGTTAATTACCGGGATCAACAAACCACCAAGTCCCGGGCGGGCAAATAGAATGTTTCCCGGAGTTGGTATTTGCCGAACGGAGTCGCCTTGGTAGGCGTAAAGCTGAGCGAAGGATTGAAAATACACCGTCGAATCGACTTGGAGAATGTGCCAGAATTCCTCGTCGTCCTCCACCAGATTACGGCTGAGCGAACGGTAGCGCAGCTTTCCGGAGGAAGCGGTGCGTTCCCAATAACCGAATTCGGCAAACCCGCCGACAAACAATCGGTTTTCAGCACATACGGCCAGACTTCGAACGGGTTGATTATGCGGCAGGGCGAGAATAGCCCAATCCGTACCCTGAAAGGAGAGCAGTCCACCGGAGTTGGCAACCCAGATCTGCCGGTCAGCGGTTTGGCCAATAGCCCAATTCTGATTGCCTGCCCGGTACACATCCGGCGAAAAGTGCCGGATAGGGGGGGCTTCGGCAAATTGTCCGAACAGAAGGGTATTCCAACAACAGTATATACCGATTAACCATATTGCGATCCTCATACAGCTTTCCCACTATTCAGTAAATCTAAGAAAGGGAAAGTTGACAACAATCAGAAATCGAAGCCCCTTGGCCGCGCTTTCGTACCTTCGCGATTCCAAAAATCGCCAAACATGCGCCGACTGTCGTGCTTCTTGCTGGGCTACTTCTTTCTGACATATCTGGCCGCCCAGGGCAACTTATTACCGGAGGATAACCCCGCCTATCACTTCGTCGATCGATGGCAGATTAAATCGGGCATCGTGCCGCCCTTTCATCCTAATTTGCGCGGCTATACCCGCGGTGATGTCATGCGCTTTGCGCTCACCGTGGATACTCAGGCTACCAACCTCAGTCGCATCGACCGCTGGGACCTTCAGTATGTATTTCGGGATAACAATGAGTGGCTCGGCGCCGCGGAGACGAATCTCCCGCTCGGCCGCCGCCGGCGCGATACCTGCGATTGTTTCCCCGCTTACCTCACCGAACTGGCCAAAGCCGATCCGCGCTGGGAAGAAAGCGAGCGCCCGGTGCTCAAGCATTTTTATCGAACACCCGCCAATTTTTTTGAGGCCAATGAGCCGGCCTTCTACCTTCGGGTCAATCCCATCCTCAATTTACAGTACGCGGTCGCCGATGAGTCCGACGAGCGCTTCTCCTTCAACCAGCGCGGAGTGGATGTGCGCGGAGGTGTGGACGATCGCATCTTCTTCTCTTTTAATATATTGGAGACGCAGGCCCAACTGCCAAATTACGTGG
The DNA here is from genome assembly GCA_964504335.1 of uncultured Saprospiraceae bacterium. Classification (GTDB taxonomy): domain Bacteria; phylum Bacteroidota; class Bacteroidia; order Chitinophagales; family Saprospiraceae; genus CAZDET01. The sequence goes on from CAZDET010000027.1 coordinate 32,456, forward strand.
ATCGCTATATCGATACCTTCCGGACGGTTCCCCGCGCCGGTATTTTTAAGCGGTATTCCGGTGGTGTTTTCAATGTAACCGATGGCTACGATTTTCTGACGAGCCAGGGACAGTTGGGCATGAATATCAGTCCGCACGTGGGCATACAGGCAGGCTTTGGGCGGCACTTTATTGGCAACGGCCGGCGGAGCCTTATACTTTCTGATTTTTCAAATAATGCCCTCTACCTGCGCCTCAATTGGAAGGTCTGGAAGCTTCAATTGCAAAACACCTTCGTCGAACTCGCTCGCGAATCGGCACGGAGCTTCAATATGGGCACCGAACCGCTGCCGAAGAAGTACCTGGCCTCCCACCATTTGAGTATCAATGTGGGGAAATCCCTGAACGTCGGGATCTTCGAAAACGTGGTTTTCAGCCGTGAAAATGGCTTTGAATTTCAGTACCTCAATCCCATTATCCTCTACCGGGCCATCGAGCAAGGGCTCGGCAGCCCAGATAATGTCATGATCGGATTGGACGGTCGCTGGAACCTACTACAGCGATTTCAGCTCTACGGCCAGTTGGTATTCGACGAATTTGTGTTCGATGAATTATTCGCAGAAGGACGCGGTTGGTGGGGGAATAAATACGGAATTCAGGCTGGGGCCAAGTATATTGATGTATTAGGAGTCGATCATCTCGACTTGCAGGTCGAATACAATCGAGTGCGCCCCTATACCTACGCACACTTCGATAGCTCCGCTCACTTCAGCCATTACAACCAGGCACTGGCGCATCCGCTGGGGGCCAACTTTCAGGAATTCTATGTGCGCCTACGCTACCGCCCCACGCCCCGTCTATTCCTCGATGCCCAGTTTTTTCGCATGGAGCAAGGAGAAGATAGCGATGAAAATTTCGGAGCCAACATCCTGCGCTCTTACCTGACTCGCGTTAGTCAGTTTGGTAATGAACTCCTGCAAGGCATCCGTTCCAACACTAACCTGACATTGCTCAACGCTAGCTACATGTTTCGACACAACTTGTGGCTGGACGCCGGCCTCACCCTTCGCGAAGAAGACAGCACCGACGACAGCCGCGATTTGAGCACCCAATTCGTCACACTCGGTATCCGATGGAATGTGGGCAGGGCGGAGTATGGATTTTGATTTAGATGTTTAGATTTTAGACCTTTAGACCTTTAGAACCTGCCAGGCATTTGTCCTAAAAGTCTAAAAGTCTAAAAGTCTAAAAGTCTAA
>CAZDET010000027.1:33791-58328 GCA_964504335.1 uncultured Saprospiraceae bacterium
CTAAAAGTCTAAAAGTCTAAAAGTCTAAAAGTCTAACCCCGATCTCGCTTATTATGCTTCTTCCGCTTGATGTTGCGGCTGGCGGCATTCTGGCGGGCGTGAATGGTGGCGCGCTCTTTCTTGGTCACGGTGCCGTCCGCTTTGGCGGCTTTTTTAGAGCGGTTGATGCGGCGCTGTTGGTGGGCCAGTTGCTTGGTTTCACCGCGGGTCAGCTCACCGCTATTAACGCCTTGGCCGATGCGCTTGGACTGATTGACCTGGCGCTTGGTCACCTTTGGTGTAGCAGTACTCTGAGCTTGAATGGAAACGGCGAATAAGCCGAGAATGGCGCAGAAAAGAAATTTCTTGAAAGTCATGGTCTTGGTTTTAACAGTGTTAGTAAGTAATTGATTCGCTTCTTGGACCAAGACTTCCAAGCATCGTTTAAGACCAATACTTATAAGAAATTGTTAAACTGTTTGCTCGAGGGCTTCCAGTTCGGAGAGGGTTTCGCGCAGGGCAGCCACAATTTTGGCAAATCGGGATTTCCGGCAAAGGAAGCGCGTGAGCCAACGCCCGAGTGGAATGTAGAGGGCCGCCAGTGCCAGTATCATAAAGGCGAGTCGGGGCTTTTCCCAGAAAAACTGAGGGAATTCATCCTTCAAAATCATGCTCGCCGAAGCACCCAGTATGACGGAGGCGGGCAGCATGAATGTCAGGCTTTTTCGATTTAGCCGATTGTGCGTTGAAATAAGGTGAAGTACACTACGAATCAATGCAATCGGAGCTCGGCTGTAATCCGCCTGCGTTCTGCTCAGGGTCCATTGGCGGTAGGTCATCCAGGTTTGCCAGCCGAAGTAGCCAATGAACAGGCCCATTAGAATAATCCACTGAGGGTTGGAGGCGTCGACCGGCAGCAGAGCGACGGGCAGGGCCAGAAGAAAAGCGTTGTACCACACATGTCGTCGCAGGGCCAACTGCAACTGCCGGAATAAATCACCCGAGCGCCGTTGGAGGCTTTGCCGAATGGTACTCTCCGACCAGTCGTCTACGCCGGTATCTGCTCCCCAGTCGATTGATTGCCAAACTACTTTTGGATCATCCATAGGAAAGCTGTTTTTGGAGGTTTTTCTTAATGCGGTGTAAGCGGACGCGAATATTGCCGTTGCTGAGTCCGAGCGTTTCGGCGATTTCTTCGTTGTCGTAGCCGTCCAGATGCATCGTAATGATAAAGCGATCGATTTCCTTCAACCGGCGAATTACACGTAGCAAATCCTCCACCTCCAGGTTCGTACTCGGCTGGTCGATACGGCTGTTGAGATGCACCGGAAGATCGACGGTAGCCACGCGCCGGCGCTTCAGGAACGTCAGGACGGTATTCAAACTAATGCGATAGAGCCAGGTGCTGAATTTGGCATCTTCCCGAAAATGGGCGTACGATTTCCAGGCCTGCAACAGAATTTCCTGCCGCACGTCCGCCCGGTCGGTGGGATCATCGACATACAGGAAAAGCATCTTCTGAATAATACCCCGGTGGGCCTGAATCCGCTCGATAAACTGTTGCTGCTGATCGGGCATTAAACGTATTCTTCCCGATCCCGCAATTCCCGGCGGATTTGCTGCTTGCGGCGATCCAAATCGTAGATTGACCAAAGCAAACCGGTAGTTGCGATAAATCCGATTGCCTCATCTCCTTCAACATAGTAGAACACCACGAAAAAGAGGGCGATCAACGTAATCATCACGATCTGGGTAGACGTATAGACGGCGTGCCGGCGCTTCAACTCCCGCTCAGACAAACGCTCCAACTTGCTACAATTTCCGGATTGAAAAGAACACATAGTAGATTTCGTTTAATTCGATACTGCTGCGTTAGTCTTCCCCGCCCCAAAATTGTTACAAGACCCAACAAAAATATTTCAAACTACCTCGCCACCTCACTACACCATCTCCCCCGGCCGCACCCACTCGTCGAACTGCTCGGCGGTGAGCAGCTCCAGCTCGATGGCAGCCTGCTTGAGCGTTTTGTCTTCGGCATAGGCTTTTTTGGCAATTTTGGCAGCGTTGTCGTACCCGATTTTGGTATTGAGCGCCGTGACGAGCATCAGCGAATTATTGAGGTGCTCTTTAATTCGGTTGTGGTTGGGTTCGATACCTACGGCGCAGTTGTCGTTGAAGCTGACGCAGGCGTCGCCGATGAGGCGGGCTGAGACCAGGAAGTTGTAAATCATCATTGGCTTAAAGACGTTCAGCTCGAAGTGCCCGGTGGCGCCCCCCACATTGATGGCCACGTCGTTGCCGAGGACCTGAGCCGCAACCATCGTCAGGGCTTCCGCTTGGGTGGGATTGACCTTACCCGGCATGATGGAAGAACCGGGCTCGTTGGCGGGAATCAGAATTTCGCCGATCCCCGAACGCGGGCCGGAGGCCAGCATGCGGATATCGTTGCCGATTTTCATCAGGGATACTGCGACGGTTTTTAGAGCCCCGTGGGCCTCTACGATGGCATCGTGGGCCGCGAGGGATTCGAATTTGTTCGGGGCGGTGCGGAAGGGTAGCCCCGTTAACTCCGCAATCTGCTGGGCCACCCGTTCAGGATAACCTTCCGGTGTGTTGAGTCCGGTACCGACCGCCGTTCCTCCTAATGCCAGCTCACTTAAATGATCCAGACTGTTGCGAATGGCGCGGAGCCCGTGGTCGAGCTGACTGGCGTACCCGCCAAACTCCTGCCCCAGGGTGAGAGGGGTGGCGTCCATGAAGTGCGTGCGACCAATTTTAACCACATCGGCAAACGCGACACTTTTTTCCCGCATGGTATTGCGCAGTTTTTCAATACCGGGGATGGTTGTATCCACCAACATCCGGTAGGCTGCAATGTGCATGGCCGTAGGGAAGGTATCGTTGGAAGATTGCGACTTATTGACGTCGTCGTTTGGGTGCAGAAAAGTAGCGCCCGCGCCCAATTGCCCTCCGTGCAGTACCTCTCCCCGGTTGGCGATCACTTCATTGACATTCATGTTCGACTGCGTTCCAGAGCCGGTCTGCCAAACGACAAGGGGAAATTCCCCGTCCAGATCACCAGCGAGGATTTCATCCGCTACCCGGCCAATTAGTGCTGCTTTTTCCGAGGGCAACACCCCCAGCTGGGCATTAGTGGCGGCGGCGGCCTTTTTCAGTATGGCAAAGGCGCGAACGATTTCCAGCGGCATCTTCTGCTCGCCAATCCGAAAGTTTTGGGTGGATCGCTGGGTCTGGGCTGCCCAATAGCGTTCTGCGGGTACTTCAATGGTCCCAATGCTGTCTTTCTCCGTGCGGAAACTCATCTATGAACAGGTTGTGAGATTGTGAGATTGTAAGGTGGTGAGTAAAGGTACAACAACTCGATGGACCTCGCCACCTCGCCACCTCACCACCTAGTTCAGTGGCATTTAAAATAATCAAAAGGCTCCAGACAGTCTTTGCAGCGGTGGAGGGCCTTGCAGGCGGTCGAGCCGAACTGGCTGACCATCTCTGTGTTGCGCGAACCGCAATGAGGGCATTCGATCTGGCGATCTTCCTGAAACAGGGCCCGCTTATCCGCAGAAGAACCCTCGGGTGGAGCGATCCCGTAGGCCTTGAGCTTTCGGCGGCCTTCCTCGCTGAGCCAATCGGTTGTCCAGGCGGGCTGCAGGATGGTGCGCACTTCCACCGAGTCGTAGCCCGCCTCCTGAAGAGTAGCCTTGATATTGACCTCAATGGTATTCATAGCCGGGCAACCGCTGTAGGTGGGTGTAATTGTTACCACGACCCGTCCATTTTCAATGTCTACCGACCGAACGATACCCAAATCCGCAATCGTCAATACGGGGATTTCCGGATCGGTAACGGAGTCCAAAATGTTCCAAATGGCAGCGGTGTCGATTGTCGTTTCCATACAAGTAGCGGATCGTGGCCGATGATTTAATGATACGGTATTACTATTCAACAGCCAGGGAGGGGGGAAGGATTACCGGGAATACTCAATTCAGTTGAAATCGATCGCGGATAATTTCGAGTACCTGCTCGCGGGATAGGGGCTTATTCAGCATGCGAAACACCTCCGGAAGAGACTCCGCTTTCGCGAAATCCTCGGGCCGCAGCGAAGTCGTAAGCATGATAACAATTGTGCTCGTTCGCTTTTCTTCGGGCAACTCGCGGTAGGCATCCAAAAACTCCCAGCCGTTCATGAGTGGCATGTTCAAGTCGAGGAGAATGAGGTCGGGATTCGGGCATCGGGCCGAATACGGACCCGTTCCCTTCAGATAATCAATAGCCTCTACACCGTTGCGACACACCTCGATCACTTCTGCGATTTCCATCCGGCTCAGGAGTCGTTTATTTAGGAAATTGGTAGCCGGATCGTCATCCACCAACAACACGCAACGTAGTTTCGAATTCGTCATCACTACAATACCTAATTTATCAAACCATCTGCGTTGTATCGTATCTGCAATAGAAGCCATTTACAAGTTGTATGTTTACTGAAACCAACCGGGAACACCTTACTTTCTTCTAAAAATCAGTCTCTGTTGGTGCCATCAGTATGAAGGAAGCAACCAGAACGGCCTCAAACGATCTCTCGAGTGCATGGCCCTTCGCCATCTGGTCGAACGACCTGGGCGAAGCGCTCATGGCCTTCGCCTTTTTCTGCATTGCGGTTTTATTGCTTTATTTCCTGTACCGACGCCCGGATGCTCAGTACCGCCGTATATTCTATGCCTTCGGTTTTTTTATTCTGGGCTGTGGCACTGTGAGTGTGTTGGCCATTGTCAGTAGCTCCAATACTCTGCTGCTTGGGATAGCGAAAATCGGCACCGGGATCGCGGCAATGGCGACGGTCGTTCAACTGCTGCTCAACTTCAAGGACATCCTCCGGATTCCCTCCATTACGTCCCTCAAGGAAAAGCAGGAGGAGTTGCTTCGGGAAGTCGAGCAACACCAGCACGCCTTGGCCAGCCTGCATCAGCGCGAAACGAGCGTCAATTTCATGCTGCGTCGATCGCCCGTCGGTACGGCTACTTTCAGTAGAGACGGGAACTTTACGCAGGTAAACGAAGCGCTGGCCAATCTTCTGGGGCGGTCGGCCGACGAGTTGATCGGGCTTTCCTTTCAGGCCATTACCCATCCCGATGATGTCGAGCACGATATCGAAATCGGCCGGCGCTTTCTCAACCGGGAGTTTTTCGAGCACCAGTGGGAAAAGCGCTTTCTTCACGCCGACGGGCGGGAAATAAACGTGCTCATGGTGGTGGCGCTTATTCCGGGCGAACATTCGGAACTCGATATCTGGATCGCCCAAATTCTGGATATCTCCGAACGGGTCGAACAGGAACGCCTGCTGCGCGAACGCGGGATGGCCCTCGAGCTAATCGTCGACGAGCGCACCCGCGCCCTGCGGGAAAGCAATGAAAACCTCGAGTATTTCATCTACGCCATCACCCACGATCTCCGGCAACCCCTGAAAAATATGGAGGCGTTGGTGGATGTACTCACTCTTGAACAACCCTCTCCCGAAGAAGAACAGACCATCAAACAACTGCTGCACGAAAATGCAGCGCGCATGGACGAACTCATCACCGACCTGCTCGTGTTTAGCCGAACCAGCCAGGAGGAACTCCATCTCGAAACCGTTGACGCCAACCCCATCCTGGCCAGCGTCCTGGAGCGCTACCGGGCCCAATACCAAGACCACGAGATCGCCCTGGAAGTGGCAACACTGCCCCCCGCCAAAGGGGATCCGGCGGCTATTCAACTGATCTGGGATAACCTCATTGGGAATGCCTTTAAGTACAGTTCACACGAAGAAAAGATCGAGATACAAATCACTGCCGAGGTGCAGCCGGATGCGATTGTATATTGCGTGCGGGATAATGGCATCGGCTTCGACGAACAGTATAAGCATAAACTATTCGGCCTGTTTCAGCGGTTGCACCCGCAATCGAGCTTTCCGGGCACGGGCATTGGCCTCGCAGTGGTCCACCGCATGCTGCTGCGGCAGGGAGGTGCCATCTGGGCGAATAGCCGGCCGGGCGAAGGGGCCACCTTCTGTTTCCGCTTGCCCGTAGCTAACGTGCCCGTGCTAAAAACTGGTTAAATCCAATTGGCGGATCATTTGTAGGTAGGTGCGCGCAAAGTTGGGTTTCGTATCGAACTGAAGCAGGGAAAGCGCCGGCCTTAAGTGGCGGTACTGGCTCTGATAGCGCTGTACTATGTGTTGAATCGCTGCCCGAATGTTGCGTCGATTGAGCTGCGTGCGATTGGGGTCGCAAAACTGCTGCTTGAACCCCAGCGCCCGGAAGTACTCGTTTTCGATGATTCGGAAATACAGGTGCAATAAATCCCGGTCGGGCTCCGGAACGGCATAGTTAAACAGGCAGTAACCGGCAATGTAGTCCGACACGGCCAGTGCCACTTCCGGCATACCATTGTCCTGGTACCAGTCCATCTGGTGCAACTCATTATCGATTAGCGTAACTACCCGGTCGTGCGTGACGTGCGGGGTAATGCCGAAGGTAGAGCGCCCGCGGTACATTTCGCTCGAGTAAGCCGCTTCGTTTCGCTGCAACAACTCGCGAAAGGTATCGATCAATTGCTGGTTGCGTTCCATGCGGGACGTCTGGTTGCCCCGCGTGAAGTACTGCCGGTGCGCGCGCTCCAGCGTTTCGGTGGTATACCCCTCCGGTTTGACGAGGTAGTCGATTTTGTAAATGAGCGAGAGCAACACGTAAGCGATGGCGCCGGGATGCTGCTCCGGATCGATCATTTTTTGGTCGATGCGATCGAGCGTCTGTTGGATGTGCTGCGTAATGAAATCGATCTTGACCTGTTTTTCCCGGGGCTCGATCTCCTGTAGGTGATCGGCTGCTACGGGAGCGAGGTGTTGGAATTCCTCCAGCAGCAAATCATCCTGTTTATCGGCCTGCAGGGCCACTTCCCGAAGGCCGTAGTAGAGCTTATGGGGAGAGGCATCTGTGGTGAAGCTATCGAATACCAACAGGATTTGATCCTGTGGGTCGAGCGCGTAGCGGCCGTACTTGAGTTGAAAATTCTGGCCAATTAGAAATTCCAGCAGAGTGAGGCGCTTTTCCTGCAGGCGGGCAATGGGCGCCATGACGCGCAGCCGATCCTGATCGGCCTGGCCGACAATCCGCTTGGACCCCTGGAAGAATTCGAATTCGAGCCGATTGGGGTATTCCTGCCAGTGGACATTTTCCTCCGATTCATCGCGGAGGTACCGCAAGAAAGACAGGAAACTCTCCCGGTAATTGGCCGATTCGTACTGCTGGAGGGCCAGGCGCCAGGCATCGTATTGTGCAGCCGTCTTATACGAATCAGAGTAGCGACCAAAGCGAATAATTGGTTCGCCGCGCTCTTCGGGCTGTGCATTAAATAATCGGTCCCAAAATCGCATAGACTGGCATTCCTGATCCGAATCAAACTCAAGATAAAAATACGGACGTTAAATTAGTCGGAATGGAGAAGGAAGGTGGTTCGTCCAATTTCTTTATTTTGATCTTGAAGCGACTAACCGTTTCTAGACAATGAAGTCGTTTATCTCAATACAGCACACTATGCACCGCGTTCCCCTCTTTCTGATATTGTTATTGGTGGTTGGTGGCAGCCTCTGCCTATCCGCCCAATCATTAGTTCGGCTGGAATTCCAGGACCAAGTCGATCAGGATACCCTCCAACAACGCTATCCCTTTTTCCTCGTGACTAGCGATATCAAAACCTATAAGGTAGTCTACACTACCAACGGTGTATTTGGCGAACCCGATACCGCCTCGGGGCTGTTGGCCCTGCCGGTGGTCGATAATCCGGAAATGGAACTTCCCTTATTGGTGTACCAGCACGGCACCTCTCTGACTCCCGAAGCGATTCCCTCTAATCCGAACAGCGAGGAACGCTCCCTGATAGAGGCCTTTGCCGCTGCCGGGTATGCCACCCTCTCAGCCGACTACCTGGGGCTGGGAGAAAGCAGGGGATTCCATCCCTACGGGCACGCCGAATCGGCGGTTTCGATTGCTCTTGATCTGATGCGGGCTTTCCGCGAAGCCCTCGTTCCGGATTCGGTGGCCTGGAACGGGCAACTCTACCTCACCGGCTACAGCCAGGGGGGGCATGCCGCCATGGCACTTCACCGCGCCATTGAGGCCGACGCCTCCGGGGAGTTTAGCGTCACCGCAGGTTCGCACTTGTCGGGGCCCTACAGTGCGAGTGGCGTCATGACTGATTTAGCTTTGTCTGATAGCGCCTACTTCTTCCCGGGGTATTTGCTGTATTCTTTTCTCTCTTATAATTACGTATACGGCCTGTACGAACGTACCGAACAATTCGTCTCTGCCCCCTACGTGGCAATTGTGGATTCTTTCCTAAACGATCAACTTACCCTGTTAGACTTCAACAACCAATTGGTCGATCGCCTTATCGCTACCGATGGAATACCGCGCACCAAGCCCCTCCTCCAGGATAGTATCCTCACCTTTCTCACCCAGGATGGGCACCCACTGCGGGAAGCACTGCAAGACAACGACGTGTTTGACTGGACGCCCCTGGCCCCCACCCGTATCCTCTACTGCGCCGCCGATGATGTAGTACCCGCCCGCAACGCGATCGTGGCCGATTCGGTAATGCGCGCCAACGGGGCTATGGACCTGACCACCACCGACCTGGTCAGTGATGCCGATCACCTCGAATGTGTGATCCCGGCCCTGATCGTTACCGTCACAGTCTTTAATCAAATACGGTCTGCCGTCACGAATACGGAAGCAGCCCCAATCGACGATTCGCTGATCGTTTACCCCAACCCCGCCAGCACCCAACTCTACCTTCGGGGGGCGGAGCCCGGTGCCACCGCTACGTTATTCGATCTCCAAGGACGCCCTTGCTTGACACAAGTATTGCGAGGAAGCGAGGAACGCCTGGAACTACCCCAACTCCCGAACGGCATGTACGTGTTGCACATCACCGGAAGGAAGCAGATGCGACACTTGCTACACATTCAGCAGTAAATGTCTTACCTCCCCGCCAGGTGTAGAAACCAAAAGACCAAAGTACCAATCCAAGTCGCTCATGGAAACTCAAGTGCACATCCGCCAAGGCACGGCCACTGACCTCCCCGCCGTCCACGAACTCGTCCGCGAACTCGCCATCTTCGAGCGGGCCGAACCGGAATTCGTAGCCACCCTCGATGATTATCACCGCGACTTTACCGACGGGGTTTTTGAAGTCATCGTGGCCGAGCGGCAAGGACACATCGTAGGGATGGCTCTGTACTACCTCACCTATTCCACCTGGAAAGGGCGCATGCTTTACCTGGAAGATTTCGTGGTCCGGGAAGCCGAACGCCGGTTGGGTATCGGGCAGCAGCTATTTGATGCGTTTATCGCCCGGGCCCGCGCATTGGACTGCCGGCTCGCCAAGTGGCAGGTCCTCGATTGGAACGAACCCGCCATTCAATTTTACCAAAAAAACGGTGCCATCATCGAGACCGATTGGCATAACGGAAAACTGTATCTCTCTTCCTGAGAAGTTCATCTGCTAAATGTCAGAAAACCACCATCTCCCGTAGGAGCATATCAGGTATTTGTCGAAAAACGGGTCGGAAACGCCTTGTTAATAGTATCTTCCCTCAAGTAAAACAAAACCGTATACCATGTTTAAGCGAATACTATTTTTCGCCCTTTTCATAGGAAGCGTCCAATTGGTACAGGCGCAGGACATGCCCACCCTGGAAGATATTCTCACCAACTACTATGAAAACGTAGGTGGTGCAGAAAACTGGAAGGCACTGGAATCGATGAAAATGATCGGCTCTGTGGCCACTCAGGGAATTGAAATGTCGATGGAAATCTTTAGTGCTCGCCCGAACAAGGTGAGAAGAGAAATGGACATGGCCGGCCAAAAAATGGTAATGGCTTACGACGGGGAAGACGCCTGGTGGATCAATCCCTTCATGGGAGGCCCCGAGCCGCAGGCCATGCCTGAGGAAATGGCCCAGCAATTTATGAAAGAAAAGTTTGAAGATCCACTCATCGATTACCAAGAGAAGGGCCATGAGTTAGAACTGGTCGGTACTGCCGAAGTAGATGGTACCGAAACTTACGAATTGAAACTGACCAAGGAGGACGGCGAAGTCCGTTATTACTACTTCGACACGGAATATTTTGTACCCATTCTGCAAAAAATGGAAGTGTCTTCCGGTCCTCAAAAAGGCTCTTTTGTAGAAACCTACCAAAGCGATTACCAGGAAGTGGATGGATTGATGATTCCTCACTTCCTCGAAACCAAAGGTGCCGGACAGGAAGTTAAAATTACCCTTTCGGAAATCACCCTGAATCCCGAACTGGAAGAAGGGGTCTTTTCCCGTCCGAAGGAGTAACGACTATCTTTAAAATAAGATAAAACAGGGTTGCCGACAATGCCGTCGGCAACCTTTTCCATATCGACCACCATCAACTGTTGTGCTATGAAATATAAACTCTTACTACTAGTAGCCCTGGGTAGTGTGTTATCACTCTCGGCTCAATCCACCTTCAAAACCACCACGGCACTCTTCGGCGACCTCGAAGCCCGCCACATCGGCCCGGCGGTGATGAGCGGCCGGGTTTCCTCTATTGCCGTTCCCGCAGGCCAGTCGAAAGTCATCTTCGTCGGGACGGCCACCGGCGGCCTGTGGAAGACTGCTGCGGGCGGCCCTGTGCTACGCCCCGTATTCGATGATTACACCCAAAGCATCGGCAAGGTGGCCGTAGCCCCGAGCGATCCCGATATCGTATGGGTAGGCACCGGAGAACCCTGGCCGCGCAACAGCGTCAGCGTCGGCACCGGCTTGTACAAGTCGACTAACGGGGGCACCGAATGGGAATTTAAAGGCCTGGCCAATTCGGAGCGCATCGCCGATATCGCCATTCATCCCGAAGATCCCAACGTCGTTTACGTAGCCGCCCTCGGCCATCTGTGGAATGCCAATGAGGAGCGCGGCGTTTTCAAAACCACCGACGGCGGAGAAACCTGGGAGAAAATCCTCTACATCGATGAGCACACCGGCGCGGCCGATCTGAGCCTCGACCCCAATCAGCCCGACGTACTGTTCGCCGCCATGTGGAGTTTCCGCCGTACGCCCTGGGACTTCGATTCCGGGTTTAACGGCAACAGCGGCCTGTACAAAACCACCGATGGCGGCACCAACTGGGAACGCCTCGAAAATGGACTGCCCGACGAAAAGCTGGGGCGTATAGCCGTAGCCGTGGCGCCTTCCAATTCGGACATCGTGTACGCTTCCATTGAGGCAAAAACAGATGAAAACAAGGGGTTGTATCGCAGCGAAGATAGCGGCGCTTCCTGGGAGCAGGTTAATACTTCCTTCAACACCAAGGTACGGCCCTTCTACTTTTCCAATCTGGCAGTGGCCCCCCAAAACGATAGCATCGTAGGGAAGTGTGGACTCACCGCCATCATCAGCGAAGATCGCGGCGAGCGGTTCCGCGGCGTCGGGGGTGGCGTGCACAGCGATATCCACGACATCTGGTTCGATCCCGCCAACGAAAATCACATCCTGCTGGCCACGGATGGGGGGGTGTACGAGAGTTTCGATCTGGGCTATACCTTCAAAATGTGGATGAACCTACCCGCCTCGCAATTCTACCACGTCAGCGTAGATAATCATCAACCCTACAACGTCTACGGTGGTCTGCAGGACAACGGCTCCTGGTACGGCCCCAGCCGCAAATCGGGTGGCATTACCAACAGCGATTGGAAACAAACCTACGGCGGCGACGGTTTCTACTCCTTCCGCCACCCCGAACGAGATGAAATTATCTTCAGCGAGTACCAGGGCGGTGAATTGGTGCGCTACAACGAAAATACAGGCGTTGCAAAAAGCATCAAGCCCTACCCCGGAGAGGAAGAGGAAAAACTCCGCTTCAACTGGAATGCCCCCTTGCACCTGAGTGCCTCTAATCCAGATCGTATCTACTTTGGCGCTCAGTACCTATTCAGATCGGATGACCTGGGTGATAGCTGGGAACGCATCAGCCCCGATCTCACCACCGACGATCCCGAAAAACAGAAGCAGCACCTCTCCGGAGGGTTGAGTATCGACAACTCCACCGCCGAAAACCACACGACTATTTACGCTATTGCTGAATCCCCCCTCGATCCCAACTTAGTCTGGGCCGGTACCGACGACGGCAACCTTCAAGTAACCACCGACGGTGGAGCGAACTGGTCGAATGTCGTTGAGCAGGTGCCGGAGCTTCCAGCAAATACCTGGGTATCCTTCGTCGAGCCCAGCCCGCACGATGCACAAACGGCCTTCGTGACCTTCGACGGGCACCGTACCGGCGATATGACCACCTATCTGTACAAGACCACCGATGGCGGAGCTACCTGGACCAACCTCGTGGCCGGTGCGGACGTCGAAGGCTATGCCCTGAGCGTGCGCCAGGATTTGGTGAATCCAAACCTGCTCTTCCTCGGCACGGAATTCGGATTGTACATCTCCGTGGATGGAGGCGCCAGTTGGGCGCGCTTCAAGAATAACATGCCGAAAGTGGGGGTTCGGGATATGGTGATTCATCCGCGGGAGCACGACCTCGTGCTGGGTACGCACGGGCGGGGCGTCATTATCCTGGATGAATTGGAGGCTCTTCGCCAGATTCAGCCGGAAGTAGTGGCAAGTAAAGAACTGACCTTCATGAAAACCGAACCGACGATCCTCCGCGATCCGGGCACCAGTGGTGGTTGGTTCGGGGGCTCCGGCAACTACGTAGGAAGCAACCCCTCCTCGGCGGCGCAGATCGTGTACTACGCCCCGAAGCGGCATACCTTTGGTAAGATGTATATCGAGGTGTACAAAGATGGGGAGTTGATCAAAACCCTGCAAGCTGGAAAAAGCGCAGGGCTCAATGCAGTATCAATGCCGACAGCTATCGAGGCACCCAAAACGGCACCGTCCAATAACCGTTCCTCCTTGTTTGGGGCATTATTCGGGCCAAACTTGGCGGCGGGCAAATACGACGTGAAACTGATCAAAGGCAAAAAGACCTACGATGCTAGTTTCGAGTTGGTTTACGATCCCGAATCACCTTATAAGCCAGAGGGCCGAGCCAAGCAGCGCGAGACTGTCATGATGCTCTACGATATGAGTGAAAACTTGGCCTATATGTACCAGGTACTCGATCAAATCCATACGCAGTCAGATACGATCACGGGCCTGTCGCGCAAGCGCCAGTACGTGGCCGATACCATCGCGGTTCGGGCCACTCGGATGAAGAATCGTATTAGCTTCATGGGGGGCGACGGTTACGTCAATGAAGAAGATCGTCTGCAGGAAGAGGTCAGCAAACTCTTTGGCCAGGTCAGCCAGTATCCGGGCATGCCCTCCACGTCCCAAATCGAGGAAGCGGAACGCCTCGCAGCCAAGGTCGAGCAGCTAGAAAAAGATTTCAGCGTATTTCTCATAGCCGACGTAGCGCAGCTCAACAGTGCCCTGGAGAAATCCAAGCGCGCGCCCATTACCCACGATAGCCGCGAAGCCTTCCTCGATGAGGAAACCAGCGGCACCAAGCTGGATGGTCGGCAGCGGCTGCCGCAGTTGTCGGATCAGGCGTTTTTGATTCGCCTACCTTCTTTGCTGAGTAGCTGGTAACGCATTAAAGCATTTCCTGCCCCTCTTCCCAGACCGCCAGATGAAACAACGCATCCCCCATGCTGATCACGGGACTGTTGTTATGGCCAATGATGAACCCATCGCGGGGCGATACGATGCGTTTGGTCTTTAAAATTCCGTGCGGATCGGTAATGAGGCCGAGAAGCTCTCCTTTGCGTACGGCGTAGCCTGCGGGCTTGAGCCACTGGAACATGCCGGCCCTGGAAGCGCGCAGCCACGAGGTTTTGGAGAAATGCCGAAGGGTATGCGCTACGGGTGGGGCAGATTCAATCATCCCGTTGGCGTGGAGTACTCGTTGAATTCCCGCCAGACCGTGGTCAATGCTGGGGCCGTCGTAACGCAGGTTTTCTCCTCCTTCGAAAATGAGGATCGGAATGTCGTAATTCGTTTTGGCAATTTTGCGCAGCGATTTATTGATGGGCTTGTAGGCCAATGAAATGGGGGCGGCAAAGGCCTTTGCCAGCTCTTCCGCTTCCGGGTGATTAGGAGTATACCGGATTTGCGGAAAATTGTAGTTTCCGTTGCCGCCGGTATGAAAGTCAATGCCAAAGGAGGCCTTCGGTAGAATGTGATTGTTGAGGGCGTGGGCTACGCGCGCGGCAAGCGAGCCATTAGACGATCCGGGAAAACTCCGATTGACATCCTTCCCGTCGGGAACATCGCGGCTGTAATTGATAAACCCATAGATGTTGAGCAGCGGAATGGCGATGACACTGCCGCATTGCAGACTATCGTAATACGCTTGCTCAATGGAGCGGCGAACGATTTCCACCCCGTTGATTTCATCGCCGTGGACGCCTCCCAATATCAGGACCGTCGGACCCGGCTGTTTTGCTCGATACACATGCGCGCGGATGGAAATGCGATTCCCACTGGATAGCTGGCCCACCGGTAGCTTCACCACCCGCTCCTCACCGGGAGCAATCGACTCGTCCGCGATTTGAATGGGCATCAAAGGGTCCGCTTTGGTCATCGATTTCGAATTGTTTACAGGGAGGCGGCACAACGCTGCTCGACCATCCGAATAATGGATTCCGCAATATTTACGCCAGTGATCCGCTCGACGCCCTCCAGGCCAGGGGATGCGTTGACTTCCATAACCAGTGGTCCGCGCTTACTATGGAGTATATCGATACCGGCAATATCCAAATCCATCAAATCTACTACTTTCTGTACGAGTACCGTTTCCTCATCCGATAATTCGATCCGCTCCGCTGTGGCGCCCCGGTGTAGGTTGGAACGAAATTCTCCGGGCTGTGCCTGCCGCCGCATGGCGGCGACGATGCGGCCGTCCACTACCACTACGCGCATATCCGACCCC
Organism: uncultured Saprospiraceae bacterium; assembly: GCA_964504335.1. Taxonomy (GTDB): domain Bacteria; phylum Bacteroidota; class Bacteroidia; order Chitinophagales; family Saprospiraceae; genus CAZDET01. The sequence continues at coordinate 48,782 of CAZDET010000027.1, forward strand.
TTGGATTCGGCAATGTATTCCTGGAGCAAGACCTTTTCGTGCAACCGGATAAAGGCTTCGACCGTGGCGTGCAAGGTGATGGGCGTATCGGCCAGCGCTACCCCAACCCCGTGGGTGCTCTCGAGCATTTTTACTACAATGGGAAAGCCGCCGAGCTCCTTCATTAGCTGCTTTGATGGTTGGCTATGAGTTAGCATTACCGTCTTCGGGACGGGCACTCCGGCAGCAGCGAGCTGCTGCAAGCAACGCATCTTGTTGCGGGCACGTAAGAGCGATTCGGCGCGCGTCGGAGTGAACACCTGCATGAGTTCAAACTGCTGAATGACTGCCGCACCCAGTGAAGTGACACTTGCCCCAATTCGCGGAATGACGGCGTCGAGCTGGTGCAACGACCGGCCTTGATAATACACAGTCGGGCGATGGTCCCGAATCATTAGCGTACAACCCGTGTGGTCAATGACCCGCATGTCGTGGCCGAGTAACCGGCCAGCCTCGTACAGACGCCGGGTAGAATAGAGCTGCGGGCCGCGCGAAAGGATGCCGATGCGCATGATGTTCGGATTGAAGGGGCGGTAATATACTGCAACTTTCTTAGCTTTGGCTTCTTACCAAAAGAGGACATGCACAACATTGTTGCCATCGTGGGCCGACCGAACGTCGGAAAGTCGACGCTCTTTAACCGCCTGATCGGCGAGCGGCAATCCATCGTGGATGATGAAAGCGGCGTCACCCGTGATCGCCAGTACGGCACGAGTTTCTGGAACGGAAAGACCTTTACCGTCATCGATACCGGTGGATTTGTTCAGCACTCCGACGACATCTTCGAAGCGGCGATTCGCTCCCAGGTGGAAATTGCCATTGAGGAGGCCGGCGTCATTATTTTTATGGTCGATGTATCTACCGGGCTGACCGACCTGGACGAGGAAGTGGCCGACATCCTGCGGCGCACCGAAAAACCGGTTTTTCTGGCGGTCAATAAGGTCGATAATCATCAGCGGCAACTGGAGGCCAACGAATTTTACGGCCTGGGTTTCGAAGAAACTTATTTTCTCTCCGCCGTGACCGGGAGCGGTTCGGGGGAGTTGCTCGACGCCGTGTCCGAACACCTCGTCGAAGAGCAACCGACCACGGGTGAACTGCCACGCTTCGCCATCGTCGGTCAACCGAACGCCGGCAAATCGAGCCTAGTCAATGCTCTGCTGGGCGAAGAACGCAACATCGTTACGGATATCGCCGGCACCACACGCGATAGCATCGATACGCACTATAACAAGTTTGGGAAGGAATTCATCCTAGTCGATACCGCGGGCATCCGCCGCAAGAACCGCGTACGCGAAAACCTGGAGTTCTACTCCGTCATGCGCGCCATCAAGGCCATTGAGGAAGCCGATGTATGCCTGCTCCTGATCGATGCGACCCTCGGCGTCGAAGCCCAGGATCTCAACATTTTCCGGCTGGCACAGCGCCGTAACAAGGGAATCGTCCTCTTACTTAATAAGTGGGATTTAGTCGAAAAAGAAACCAATACCGCCCGCGACGTAGAAAAAGAAGTCCTCCGAAGGGTTGCACCGTTCAATGACCTGCCCGTTCTGTTCATTTCAGCTACGGAGAAGCAACGCATTTTTCAGGCCATCGAAGCGGCCCTACAGGTGTACGAAAACCGCACCCGCCGCATCAAAACCAGCGAACTCAACGAAGTCATGCTTGCCGCCATCGAACGCTATCCACCGCCCGCCTACCGCGGCCGCCTGGTCAAAATTAAATACATCACCCAGCTACCACTCGCGTATCCGGCGTTCACATTCTTCGCCAACCACCCCAAGCATATCCGCGAGAACTACAAAAACTACCTGGAAAACCAGCTGCGCAAACACTTCTCCTTCTCGGGCTGCCCGATCAGTATTTTCTTCCGGCAAAAGTGAAATTAATGAGGCAATCTGCTAATGAGACAATGTGCTGATGTATTGACAAATTGACACATCGGCATATTAGCATATTGGCAACTCGGCACATCAATAAGAATTTTCATCCAGCCGCACCTTCCCCCGAAACGTGTAAAAGACAAACACGGTGTAGGCCAGCACCAACGGCGCCCCGATAGCGGCGATCGTCAGCATGATGCGGAGCGACTTGTCACTGGCAGCGGAATTCGTGACTGTCAGGCTGTTGGCCGGATCGATAGTGGAGCGCAACACAATCGGGTAGACTTCGACGGCCACGAGCATCAGCAGCAATGCGCATACGGCAGAGCTGGCAACAAATGCCCAGCGGAACTGCCGCTTTCGCACGAGCCGTGGAATGAGCGCGATAGTCCCAAACGTAAGCAGCGGCAGGCCGAACAGGATGGGCGCACTTCGAAAGTCATCGGAAAGATGGGGAATGAATACCAACGCGTACACAGTGGTCAGGGCAAAGGCCAGCACAAAGAATCGAATGGCACTTTTTACTAGAACCGTCAGCTGGACGTATAATCGCCCTTCCGTTTTCATGAGCAAATAAAGCGCCCCGTGCACCATAAAAAGAGCGAGGGTAGTAAGACCGGTGAGCACCGAAAATGGATTGATAAATTGGAGCCAATGCCCTCTGAATACAAAGTCCTCGTCGAGGGGCATGCCTATCAATACATTTCCAAGAACCACTCCCAGCAACACCGCCAGCATGATGGAGCTAATACTGTAATTGATATCCCACATCTGCCGCCACCACTTCATGGGTTCTTTCGAACGAAATTCGATAGACACCGCCCGAAAAATCAAAAACAACAGAAAGAGCATGAAGGGAATGTACATCGCCGAAAATAAAGAGGCATACACCTCCGGGAAACCGGCAAATAACGTACCGCCCCCAATAACCAGCCACACCTCGTTTCCGTCCCACACCGGACCGATAGCGTTGAGCGCAATGCGCCGATTTTCTTCCGTGCGGAAAAACAAATGCCAGGCCCCCGCCCCTAAATCGAATCCATCGAGAATCGCATACCCACTAAACAATCCACCGACAACTAAAAACCACCAGGTGGTCAGCTCTATTCCAAATAACATGTGTGTAGTTCTTTTAATTACATCATTAAAGCACGTCGCAGACGGCATTAAAACATTAACTCAATCGCTTCGCGGCAATCTCCGCCACCTCATCCCGCAGCGGCTGATGATCCGCCGGTCCGTAATCCTGCGGTCCGTGCTGGATTTTTTTATTCAATAAATAAATGAAGAGCAGGAACAGGATCAGGTAAATGACCGTGAACATAATCAACGAGAATAGCACCTGCTCCGCGGTGACGGCTTCGCTCAACGCATCGCTCGTGCGCAGCAGGTTGTACACTACCCAGGGCTGGCGCCCCATCTCCGCGGCGTACCAGCCGGTTTGGTTGGCGATTTGGGGAAGGAGTACGGCCGGAACGAATATCCAAAGCAACCACTTCTGCCTGAACAAGGTGCCGCGCCACCAGTAATAACCAGCCAGCAGCACCAGGCCCACCATGGCCATGCCAATCGAAACCATGATGTGGTACACCTGAAAAACGCCGTTGATCGTATCGGGCCGATCGCGCTCTTCGAAGGCTTCCAAACCCGTGACGGGAGCTTCGAAATCACCTTCCAACAAAAATCCCAATCCCCCCGGAACAGCAATTCCGGTTGTGGTGGACGACTCGTCGTCGACCCACCCTACAATGAATAAATCGCCCGGTGCGGAAGCCGGATAATGGCCTTCGAAGGCGGCCAGCTTCGCTGGCTGATGCTCCGCCACGTACATGGCCGAGCGGTGCCCCAGGTAAGGTTGTAGCAAAACGGTCACGATCGATACGCCCAGTGCGATTTTAAAGGCCCGCTTGGATAGATCAACGTGCCGATCCCGAACCAGGTAGTAGGCGTGCACACTGAGCACCAGGAAAGCACCCGCAATAAAGGCACCATTCCACACATGTAGCAAGCGATCGACGCTGGATGGGTTGAACACCATCGCCCAGAAATCCACGATTTCAGCCCGGGCATCCATGCCTTCTCCTACCACGTGAAAGCCAGTGGGGGTTTGTTGCCAGGAGTTTGCGACCACAATCCAGATGGCCGAAAAACAAGATCCGAGAAAGACCCCAACGGTGGCAATAAAGTGTACCCGCGGTGAAACGCGATTCCAGCCGAATAATAGTAGCCCCAGAAAACCACTTTCCAGGGCGAAAGCAAAGATCCCCTCCGCGGCGAGCGCGCTGCCGAATACATCTCCCACGTAACGGGAATATACCGCCCAGTTGGTACCGAATTCGAATTCCATCACAATACCGGTAGCCACGCCAATTCCGAACGTAAGGGCAAAAATTTTGGTCCAAAAGCGAGCTAAATCCTCGTAAACCTGTTGCTTGGTTCGCAAATACTGCCCCTCCATGATCACCATGATCAACCCGAGCCCGATACTTAGCGGCGGGTAGATGTAGTGGAAAGCAACGGTAAATGCAAATTGAATTCTGGATAAGATTTCTACGTCCATACAGCAAATCCTTCGGTTAGTGGTGGTCTGTTGGAGGGCCACCGTGAAAAAAGGAACCGAAAGGATGAAATACGAATCGGGTTGCCCGAAAAACTAGGTTTCGGCAACGGCCTTCGGGTCGTAGGCTACGATAATATGGATCCAGATCGAACGCGCCAATCGGAAAATATACACGAAAAAGAAGCCCAACACAACGACTAGTGCCACAAAGCTGGCAAACAGACTCCACCCAAACACCCAGTGCACGATCATCACGAAAAACAAGGCGAAGAAGCCCGTGAAAATGTAGGAGATGAACATCGCCCCGTAGTAGAAACCAATCTCCGGCTCAAAGTCCTGATTGCACACCGGACAGTGCGAACGCATCTCGAAGGGCTTTTTCCAGGAGAAATGGCCAGTCTCAAACATATCTCCCCGCCGACAATGCGGGCACTTGACAGCGAGTATACTGGAGAACAGAGACCGTTTTCGCTTAGCAGCCATAATATGCGTATTTACCCTTTCGGATAGCTCAAAGGTAGGGGGCAGACGAACTAAATAAAAGCCGAATTCGGTATTTAGACCGGTTATAACTAACCTACAATATCAAACTATTTCAATAGAAATATACACAAAAGCTCACACCCACACCCTTCCTCACATATTACACTGGCAATTTTCCAGGCACTCGATCACCAACGACACGTCCCGTTCCTTCAAACTGTACATCATGCTGCGACCTTCCCGCTTCACACTCAGTATCCCTTTCAGCCGCATGTTTTGCAGATGATGGGAGGTTAGTGATTGCTCGCTTTGCAACGCATCGCATATCTCAGTGACCGATAAGCGAGGGTGCTGTTCGAGGAGGTGAATGATGCCCAGTCGGAGCGGATGAGCAACTGTTTTCAGGATGTACGCGATACGTTGGAGCTTTTCCGCTTCTTGCTCATTCAGCACTGTGGGCTTGATTCCGTCCATGTTAGTAAAGGTAACGTTATTAGATTGCTCACACAAACCACGGGTAAATGCCACGCCCTTTGAGAATGACTTGTTTGGACAAAAAGTTGTGACAACATATAAATATACTCCCCACTCGTCGAGAAATTCCGGTTGCTCACCGATTGAAAACAGCCGCTTGCCCCCACTTTGCCATTTTGCGAGCCGTTGGTCCGAATTGTCAGCTGAACGATTGCCGTAAACCCACGTTTAAACTTCGCATTTTCAACATATTCACCATTATGTGCACACGTCTACTTTGGAGCCTTGCCCTATCATTCATCACTACTTTGGCTGTGGCGCAGCCGCCGTCCGGTGGGTTTGGCCGTTCGCAGGGGCCTAAAGTAACCGGCCGTATTCAGGGGACTATTGTCGATTCGTTGACGGGCCAACCGGTCGAATTTGCTACCGTTGTCCTGATTAATGCTCGCTCCGAGAAGCAGGTCGATGGAACCGTTTCGGAGGAAGATGGTTCGTTCCGCCTAACGGAGGTAAACACCGGCAAATATCGCCTCAACATCTCCTTCATCGGATACGAGCCTAAGATCGTGACCGAAGTAGAGACGACTCCGGAAAAACCCGATTTAGACCTGGAGGAAATCCTTCTGGAATCTTCCGCCGTTGCCCTTGATGCGGTCACCGTAGAGGGGGAGGCCGCACTCGTGGAAAACCGGATCGATAAGCTGGTATTCAACGCGGAGAAGGATGTGACTTCCACCGGTGGCGATGCCTCCGACGTGTTGCGGAAGGTCCCCCTGTTATCCGTCGACCTCGAAGGAAATGTCAGCCTGCGGGGTTCGTCCAATATTCAGATTCTTGTTAATGGTCGACCTTCTTCTCTTTTTGCGTCAAATCCTGCGGAGGCATTAAAGACCATTCCGGCCGATCAAATCAAAAATATTGAGGTAATCACAACGCCATCGGCCAAGTACGACGGCGAAGGCTCTGCAGGCATTATCAATATTATCACTAAGAAAAAGACGGCCGAGGGCCTCACCGGATCGGTCAATTCGAGTATCGGAACCCGGCAGAATAACGCCGGGCTTAACCTCAACCTCGTGCGGGGCCGCTTCGGCCTAAACGGCGGCGCCAACAGCTTCTGGTCGTGGCGCCGGGAAGGGGAAAGCAACTTCTTCCGCCGCGATGGTATCAATTCCGACGCGGAGACCATTCTGGAACAAGACGGCACCAATAACAACCAAATCCTCGGCTTCAACGGTAACTTCGGAGCTTTCTACGACTTCAATGCTTACAACAGCATTACCTCCGGTATCCGCTTCAATGGATTTTTGCGCAGCAACGAAGGAGAAATCGAAGGCAGCCTGCTCCGCCTCGGTAGCGCCGATCCAGCAGATACCTTCTTGCGCATCAACGATGTCGAGTCCGATCGTACCGGCTTCGACTGGACAACTGACTACCGGCGCACCTTCCCCAATTCGGAACGGGAATTTTCCGCAGCTTTCCAAATTAGCGGCAATCAATCCACTACAGACAACATCGTCGATCAGGAAGGGACGCTGGAACGCTACCAGCTCGATCTGCTCAATAAGAACGATGGTACCAATACCGAATACACGCTGCAAACGGACTACGTCCATCCCTTCGGCGAAAAGGTCAAGCTGGAAACCGGCCTGAAAAGCGTACTGCGCCGGATCGAGAGTGACTACGCTACCTCGCAGCGCAGCGACCAAAACGATGATTTTGTCCCCGTTGGCCAACTCACGGATGTATTTAATTACGATCAGGACGTGTACGCCGCCTACGTACAAACCAATATCCAACTCGGGGAAAAGACCGGACTGATCACCGGGCTGCGCTACGAGCACACCGAAATAGCCGGGGACTATCGCACTTTAGACGACGAGTTCGAGCAATCTTACGACAATTTCCTGCCCACAATTATCATTAACCGAAAACTCAAGAACTTTTCCAATGTAAAATTGAGCTATACCCGCCGGATTCAGCGCCCTAGCTTGTTTTTCATCAATCCATTTACCGAAATTTCCGACCCCAACAATGTCACCGAAGGTAACCCCTTCCTAGATCCGGAAATCGTGGATCAGTACGAACTGGGGTACAATACTTTTGTAAAGGGAATAGCAATCAACGCGTCGGTATACTACCGCTACACCGACGATGCCATCGAGAGCTTCTTGCAGGTCGATCCGGTAACTCAGGTAAGCCGTCAGACCTTCCTCAACATCGGCATCAACCGCAGCTTAGGCGTAAACTTCTTTACTTCGGTGACGGTTGCCAAAATTTGGACGATTCGCATGAATGTCAACGTCTTTAGCTACGATGCCGAATCGAAGATCGATAGTATCGGCAACCTCACCCGCTCCACGGTGCAGTGGAACGGCAACCTCGGTTCCAGCTTCAAGTTACCCCGCGACTGGATGATCGAAGCCTTCGGTTTTCACCGCTCTCCCCGCCAGACGTTACAAGGCGAAAACCCGAGTTTTTCCATCTTCAGTATCGGTGCCCGCAAGGAATTCAGCAAGCAATTCAGCCTCGGCGTCCGTGCTGTCGAGCCTTTCGTGGAAAACAAAGATTTCGCAAGCGAACTCCGCGGCGAGGATTTCGAGCAAACTTCCAACTTCAGCATTCCCTTCCGGAGTATCGGAATTAGCCTCCGCTACAGTTTCGGTAAGGTCGATTTCCGCAACCAACGCCGCCGTGGCAGCATTATCAACAATGACGACGCCAAGGGCGGAGAAGGAAATAACCAATTCTGATTAATAGTGAATGGCGAATGGCGAATTGGAATTCATTATTCGCCATTCGCTATTAAATCCGTTCAATGATGAGTGCGGAGGCACCGCCGCCGCCGTTGCAGAGCGTGGCGAGTCCTACGTTGGCATCGCGTTGCCGCAGAACGTTCTGGAGCGTAACGACAATTCGGGCACCCGAAGCGCCAAGCGGATGGCCAATGGCAACTGAGCCGCCGTGTACGTTCATCTTATCCACGTCTACTGTGCATTCCTGCCCGAAGGCCAAGGGAACCACGGCGAAGGCCTCATTTACTTCCAGGTAATCCACGTCCGACCATTCCATGCCGGCCCGTTTCAGCGCCTTGGGAGCGGCCAGGGTAGGGGCGGTGGTGAACCATTGCGGCTCGTGGGCAGCGTCGGCGAACGCTACGATGCGGGCGAGGGGCTGCAGTCCGAGTTCTTCGACTTTTTCCTTGCTGGCCAGGACGAGAGCGGCTGCACCATCGTTGATCGTAGAAGCATTGGCGGCAGTAACGGTGCCATCCTTGCTGAAAGCCGGCCGGAGATTCGGGATCTTTTCGAATTTGACCCGCTTGTATTCCTCGTCTTCCGTCACGACCAGCGGATCGCCCTTGCGTTGCGGAATGGTGACCGGCGCAATTTCATCCTGAAATAAGCCTTTTTCAGTGGTTTGGGCGGCGAGCTGGTAGGAGCGCACGGTATATTCATCCTGGGTTTCGCGGCTGATGTTGTACCGCGCTGCGGTGGCGTCGGCGCTTACACCCATGGCTGTATGGTCGTAAGCATCGTTGAGCCCGTCGCGGGCCAGGCCATCCACCATTTGAGTATGGCCGTACTTATTGCCCCAGCGGGCGGAAGGGATGTAGTAGGGGATATTGCTCATGCTCTCCATGCCGCCGGCTACTACAATGTCGTTTTGTCCCAGCATGATCGACTGCGCGCCGAACATGATCGTCTTCATCCCCGAGGAGCAGACTTTATTGACGGTCGTACAGGGAACAGCATTCGGGATATCCGCCCCGAGTGCCGCCTGCCGGGCCGGTGCCTGCCCCAAATTGGCCGACACCACGTTGCCCATAAACACTTCGTCGACCAGTTTCGGATCGACGCCTGCCTTCGACAACGCTGCACGAATAGCGGTACTGCCCAACTGCGTAGCGGATAACGGCTGTAGCAGCCCGCCAAAACTGCCAATGGGCGTACGGAGGGCAGAAACAATATACACTTCCTTCATGGTGGATGGTTTTACGTTGGTTGGTTATTATCATACAGCCCCAGGGGCCGTTTCGTTGGCTGTCGCCCCAAATTTACGAGATCTTGGTGGAGGCTGTTGGAGGGGAATGCTTTAATTCGTTAAG
>CAZDET010000027.1:58428-61361 GCA_964504335.1 uncultured Saprospiraceae bacterium
AGTCATGCTTTCAGCATATCTTAATACTTCAAGCATTAAGTGTTACCCCGGCAACTTATTAAAGCATTAACACATGGTCAGAATCACTGATCCCGAAGTCACGGAAGTCTGGGAGCCCAGGCCGTCTATTGTCCAGCCCGGTGCAGAAGCCCGCTTACCACCAACCGATGCGATCATCCTGTTCGACGGTACCGATACGGCTGCGTGGACGCACCCGGACGGCAGCGCCGTCAAGTGGTTATTCGAAGAGAGCGTGCTCACCGTGCAGGCAGGCACCGGAGATATTCAAACCAAAGAATCTTTCGCAGATGTGCAAGTCCATCTCGAATTCCGAACCCCGGCGGTAGTGGAAAGTGAAGGCCAGGGCCGCGGCAACAGCGGCGTTTTTCTACAAAAGCGCTACGAAATCCAGGTGCTCGACAGCTACCAAAACGAGACCTATTCCAACGGTCAGTGTGGTGCCATTTACAAGCAGTATATGCCGCTGGTCAACGCGAGCCGGCCGCCCGGAGCATGGCAGACGTACGATATTTTGTACACGGCCCCCGTTTTCAATGCCGATGGGCAGCGTATCCGCCCTGGATATATGACCGTCCTGCACAACGGTGTCCTCATCCACCACCACCGCGAAATCAAGGGAACCACCGAGTACATTGGCCTCCCCCAAGTAGTTGCTCACGGCCCGGCTCCACTGATGCTGCAGGACCACGGCAATGCAGTCAGCTACCGCAACATTTGGGTGCGTCGGTTGTAATTAAAAAGTCCTTAAATTCGCCCTTCAATTTAAACGCGCCCCTTAGATGGAGGATACGGTACTGATCACAGTAGTGGACCGCCACGGTGAGGAACACCAGCTGGAAGCCCCTACCGACATGAATATGAATTTGATGGAAGTGTGCAAGGCCCACGAGCTGCCCGTCAAAGGGACCTGTGGCGGTATGGCCCTGTGCAGCACCTGCCATTGCTATATTCTTACCGAACACGAGCTGCCCGATATGAAAGAAGCCGAAGAAGACATGCTCGATCAGGCGTTCTTCGTCGAGGATAATTCCCGGCTTGGCTGCCAAATTCCCATTGAGCCCAGCCTGGCCGGCCTGCGCATCGAGCTGGCTCCCGAATCGGAAGAGTAAAACATTAACCCGATTTAAACTTGCTCGGGAAGTGTATTGTTATTATCTTTGCCATCCCGTCAGAAACGGGGAAAAAATAACAGCGCGGAGTGGAGCAGTTGGTAGCTCGTCGGGCTCATAACCCGAAGGTCGCAGGTTCAAGTCCTGCCTCCGCTACTACGGCAAAGCGCCTCGGTCGATGACCGGGGCGCTTTTGTTTGTTTCCCTCCATTCTAGCGAAATACGAAGCCCAGCTAACTATTATAGAGTACTATATTCCTTGTGGCTACGCTAAAGGAAACTAAGTATTTGTCCGTGGGGTTATACCCAAATCACTTTGGTTTGGGTATAGATTGGTTTATTGGGAAACCTGAATTCAAAGGGCTTGAGTAGTTCTGCATTTAATTTTAAGTCAGGTTCGGGGATACACTATTAATACATGATCCAACTACGCAAAGCCACCATCAACGACTTAGCCTTCCTGAAGCACTGGGACGAACAGCCGCACGTCATCGAATCCGACCCCAACGACGATTGGAATTGGGAATGCGAACTTTCCCGCAATCCTGCATGGAGAGAACAACTTATTGCCGAACTGGATGGACAGCCGATTGGCTTCCTGCAAATCATCGATCCGGCAGCGGAAGAAACTCATTATTGGGGAACCATTGAAGCCAATAAACGGGCAATCGATATTTGGATCGGCGAAGCACAACACTTGGGTAAGGGATACGGCACGGAAATGATGCGACTGGCCCTCCAACGATGCTTCGCCAATGAAGAGGTTACCGAAGTGTTGATCGACCCGCTGGAATCGAATGCGCGCGCCATCAAGTTTTATCAGGAAATTGGATTTAACTATTTAGAAACCAGGCTATTTGGAACGGATCGCTGCGCCGTGCACGTGATTGAAAGAACTACCTGGCAAAAGCAACAATCGAACAACCATACGCCATGACTTTCCATCTTTTCCCCATATTAGATGAGATGGAGGCTTTCTATGGTCAACCCAGATCCAGAGAGCGGTTTCAGGATTATTTATCGAAACTCCAGGGGGCAACTAAAGATATGGTTCTGCCAATTATGGGATTCAATCCGATGGCGAAAGAGCACGTCCTCGAGAAGATTAGGGAATTGAAGGCCCTCCAAGCAGAACGGCTCATGGAAGCCACCATAAGCGAATTTAACGAAACACTGGAAGATGCCGGAGATGCGCAAATTACGGTAGTCCTAAATTTAGCGGATGATCTCAAAGGAGGGTGGACCAATTTCTACACCACGGATTTTGATAGTAAATTTAAATTAAACGCACTCGTGGAGCGCAACTTTTGCGCGCCCTATTTCTGGTCGAGTGAATCCTACACCGAACAACTCATCAACGACAGAACATTGGCTTATCTAGGCAGGACCTTCTACTGGAAGCATCATCCCAAACCCATCACGCTGGAAGATCATTTGAAGCAGGAAGTGTTCGTCTGCCAACGCATGAGAAATACATCCGAAAAGGGGCCCTCGGGCGAGTACGAATCTATCGAACGCTTTTTCGAAGTGCACCGCCATAGCAATCAACACAGCGTCATATTCAATTTCTTTTACGGCGATTCCGCATCACAGTCGCTGGAATATTCTAGTTTTGGAATTCAAGGCAAGACGGGCTTCGATTATGCAGAGTGGTTAGCCATGCAAAAGGCTTGATTTTGCTCATTAACTTATCAATTAAGTGAATTGTAAATATGAATAATAGTCTAACTATATTTCTATCTTCGGTGCTTTTTGTGTGTTGGAATTGTCAGGCACAAGAACCGGCAAGTACCTTTACATACG
>CAZDET010000028.1:0-52016 GCA_964504335.1 uncultured Saprospiraceae bacterium
TAGCGCCGTCGTAGATCGTCCTGATTGGCTGGATACAACTCTACCCACCCTGCGATCTGGGGCGGATTGGATTAAGCAACAGTACACAGTATCCCAGGAGGCCGAAACAATAACTGATTGGTTTGGCTTTGAATCCCAAGGCTATCGCATCCGGCGGATATCGGAGGAAGAGGAGTAGTGTTTTAATGCGGTAATTAGGTAATACTGTAATTAACTGACTTACCTAATTACCGCATTACTTTCACTACCCAAACCGACCACCACCTAGCTACCGGATGCGAGCATGCATCCGTTGATGTTCCCTATCTTCGCCCCAAATTTCAACTCCGCACATGCAACAACTCAAAGCTGCGATTGAACGCGCCTGGGACGACCGCTCCCAAATTCAGAACCAAGCCACCGTCGAAGCCGTAGGCGAGGTGCTCGAACACCTGGATAAGGGCCGCCTGCGCGTAGCCGAACCGCTGGAAAATGGCGAGTGGCAGGTGAACGATTGGGTGAAGAAGGCCGTGGTGCTCTACTTCCCGATTGCGCAGATGCAGACGATCGAGGTGGGGCCGTTCGAATACCACGATAAGATTCCGCTCAAGCACCAGTACGCCGAGCAGGGGGTGCGGGTGGTGCCGCATGCGATTGCGCGCTACGGTGCTTACCTGGAGCCGGGGGTGATCATGATGCCGAGCTACGTCAACATCGGGGCGTACGTAGGCACGGGCTCCATGGTCGATACCTGGGCGACGGTGGGGAGTTGTGCACAAATTGGCCGCCACGTGCATCTGAGCGGGGGCGTCGGTATTGGTGGCGTGCTCGAACCGCCGCAGGCGGCCCCTACCATTATTGAAGACAATGCCTTTATCGGCTCGCGCAGCATTGTAGTGGAAGGCGTGCGGGTGGAGCGCGAAGCGGTGCTCGGCGCCAACGTGGTGCTGACCCAAAGCACGCGCATCATCGACGTCAGCGGCGAAGAACCCATCATCTATAAGGGCCGCGTGCCCGCTCGCTCGGTGGTCATTCCGGGTACGTACACAAAATCCTTCCCCGCCGGCAACTATCAGGTGTCTTGCGCGCTTATTATCGGGCAGCGCAAGAAAAGCACGGATACGAAGACGAGTCTGAACGAGGCGCTGCGCACGTTTAATGTATCAGTTTGAGAGGTGGCGAGGTGGCGAGGTAGTGAGTACTCGCCACCTCACCACCTCACCACCTGTTCATCTATGAAATACTTAATCGCTGGCCTGGGGAATCCCGGTGCGAAGTACGAGTACACGCGCCACAACATCGGCTTTTTGGTAGTAGATCACCTGGCCAAGGAGGCAGGGGTGGAATGGCGGGCGGATACCTACGGCGAGGTGGCCACCTTTCGGCACAAGGGGCGGACCTTCGTGTTGCTCAAGCCGAATACCTATATGAACCTAAGCGGTAAGGCCGTGCGCTACTGGCTACAGAAGGAAAAGCTGGAAAAAGACCGCCTGCTCGTGGTCATGGATGACCTGAATCTGGAATTCGGTCAACAACGCCTGCGGGGCAAGGGCAGCGACGGCGGGCACAATGGCCTCAAAAGCATCGATCAACTGACGGGCGGCAACAACTACGCCCGCCTGCGCCTGGGCATCGGCAACGACTTTCGGCAGGGGCAGCAGGTCGACTACGTGCTCGGGGAATGGAGCCCGGAGGAAGAAGCCGAGCTGACCGAAATCATCAAACTGGCGGCGGAGGCGGTCAAGAGTTTCGGTGCAGTGGGGCTGGCGCGGACGATGAATGCGTATAACCGGAAATGATTAATGGATTAAGAATTGCCGGGCGGCAATGTTTTAATGTGTTATCGGAGGTTGGAGGGGCCCAATTGGACAGACGTCTTCATCCCCGGCTGCCGAGCCGATTGCCGAGCCGGGCCGGTCGCACACCATATATGTGGGTGGGAAATGCCCGCCCTCCTATCCTGCCTACCTTCGGGGGTACACAGGCAGCCCGAGCGTGCGCTCCGCACGCGACTACCAGCGATGTAGACGGCCGTATCAAAATCTGTAAGTGGGCATTTGAAATAAAGACTACCAGATCAGTAATCTTCTTTTAAAGCGGTGCCGCAAAGATAGTCCTTTATCAGGCTGGAGTCAAGCCCCCCTTTACCGAATTAAGGCTGGATTTAATTAAAGCATTAATCTCGTTCTCATACCAATCCCCCCGCTTCCTGGCACACTCATCCGGCTACGGCTTGTTTCACGGATAAACAATCCCGCCAACGGGCTGTTGATTCTGCAATTTTAACCGTACATGAATACCAATTCGCTTTCTGAACAGCATACCAAAATTATTGTCATCGGAGCGGGATTTGCGGGACTAGCCGCCGCCTGTTGCCTGGCCGATCGGGGCTTCGAAGTGACCATTTTGGAAAAGAACGACCAAGCCGGCGGGCGTGCCCGGCAGTTTGAGGCACAAGGGTTTACCTTCGATATGGGCCCCAGTTGGTACTGGATGCCCGATGTGTTTGAGCAGTTTTTTCAGCGTTTTGGCCGACAGGTGAGCGATTATTACGAGCTGGTGCGGCTCAATCCTTCCTACGAGATTGTTTTCGGGGAAGGGGATACGATGGAAATTCCCGCCAATCGGGAAGACTTATTCGCCCTCTTCGAATCGCTGGAACCGGGCAGCAGCATGCAGCTCCAAAAATTTCTCACCGAGGCGGAATACAAGTACCGCGTGGGCATGGATGAGTTCGTTTTTAAGCCGAGCCATTCCATCTTTGAGTTTGCGGACTTACGAATTCTCACCAGCATGTTCCGCCTGCAGATGTTTCAGAGCATCTCTTCTCAGATTCGCCGCCTCTTCAAGAATGATAAACTCATCAAGCTACTCGAATTTCCGGTACTGTTTTTGGGAGCTACTCCCGAGAAAACGCCGGCCATGTATAGCTTGATGAATTATGCCGATCTGGAGTTGGGTACCTGGTACCCCATGGGAGGGATGCACCAAATCGTACGCGGTATGGTGCGGCTAGCCGAGGAATTAGGCGTGACGATTCTTTACAATCAGGAGGTGACACGCATCCAGTCGCCGGGAGGCACGATTAAGGAAGTCCATACCACAGACCAAACCTTTACAGCTGATGCCGTGGTAGGAGGTGCCGATTACCACCACATCGATCAGCACCTGCTGGACGAAGAGTACCGGCAATACAGCCCGACCTACTGGGACAAGCGCACCATGGCACCCAGCAGTCTTCTTTTCTATTTAGGAGTAGATCGAAAGCTGGAAGGCCTGCACCACCATACGTTGTTTTTCGATGAAGACTTCAGCCGGCACGCCCACGAGATATACGAAGACCCGCAGTGGCCGAGTCGGCCGCTCTTTTACTGCTGTGCACCTTCGGTGACTGATCCGAGTGTGGCACCGGCTGGTTGTGAAAATTTATTCTTCCTCATTCCGCTCGCTCCCGATCTGGAAGACACTGACGCGCTGCGGCAGCAGTACTTCGACATTATAGTCGATCGCTTCGAGCGTCTGACGGGGCACGCTATCCGGGAGCGCATCATCTACCAGCGCTCGTACGCGCACCGCGACTTCAAGGAAGATTACCACGCCTTCAAAGGCAATGCCTACGGGCTGGCAAATACCCTGCTGCAAACGGCCTTCCTGAAGCCGAAAATGAAAAGTCGAAAGATTTCGAACCTCTACTATACCGGTCAGTTGACCACGCCCGGACCGGGCGTACCACCCTCGCTCATTTCGGGGCAGGTCGTAGCCGCAGAAATCGATAAACACTTTGCTAATCGAACGAAGTACAACACGAGTAAGGCACTATGATGGAATTGTATGATAAGGTTTGCGCAGAATGCAGCAAGCTGATTACCAATCGATACAGCACCTCTTTTTCGCTGGGCATCCGCGTGTTTGCTAAGAAATTTCGTAGCCCAATCTATGCGGTATACGGTTTCGTACGGTTTGCCGACGAAATCGTGGACACGTTCCACGGTTACGAAAAGCAGACCTTGCTGGAAGAATTCCGACAAGATACTTTCCGTGCCATCGACCGGCGCATCAGCATGAATCCCGTGCTGCAAGCCTTCCAAAAAACCGTACACGAATACGGGATCGAGGAGGAGTTGATCGACGCCTTTCTCCACAGCATGGAAATGGATCTCTACCACGACCGTTATCAGCAGTCCCTCTATGAGGAGTATATCTACGGTTCGGCCGAAGTAGTGGGCCTGATGTGCCTGCGCGTTTTCACCGAGGGCGACACCGAGCAATACGAACGCCTGAAAGGACCTGCCCGCAGCCTGGGGTCGGCGTTTCAGAAAATCAATTTCCTTCGCGATATCCGCAGCGATTACTACGACCGGGGCCGGGTCTATTTTCCGGGCCTGAAATTCCAGGAATTTACCGATACCAAAAAGCGCGCCATTGAGGCGGATATCGAAAAAGACTTCAACGACGCCTACCGCGGGATCGTCCAATTGCCCGAAGGTGCCCGCTTTGGCGTATATCTGGCCTACAAATACTACACTAATCTGTTCCAAAAAATCCGCAACGCACCTCCGGAACGAGTAGCCAGTGAGCGCATTCGCGTACCCGACGGACACAAGATCTACCTGCTGGCCAGCACGGCGGTCCGCAACTCACTAGGGATGCTATGAATGACCGGAGCAACTACATAATGACCCTTTCCAAGCGGGCGGTATTCGACCATTGGCCCATGGGGCTCACCCGACCGGAGGGCTATTTTGCGTTGTTTCTCGTGTTTGCTTACAGCTCGGGGGTCGTGGCCCACGTGATTCCCAGCATTTATCCGGTGACTCGGTATACAACCGATCCGTTGCTACTGATAGTCAACGGAATATTGCTGTATTTGCTCTACCGGCGCAACAATGATATTCGGCTGTTTCTGTGGGCAGCCATCACTTTCGTGGGCACCTTTTGCGTAGAGGCACTCGGTGTGGCCACCGGCGCCATTTTTGGTGAATACACCTACGGAAGCACCATGATTGTCCAGTGGCTAGGGGTCCCTTTTGTCATTGCCCTCAACTGGACGGTATTGATACTAGCTTCCAACGATCTGGCCGCTCGCCTGACGCGGCACCCCCTTCTCATTAGCCTACTTGCTAGTTTGGTAATTGCGCTCTACGATTTCTTCATCGAGCCCGTAGCGATTTACCTCGATTACTGGACCTGGGCCGTAGCCGAAGTACCGCTGCAAAATTATTTGGCCTGGAGTGTCGTAGCATTTCTTTTTTCGCTCCCGCTTAATTATTTTTCCATTCGATTCAGATCACCGCTGTTACCCATCTATCTAGGCGTTCAATTACTTTTCTTCATTCTCCTTAACTGGCTGTTGCTATGAGCACGGACTACGACTATATTATCGCCGGTGGTGGGGCGGCGGGGCGAAGCTTGGCCTATCGATTACTACAGCATCCCATTTTAAAAAATCGCCGAATTCTCATTTTGGATGCGGCCGCAAAAGATCAGAACGACCGCACCTGGTGTTTTTGGGAACGCGGCAGCGGTCCCTTCGAATCGATTGTGCAGCACCAGTGGTCGAACCTACGGGTGTTTCAGGGAGCTGAATTCGACAAACAACTGCCTATCCACCGGGCATCGTTTGCCTATAAGATGATTCGGGGCATTGATTTTTATAAGCACACTGACCAGGCATTTGAGGCGGCTCCCAACATCGACTATCGCCGCGAATGGGTCCGCTCTATCGAGGATAGCGCTTCGGGTGTGACCGTACGTACGGATCAGGGCACCTACCAGGCCCAGTATTGTTTTAGTAGTATACTTCGGGATACGATCGATAAATCGGGAGTCAATTATCTGGACCAGCACTTTCGAGGCTGGTTTATTCGCACGGAGTCTGATGTCTTTAATCCGGACGAGGCTATTTTCATGGACTTCCGCACGCCGCAGGAGGGCGAAGCGCGCTTTTTCTACGTGCTGCCGACCTCGCGCCGCGAGGCGCTCGTAGAAATTGCCATATTTTCCAACAACCACTTGACCATCTCCGGCTACGACCGGCTGATTGCAAATTACCTCACCGCGCACTGGCCGCAAATCGGCACCTACGAAGTGTTGGATACGGAAATGGGGAACATCCCGATGACGGATTACAAATTCCGGCGGCAACGCGGCAACACGATCTTCATCGGCACCGCCGGCGGCGATACGCGCGGTTCTTCGGGCTATACCTTCTACAACATTCAGCGGACGGTAACGAGTATCATCGATCTGCTTGCGGCAGGAAAAGCACCCGTTCCCGTTCCTACGCTGCAACAGCGGCGGCATCAGCTCTACGACTCTGTGCTCCTGAAGGTGTTAGTGAGCAATTACTATCCGGCCGACGCCCTGTTCCGGATGCTGTTCGCGGGGAACCCCGCCAAGCGCTTACTTCCGTTTCTCAACGCGGAATCGAGCTTCGGGCAGGAGCTGCGGCTTATGCAGACGGTACCCATCCCAGTATTTCTGCGGGCTTTTTTTAATCAATTCGTACTTCCAACCTCGGATAAGCCGACGGTTCAGACGCGGACAGTGGAGCGCCTGCAATCGGTGGTGGAGCGGTGAATTATCCCAACGTATCCGACTGATCTTTTGCCACATTATTGACTACGCCCGCCCATTCCTGAGTGGTTTCGGTAGTGTCTATCGGGCGCGGACCGATCAAATCGATGATATCCTTTTTTTGCAGTACTTCTTTTTCGAGTAGTGCGTTGGCTAGCACTTCCAATTCGTGCCGGCGGGATCGGAGCAGATCCTTCGCGCGGTTGTACTGCGACTCGACGAGCTTGCGTACTTCGTCGTCGATGAGGGTGGCGGTTTCATCCGAATAGGGGCGCTGGTACGTATCCTGCGACATGCCGTAAAAGCTGACCTGCCCCACGTTCGGGTTCATTCCGTAGATGGTAATCATGTCGTAGGCCATCTTGGTGACCCGGTCGAGGTCGTTTTGTGCGCCGGTACTGATCTTATCGAATACTACCTGCTCGGCGGCGCGGCCGCCGAAGGTCATGCACATCTGATCGAGCATTTGCTCGGTGCGGGTAATGTATTGTTCTTTCGGAAGGTATTGGGCATAGCCCAGGGCAGCGACACCCCGCGGCACAATGGTCACCTTTACGAGCGGCATGGCGTGCTCGAGGTACCAACCGCAGACGGCGTGGCCGGCTTCGTGGTAGGCAATGATGCGTTTTTCTTCCGGATGGATGAGCTTATTTTTCTTCTCCAGGCCACCGATCACCTTATCGAGGGCGTAGTTGAAGTCTTCGAGTTCGACGGATTTTTTATTGCGACGGGCGGCAATCAGAGCCGCTTCGTTGCACACGTTGGCGATCTCGGCACCGGCGAAACCGGGTGTCATTTCGGCCAACGTCATCGGATCGATTTCTTCGGAGACCTTAATTGTCTTGAGGTGTACTTTAAAGATCTGCGCCCGTCCTTGCAAGTCGGGCCGGTCGATGGCGATCTGACGGTCGAAGCGGCCCGGGCGCAGCAGGGCCGTGTCGAGTACGTCGGGTCGGTTGGTGGCTGCCATCAAAATAACACCCTTATCGGTGCTGAAGCCATCCATTTCGACCAACAGTTGGTTGAGCGTATTCTCGCGTTCGTCGTTGCCACCCTGTATGCTGTTGCGCCCGCGGGCGCGGCCGATGGCGTCTATCTCGTCGATGAAGATGATGCAAGGCGCTTTTTCCCGTGCCTGCTTAAACAGGTCGCGGACGCGGGATGCACCAACCCCGACAAACATCTCTACAAAGTCGGATCCGGACATGGAAAAGAAAGGAACGCCGGCTTCGCCTGCAACAGCCTTGGCCAGCAGGGTTTTGCCCGTACCCGGAGGGCCTACGAGCAACACGCCTTTGGGGATCTTGCCGCCGAGGGCGGTGTATTTCTTCGGATTTTTCAGGAAATCAACCACTTCCATCACTTCTTCCTTGGCCTCGTCGAGGCCGGCCACATCGGCGAAGGTGATGGATACTTTGCTGTTTTGATCGAACAGGGTGGCCTTCGACTTGCCAATACTGAAAATCTGGGCTCCGGGGCCGCCGGCCCCTCCGCTGACGCGACGCATAATAAAGATCCAGATAACGACTAGAACGATCAGCGGGAGTACCCAATTCAGGATGCCGCTCAGAATATTCTGCCGCTTATCGTACGTTTCATTGATCCGCTGATCGGCCGGAATATTTTCCTTGGCGTAAATCTCGTCCAGCTTTTCCTTAAACACCTCTACGGAGCCGATATTCAGCCAGTAGTTGTAGTCTTGGATGCTGAACTTTCCACTGGCGGCATCGCTGTACGTTTCCTTGTCTTCTAGGGCGCTTTCCTTTAGGTAGATGTAAGCGTATTCGCTGTTGATCACTTCGATCTTCTCGACGTGGTTGCGCGCCAGCATGGCCCCGAGGTCTTCGTAGGTGGCCTTGCCGGTATTCACACCGTTGTAGGCGATATAGTTGAGTACCGCCAGAAAAACCGCAATAGCAGCGTAGATCCAGAAAGAGCTGAAGCGGGAACCCGGTGATTTATTTTGGTTGTTTTCCATTCTTACTGCTTTAAATGCCCATCGGCCAAGAAAGACAGGGTTTAGAGAGGGGAACGAATGTGCCTGCAATTCGTTGCCTTGGCCAACCGGCTTTTACACCTCCACCCTATTACAATGTTTCGTACTCGGTGAGCACCGCGTCGCTCCAAAGATCCTCTAACTCGTAGTAACTACGTGTCTCGTGATAAAAAATATGGACAACTGTGTCGAAATAGTCGAGGCAAATCCAGTGCGCCTGGCGGGTCCCCTCCGTATGGGAAGGATATAATCCGAGTTCTTCTTTCAATCGGCGGCTTACGTTTTCCGAAATGGCCCGTACCTGGGTGTTTGACTCGCCCTCGCAGATGATGAAGAAATCCGCTGGGGAGTCTTCGAGTTGACGCAGGTCGAGTTTCACAATGTTTTTTCCCTTAATGTCCTGAATGCTGTCAATAATGATGTCGTTAATGACTTCAGAAGATTGAGATTGCGGATCACGCAGCTTGATGGATGAATTCAAACTCAGCAATGATTTTTTTGGTTCCCTGACTACTCCCCAAATCAACGCGGCGTCGGCAGAACCGGCAAACGCCGCGGGAGAACTCAGAAAGGATTTGTTTTAACTTACACCTGATTCTTGAGAATAAATATAAGGCATCACTACGGATGCCAAAAATTAAACGCACAAGTTGTCCACTAACAACACCCTTTTTATTGGAAAAGTTGCTCATACCTTTGAGCGTCTGCCCTCTACAAATGAGTACGCAATTGATCTACTAGCAAAGACCAAACCAGCCGAAGGAACGGTCATCCTGACAGCCGATCAGTACCAGGGGAAAGGTCAATTTGGCAGCACCTGGAGCGTAGATGCCGGGCAAAACCTCACGCTGAGTATTATTTTGTATCCCACCTTTCTTGGTGCCGCCCGGCAGTTCTTGTTGTCTCAGGTCGCATCGCTGGCAGTAGCGGAAACGGTGCGCAACCAGCTCCCAGCCGGCGTAGCAGTAGCGGTTAAGTGGCCCAACGACATTCTGGTGGACGATCGCAAAGTGGCGGGTATCCTCATTCAAAACAGCTTGCAAGGCCAGCAATTGCAGTGGTCGGTGGTGGGGATTGGCCTGAATGTTAATCAATCGGTCTTTCCGACTCATCTGAGTCAGGCGGCCAGTCTGCTCCAAATTGCCGGGAAGCCGGTGGAAATCGATAGCCTCCGGCACGAACTCTTCTTTCGACTCGAGCAATATTATCTGCAACTCCGCAGTGGCGCTATATTGGACATTCGGCAGGCCTACGCCCATCAGCTATATCGCAACGGCCGGCCCAGTCAATTCCAAACGGCAGAAGGAGCCGTGTTTACCGGCGCGATTTCGGGGGTCGATGAGCAAGGTCGGCTGCTCATCGAAACCGAACAGGGCATTCGGCACTTTCACTTGAAGGAAGTGTCTTTCCTTCATAAATGAGTATTTCATGCAAGTGTATCTACTGACCATCGGTGATGAGATCCTCGTCGGGCAGATCGTCGACACCAATTCGGCAAATATGGCCCGGCAGCTGACGCTGGAGGGTATTGAAGTTGCCGAGAAGTCGAGTGTTGCCGATTCCACCCTGGGCATCCGGGCGGGCCTCGACCGGGCTCTGGCCACGGCCGACGTCGTACTGACGACCGGAGGCCTGGGGCCTACCAAGGACGACATCACCAAAAAGGTGCTGGCCGATTATTTTGGTACCGAGCTCCGTTTTCATGCACCCACCTGGGAGCGGATGGAACGCTTCTTCGAGCGGTTCGGCCGCCAGCCGAAGGAGGTACACCGCCAGCAGTGTTACTTGCCCGCCGCGGCGGAAATACTCGTCAATAAAATGGGTACGGCACCGGGTATGTGGTTCGAACGCGAGGGGAAGGTACTGGCCGCCATGCCGGGGGTTCCCTACGAGATGCAGTACCTGATGGAGGAAGAAATCCTGCCGCGCCTGCGGCAGCGGCGGCGGGGACCGCGCGTAATGTATCGCACCCTGCTGACGGCGGGAGCCGGCGAAACCGATATAGCAGCCCTCATCGAAGAAGTGGAAGCGGGCCTGCCCGACTATCTTCACCTGGCCTATCTGCCCAATCTCGGTACAGTGCGGGTGCGCATTACGGGTCGACATGTAGACGAAACCCAACTGCGGACCGAACTCGACTACTGGTACAGCCAGATGCGGGAGCGCCTCGATGAATTTCTGTTTGGTATGGATGAGGATACCCTCTCCTCGGCGGTAGGACGCATGCTCCGGCAGCGGCAACTGCGGCTCGGAACGGCCGAAAGCTGCACGGGTGGCTACCTGGCGCATCAGATAACGGCTGTTTCGGGTAGTTCGGACTACTTCATGGGTAGCATTATTGCCTACAGCAATGAGCTCAAGCAGCGACTACTACAGGTACAGGCAACCACCCTGGAGGCACACGGGGCGGTTAGCGAAGCGACGGTTCTGGAGATGGTTCGGGGTGGTTTGGAGACCCTCGACGTCGATTTGGTGCTCGCCACATCGGGCATCGCCGGTCCCGGCGGTGGTACGCCCGACAAGCCGGTCGGGACCATTTGGCTGGCCGTCGGCAATAAAACGGAACAACAGGCGTATCTGATACGAGCGGGAAAAGATCGGGTGAAAAACATCGAATTTGCCACCAATCAGGCACTGAACCTACTGCGAAAATTCGTACGTAAACACTATCCGCAACCGGCCGTTGAAGCAAATGAGGACTTGTCGGTCCGTTAAAAACCGAGTATTTTTGCGCCGCCCGACGGCTCTACCTTTCCACTATATCGGTAGGCCGATAACCAATAAAATCTGAATTACAAGCAACGTATTATGGCTGAGATCGAATTAGTAATGCCGAAGATGGGGGAAAGTATCATGGAGGCCACCATCCTGAACTGGGTGAAAAAAGAAGGCGACTACGTCGAGGTAGATGATACAATTCTCGAAATTGCTACCGACAAGGTCGACTCGGAAGTGCCCGCTCCCGTCAGTGGTACCATCGCCAAGATTTTGTTCGAAGAAAATGACACGGTAGAGGTGGGAAAGGTCATTGCCCTCATCAATGCCGAAAGCGAGGAGGATGTTCCTGCTGCCGGCCCTGAAACGTCGGATACCCCGGCATCCAGCAACGGCAGCCACCAACCCGATCGCCAGGCCCGGCAGCCCGAGCCGGCAATGGTAGAGGCGGCCCCGGCTCCCGTGAGTAGTGGCGATCGATTCTACAGCCCGCTGGTGCGCAACATTGCCAAAGAGGAGGGGATCTCCCAGCAAGAATTAGATCAGATTGAAGGATCAGGCCTGAACGGGCGGGTCACGAAGCACGACATCCTCGCCTACGTCGAAAACCGAGGAGCTATTCAGCCCCAGCCTACGTCGAAACCTCAGCCCCAACCCGCTGCACGTCCTGCGCCGGCAAGCCCGCCGTTGAAGGCAGGTGAAAACGTAGAGATCATCGAGATGGATCGGATGCGTCGAATGATCGCCGATCATATGGTGCATAGTAAGCATACCTCTCCCCACGTGACTTCGTTCGTGGAAGTGGACGTGACCAACCTCTACAATTGGCGCAGCAAAGCTAAAAAGGTCTATCAGGAGCGGTACGGAGAGAAGATCACCTTCACCCCCATATTTATCGAAGCGGTGGTGAAGGCAATTCAGGACTACCCGCTCGTCAACGTATCAGTCGATGGGTCGCGCATTATCCGTAAGAAAGAGATCAATATCGGCATGGCCGCGGCCTTGCCGAGCGGCAACCTCATCGTTCCGGTGATTAAAAATGCCGATCACCTGAACCTGGTGGGCCTAACCAGGTCGGTCAACGACCTGGCCAACCGGGCACGCGCCAACAAGCTGAAGCCGGAAGAAATTCAAGGCGGCACCTTTACCATCACAAATGTAGGCACCTTCGGCAACCTGATGGGCACTCCGATAATCAATCAACCGCAGGTGGCGATCCTGGCTACCGGAGCTATTCGCAAGAAGCCGGCCGTAGTAGAAACGGAGTACGGAGACGTCGTGGCGGTCCGCCAAATGATGTTTTTGTCGCTTTCTTATGATCACCGCGTGGTGGATGGAGCCTTGGGTGGTTCATTTTTACGCCGCATCGGAGACTATTTGGAAGCTTTTTCCGTTAATCGAGAAGTATAAGCCTCCAACTAGCGCGCGAGTTGGGCTAAATATTGTTTCTTTCCGAATTGGATTGCACTCGCCCAGTAGTTTACAAACCCCCTCCACCGAATGCACTCACGGTTGGAACAAACGTTTTGTTATGCTACGGATGTGGCTTCTGGGACTATTATTATTCATCGCTCCCACATTATTTGCCCAAAAGTACGATGACCTGCTCGGACGAGCGCAACTCCTCTATCAGAACGGTAAATTCGAAGAAGCGCTGCAACTGATGCGCACAGCCCCCAATTCGAGGGGAGTGCCCGAGGTTCAGTTTTTTCAAGCGCTGTGTCACTACCAGGTTAATCAGTTAGACCAGGCCTTATCTTTGCTTGAGGATCTGGTGAGAGACCGGCGTTCGAACTTTTCGGAGGCCTATCATTATTTAGGCCTTATTTACCACGACCGACATCAGTTTGAAGAGGCGACCGGACATTTCAAGAATTACCTTCGCACGCTGCGGCCGGGCCATCCGGATCGGGCGATGGTGATCGAAAAGATCCGCCGGTGCGACAATGGTCAGCGCCTCAAATTTCGCGACAACCGGGTAGTAGTTGAAAATCTAGGTCCCCAGGTCAATGGCCCGGGCGACGAATTCGGGCCGGTTATCAGCCCCAATAGCTCGGGCAAGCTTTACTTTACTGCTGTACGCTCTGACAATGTCGGTGGCATGCGCAATGCCTACAACGAGCCGGACCCCATACTTGGGAGTGCCCGCAGCGATATCTATTCTACCAAACTGATGGGAACCACGTGGTCGGCGGCCCAGCCGATGCACCACCTGCTCAACAGCCCCCGGCACGAGATCGTGCTCGACTTCAACCAAAGCGGGCGCAAGCTCTACTTTTTCCAGGGCTGGGACATGGCCAGTGGCGATTACCTCGTCGATACTTTCCAGGAGGGTACTGTCCGACAATTGCAAACGGTGCCCCTCGTCAGTCCGCTCGACATTCGCCAGGGCGATGGCACGCCCTGTTTCTTCAACGATACGCTGATCATCTTCAGCAGCCGCCGGCCGGGCGGTCAGGGAGGTCTCGACTTATGGGAAACCCGCCGCATCCGCAATACCGGCCGCTGGTCGGTGCCCCGCAACCTGGGGCCCCGAATCAACTCGGCCTACGACGAAACGACACCCTTCCTTAGTATCGACGGCCGAACGCTCTACTTCAGCACCAACGACAGCGAGCGGAGCATGGGCGGATTCGATATCGTCAAGTCTTTCTACGTAGAAGGGACCGGGCAATGGACATTGGCCGAAAACATCGGCCTGCCTATTAATTCGGCGGCAGACGATACGCACTTCCGACTTGCCCGCGACGGCTTCACCGGCTTCCTGGCCTCTTCCCGCCGCGATGGCTACGGGCAGCGGGATTTGTACGTCGTTTACTACCAGGACTTCCAGCAGGAAATGGAACCGGTCTTCTCGTTCCGGCGGGAGGAACCCGAAGTGCAAGCGCCCGTGGTGACACGGCCCACTCCCGCTCCGCCACCACAGACCCAACCCTCGATCCCTACTCCGGCCGAGCCGGCACCCGTGCGCACCGCTCCCACCGAGCCAACGGTGCCCACCTTGCCTAAGGCAACCGCCTTCGTCATCCCTTTTCCGGGACTGCAACTACCGAGCGACGGTGCGACCAGCTTTCAGCTCGAGGAAGCGCTAAAGGCACTCAATAACAACCTGGACTTACAAATGGTCGTCACTGCCTACAGCCCCACAGAAACCAGTGCCGCTTTATTCAACGGCATCAAACGGACGGAGGAAGTAGCCAACTACCTGATTGCCCACGGGGCTAATCCGGGCCGCCTTTCCCTGCGATCGGTTGCGCACAAGGGAACGCCAAGTCAGGTGTTACTCAACTTCACCCACGCCCCGGGAATCGGTATTTCCAGCGAATTGCCGGTAATTGGGAAAAATGCACCCCTCTTTCAGGAGTCGCCCCACAACCAGATGTTTTACTACAAAGTACAGGTGGTTTCCACCCGGAAACAGGCCTACCAAAACGACCGGCTGCTGGATCTGTTCGGCCACCCGATGGTGGAAACGCTGCCCGGCTTTGAATACTACCGCTACACCGTCGGAGCCGTTCGTACGTTCCAGGACGCAGAGGCGTTGCGTAAACGCCTACAGCAAAACGGTATTTCGGGTGCCTTCATCGTTCCCTACTACCAGGGCAGACGCGTCAACTCAGGAGAGATCACCATGTTGAGTCGGACTTTTCCGGACCTCCAGGCTTACCGACGATAGTTTACTCTTGACAGCCACTTGATCATTGAGCGTAAGTCTTATCTTACCTTTCAAAATGGGCCTTCGAACAGTCGATCGCTTTCTGAAAGCTATTTTACAATGATGCGCTACCCACTTACCCTGCTCCTAATCGCTCTCCTTCTCACCCTGTCTTCGTGCGGCAATATCAATCCGCCTACCCCGAAGCTATTTCGCAAGGCCCCGACGGAGCTACCCCTGGATCGAGTCCAGCTGCCTGACGGCTTCCAGATTGATGTGTTTGCCGAAGGCGTCACGAATGCCCGATCGATGGATCTGACTCCCAACGGCACACTCTTTGTAGGAACGCGCGGTGAGGGAAAGGTCTACGCGCTCGTCGATCGCGATCAGGATATGCACGCCGACACCGTGTATACACTGGCGGAAGATCTCACGCTACCCAACGGGGTGGCCTGGCGCGACGGTGATCTTTACGTGGCGGAGGTGAATCGCATTTTGCGCTTTCGCGACATTGAGTCCAGGTTGGATAATCCCGGAGAGCCGGAAGTAGTGTACGACGGCTACCCCACCGAGAAGCACCACGGCTGGAAATTTATTGATTTCGGCCCCGACGGAAAACTCTATGTGCCGGTGGGAGCACCCTGTAATATCTGTCTGGAAGACGATCCGGTTTACGCCAGTCTTACACAGCTGGATGTAACTACCGGGGAGATGAAAGTAGTGCAATCCGGTATTCGCAATACCGTGGGCTTTACCTGGCACCCCGATGATCAGGCCCTCTGGTTTACGGATAACGGACGGGACCGCCTTGGCGACAATCAGCCTTCCTGCGAGCTTAATCGCGCACCCCGCGAGGGGATGCACTTCGGCTATCCCTTTTGCCACCAGGGCGATTTGCCAGACCCCGAGTTTGGCGAACAGGCACCTTGCAGCGATTTCACGCCGCCGGTTCAAAACCTGGGGCCCCACGTAGCGCCGCTGGGCGTGGAGTTTTACACCGGAGCCATGTTTCCGGATAGCCTGCAAAAGCAGTTACTCATTGCCGAACACGGTTCCTGGAACCGCTCCAGAAAAATTGGGTATCGTCTGATGCTCGTTACCCTGGACGGCAACGAAGCCACCTCCTACCAACCCTTTGCGACGGGCTGGCTCGACGAAGAATCGGATGATGTATGGGGACGGCCGGTGGATATCGAGCACCTGCCCGATGGCTCACTGTTGGTCTCCGACGATTACGCAGACGCTATTTATCGCATCTACTACGAAGGATAATCGGGTAAATTCTTTGAGTCGTACCTTGTGGCACTATTCTTAATGTTTTACTCGATTAACCCTACTACCTAACCGGAGACAACTTCAGTATTGACCTCTTTCAAGAGGACAATGACCTCCTTTTGGAAGGTAATGGCCTTATCCTTATTGTACCACTTTTGGAGGTCTACCTTGAGGTCATTCCAAATCTTTTTCTCTGCTTCCCGGTCGATGCCCTTGGCGATTTCCGCTTTGGCATCGTAGACCATCTGCTGGGCTGGTTCCGGCCGGGGGCCCCAGCGGCCAAGTACGTCGGATGTTTCTGCGTCCAGAGCGATAATGATGGGAATGGATCGGGTACCCCTGGTCAGAAAGGCGTCCATGATGGCGGGATGCTCATCGCGGAGGAGGATGCGCAACTGGAGCTTATCCGTTCGCTCTACCATTCGATTTAGAAAGGGCAGGAGGTTAGCGGCATCGCCGCACCATGCTTCACTAAGAACCAGTAAAACGAGCGGCCGGTTGAGTTGGGAAAGTACCTCGATGGTCTCCGCTTCGAGCTTGGCGGTACGGTCGAGCCGATCCATGCGGATGTTGTTGAGGCGGGTGTATTCCAGAAGAGAAGGGCTGTGGTTTTCTCCGGTAGTTTGGCCGACTTTGTAGAGGTCTATAGACAGTTGTCGATAGGCGCCATAGGTCATTCCTCCGGCAACCAATAGTCTGTCGATTTGCTTCATGCCGCGATTTTTTTGTTCACATCTCCACGAGAGGGCTACGAGAGCACGCTCGTAATATGAAAGCTTATCAACAGGTCGATTGTTCAACGGAGCAGATGCTCCAGTCTTCGGAAGCTTTCCTGGTTTTCGGGGAGGTTGATGGCCTGAAGGATTTGCTGGCGTTCTTGCTCGGGAATGTGAAAGGAGATAGTCGCCTCCAGTTGATTTTCTTCGACGGGGCGGTAAATGAATCGGACGACATCAAACTGGTCGGGCCCCAGCAAATTGTAGATGAACCCCAGGCTGTTATCTTGCTCAAACTCCTGTAAAACCAACAGTTTACCAGCGATCCCCAGCGGATCGAGCAGAGAAGCAAACAGGCCGCGATCGGCGCTGGAAGATATTTCCTCGATGCGCTCCGAACTACTCACCTGAATGATAACCACCCCGCTGGTATTTTCCCGAATCCATTCCTGAAAAACCTGGATAAAGCGCGTAGCGGAAAGGATGCCGTAGTTGTCGCGGAAGCCGGCATCCATAACGGCTACCTGAGGATCGGTGGGCAAATGCACCAGCGGCAACACGTAGGGATAGGTGGCATTCATCCGCAATCCGGTAGTGAAGCGCAGGCTATCCGCATCGTGACCACGGAGAAGCCGGCCAAAGTCGACGGCATCGATTTCGAAGGCTCCGGGGTGGCGAAGGGCAGTGGGCGCCGCCATCATAAAGGATACCGGCTGAGTAGAAATAACCAACCGGCGGCCATCATTTACTACGCTCGGTGTCAGGTAGAGCATGGGAATTTCGGCGGCCGTCTCCGCTGCCCGGTAGTCGGAAAGCGGCCGTGCGAAAACCTGTCCGGTGTTTTCATCAAATTGCTGCTCGAAGCTGTAGGCGCGATCCTTGAAGTAGGTCTTGTCGCCGAGCCGGAAGCGCGACCAGGGCAGAAACACATCATTGGAAACCAGCGTAAAGAAAATGGGATTGAGCAAATCCTTGCTGATGGTTTCAATGTGCGTGGGGTCGCCGAAAGAGGGCGGCCCTCCGCGCTGCTCGAGCCAGAATTGCTCGCGCAAATACGACAGGCCGATCATCCCTCCGGAAGCCCCGGTGATCAGTACGGTGCGATCCATCAACCGATGATCGAGCAGACTGTCCGTTACCTGCATGACGCGCGTGGTCCAGATGGCAGCGCGGAGACCGCCGCCGCTTACGGCAAGGAGGATCATTTTCGGTTTGTCTGCGCGCTGCTTGGCTTTCCAACGATTTAGAATCTCGATGGTACGCCGGCGATCCTGCTCGACGGTATCGGGATGATAGATAGCCTCCAGCGCGTCGTAGCTGTATTCGGAGGGAGGCACGGTATAGTCGAGTCCGTAGGCCAGGTTATGCCGTTCGAACGGAGGGAGGGTCGTCAGATAATTGGCTACGATCAGAAATCCGATGAAAATCAGCATGCGCCATTCGTTGAACCAATAAGTGACAGCACCGATAACTGCCGTGATCAGGCTGAAAAAAATGAACACGCTGGCACCGGCGGGAATCCGGAAATAGGCAAATTTCACCAGATAGCCCAGCATGAGCAGCAGCAGCATCGTGAGCAGTTGCAGGATGAGCGCGTTGAGGTGGTTTTGCCGGAAAATGTTCATCAGCATACTCGATTCGTAGTGCGCTACGCTGCGCACATACCGAGCGCGGAAATTTTCCGTTAGATAAGAGCGCACGGGGATGCGGTTCTGATCGAGCTTGATGTAGTCCAGATCGACTTTGCGGTGGCCCGGCGCAAATTTGTGGGAAAGATTAGGAGGAAGTTCGTCGACGAAGCGGTAGCTGGAAATATCCCAATTGGTGTACTGAAAGTACAAAGCATACAACAGCACGACCACTCCGGTGCCCAACACCAAACCCAGCAGATCGAGTGCAATGGCATCCGAAGACATGTTTTGGTACAGAAACTGGAAATAGGCAATCAACCCGCCGTAGAATAAGAAAAAGCCCAA
This sequence comes from uncultured Saprospiraceae bacterium, assembly GCA_964504335.1. GTDB lineage: Bacteria > Bacteroidota > Bacteroidia > Chitinophagales > Saprospiraceae > CAZDET01. The sequence continues at coordinate 18,889 of CAZDET010000028.1, forward strand.
CGGTAAGAGGCCGTTGTTGATGCAAAACTTGGTGAAGGGGCGGGATAGACTGGCTAAAAACGGAAAGTACTGGGAGGAAAGCAGGTAAGTCGTCAGATTCCAACTCATCCAGAAGCCTCCGAAGGCAATACCGACGAAGAAGAAGCTAAAAAAATCGACACTCCCCAAATACTCCGGGTCCACAAATAGATACTGGGCCCCCAGCCGCCGACCGATCAGCCCGGTCATCAGCGCCAGGAGTAGCAACCACTGAAACAACAACAGGAGATTAGACCGCAGGTGCAGAAAGAGCAACTGCAGTGGGAACGACCGGATAATACGGAGTAAAAACGCGCGTATGCTCATGGTTATCCCTATCTAGTAAACCAGGGCGGATCGGCTCGGTTTTCATACCGATGATCACCTAAGTGCCAGCTTTCCCTAATTTCGCCTCAAATAATGAACCTCATTTACCTGATTTTAAGTATAGAGGATTCTAATTACACAATTCGATAAAATCGGACGCAACATGAACATTGCTGTAGTCGGAACCGGATATGTCGGCCTCGTTACCGGCACCTGTTTTGCGGAAACAGGAAACCAAGTTATCTGCGTAGATATCGACGCCGACAAAGTAGCGCGTATGCGCCGGGGGGAAGTCCCCATTTACGAACCTGGCTTGGAGCTGCTCTTCGAACGCAACACCAAGCAAGGACGGCTCCATTTCACCACCGATCTTGCCGAAGCGATCGGCCCGGCCCAGATCATCTTTTTGGCGTTGCCTACGCCTCCGGGGGAAGACGGCTCCGCCGATCTTTCGTACATTCTCAATGTAGCGAATGATCTCAGCCATATTATTACCGACTACAAGGTAATTGTGGATAAAAGTACGGTTCCCGTCGGTACTGCCGAAAAAGTGCACGCCATTTTGGCCGATAATCTGAGCGAGGATCTCTTCGACGTGGTTTCCAATCCCGAATTTCTGCGGGAGGGCGTTGCCGTCGACGACTTCCTCAAACCCGATCGCGTCGTGGTCGGAACGAGCAGCAAGCGGGCCGAAAAGCTGATGCAACAACTGTACGAGCCCTTCGTACGTCAGGGGAATCCGATCATCATCATGGATGAGCGCTCGGCAGAAATGACCAAGTACGCCGCCAACTCCTACCTCGCCACCCGCATTTCGTTTATGAACGAAATCGCCAACTTGTGCGAGCAGGTAGGTGCCAACGTCGATATGGTGCGCCGGGGCATGGGTAGTGATACCCGCATCGGAAAGCGCTTCCTGTTCCCGGGAGTGGGCTACGGCGGTAGCTGCTTCCCCAAGGATGTCAAGGCACTGGCAAAGACCGCTGAGGAATTTACCTACGACTTTCGCATTCTCAAGTCGGTTATGGGCGTCAATGACCAGCAGCGCCTGCGCATTGCCGAAAAAATCCTGGCCTACTACAACAACGATGTGAAGGGCAAAACCATCGCCCTGTGGGGCCTGGCCTTCAAGCCGAATACCGACGATATCCGCGAGGCACCCGCACTGTATACCATCGATACGCTGCTCGAAGCTGGAGCTCACATCAAGGCATACGACCCCGAGGCCATGGAAAACATCCGTGCCATCTACGGCGACCGGGTCACGCTGGTAAGCGATCAGTACGAAGCGCTGATCGATGCCGACGTGCTGGCCATCATGACCGAATGGTCGGTATTCCGCACTCCGAGCTTTGAGGTAATAAAGAACCTTTTGCACGAGCCGGTCATCTTCGACGGCCGTAACCTCTACGACCTCGATCGGATTAAGGAATATGGGTTCTACTACGACAGTATCGGCCGCAACCTCGTAGATGGTCGCGTGCCTGTACACAATGATTAATAATGAAGCGTTACAGTGGATAAAGGAAACTGCAACGCATGAATGATCGGATTTGTCTGGGTTTCTTCGTCCTGCTCATAGGGATACTTGGGTGTTCGAATAACCTGGAAACCATCGAAGAATACGATGAGCTGGGTTACACCGAGCGCTATCAGCGCAATAAGGAAACCCTCGTCAAGGAAGGGGCCTTTCGGCGCTACAATCCGGAGGGGCAGCTGGTAGAGCTGGCTACCTACCGTAGCGACACCCTGGTGGGCCAGCGCATTCTCTTCACAGATCAGGGCGATACCCTGATTGTCGAAAATTATCGCGGTGGGGTCTTTGAAGGGCCCTACCGCAAATATTTTGAGGACCTCCCTCAGGTGCAGCAGAAAGGCCAGTTCACCGACGGCCGCATGGAAGGAACCTGGACCAGTTACTATTCCAATGGAGAACTGCGCGAACGCGTGGCCTTCGCCAATAATCAGGAAGAAGGACCCTTTCGCGAGTGGCACGACAACGGGAAGCTGAAAGCTGAAGGTACCTACCGCAATGGCGACAATGAGGACGGCGAGTTGCGGCTCTACGACGAAAACGGTAACCTGGAGCGCATCATGCAATGCGATATGGGGGTTTGCCGAACGACCTGGACGCCCGAGCAAGGCCCCGCTTCGGAATGACCACCTGGTAAATTGGCGGACAGAAAACCGGCTTGTTAACGTATACTTGCACGGCCTATTAAGTCGTACTGATCCTGTTAGTGCACCATCCAATCGTATGAAGCTACCGCTACCCCTCTTCGGCCTTTTCCTGGCCGTGTTCGTTGTGCTACTTACCCACGCAAAAACTGATGCGCAGGCGATCGGCGGGCGATTTATTTACGAGTCGCTCAATCTATCTCCTTCGGCTCGGGTCTCCAGCCTCGGTGGCCACCACATCGCCGTAGCCGACGACGACATCAACCTGGCCGCCCGCAATCCCGCGCTGCTCAACCCCGCCATGCACGAGGCCATATCGTTCAGCTACGGCTTCCATCCGGCGGAGATCGGCTACGGATACGTAGCCTTCGGCCTGCACCAGGCCAACTGGGAGACGACCCTCCAGGGCAGCATCCAGTTTACGAACTACGGCGATTTGACCCGCCGGGAAATCGACGGGCAGGAGGTTGGGACCTTCAGTGCGGGCGATTACATTTTCACTATCGGTGCGGCCCGGGTATTTGAGGAGCGCATCACGGTAGGAGCTAATCTCAAGTTGCTGAACTCCAACCTCGAAAACTATTCGAGTTTTGGCATCGCCGGCGACATCGCCGCCCTTTATCAGGATACGGCCAGCCGCTTCAACCTCACCTTTTTGGTGCGGAATATCGGTACCCAGCTGAGCAGCTACACGGAAGCCGAGCTCGACGAGCCACTCCCCTTCGAAATACAGGTTGGTTTGTCAAAACGCCTCAAGTACCTTCCGTTTCGATTCAGCATCATCTATCGCTACCTCGATCGCTGGAACATACTATACGACGATCCCAATCTACAGGACGAAAGCATCTTCCTCGGCGAAGAAGCCGCCGAGCGCAGCGGCAGCAGTATCTGGTTTGATAATTTCTTCCGGCACTTCGTATTCAATGGCGAACTGCTGTTGGGGAAGCGCGAAAATTTCCGCTTGCGCGTCGGCTACAACCACCTCATCCGCAAAGAACTATCCGTCAATGACCTGCGTAGCCTCGCCGGATTTACCTTCGGGGCGGGGATTAAAGTCAGCCGTTTTCGCATCGATTACGGCCGGTCTACCTTTCACCTCGGTGGTGGGGTGAATCACTTTACGGTGTCAACGAATTTTGAGGAGTTTCGGTAAGGGCTCGGCTGGCCAGCCGAGCTTATGCCTCTTCCGCAGTTCGAATCTTTTCGATAATCATCGAACTCGAATATCCTTCCAAAAAAGACAGTACCCGTACGTCTCCACCCCAGCTCCGTACTTCCGGAGCTCCGACGATCGTTTCGGGGCGGTAGTCGCCCCCCTTCACCAGAATGTCGGGTTTCAGGAGGGTAATCAAATCGATGGGCGTATCGGCTTCAAACAGTACGACGAGATCCACCATCAGCAGAGATGCCAGGAGCAACGCGCGCGCCTCCTGGTCCATGACGGGGCGGGTGGTGCCCTTGAGGCGCCGCACGCTGACGTCCGCGTTCAAGCCGACGATCAGGTGGGTGCCCAGGGCACGAGCTTCGGAGAGATAGTGCAGATGACCGGGGTGGACGAGGTCAAATACGCCATTGGTAAATACGATTCGCGCATGGGTGGCACGCCAGGTATTGACCAATCTAAGGGCTTGTTCGGAGGGTAGAATTTTAGAAGAAATATAATCGATCATGCCGGTTCGGCTTTGGGTACGCGATGGGTTTGATTGATGATGGGTAATAATACCAAAGAGGCCAGGCCAAGAATGACATTGCAGCCCAATTGGATGGTGAAGAACGAAATATTGGCCCACGAAAAACCGTCGTCGCCCGGAATGCCATAGAGTCCAAGGGCCGTTTGGGCGAGAAAGTGGTAAGTGCCCATACCACCCGGCGAGGGAATAACGATACCCCAGCCGCCGAATACGAAGGTGGTCAGGCCCGCAATTAACGGAAGGTGGGCCGTAGGCTCGAACGCCCAGAAGCACACGTACGTCATCAGGAAGTACATCAACCAGATGTTGATGCTGTGGAAGATAAACCAGCCCGTTTGCCGGAGCCCGGCAATGGTGCGCAGCCCTTCGGCAAAGCCGGCGGCAATGGACCGGACCTTCCGGCCAGCCTTGGTGCGGGCCAGTGGCTTGCGGAAGAAGTACAACAGTGCTATCGCCGTCAATCCGATACCCGCCAGCAGCAAAAGCAACCCTTGGCTGGAGCCGATCCGATCGGCCAGGGCAATATTGGTCGACGCCCATGCCCAGATGCGATCGTACTCCAGAAGCAACGCCAGCGAGGTAACCAGAAGAATCGTGAGGACGTCGGCAATGCGATCGACGACGACCGTTCCCATTACCTTCTCGACGGGAATATCTTCGTAGCGTGCCATCGTGCCGGCCCGGATCAGCTCGCCGATACGCGGCAGACCAAGATTGGCGAAGTACCCCAGAATGATGGTCAGAAAACCATTGACGAGCCGCGGTTTGCGGCCGAGCTGGCGCAGCAGCATGTTCCAGCGGATGGCCCGGCTGATATTGCTGATAATGAACAGACCCATGACCACGGCAAGCCAACCAAAATCGGCAGTGGCAAAGTCGTTGAGTACTTTGCGCCACAGGCTACAGTCGGCCTCCGAAATTCCCCGCAGGGCACACTCTGCCTGGTAGGCCTCATTTTGCTTGCGGTAGACCAAGTAGAGGATGCCCACACCCGTGCCCAAAAAAACAATGAATTGAAGGGCTGTTTTCAGCTTCTTGTTCATGTAGTCAGATTGCGAAATTGCGAGGTGGCGGGATGATGAGGTGGTGGGGTCTAGAAGGCGGTAGTATCTGTTGAAACGCTTAAAGCATTAAGAGATTGCCATTCGACAATCGTTAATAAACAACACATTACTACTTGGATGGGAGCCGATTTCCTTCTCCAGGAAATACGACGGCGGGCTGAAAGGCCCTGGCCGCTTCGGGTTCCATCCACGCGTAGGCGATAATGATGACGACGTCTCCGACCTGTACCCGGCGCGCGGCGGCTCCGTTCAGGCAAATCATGCCACTGTTGCGTTCGCCGCGAATGACGTAGGTCTCCAGGCGCTCACCGTTGTTATTATTGACCACCTGCACCCGCTCTCCCTCGAGAAGGTTGGCGGCCTCCATGAGTGCCTCATCGATCGTGATACTTCCCACGTAGTTGAGATTGGCTTCAGTGACGGTGGCGCGATGGATTTTCGACTTGAATCGTTGAATTAACATTCGGTTCGTAATAGAATTTTGTTACTGGGGTATTTGGCCGCGAAAATACGGTGCGGCCTTGTTAAATACGCACAAAAAACAAAATTAAATTGGGGATGGTTTTAGACGGCCAGATTGTCGATCAATCGGACAGATTCGGCCCAAACGGCGGCGCAAATGACGGCTGTAGGGTCTTCCCGGAGGGTCGGAATCGGCTGTAGGGTCTGGCTATCTACAATTTCCAGGTATTCCGGATCGAGAGGGGGAGATTGAAGTTGCTCCCAGGCCCAGTTGCGCGTATCGGATACTGATTCGCCGGCCTTCAGGCGGTCGCGCATCCGGGCAAGCGTTTGAAAAAGCAGGGGGGCAGCCCGTCGGGCTTCTTTGGTCAGTAGCAGGTTGCGCGAACTCAGGGCAAGCCCGTCGGCCTCCCGCACGGTAGGTACCGTAAGGACGGCTACCGGTAGCCGAAGCTGGCGAATCATGGATCGTACGATGAGCGTTTGCTGGTAATCCTTTTGCCCCAGGTACAGGCGATCGGGTTCGACGAGCTCTAGTAATCGGTGTACGACCTGTGCTACACCGGCGAAGTGCCCCGGCCGGTGCAGGCCCTCCAGCCGCCGATCGAGGCCCTCAAAGTCCAGGTCGAGGCGGTAGTCGCTGCCCTGCGGATAAATGTCGGCAACCTCCGGTAAAAATGCGGCAGTTGAACCAACCCGGGCCAGCGCCTCAAGGTCTTTATCGGTAGTGCGCGGATACCGCTCGAGGTCTTTCGGATTGTTGAATTGAGTGGGGTTGACAAAGATGCTGCACACTACCGTGGAGTCGCGCTGCTGCGCCGCTTCGATCAGGGCCAGATGGCCGCGGTGTAGTGCGCCCATCGTTGGTACGAAGCCTACGGAGTGCCGGTTCGTGCGCGCCGCGCGCAGAAATGTCTGCAGCTCGGCGGGTCGTCGAAAAATATGCATGGATGCCCGTGAATTTCTAGGATGGTTTGGGGCGGCTAAAGTAGTTCTTTTCGGGATAAACCTTTTCGAACGAAGGACTTAGGCCTTTAAGTGCCCGAATTTTATTAACTTTGTCTCTTCTAGGCAGGTTTTTTACCCTGTCACCCATTCTATTTTAACCTAGATTGAATCGCGGTATGAGCAAGAAGAAAGTGTTGATCGTCACCCAGGAGATGCAACCGTACACTGAGCTAACGAGTATTTCCGAAATGGTGCGACAACTCGCCCCCTATTTGCAAGATAATGATATGGAAATACGCGTGCTGATGCCGCGTTATGGAACGATCAATGAACGACGTCATCGGTTGCATGAGGTAGTTCGGCTTTCGGGAATGAACATTATTGTTGATGACGACGATTATCCACTGATCATCAAGGTTGCATCGCTTCCGGATGCCCGGATGCAGATCTATTTCCTGGACAACGACGACTTCTTCAAGCGCAAGTCCGTCTTTCTGGATAAGGATGGCAACCCCTTTGAGGACAATGTCGACCGGATGGTGTTCTTCTGTAAAGGAGTGCTGGAGACCGTCAAGAAGTTTGGATGGGCCCCGGACATCGTACACTGCCACGGCTGGATGACGAGCCTCGTGCCACTGTACCTCCAAACGACGTACAAGAACGAGCCGATCTTCCAGAATGCCAAGTCGATCTACAGCATCTACGACAAGAGCGTAGAGCAACAACTGCAGGATACCTTCGTTAGTAAGGCCAGCATCAACGACTTGTCGGAAGAGGATTTGCACTCCTACGCCAACGGGCAGGGAATAACCGTACACCGGGGAGCAATCGAATACGCAGACGCCATTGTACACAGCGCCGAAGAAATCAGTGCGGATTTGGAAAAGGCGGTTGCCGAATCCAGTAAGCCCATGCTGCAGGTGCGCGGGGTAGAAGCAATGGCCAACTACCTGGAGTTTTACCAATCCTTGCTCGTTGAAGAAGTCGAAAATTAAGCGACGGGTCCTCATCACGGCCCCGCGCGATTGTATACGGCGGGGCTGCTGTTTGGCCCGCACTTAATTAGAGCATTACTGAATGAATCACTGGACTGTCAGGAGTACGGCCATCGTACTCACCCTTCTTGCCATCCTGGTAAGCTGTTCTGATCCTACCCAAGTCGGCTCCCAATTACTAGACGACGACCGCGCCGAAGTCGACTTCACGGATTCCATCCGGCTGGAGGCCACCACGGAGCAATTGGATACCACCCTGATCTATCTTCCCGGTTTCCTGATTGTCGACAATTACCTGCTGGGCAAATACACCGATCCGGTCTTCGGACAGGTGGATCACTCGGTCTACTTCCGCTTCCGGCTGCTCAATGATTTCGGTGGAGAGGTGATTCCCGAGTTTCGGGGGCAGCCAATCGACTCAATGGTATTGGTGTTGCCGCTGGATAGCACTTTAGCTGCCAACTACGGAAACATTACCGAACCCATCACCGTAGACCTGTTCGAGTTGAGTGACACGCTCCTGACGGATCAACGTCTGACGAGCGACGTGCGCTTCGCGACCCAGGATATGCCGCTTCTATCGGAAACGTTTGTGCCCGATTTCAGCGAACGCCTGGTCACGACCCAAGCTACCGCCGTCGTTCAGCAAGATTCGCTGGCAGCACCTCATTTGCGGTTTCGAATGCCGCAATCGTTCATTGACCGCATGAATACTTCGCTGAATCTATCCTCGGATTCTTTGCTGCGGCAGATAGATGGGTTTCCCGGATTCTGGCTTCGCGTTTCCTCTACTTCCGGAGGCGTGATCGACCTGGATCTTCAGGAAAATTTCGGAGGATTGTACACCCACTACCGGCTCGGAGGCGACACGACAGAGGTGTACCAGTTTCCGCTGGCAAACCGCTACAGCAGTTATTCGCACGACTACAGCGGCAGCTTTGTGGAGCCCTTCATTGGGCAGCCCACCGGAGATAGCCTGGCCTTTATCCAGGGCGCGGCGGGCCTCTGCACCAGGATCGAATTGAGTGGTTTGGAAGGGTTGCGCGGGCAGTTGGTCAATCAGGCGGAGCTGGAGGTTTTTGTCCGTGATCTTCCGCAGGCAGACACGGCTACCTACGTGCTGCCGGAGCAATTTCTGCTACTGTATCCCCTCGAAAACGGGACCCTGGCGCCGGTTACGGATATTCAGGTTTCCCTGCCACAGTTCCAGATCATTTTCGGTGGCCAGCCTCAAATAGTCGATGGAGGTACAATATATCGAATGGATTTATCCGTTCATATGCAAAGGATACTTGACGAAACCAACGACGTCCCACCGACGTTATACTTGGTAAACAGTCGTCTCTTAGCATCCTCAACCCTTCTTCTTCCAGTCGGAGATATTCCGAGCCGGGTTGTTTTAGCTGGTCCCAACGCCGTCAATCACCCAATGAGACTGAAAGTAGCGTTTACTCGACTCTTCTAACGCTCACTGCAATTTCATCTGTCTTTCCGAACGAAACACAGTCTGCGGGCGGGCTGAATAACGGTTTATTAATTCTAATCATACCCAATTCAGGCTTATGTGTGGAATTGTCGGTTACATTGGCAATCGCGAGGCTTACCCTATCGTAATCAAGGGACTACAGCGCCTCGAATACCGCGGATACGACAGCGCAGGGATCGCATTACTCAACGGTGATCTGGCGGTATCTAAGAAAAAAGGAAAAGTAGCAGACCTGGCGGATATCATGCGAGTGACATCCCGCGAAGGTCAGCTAGGGATCGGGCACACCCGATGGGCGACCCACGGAGAACCCAACGACGTCAACGCGCACCCGCACATGTCGGGCAACGGCCGGCTGGCCCTGGTGCACAATGGCATCATCGAAAACTACGGCTTGATCAAGGCCGCCCTGGAGAAAGACGGTCACGTGTTTCACAGCGATACGGATACGGAAGTACTCGTGCACCTCATTGAAGAAATTCAGAATCAGGACGACCTGTCGCTGGAAGAAGCCGTGCGGATTGCTCTGACTCGGGTGGTCGGTGCCTACGCTATTGCGGTGATCGATCGCAACAAACCCGGCACCCTCGTCGGTGCCCGCAAGGGAAGTCCGCTGGTAGTTGGCTTGGGCAATAACGAGTTTTTCCTGGCCTCCGATGCCACTCCGATCGTGGAGTATACCAAGCGAGTCGTATACCTGGAAGACGAACAGATCGCTACGCTGAGCCTGGAAAAGGGCATGGAAATCCGGACTACCAAGAACGAAGTGCAGATGCCCTTCGTACAGGAACTCGACCTCAAAATCGAAGCCCTGGAAAAAGGCGGATTCGACTACTTCATGCTCAAGGAAATCTACGAGCAGCCCGTCACTATTTGCGACGCCATGCGCGGCCGGCTCAACGGAGAAGAAGGCTGGGCTCGCCTGGGAGGCATGGCCCGGCACATGAATCGCCTGGTGAATGCCGACCGGTTCATCATCGCGGCCTGTGGCACTTCCTGGCACGCCGGCCTGATCGGAGAATACCTGATCGAAGACCTGGCGCGCATCCCCGTAGAGGTGGAATACGCATCGGAATTGCGCTACCGCAATCCGATCATCACCGAAAATGACGTAATTATTGCCATCAGCCAATCGGGAGAAACCGCCGATACCCTGGCGGCACTGGAACTCGCCAAAGACAAAGGAGCCATGTTGTACGGTATCGTCAACAGCGTGGGTTCCTCCATCGCCCGGGTGACCCACTGCGGGTCGTACATCCACTGCGGCCCCGAGATCGGCGTAGCCAGCACGAAGGCCTTTACCGGTCAGGTGACCTTGTTGACTCTCTTCGCCATGGTTCTGGCGCAGAAGCGGGGTACCATTTCGGAGCCTTACTTCCGGCAATTGGCCCTGGAATTGAGCAAAATTCCAGAAAAGGTGGAAAAGGTGTTGCAATTAAACAGCAAGATCGAATATATTGCAAGTGAAATTAAAGATCGCCATAACGCCCTGTACCTGGGAAGAGGTTACAACTTCCCTATCGCCCTTGAAGGAGCCCTCAAGCTCAAAGAAATCTCCTACATCCACGCAGAAGGATACCCGGCCGCTGAGATGAAGCACGGTCCGATCGCACTTATCGACGAAAATATGCCGGTGGTAGTGATCGCTACCAACCGGAGTGCATACGACAAAATTCTGAGTAACGTACAGGAGGTCAAGGCTCGGAAAGGCTTTGTCATTGCGATCGTAAATGAAGATGACGAAGAAATCCGTAAAATTGCAGACCACGCTATCGAAATCCCTGACACCGAAGAACCGCTAACGCCACTTCTTTCGGTCATTCCACTACAACTGCTTTCTTATCATATCGCCGTTATGCGCGGATGTAATGTAGATCAGCCGCGCAACCTCGCGAAATCCGTTACGGTAGAATAGAAAGTAGAAAGAGCGTATAAAAAGATAATCCATCGATTCAAACGATCACAGACATACTCTTGATGCCGCAGGCGGAAGCGCCTGCGGTACTCGCCTTTTACTAAACGCGTATAGCATGTCTCCCCCAAGTGAGGCTCGCCTTAAATGTTGATATAACTGTTATGATAGACTGGAAAATGGAATACAATTCGGAAAAGGATCTCCTCATCATTTCCGAATACGGTCGCCACGTACAAGAACTCATCCAACACGCCAAAACGATTGAGGAAGCGGATAAGCGCCAGGCGTTCATCGAGCGCATCGTCAACCTGATGCAACAAATGCAGCCACAAGCGCGCAACGTTGAAGACTATCGCGAAAAGCTGTGGAAGCACGTTTTTCGGATCGCCGAATACGAGCTGCAGGTCACGCCCCCGGAGGGTGTCAGCGTGAGCCCCGAAGACGCGCGCAAGCAGCCGGACAAGATCCCCTATCCCGAGTTCGAAGCGAATTACCGGCACTACGGCCACAACGTTCAGGAAATGATCTCGCGCGCCATGCAAATGCCCGAAGGGCCAAAGCGCGACGGATTCGTCTCTGCGATCCTTTCTTACATGAAGCTGGCCTACAAAACCTGGAATCGCGAGCACTACGTAAGTGATGAAACCATCAAGGCCGATTTGGAGAAGCTGAGTGGCGGTGCCTTCAAGCTCGACGAATCGATGACCATCGACAATCTCACCGATGGCCACAGCAATCATCAGCGCAACGGCAATGGTGGCAGTGGCAGTGGCGGTGGTGGTCGGCGTCGCTCGCAGTCCAACGGTCGTAGCAACCGCGGTCGTCGCAGCAACCGCCGTTCTTCGCGTCGCTAGTCTCGCATCTCCAAATCCATTTGCTCATCCATGCATGTTGATACCTTCATCGTGGAGGGAGGGCACTCCCTATCCGGTGAAATCGTCCCTCAGGGCGCGAAAAACGAGGCCCTGCAAATTCTGTGCGCCACGCTGCTAACCACCGAGCCGGTAGTCGTTGAAAACCTACCGGCCATCCGCGACGTGGATATGCTGCTCCAATTGATCGAAGGCCTCGGTGCTACGGTCGAACGCCTGCGCCCCGATAGCGTGCGCATTCAGGCCGATCGCATCGATATCGACTACCTGCTGTCCGAGGAGTACGTGCGCACCGCTCAGCGCATCCGGGGCTCCGTGATGTTGATCGGGCCCCTACTGAATCGCTTCGGAAAAGCCGCCCTGCCCCAACCCGGTGGCGATAAAATCGGCCGGCGCCGACTGGACACCCACTTGCTGGGGTTCGAAAAATTGGGAGCTACTTTCGATTTTGATCCGGCGAAAAATATCTACACCTTCGAAACGAGTGGGCTGAAGGGCAAATACATCCATTTGGATGAAATATCCGTGACCGGTACCGCCAACGTCGTAATGGGAGCAGTGCTGGCCGAAGGAACCACCACGATCTACAACGCCGCCTGCGAACCCTACGTCCAGCAGCTTTGTCGGATGCTGAACGATATGGGCGCACGCATCCAGGGTATCGGCTCGAATCTCCTGGTAGTGGAAGGGGTGTCCCGGTTACAGGGAGTAACCCACCGCCTGCTGCCCGATATGATCGAAGTCGGCAGTTTCATTGGATTGGCGGCGATGACTCAGTCGGAATTGACCATCAAAGACGTGCGCATCGATCAGTTGGGGATCATTCCCCGCGTATTCGAAAAAATGGGGATCGAGCTGGAATTAATCGGCGATGACATTCGCATTCCGAAACAGACGCACTACGAAATCCAGAACTTCATCGACGGCTCTATCCTCACCATCTACGACGCTCCCTGGCCCGGCTTCACGCCCGATCTGATGAGCGTGGTACTCGTAACGGCCACCCAGGCCAACGGCAGCGTACTGATTCACCAAAAAATGTTTGAAAGTCGCTTATTTTTCGTAGATAAACTCATCGATATGGGCGCACAGATTATCTTGTGCGATCCGCATCGTGCGACGGTTATCGGATTGAATCGACGCTTTCAACTACGGGGAATCGAGATGACCTCTCCGGATATTCGCGCGGGGGTGGCGCTGCTCATTGCTGCGCTTTCCGCCAAAGGGAAGAGCATCATTCGAAATATCCACCAAATCGATCGCGGGTATCAATTTATCGATCAGCGGCTCCAGCAACTGGGAGCTAAGATTACTCGCTACTAATGATCCTGTACAATATCACTATCAAGATCGAGCACGGCGTGCACGACGACTGGCTGCACTGGATGCAACAGGTGCACATTCCGGAAATGATGGCAACCGGTTTCGTAGAAGAATATAAATTTTCCCGGCTGCTGGGCGTCGATGAGGAAGATGGATTCACCTACGCCGTTCAGTACCTGATGCCCAGCATGGAAGCCTACCGCATCTACCAGGAGAAACACGCCTACCGCCTTCAGTCTGCCCACATTCACCGCTACAAGGGACAATTTGTCGCTTTCAGATCCGTCCTGCGGGTGATCGAGCAGGGCTAGCATGGCCCCCGTTATCGATTCGCCAAAATCAGAAATACCGTTGGTCGCTTTTGCAGGTGGGGCCGTTTCATGCGGCGCCATTCTAAAATGGCGTGCGCCCGCACCATTTGAGAGGGGAGGGTAAGGTCGGTGGCAATACAGAAGTGAGACGTTGGCGACAGCACCTGGATCGCAGTATCGTATACGGCCATATTGCGGTAGGGAGCTTCGATGAAAATTTGGGTCTCTCCCGAGCGCTGCGATACCGATTCGATGCGTTTCAGATCCTTGGCCAAATCGGGTCGCTTGGGGCTTAGGTAGCCGTGGAAGGTAAATTGCTGCCCGTTCATACCGGAGGCCATTAGCGCGAGCAGGATGGAAGAAGGCCCGACCAGAGGGACCACCTCGACGCTCTTGCGATGGGCCATGCGCACCAGGCGAGTCCCCGGGTCTGCTACCGACGGAACGCCGGCATCTGACAGCAGGCCGATATCCAATCCTTCATCCAGGGCCGGATCGAGGTACGATTGAATATCCTGCGCGTTGGTAAACTTATTGAGCTCCATGAATTGGCAGTCGTCAAAGTGGGTATCGATGCCGACCTCTTTCAGGAAGTGGCGGGCCATCTTTGCTTTTTCGACTACAAATACCCGCAACGGACGAACGATATCCAGCACGTAGTCGGGAATGGTATGAAATCCACCGTCGCCCAGCGGCGTCGGAATGAGGTACAGCTTCCCTTTGTTGGTTGTTTCCATTAGAAGAGCAGTCTACTGCGGGGGCAAGGCACAAATTACTTATTTTTGTTCGCTACGCGACGAACGCCTGGCTTGCGCTAAAAATTGAGTTGTTGGATACTGGATATACCATAAAATTACCGCAGTTCGAAGGGCCCTTCGATTTGCTGCTCTTTTTCATCGAGCGCGACGAACTCGATATTTACGATATTCCCATCGCGAAGGTAACCAACGACTTTCTGGCCTACATCCGCCAGATGGAGGAGATGAACATCGACCTGGCCAGCGAATTCGTGCTAGTAGCCGCCACGCTCTGCCGCATTAAGGCAAAAATGCTCATCCCCCGCAAACCCATCGACGAAGAGGGGAATGAAATCGATCCGCGCGAGGAGCTGGTATCCCGCCTGCTGGAATACAAGCGCTACAAGAGCGTGCTGGAGGAAATGCGCGAATTGGAACGCGATCGCTCCCTGCGCCTGCATCGGGGCAATGCCGTGGAAGAACTTCGCACCATTGCCGAACGGGCGCTCGTAGATTCGGAGTTGGAACACTTGAGTTTATTCAAGCTCCTGCAATCCTTCGAACGCCTCATGCAGCGCCTGGAAGACCAGCAAAAGCAAATCCGCGTACACCAGATTTTGCAGTTCAGCTACACGATCGAAGAGCAACAGCAGCAGGTTTTCCAGGTTATCCGCGACAGCCGGCGGCAGGGCCGGCGGGCCGGGTTTGAGGCCGTTTTCGGGCATTGCCGCAACCGAGTGCACGCTATTGTAACCTTTCTGGCGCTGCTCGAACTACTCAATTTGCAGCAATTGCGAATCGTAACCGGGGAAGGGCTCAATACCTTTTGGCTGGAAGAACCCGGCGAAGAAGAGGAATAAAAAAAGGCTATGCAACACGGGGCCGCACAGCCGGAAAAGGGCTACAGTATAGGATTTTTGCTCTTTCAATTCAAAGAACGGGATTTGATGTAAACTGTAAATTAAGTCGCCTTTAAAGAAACGAGAAGCTCCGATTCCGGACTAATCAATCCATTTCCGTAATCTTCCCACAAGCGACTCTTCAGAATAGATGGGCGTACGGGTAACCGATTCATCGGGTACGGCCGCCGGCGCTTCGCTTCCACCTTTCCGGACCAGGTCGAGCATCTTCTGACGGTGGGCCGGTGCAAAATCGGCAAACGAACGGCGCAGCATCGGCAGCACCTCGATAAATTGAGTTGCGTCCAGTTGATTCACCCACCCACTCACCAATTGCCACAGCGGAGTATGGTACAACAGAATCAAGCCACTTCCCGACAGAAACCCTTCTATCCAGTGGGCCCGAAAGGGCGTATCGTTGCCGGCCGACAGGGCGTAGGCCAGGCGCGTTCGGGTGCTAGGAAGGGGTAGGGCGTCGCGGTCGAACAACAGCCGCGTGGCCGTTCCCTGAATCAATGGATGTACCGCTTGGGATTCGGATAAATCGGAAAGCAATTGCACCCAAATCGCCGTATGCTGGCTTATCTCAAGTGCTTGCAGCCCCCCGTTTATCCGCAGCAGAAGGTCGCGCAACGACTGGGCGACGTCCAGTTGGATATCGCTTGCGGTAGCGGGTAACCCGACCGCTACTCGGGGGAGTAATTCCTCAAACAGTAGCAGTAGACCAGTGACGTCCGTTTGGCGCGTATCTCCGTATTGAATGATGCGCAGCAATTCCGGAAACGTACTTAACAATGCCATCGTATCCTGCGACAGTGCCGCGCGATCCTGCAGCAGGGCCGTAAGATCGGATGCAAGCCCGACCAGATTGGCTTGAAGGCTTTCGAGGATGCGCTGCGCCAGCTTTTCCAGCTCCTGAACTTCCTCCATCCGGGCCATTGTGTAGTGGCGGGTGGCATCTGCCACACTATTTCCGTACACGGCGCGCTCTACGAGCAGTAGACTAAACAAAGGTTGCCAGTGGAGAAACCAGATTTCCCAGAAGCTTCCGAGGTCGTTGGGCCCACTTTCTTCGGGTTTTCCCCACGGAATGTCCAGCAGGCGCAGGCGGTGCAGGAGGAAGCTTTTGGCCCGGTCGTTTTCGTTGCGCAAATCCAGCCCGCCGCGGGCGCGTTTCTTGGTGGCTTTGAGGTACTGCTCTTCGGTGTTTTCCCAATATTTCTGAAGCCGGGTGGTGCGCAATTGCCGGTTGAGGTCTTCGATAAGCGGAATACCGGCGACCGTAGCGGGGATCTTACCGACATTCGTGCCGATGACTGCCTGCCGGCGGATGAGCGCCAGGCGCTCCCGGTGCCCCTGGGCGATGGTAGCCAGGGCCGCCTGTTCGAGTTCGTCGGTTCCGGGGAGCGAAAATCGCCGCAATGCGCTGAGGGCCTGCGCAAGGCGGAGCCCTTCCTGGGCGTGGGCAGGAGAGGCATCGAAGCCTTCGGAGCGGAGCAGGTGCGTAACGGTAACCATCCAGCGAGCGGCTGCCCGGTCGTGGTGTTGGTAGAGCAATTCGTACCAGGCCGGCGAAAGGACACCCGCCCGGTAGCCGCTTTCCACGGCAATTTGTTCGTAGCTCCAGGGAATCCAGGCGGCGCGGGTGCGCACCTTGGGCAGCTTTTTCAGCAATTGTTGGTCGCGCTGCACGGGAAAGGCCGCCACGTCTTCCAACGGCGGAACGTGGTAGGCACCGCACACAACTGCCAATCGCTGCTTGCCGTCGCGGATGGCTTTGCGTATACATTTCCGCATGTGGGCCTCCCGCCGCAGGGAGTCTGGCGACTCCTCTTCGCGGGCCGAGCGCATTTCCCGCATGAGTTCGCCAATGCTTTCAAATACCTTCAAGTCGTCCGATTCGCGCTCGAAGGTAGCGTCCCACCAGCGTTCTACATCCTCGTAGCCGGCCAGCTCGGCCAGGACTTGGAGTGGATCGCGGCTCGTTTGCGATCGCCTGGACGGTTCCTTCGCATCCGCAAGCGCAATGGTATGCGCAGCGGGCAAGTCCATGCAGCGAAGTTCGGTCTGGGTGCGCAGGCACCAGCGGATGGCCTGCCATTCGGGCGAAAAAACGGTGAAGGGAAAAGCGCTGAGTCGGTTGATATCGGATTGGTCGTACTGGACGAGGGCAACCGGCGGCTCGAACCCCTCCTGATCGATTTTGTGGAGTTCCGTCTGGGCGTCCAGGGGCGCTTCGAGCAGCAGGCAATCGGGTGCCCATTGCTGCAGGGCCCGCTCGAGCCGGCGCGTCGAACCCGGGCCGTGGTGGCGAATGCCGAAAACGCGAATCGCCGCCCGGGACTTAGACATTCAAGTAATTCATCAGGGCATCGTATCGCTCGCGGAGGGTATCCGTGTAGTTGCTCTCGCTGAAGGAAGCCTTAATCTGATAGTCGAAACGCTGGAAGGTAGCCAGAATGGCACTGATGTTTTGGGTATTGATTTTGAGGGTAATATCGATGCGGGAAGACTCGGCGTAGGTCGTTACGAAGGTGCTGAGGATGACGGCATTTTCCGATTCTACCAGCCGGCTGATTTCCGACAGGCTGTAATCCTGGCGCCCCATTTCGAGCACGATGATGCTGCCGGGATCGCGGAAAGAACCGCTATTTGCGAAAAAGCGCAGAAGATCCTCCAGCGTAATAAGGCCGATATAGGAGTGGCTATCGTCTACTACCGGGATAACCGTCAGGTTGTTTTCCGCCAGCAGGCGCATTACTTCGTAAAGATGGGCCCGCGCGCTGACGTAAGGTTGGTGAATCGATAACTTGTAAGAGCCGACGGGCTCTTCCACATCCATGTCGAGAATATCCTCTTCCGACACGAGCCCGAGTAGCTGCTCGTTGTTAACGATGGGAAGATGACGCACAAAGAACTCGTTCATTATGCTCAGGGCTTCCTCGCCGGTATCGGAGGTACGCAGAGGCACGATCACATCGGAGATGAGATTTTCCGCAATCATAAACACTTTACTTACCGAATGATAAAAATGTCGAGTGCTAGCCCAACAGCCGTTTCTTCTGTGCTGTGAACTCCTCCTCGGTTAGCAGCCCCTTCTCGCGAAGGTCGCCCAACCGCTGGAGTTGTTCGAGCAGCTCCGTTGAAAACGTTTGATTCTCGCCGGCGGGTGCTTGTGATTGGCTCAGGAGATCCTCCTTCGGCGCTTCAAGCTGGGGAGTTAAGCGGAATCCATTCTGCTCGAATTGCTCGAATTCCGGTTGAATACGCAAGAAAGCAAGAGCATCGTGCGTCTTGATGCGCTGAAGGTCATCAAAGCCATTTGCCACGGCTCGGTCGAGGTGATAAAAACTCTTATCCTTGTTTTCGATCAGGGAGTAGGCACACGCCAGATTAAAGTGAGAAGCCACGTCCTTGGCGTCTATTTCCAGGGACTTTTCAAAATCGGCGATGGCCCCTTCGTAATCGAAATCTCTAAACTTAGAGATGCCGCTCTGGCGATAGGGGTTGTATTGCCTGGCCGGTTCCGGACGTGGAGGGGGGGGCGTTGCAGCAGATTTGGAGGTCTTGGCCGTGGGGCGACGGCGGCGATAGGGATCCTCATCGCGCTCCACCCGGCGTCGTTCCCGTTCGTAGCGAGCCCGATGGCGCTCGTAGCGCTCGTAATCGCGGTCGGTATAGAACTCCTTGTTGAATTTTCGGTCAAACTCCTCCTGATCCATACTCAAAAAAACGAGCGCATCGATGATGCCGATAAACCAGGAGATGTAGAAAAAAAACAAGTAGAGAATGCCCAATCCGATCTGCCCGAGGTAGAAACGGTGTACACCGAGTCCTCCAAAGAACAATCCTAAGATACCAGCTAGATTCTTATCCTTCATATGTGATTTCCGTAATGCTACCCGGAACAATTCGGGTGAGCGCCACTCTCAGTAGTACGCCTAAGCTAATTAATAAGTTTTCGCTCTGTTTGTTTTGATCGACTAATCCAGGATGCTGCCGGACCAATCTTCAGTCACACGGATTAGCCGTCTCGTAAAATTGGCAGGTGAGTACCGTAAAATCGTCGGGATAAGACTGCTCGCCCCGGAATGCGTCGATGGCCGTCAACAATTCGCGATTAAATTCGACCGCCGATTTATCTGCGTGCTGGCGGGCAAAGTCCGTAAGAATATCTTCGTCGAAGTAATCGCCGCCGTCGTTTTGGATATCCGACAACCCATCTGTATAAGCCAGAACAGTTACTTTGCCATCCAGGATCACACTTCCTACTTCAATTTCCGGCAGCTGCTTAAAGGATCCTAGTATGGTGCTGCCTTTTTTCAAAAACCTGACACCCTCCTGGCAGATCAGTAACGGGGGGTTGTGGCCCGCATTCACATAACGCAGTTCTCGGGAAGATATGTCGTATTTGGCAATAAAGAATGTAATGAAGCGGTCACCTCCTGTAATTCGGTTAACCGAATCGTTGAGTTCGGCCACAAATTCATCCAGCTCGATCTGCTTGCTGATGAGGGTGTGGAAATTGGCCTGAAAATTGGCCATTAGGAGGGCCGCGGAAACGCCCTTTCCGGAAAAGTCGCCGATGCAAAAGACGATTTTTCCGTCTTCGAATTCAAGAAAGTCAAAGTAATCACCTCCTACCCCAAAGTGCGGCTGGTAGATGCTCGACAGGGCGTAGCAGTCTTTGGTAGGAAGGCTTTCGGGAATGAGCAGGCGCTGTACTTCGATGGCCAGGTCCATTTCGCGCTTGAGGCGCTCCTGTTCGAGCTGCCGCTTGAAGAGGCGCTTGTTTTCGATCGCCACCGCAATGATATTCGTGATGGTGGTGATAAACTGCACGCGCTCGTACATGTCTTCATCTTCTCCAAACCCGCCGATGAACACATAGGCAATGGGATGCTCTTTGTGCAATACCGGAATGACCAGATCGAAGTGGTTGAGGAAGGGGTGGTCGACGGCCTCGAGATTGACGAGCTGGGTGAAGTTTTTCAGCTCTTCGGCAATGTCCACACGGCGCTGGTCGCCCTCCAGCCCCAGATGGGCGGCGCAGTACCATTGCCCCACCTCTTCGCGGCGCACGTAGAGGGCCATGCGCTCGACGCCCAGTTCCCAGGCAAGAAACGATTGGTACATGCCAAAGAGGTCCCGGGCCGACACATTGTTGTTGATGGCCTGGGTAATGTTGAGCAGCCGGTTGACTTGCAGCTGCCGCAAATTGAGCTCGCGCTCCAGTTGCTCCACGCGGGAGAAGAGCTGACGCATATCGATCGAATGGTATCCTACTTTGGCAATTGCTCAAATATAGTAAAAAGCAAAGTAGACCCCTTTTCTGCTCGGCGAGCTGCCGGATAATATCGACCCCCGGAGGCAGATTTTGTACAAATGGGAGCGCAATTTGGTATTTTCGTTTTACTTATGAGTATCCTAGAGACGGGGTCGATGGTGCTGGCAATCGGTGCGCCCGTGGCCGTTGCCTACTTTATATACCGCTCGGACCGGTGGGAGCCCGAGGGGCGTATCCCCGTGCTGAGTTGCTGGCTGCTCGGTATGGGGGTGTGCTACCTGGCATTGCAGCTCGAGGATGTGCTCATCTCCTTCCTGTCCGTCTATCCGGGGTGGAGCTGGAAGGTGACGGTCGTATTGATTGGGTCGGCGCTCATCGAAGAGGGGCTCAAATTTCTGATTCTCTGGCTGTATCCGTATCAGCGGGCGTTTTTCAACGAACCGATGGATGGCATCGTGTACGCAGTGATGATCGCAATGGGTTTTGCGGCCCTGGAAAACGCCTGGTATGCGATGTACGAAGATCTCTCGGTTACCATTTGGCGATCGCTCACCGCCGTGCCGGCGCACGCGGTGTTTGCCATTTTTCAGGGATACTACGCCGGCCGGGCCCGCTTCGAGCCGAAGCGCCGCGGGCGCTTGCTTGCCCTGGCATTGCTGACGGCGGCCCTGCTGCACGGAGGTTACAACTTCCTGGTGGGACAAGCTGCCTACCGCTGGCTGCTCCTGCTGGCGGCACCCCTGATTGCCCTCACTATTTGGCTGGCTTCCGACTTGTTGCGCCGCCACCAGGAGGATTCGCCCTTCCGGCCGGACTAAAATCGGTTTCTAAATTTACCCGAGGCCACTTATTTTGTGGTGCCTTACAACTCAGGTTCCACGCACGCAGATCCTTATCTTACGGAAGGGTACCCGGGCGCTGCCGAACACCAGAAGGCCGGCACCTGAGGATACCCTACGTTGCTTGCAGGAAGCCCTTCACTTGGTTGGGCAATCTTTCGCCACCCTACACTCAATACCGTACATTATGTTCGTCAGAATTATCCTTTCCTTTTTCCTGATCAGTCTGGTAGCTTGCGAAGCTCCCACCACGGAAGCATCCACTGATTTCAATATCGATTTCGAAAAATTCGAATTAGACAACGGCCTGGATGTAATTTTTCACATCGATCGGTCAGACCCGGTTGTAGCCGTAGTCCTCACCGCTCACGTAGGCTCTGCCCGTGAAAAGGAAGGACGTACTGGTTTTGCCCATTTATTCGAACACCTCCTCTTTTTGGAATCCGAAAACCTGGGGAAAGGAGGGCTGGATAAAATGAGTGCCCGCATCGGAGGTTCCGGAGCGAATGGCTCCACCTCCCGCGATCGGACCAACTACTTTCAGACAGTGCCCAACGATGCCCTGGAGAAGATGATCTGGGCAGAAGCCGATAAGTTGGGCTGGTTTATCAATACGGTCACCGATCCGGTGCTGGCAAAGGAAAAACAGGTGGTGAAAAATGAAAAACGACAAGGCGTGGATAATCGTCCCTACGGGCATACGAGTTATGTGATTGACAAAAATCTATACCCGGCAGACCATCCGTACAACTGGCAGGTAATTGGCTCGCTGGAGGATTTACAAAATGCCACCGTGGAAGATGTAAAAGAGTTTTTCCAAAAATGGTACGTCCCGAACAACAGCACGTTGGTCGTTTCCGGAAATTTCGACGAGGAACAGGCGCGGGCCTGGGTCAAAAAATACTTCGATGAAATCCCGGCAGGCCCGGAAATCACGCCACTGCCGAAGCGTGCCGGGCAGGTGGCTTCCTCCATCCGTCTGTATCACGAAGATAACTTCGCCCGCTTGCCTGAATTGACGCTGGCGTGGCCCACGGTAGAACAATACCATCCGGATTCGTATCCTTTAGATATTCTCACCCGCTACCTGTCTCAAGGCAAAACGGCCCCACTATATCAGGTTTTAGTAGAAGAAGAACAACTGACCGCCAATGTGCGGATGTACAATCGCTCCTCCGAACTGGCGGGGCAAACTCAACTGGCGGTACGCGCATTCGGCGATCAAGATCTGGATACCGTGCTGCAAGCGGTGCAGCGAGCCTTCGCTCAATTCGAAGATGAAGGGATTTCCGAAAGAGACCTGAATCGAATTAAAGCAAGCCGGGAAGCCCAATTCTACAATGGCTTGTCGAGCGTGC
This sequence comes from uncultured Saprospiraceae bacterium, assembly GCA_964504335.1. Lineage (GTDB taxonomy): Bacteria > Bacteroidota > Bacteroidia > Chitinophagales > Saprospiraceae > CAZDET01. Next base: position 41,599 of record CAZDET010000028.1, read on the forward strand.
TGGGCAAGGGATTTCAACTTGCGCAGTACAACATTTTTGCCGGCGATCCGGGCTTCATCAAGCAGGATTTGGAAAACCTGCTACAGGTGACCCCCGCGGATGTGCAGCGGGTATACAACACGTATATCAAAGGACAAGCATATGTGGCCACCAGTTTTGTCCCGAAGGGGCAACTGGATCAGGCGCTGGAAGCGTCTCAGCAAGCCGAAGTGGTAGAAGAACCCATCATTCAGGGAGTAGAAGAAACATTCGATCCCTCTATTGCCGCAACGTATGAAAGCACGCCGTCTACGTTCGACCGGTCGCAAGAACCACCTTATAGTGAAAAACCGGAAGTCGTAGTGCCCCAAATTTGGGAAACTCAGCTGACGAACGGCGCACGGGTATTCGGGATTGAGAACAGAGAAATTCCCGTGGTTCAGATGGAATTGCTCATAGACGGGGGGCTGCTGCTCGAAAACCCTGAAAAAGTGGGGGTGGCCAACTTGCTAGCCACCATGATGACCAAAGGGACGCAACGGAAGACGCCGGAGGAATTGGAAGTTGCCATACAGGAGTTGGGTGCTTCGATCAACGCTTACGCGGGGCAGGAAGGCATCGGCATAACGGTCAATACCTTAGCAAAAAATTATGCGGCCACGCTGGAGCTGGTCCAGGAAATCTTGCTGGAACCACGCTGGGACGAGGCCGAGTTTGAATTGGCCGTAAAACGGGTGCAAAGCCAACTCCAACAACAAGCAGCTGATCCGAATGCCATTGCCCAAAACGAATTCGATAAACTGATCTACGGGACGGACAACATCCGATCTAGAAACATCCTGGGGAGTATGGAATCGGTGGGCAACATCGAGATCGATGACCTGAAGCAGTTTTATAACTCCTTCATCTCACCGGCGGTAACGCGTGTGCATATCGTAGGAGACATTGACCAAACGGCAGCAACCGAATCCCTGAAAGGGATTGAATCCGCCTGGGTAAGCAAGGAAGTGACCATTCCGAATTACCCGATGCCCGATATTCCCGACGAGTCAACGGTATATTTCTACGATGTACCCAATGCGAAACAATCGGTACTCAACATTGGCTATCCCAGCATGCCGGTAACCGATGCGGATTACTATCCGGCTACGGTCATGAATTACATTCTGGGAGGAGGCGGATTTGCCTCCCGGCTTACACAGGAATTGCGGGAAGGGAAGGGATACACCTACGGTATTCGGTCTGGTTTCAGCGGTTCGGCCGAAGCCGGGGTATTCCGCATTTCCAGTCGAGTGCGTAGTAATGTTTCTCTCGAATCAGTCCAACTGATCCGGGAGCTTCTGGATGCATATGGTGCTTCCTTCACAGAGGCGGATTTACAGACGACCAAAAATTTTCTCACCAAGAGTAATGCCCGGGCTTTTGAAACGGCCAATGCCAAGTTGGGAATGCTTCGGAACATTAGCGCCTACAATTGGGAGCCCGATTATGTAAAACAGCGCGAGGCGATCGTAGAAAGCATGACCATTGAGCGGATTCAAGCGCTTTCTCAGCAATACCTCGATCCGAACCGCATGATTTGGCTGGTCGTGGGTGATGCAGCAACCCAACTCGACCGAATGGAGGAGTTGGGTTTTGGAAAGCCGGTTCTATTAAACGGTCCCCAAACACCCCTACAATTCTAGTTGCATGCAGGCTAATCCTACGTTATATCAGATTAATACCCGGGTTTGGTTGCACCGATTCGGTACACCCACCCGCCTGCTGGAGGTGCCCGACGAGTATTGGTCTTCGCTGGCAAGCCTGGGGGTCGACTATGTTTGGTTGATGGGCGTATGGGCAAATTGCCGCGATAAAGCTCCCCAATATGCGCTGGAAGCCGGCCTGCAGGAAGCGTATCGCCAGGCGCTGCCCGATTGGAAAACGGAGGACATCATCGGTTCGCCCTACGCGATCGATGCCTACCAGCTACATCCTGATTTGGGCGAAACCAGTGACTTGATTATTCTGCGGGATCGCTTGCACCAGCATGGGCTGAAGCTGATACTGGATTTCGTGCCCAACCACTTTCATGCGGATAGCCGCTGGGTGGCTTCCAATCCGGAGTACTTCCTTTCCGTGGAATCGTCCTGGCTGGAGCAGGAACCCGACACGTTTTTTCGGCCGGCTACCCAGCCGGATCAAGTGCTTGCGCACGGGAAAGACCCGAATTTTGCAGCGTGGAAAGATACCGTTCAGGTAGACTACAGCAATGCCGCAGCACGCCGTTTTATGCGCGATCAATTGATCCGGCTCGGCGAATATTGCGATGGGGTGCGCTGCGATATGGCTATGCTACCGGTCCGGGAGGTGTTTTTTCGGACCTGGGGGCACGTCGTGCCGATGGAACGCTGGTCGGGGGAGCCGTTCTGGGAAGGAGCCATCCAGGCAGTGCGCGGCCGCCATCCCGAATTTCTCTTCCTGGCGGAAGTGTACTGGAATATGGAATGGGACCTCCAGAAGCGCGGGTTCGATTTTACGTACGATAAGCGATTGCTCGACCGCATCCGCCACGAATCCAGTCAGACCATCGGCCTGCATTTGCAAGCCGAAGTCGATTTCCAACACCGGTCGGCCCGATTTCTCGAAAATCACGACGAAGACCGCGTGCTTTCCTTTTTCGATGCCCACCGGGCCCAGGTGGCTGCCATCATTTCCTATACCCTTCCGGGCATGCGCTTCTTTTTTCAGGGGCAATGGGAAGGGCGCCGGGTCCGGCTGCCCGTGCAGCTCGGGCGCGAGCCCAAGGAATTTTCGTGCGTGTGTGCAGTACCGGAACGGCTCGGACCCCTCGGCGGGTTGCCCGGTTCGGAAATCGTTTGTGCCTGTACCGCCCTTTTTTACCAGCGGCTACTCGACTTACTCCGCAAGCCGACACTCCGATCCGGAACCTGGCAATTAATGGAAAATGAACAAATCCGCCCGCTGTTGGCCTGGAAATGGATAGGAGTACACAACTCGATCTACGTGATCGTTAACAGCGACCCCCATACAGTTCGTCGGGCACTTACCATCCCGCCGGGTACCTACAAAGAGCACTTCAGCCAGGCCGAGTTGATACAAACCGCCGAACCGCAGGAATGGTCTCTGTATCCCTATCGGTATTTGGTGCTGGAATCGCAATGAGGTTATTTCCGGAAAGCCGACCGAAATACGAGATAGATCAACGGACCGAGCAACGGCAGTAAAAGGATAGCTACAAGCACCGAATTGCTCTTGCCACGCTCCTTGCGCCATCCCATGTCTTTCATGGCAAGACCCAGCACACTGATGTACAGCAGGCCGATAAGAATCATGGCAATGGTCAGGATGAGCCAGTCGGGCATGGTCGTTTGGTAGGTTTCTAAGTGAATGGTTTGATTGGGAAATAGTTTCGATAATGCGTTGATGCCGCAATGAGAAAGCTCCTAAAAATCTAAACCCTAAGATCTAAAATCTAAAACCTAAAATCTAAAACCTACCCCTCCTCCTCCCCAATCTTCGTCACCCGAATCGTTTCAATGCGCGTATTGCTCACAGAAGTAATCTCGAATTGGTAATGGTCGAACTCCAGGACTTCGCCCTTCTCGGGGATGGTGGTGGCCCGCGTCACGAGGTAGCCGGAGAGGGTATGGTATTCGCCCTCCGGCAACTCGAGCTGGAACTTTTCGTTGAGGTGGTCGATTTCCAAACGGCCGCTGAACAGGTAGACACCCTCGCTGATTTCCTGTTCGATGTACTCGTCTTCGTCGTATTCGTCCTCGATTTCTCCAAAAATTTCTTCCAGGATATCCTCCAGGGTAATCACGCCCGAGACGCCTCCGAACTCGTCTACCACACTGACGATACTCAGGCGTTCCTTGATGAATTTATCCATCAGGTCCGTAACTCGCATGACCTCCGGGATGAAGGTGATAGGTAGAATGGCTTCCTCGATGGTATCCGGAAGGTTCAATAATTGTTGGTGGTGGACGTAGCCGAGCACGTTGTCCAGCTCGTTGTCGGTAATCAGGATGCGGGATAGGCGGGTTTCCTGAAAAAGCCGCTCCAGATCCTCAATCGACGACTTCACGTCGAGGTGTTCGATATCCGTGCGGGGCACCATGCAATCCCGCACTCGGATATCCGGCAGGTTGAGTGCTTTGCCAAACAGCTCTTTATCGATGGATTCTTCCTCCTCCGTAGTCGTTTCGTTGATGAAGTTTTCCAGGTCGACCCGGGTGAAGGTGGTTTCCAATTGCTCGGCGGGTTCCTTGACGAATAATTGCAGGAGGGCATCGGAGGTCTTGGCCATCACCCAGCTAAAGGGCAGAAGGATCAGTTCCAGCGTCCGCAGGGGAACGGCCAGGTTATAAAGCGCGGTGTCGGAGTACAGGCGGAAAAGCGTTTTCGGCAAAAATTCGCCAAATACCAAAACGATGAGGGTGATGATGACGGTATTGGTCAGCAGTTGCCAGCCTTCGGACTCGATGCCCATATACGTTTGCAGCAGTGGCTCGAGGGGCACGGTGAGCAAACTGGCGAATATCACCAGGGCGATGTTGTTGCCCACCAGCATGCTGCTGAGAAAATCGGCCGGCCGGTCGTAGAAATGGGCAAAAAGACGCCCGCGGAGGGTGTTTTTTTTCCGCCGCAGTTCAATGCGGAGTTTGTTTCCGGAAACAAAGGCGATTTCAGATCCCGAAAACAGGGCGGAAAGTAATAAACTCAGTATGGCTCCGATAGCTATTAACACAGTCTGGATATATAGGCACCTTTCTCTTCAACATCCGAATAGAACAATCAGCCATCCGGAAGCGAATTATTTGTTGCCGGTCGGGGCTGATCTACGGCAATGCGACCCTCCACGGAGTTGATGCGTGCGTTGCTAAAATCCTGGTCGGCTGTAAATCCATGCCCGTAGATAATTTCCTCCGGCCGTGTCAATACTACAAACTTCTGCGTATATATTTCCTGTCGGCGCTCACTCCAGATCAATTCGTTGGTTTCCAATTTCTCTCCGGCCAGGCTCCGCCACACGACGCTGTCGCGCACGACGACCTCTCCGTCGCGCTCGCGGCGCAGGGCGTAGTTGGAGGTAAGGATGCTGGTTGTATCACTCTCCGCCCCGAAGAAGTGGACGATTACGCCGTCGGGAAATTCCTGCCGGGGATTGCCTCGTTCCAGGTAATTGACCATCGTTGGCCCCTCGATGATGACTTTTACCTCGGCGCTATCGCTATAGGTGATGCGGACATTCTGGACGAATTCCTGATCGGTCTGGAGCTGGTCCACCAGTGCGGCGAGTTCGCTGGGGTCGTTTTCGCAGGCCCCGACGGCAAGGATGAGTAGCCAGAAGGCCATTTTTCTTAGTAATCGCACCTAGATTAGATTTCCAGTTTGGTAAATTAAAAGCGATTTTACTGCTTCATAAAACGCTCCATGAAAGACAAACGCTTATTTGACCTCATTTACGATCAACAACTACAATTTCCACTTGATGAATGCTGCGGTGCACGCTACGATGGAAAGTGGCGATTTTTCAGCACCGATGAGGTCATCGAGCAGGCGCGCCAACTGGCCCAAGGGCTGATCGAAGCCGGCATCGAGCCAGGGCAATGCATTGCGACGGTGATCTACCAAAACCGCCCGGAGTTTCTCATTGCCGATTTGGCCATTATGCAGGCCGGGGCAATTAATGTTCCGCTCTATCCCACCATCAGCGTGGAGGAATACGAATTCATCCTCCAGGATTCGGGTACCGTGATGGCGTTCGTCGGCGGGCAGGATCTGTACGAAAAAGTAGCCGCCGCCAAAGAAAAGTGCCCGGATCTAAAAAACATCTACACCTTCGATAAGCAGGGCGAACGCCCCCACTGGGAAACCCTCCTGCACGATGGGCAGGCCGAAGCTATGGAAAAACGGATGCACGCCATCCAGCCGGGCGATCTGGCCACGCTCATTTACACGAGCGGCACCACCGGAAAGCCGAAAGGGGTGATGCTTTCTCACAGCAACATCCTCGCCAGTAGCGGGGACGTGGCCCCCATCATTCCCCTCGAACCGGGGGATACCTGCCTGAGCTTCCTGCCGCTTTGCCACGTGTTCGAACGGACGGCCTCTTATACCTACGTGCGCAGCGGCTATCGCATTGCGTTTACCGGCACGGGAAATCTGGGCGGCGAAGAGGGCGACCTGCGGGCCGTCCGGCCTCATTTCTTTACCACGGTGCCGCGCCTGCTTGAAAAGGTGTACGAACGCATTTACCACCGCGGGGAGGCGCTGAGCGGCCTGAAGCGACAACTCTTTTTCTGGGCGTTAAACCTGACCGATAACTACGATTTCGACAAGCGCTTCGGTCCCATTCAGTCGTTGCAATGGAGCCTGGCCGACCGGCTGGTGTTCAGCAAGTGGCGCGAGGCCCTCGGCGGGCGGGTGAAGGGCATCGTGACGGGAGCCGCTCCTTGCCCCGCCAGAATTATCCGCATTTTCTCCGCCGCCGGCATTCCGGTGCGGGAGGCCTATGGCTTGACGGAATCCTCGCCGGGGCTGACGGGCAATTCGTTCGAACCCGGCGGTGCGATGTTGGGCAGCGCGGGCAAAGCATTCAACGGCGTCCGTTTACGCCTCGATGAATCAGCACCCGATTTGCCGGAAGGCGAGGGCGAAATCCTCGCCACCGGTCCCAACATCATGCTGGGTTATTACAACCGCGAAGCGGCCACCAACGAAGTCCTGTTTGAAGAAAACGGCGAACGCTGGCTGCGCACCGGCGATATCGGTACCTTTCGCAAAGGGCCCAACGGCGTTGACTTTCTCTTCATAACCGATCGAAAGAAAGAGCTGCTCAAAACGTCCGGCGGGAAGTACGTCGCACCGACGCCGATCGAAAATCGATTCAAGGAATCGTTTCTAATCGAGCAAATGATGATCATCGGCGACAAACGCAAGTTTATTTCCGCGCTGATCATTCCCTCCGAAGAAACGCTGATGGAATGGTGTGAAAAGCAAGATTTGCCGATCCATTCCCTGGAAGAGGCCGTGCAACACGAAGCCGTTGTTGCCCATTATCAGGAGATCATCGATGGAATAAATCCCGAACTCAACCGCGTCGATCAGATCAAGAAGTTCCGCTTGCTGGCCACCCAGTGGGAGCCCGAAACCACCGACGGCAGCCCGGCAGAACTAACGCCGACCATGAAGCTGAAACGACGGGTCATTCTCCAGAAATACGCATCGGAGATTGAGGAGCTGTATGGTTAGTACTTTAGTCCGTTAGTACTTTAGTCGGTTCTACTAAGGTCTAAAGTACTAATTGACTAAAATACTATTGCTGAAGTCCCGGTACGCGGTAGAAGTTGTACTGGTACACGTACACTACCAAAATCAGAAACAGGAAGAAGGCGAGGATGGCGAGCATCAACATCCATCCTTTCGAACTCAAATTTTGAACGTCGGACATGGATCGGTATTTATTGGTTTGCGCACTCGACCGTCGAGCGCATATCTTCGACGTCGGCGGTGGCGCGCAGGCTTTGCAAAAATTGATTGGTTGCCAGAGAGCGCGCCGACTGCGTCAGTTGTTGCTTGATTTGATCGATCGGACTCACCGCTGACGAAACCGTTTCAATAGGCTGAACGACAAACACCCCGGATTCGCCGACGATCACCTCGGATACCTGACCGATCGGTAGGCGGGCAGCCGCGGCAATTACCTTTGGTTCATTTCCCAGACCCGGGATGAAGCTCTGGGTGAAATTCAGCGAAGCTGCCGTATCTACAGTCAGTTGAAAGTTAGCGGCGAGTACTTGCAGGTTGGGATTTGCGCCGACCCGTTCTTTCAGGATATCCGCTTTCTTGGCGTTTACTACGAGCAGCTCCACTTCCTCCCGCACGGATTCGACGGAGGGCAGGCCGGCGTATTCCTCACCGGAGAGCGCCGCAATTACGTACTTGCTGTCGTAAAAACCACCCGGCTCCGTAAAGGTATAAACTGCCGGAGAAACTTCGTCAATACTGGCCGAAAAGGCCCAGCAAACCATGTCGCGGGTATCGTTGCCAAAGCCGAGCGTACCGATCTGGAAGTCGTTGATAGTCAGTGGGCCACTGGATTCCATACGAAGGGTCAGATCGCCTTCCACGGCGGTTCGCAATTCTTCGAGGGTGGTGTAATTGGCCAAAAATTCGTTGGCCGCCTGAAAGATGCTGTCCTGGGTATCTTTACTCGGGATGACGGATTCTACAATGTAAGCCGTCTGCACCCGCTCCTGTGTCGATTCGCTGCGATCGAGCACTTCGATGATGTGCCAGCCAAACTGGGAGCGCACCTTGTACAATTGCCCGATGACACCGGTGCGAAACAGGATGTCGTCGTATTCCGGCACGAACTGTCCGGGGGTGACTGCTTCGTAGAGGCCACCTTTTTGGGCACTACCCGGATCGGTGCTGAACTGGGCGGCCAGTGTGTCGAACTGGGTCCGGTCGGCTTGGAGGATTGCGAACAGGCTATCGGTTGTTTGCTCGGCTTGTGCCTCCTCGAGGGGATTGTTGATCCCGATGAGGATGTGGCGGGAATCAGCGGAGTCGGCCATCACTGCCCGATTTCGGACTTTCATCAACTTGTAGGAGCCTTGCTCAAAGTAGGGGCCGTAGACGCTTCCGGCGGGCAGAGCGAAAGCGGTGTCGGCCACGGCAGCACTCAATTCATCCGCCAGGGAGTAGGCCGGTGAGATGCTTCCGTCGTAGCGCAGTACAAAGGCTGAATCATCTTTTGCGGTGCGGAAATCGTCGACCAGCCCGAGGAGTTCTTCGCGAATGGCAGCCGAGTCGGCCTCCGTCGGCAATACGTCGAACGATACATAGGCCAGCTCCCGGGTATCTTCTTCGAGTTCGTACTTCACCTGATGCTGCTCCAGGTAGTCTTCCAGGTCGGCATCGCTCACGCTGACCTCTTCGTTGGGAATTTCGGAGTAGGGGATACGCACGTATGCCACCTTGCGGGCATCTCCCTGGGCGGATGCTTCCATTTCTGCCATCCAGGACGGCGTGTAGAAGGCCTTCGACACCAGGCCGCCCAGCTTAGACTGGAGCCGCTCGGTGATAATTTGCCCCTCCTGCATGCGCCAATAACTGACGAAGGCCGGATTGAGCTGCCCTTCCAGAATGGCCTCCTCTACCCCGTTCGTCTCGATGAGCTGCTTGATCTGATTGAGCTGGTTGCGATCGACGGTGCCCGGCTGGCTCGGATTGGGGAAGTTGCGCAAGATGATGGGACTCGGATTATCGCCAAACTGCAAATCGAGTAGCTCTTCCCGGCTGATGTCCATGCCGAGAGCCGTGGCTTCTTCTTCTACCAACGACTCGTTGACCATATACTGCCAGAGATTCTGGCGGTTGGCGTAGGTGTTGCCGGTCGAATTGCTGTAGAGCAGCTCGTACTTACGCTCGAAATCCATGCGGTTGATCTTCTCCCCATTCACGGTTCCGACCAACATTTGGGCGCCTCCGCCGATCGGCCCGTTGGCCGACGACATGATATCCATGACAACAAACCCTCCCAGGCCAATACCAATTAGGACAATCAGTAACCAGGAGTTCTTGCGGATTTTTCCAATCAGTGCCATCCTACTATCTTTTTGCTCATTCGTGACTTCACGAAACCTGTGGTTTTGCATCTAAGCGGTCGCAAAGATACTTTTTTAGCTCCGAATTGCATAGCAGCTAAAAGTCATGGATAAGAAGTGACTCCTGCAAAAGATCGAAAGCGAGAAGCGGCCCTAACTATTTGCCGATTTGCTATTGTATTTATAGGTTTCCCAGTCCGGCTCATAAGCGTCAACTGCTTGGTTGCCAAAGACATCCCAGTCAGGGCGGGCACCTCTGGCGAACAGCTCGAGATAAGGACCCGGCGAACAATCCTCGATGATGTCGTAGAGTTCATCCGGCTTTCTGGAGTGTTCCTGTTTCCGGGTTTTGATGATATTGACTTGTCGCCGACCAGGCTGTAGGGTTCGTAAACTTCCTCGTACGCCAAATAAGATCACTTCGGTCGTGTTGCGAAAGTAGAAACCGACCCCCCTGCCATCCGGGCCTCCGTCTTTTCGAATCTTGTGCCAGATGATATTTGTCTTGTACTTAAACCCCCACGCCTGCATCACTTCGAGGCCCTCCTGAAGCAAGGCATTCGGAACCCACAAGTACAGGTGGCTATTATCGGCCGCGGCCAGATGTACCGGAATCTCTTTGATTTCATCGAGCGAAAGCGTTGGATAGCGATTTAACCGTTTGTGCTCTGGTGCCATCTTCCCCGTTCGATTCTGAAATCGCCAGGGCGGGTCTGCCAATACGGCACCATACCCCTCCTTCGTAATCTCCGAAACGAAGTCTTTTGCAACGGTGGATTGGAAGTCGTATATATTAAGAATTTTCATCGTAGACGTTTT
>CAZDET010000028.1:52116-59497 GCA_964504335.1 uncultured Saprospiraceae bacterium
TTGGCCGCCTCCACGTGAAAGCAAAACCCGACCCCGTGGATATTTTCGATCCGTAGCCGTTCATCGTCGCGCAGGTACTTGCGCAGGCGGGAGATGAACACGTCGAGGCTGCGGCCGAGGAAGTAATCGTTTTCGCCCCAGACTTCTTCGAGGATATCGGAGCGTTTCACCACCTGGTTTTTTCGCTCCGTCAGGTAGCGGAGCAAATCGGCTTCCTTTTGCGTGAGGCGGCGTTGCTCTTCGCCATCGGATAGCTGGAGGTTGGAGGGATCGAAGTGATAGCGGCCAATGTGGTAGCCCTGTGGCGCGTGCTGATCGCCGGTAATCTTCTGGCGCCGCAAAAACACTTCGATTTTCAGCATCAATTCTTCGATGCTGAAGGGCTTGGTAATGTAGTCGTCTGCGCCGAGTTTGAGGCCCTTGATGCGGTCCTCCTTCAGCGATTTGGCCGTCAGAAACAGCAAGGGTACCTCGTGGTCGCGCGCGCGGATGTAGCGGGCGAGCTCGAAGCCGTCGATGCCGGGCAGCATCACATCGAGCAGGCAGAGGTCGTACCGCCCCTTTTCGAAGGCCCGCATCGCCGTCTCGCCATCGGGGAAAAGCGATACTTCGTAGCCCTGCAATTCGAGGTTGTCCTTTGTGACGAAGCTCAGGCTTTCGTCGTCTTCGACGTAGAGCAGGTGTGCTTTCATGGGTTGACTATTGCTTTAAGCGTGCGCTGCCGCTTGCCGATAGGCAGTGCAATTCGAATGGCGGTTCCTGTGCCGGCCTCACTTTGCAAATCCAGCCGCCAGCCGTGGGCCTGGCAAATTTGCTTGACGTAAAACAGCCCCAATCCGAAGCCTTTCACGTTGTGTACATCCCCCGTGGGCACCCGGTAGAACTTGTCGAATATCTGTCGCTGGTACTCCTTCGGGATGCCGGGGCCGGCGTCTTCGATGCACACTTGCAGCTCCTGCTGCACGCGCTCCACCCAAATGCCCAGTTGGGGCGGCCCTTCGCTGTACTTAATGGCATTATCGATCAAGTTGTGGAGAATGTTCACCAGATGTAGCCGGTCGGCTTCGATTAGGTAGGTGTCGAGGTGGGTAGGCAGTTGGACCTCCAGGGTGCCGTGGAGTTCCTCCACGCGCATGCGCGTGGTTTCGAGGAGGGGCTTGAGCACTGTATCGAGGGTGATCCATTCTTTGTTGAGGGCAAATTCGCGCGATTCGAGCGTAGCGATTTGCAGCACTTTCTCCACCTGGCGGTTGAGGCGGTCGTATTGTTCATTGATGATGTTGGCGTAGCGCAGGAGGCGGTCGTCCTTTCGAATGCGTTCGTCGCGCTGGAAGACCTCCGAGGCGATCCGAATGGTAGAAAGGGGGGTTTTAAACTCGTGCGTCATGTTGTTGATGAAGTCCTTTTGCAATTCCGACAGCCGCCGCTGGCGCAAAATGACGTACATACTGTAGGCGAAAAAGGCAATCGTAATCAGCAGTGCGGCGCTGATGAATGTGGAAAGCTGCATTTTCGTGAACAGATAACCGGAGCGCGTAGGAAATTTGACGCCGAAGTAGTAGATGAAATCATCGTCCATCGGCAGGTCGCCGAGCTTTTTCTCCGGTACGGTGCGGTCGGGGGTATACTCGCAGTAGCCGCCGTACTGCATTTCGTCGGTGTAACAGTCGTAGACGGCGTACTCGAAATTGATGTTGAGGGCCACCCGCTCCAGCTCGCGCTGAATGGTGTATTCGAGCAAATCGGCGTGGATGCGGTCCGCTACGTTGACCACGTAGTAATTGGAGGTGCGGCGCTTGATGATGTCGCGGCTCGGGAGGTTGCTGTCGTTGAATTCTGCCAGCGATTGCGCGACGCGCAGCAGCGCCAGGCTCACCTTATCGTGAAACTCCTGCTCGTTGATGTTCCAGGTATTGACCACCCAGTAGGTCTGCATACCCGCCAGACCGATCATGGTGACCGTACCCAGAATGATGACCCGCCGGATGACTGAATTCTGCATGCTTCCAATATTACAATGGCCTTACAAATTGCTCACATTAGTAACAATCCGGATGCTTCAACCGTACTATTAACAGCCCGTTAACGCCGACACAAATTCATTACCTTACATCCCAAAACGAGCCATTCGCGGTGCATAGATATATCGTTGCATTAATTTGGTGCCTGTCCGGAGTAGTTGTTCTGGCGGCTCAGTCGGCCGACAATCCCTTCGAGCTCCTTCCCCGCCTGCCTCAGGAAGAGCGAACGGGTGCCATCGATCCGGTGCGCGATTCGCTGGCGGCCCTGAGCCGCAACCCCTTCGAGATTGTGCAGCCCATCCCCGAAGCCCCGCCGGAGCCGGTGCTGGAAGTGATCCGCGATCCGGTAATTTCGCCCGAGCCTCCCGAAAAAGACGACGGCTTTCTATTCGGGCTGAATATCTTCCTCGTGCTGCTCACCGCTTTGATCCTCGTGTTCTTCCGGGGGCTGTACCGCCGTGGCTTTCGGGCCCTCTTCAACGACAATCTGCTCGGGCAGCTCTACCGCGATCGCGAAGCCAATGCCCTCGGCCCCTTCCTGGTGGGCTACTTTTTATTTTTCCTCTCCGCCGCGTTTTTCGTCTACCTATTGCTGACCTACTACGGGCTGTCGGCTCCCGAACGGCCGCTGCTGCTGTACTTCTTCCTCATTGGCGCGCTCACCCTGCTCTTCCTCGGGAAGCACCTGTTGCTCTGGTTCGTGGGGGCGATTTTCCCGGTGTCGCGCGAAATGAGTCGGTACAGTTTCACTATTATGGTGTTTGCCATCATTATCGGCTTGTTGCTCACGCCCGCCAGTTTGTTTATCAGCTACGTGCCGGAAACCGTCCGGGAACCACTCATCCTTCTGACCCTGGGGATGGTCGCCGCGCTCTACCTGTTGCGCAGTCTTCGTGGATTGTTTATCGCAAATCGTTTCGTTCTAGGAAATCTATTTCACTTTTTGTTGTATATTTGCACCGTTGAAGTCGCACCGGTTTTGGTTTTGTATAAGATTGTATTGAACAACATGAGCTAAAACCAGGTGTCGTTCGTTGGTTAAAATTGACCTAGATGGGAGCAAACGGCCAAGTGAAGCAGGAACAGTACAAGCGCGTTAAGACCATTCTCGTATCTCAGCCGAAGCCGGAAAGAAGCCCCTACTACGAACTCGAAAAGAAGTACAATCTTCAAATCGACTGGCGTCCGTTCATTCACGTGGAGGGCGTCGACGTAAAGGAATACCGCAAGCAGCGCATCCGCCCGGACGAGTACAGCGCCATCATTTTTACCAGCAAAAATGCCGTCGATCATTTCTTCCGGCTCTGCAAAGAGCTGCGCATCGAAATGTCGCAGGATACCAAGTATTTCTGCCTCAACGAGGCGACGGCCAATTACCTCCAGAAATTCATCGTCTACCGCAAGCGCAAAGTCTTCTTCGGTAAGCGCACCATCCAGGACCTCGCGCCCACGATCAAGAAGCACCGCACGAAGGAGAAATTCCTCCTGCCGGTATCCAATCTCGGTGCCACGGACGTTTGCAAGTTTCTGGACGAAAACAACTTCGACTGGCAGGATACGCTCATGTTTTGCACGGTGAGCAGCGACTTGTCGGACCTGGAAGACGTCACCTACGACGTGCTCGTCTTCTTCAGCCCCCTGGGTATTCAATCGCTATACGATAATTTTCCGGATTTCAAACAAAACGAAACGCGTTTTGCCGTCTTCGGCAACAGTACCACGCAGGCCGTGGAAGAACGCGGGCTAACCGTCAACATTAAAGCCCCGGCCCCGCAGGTACCGTCGATGACGATGGCACTCGAAAAATACCTCCAGCTATCCAATAATTCAGCGGAGGAATAGACACAGCTCTTTCACACTAACTTACTGAATGCTGACGCGGCCCCCGATTGCTACTTGGGGGCTGCCTTTTTTGGGGCCAACCAAACCCTTCCTCCCGTAGTTTAGGAATACATGAATGAGTTAGTGACGGACCTACGCGACAAGCTACAACGGCCGCTACCCGGTGCTCCCGCTCAGTACAAGATGGCCCACCAGGTGCGGCAATACGCCCCCAAGCCCCCCGCCCACGCCCGCCGGGCCGGGGTGCTGGCATTGTTTTATCCCAAGGCCGGCGACGTCCACCTGGTACTCATCCGCCGCCGGAGCGGCCACGCCAACGACCGCCACGCAGGGCAGGTCAGCTTCCCGGGCGGCGCCCACGAATCCGGCGATGCCACCCTCTCCCACACCGCCCTGCGCGAGACCGAGGAAGAAGTCGGTGCCCCCATCAGCGATATCGAATTGCTCGGCCCGCTCAGCCCCCTCTACATTCCCGTCAGCAACTTCCTGGTCTATCCCTATGTGGGCCAATTGGACTTCCAGCCCCAATTCCAGCCCGACTACTCGGAGGTCGAATACATCATCGAAGTGCCCCTGGCCGTCCTGCAAGACCCCACCAACGTGCGCAAAACGGATCTCCCCATCACCAAACAGCTCATCCTGCGCGACGTCCCCTACTTCGCCGTCGACGACCACGTCGTCTGGGGCGCTACCGCCATGATGCTCAGCGAATTGCTCACCGTTCTATCAGAATAGCAGCAATCTTAACAACCTCCAATCATCTAATTAGTAACCACTTACGAGGAATCAGCGCCCCTTCTCTTTCAAAAATCGGGAAGAATCAGTAATTTGAATGCGCCAGCGATTAGCTGCCCTATTCATTCATCTGAAACACCTATTCTCATGGAATGGTATTTAAAAGTGCTTCGCAAGTACGCCGTTTTCACGGGCCGCGCCCGGCGTACGGAATACTGGATGTTCTTCCTGTTTAATATGATAATCAGCTTCCTCCTCGGCCTGCTCGACGGGGTGCTCATTGCCACTTCCGATACGGTCATCGGTTTTCTGGGCCTGTTGTACTCTCTGGCCGTACTTCTTCCCGGCATTGCCGTCTCGGTCCGTCGCCTCCACGACGTGGGCAAGAGCGGCTGGATGCTCTTGGTCGGCCTCATCCCCATCATCGGCACCATCTGGCTCATCGTCCTCTTCGCCACCGAAGGCGATCGCGGCGCCAACGCGTACGGGCCCGATCCGAAGGCCCTGTCGGCGGATTATCTATGATGTTCTGATGGGCTCGTCGGTCGAGTTCAATGAGCCAATGTGCTAATATGACAATGTGCCGATCTGATGCCTGATCGCTAGCGATGCTCTTGGTCGGGCATTGCCGGTTATAGCCCCAGCTCCTTCAGGACGCAGGTTCTCACCTTATTCATGCCCTCCAACTTGGATGGGCAATCGTCGATACAGATGCCATTTTTGCCCAGCAATGGAATCTCGTTGAGCTCCGAAAGCACGTAATCGCCTTCGATTTCCTTGTTCAATAAGACGGGAAAGGCGGGGTGGCCCTGCTCTCTGAAGCCTTCCAACATCAGTGGGATTTCGTGCTCGTGGATGTAATCCTTACTGGGCAGAAAATAGTGGCGGCTCAGGAGTAAGAGGTAGCCGTCCGAGTCGCGGATCTCCTTGGTAATTTGGGCATCCCAGGACTGCCGCTGATTGAGCTGGCGGTCGTACCAAAGGTATACCAGCCCCTGCCGCCGGAGCACATCGAAGCGGTTGATCAGCTCCGTCAGATAGGCTTCGTCTTCCTTGGCGTAGGATACGAACAGCCGGCGCGGCGGCCGCTCCTGGTCCTTTGCTATTTTTCGTTGCAGATCCGCTGTGGAATGCTTTTGCTCCGGCAGCTCTTCGAGCTTCGCCTCCTCATTGCGCGTTAGCAGCCACTTCATGGGCGCTACGGGTAGCTTGACGCGGTCTTTGCTGAAGAGGAAGGCATTGCCCAGGTCGGCCTGCTCTTGTATTTCGGCTTCGGAGGCGTAGTGGACCCCATCGGGGGAGGCGAGGATTTCGACGCGCTGCTGCCCGAAGATCTCCCGAAACTGATTGCGGATCACATCCATCAGGTGCTGGGCGTTGGGGCCCTGCGTCTGGATATCGATGCGGTCGTATTTGAAATCGGCTTCCACCAGGGCGAAGGTGTTGTTCCACTTAAGTTCGAGCCCGTTGCGCCAGAGGTGGCCCAGCGTAAGTTGCTTGCGCAGGCGCACGATGAATGTCTGAATGAGGAAGTAGTGGAGTGCCCCCTGCTGGTAGCGCAGGTAAAAGCGATCTCCCGGATTGTTGTACCACTTGTCGGATACCCAGTAGGGCATCTGCTCGCTGAGCAGCCGGGGGATGATGTATTTGGCCTGCTCTTGTTGGTTGTCCTCATTGATCTGGAAGCACAGCCCCGAGCTTTGCATGAATTGCAAAAAGAGATGAATTTGCTCTTTCGTGTATTTATCCCGCAGGCTGCGCTCAAACTTCGGGGCATCAAAAAAGCCGGCCCGCTCGGTATCGATCCGGAAGTCGCTGCCCGATTCCAGCACGCTGTAAATGGCATTGAGCGCCCACTGCTGGTTGAGGATGATCTGCCGGTCGGAGAAATTGGCATCGTAGTACACCACGCCGCTGCCGTGCAGCAGGGTGAGCAGGCCATCTTTGGCAAAAGGCTGCACCCGGTGCTCGTCGCATAGGGCCTCGAAGGTCTCGCGGGCCAGCAGCTTTTGCCCCGATTGGGCCGCCTGCAGGCAGGCCTCCCGCACGGCCCACCAGGAGGTGGGGACGGGCATTTCGAATTCCAGTAGTTTCTTGGCGGCGGCGGGGATGTACTTTCGCCGCAGGGCTTCAAACTCAAAATCGTCGCTGTGCTTGGCGCTCAGGGCGAGGTGTTGGATTTTTTCGTCCGTCGCGGAGGTATAGACCGGGGTAGCCGCCTCTTCCGGGCTATCCACCTTGTTTTGGATGATGATGATCGGGCTGCCCGGGCTCTGGGTCTGGATGGTCTGAATCCAGTAGGTGAGCCGGTGGTTGTGCAGGCGCTCGCTGTCGTCGTGCCGGTTGCGGATTTCTTCGAGCTGCTCTGTTTCCTGGTCCCACACCACTACGTACACGCCCTCGCCCTGCATGAACAGGCGGTGGGTGCTGTGGTAAATTTCCTGGCCCCCGAAGTCCCAGGCCCAGATGTCGGTGCCGTCATCGAGCCGGAAATGCTCCAGCAGGATGCCGTGGGTACTGTCCTGGCGGGAGCGCTCGCGGTAGGGCCTACCCATCAGCCGGTCCAGCACCGAAGATTTGCCGACGTTGCTGTTGCCACACAGCAGTAGGCGGATACTCTTCGAAGGCCGGCTGCCTTGCTGCACTTCGCGGTACCAGTGCCGGAGGTTGGGCAGGCAGTTGTCGACTTGCCGGTACAGAGCCAGGGGAATGCCTCGGATCGGGTTGTATGAAAGGTCCAGTTCTTCCAGACTGGCGTGTTGCATCAGGGGAGCATAGAAAGT
>CAZDET010000029.1:0-58307 GCA_964504335.1 uncultured Saprospiraceae bacterium
GAGCGATGAATGTTACCTTAGAATGATAGCTCGACGCTTTTCCCCCGATAGCTGGATTACTGCGTGATCCAGGAAGGGGGGGCCATACAACCAACCCGAAGGTCAGCCTGCGGCTTGGCCTTTTTTCTCGACCCGCTACTTACAAAAGCAGATGCTTTTGACGTTTCGGGTCGAGAAAAAAGGCCATTTTGCAAAGCAAAATGACCTTCTCCAATTGTAGTCGGGGTGACTGGATTCGAACCAGCGACCTCACGCCCCCCAGACGTGCACTCTAACCGGGCTGAGCTACACCCCGTTGATGTAGTGTGAAGTATTGTGGTTTGGAGTGTGACGTTTTACGCTTATCTAGTAGATTGATATAGGCGTAGGAGCATCACACTTATTTGAGTCAGCTGGTCGTACCGCTGTTGGTACGTAATTGGGGGAAGCTGACCGCAATCCCTTAACACACTCAATATAACTGCCGACTCATACGTCGACGATCTAGCAATCACGTAAAATCGCTTTTTATCCGCAGCCGTTACTCTACCAGTTCCTTCGGACAAGTTGAGCGTAATGCTCAATATCGCTCGACGTAACTGGTCGCAAAGATGGATTTCCCAATCGGCTCTGCGGGCAATCATTTGCAGCACTTCTACCGTCAATGCATGCGCTTTTTGGTAGACCTGCAATTTTTCAAAGTCAAACATGTCAACTGCTTTAATGAATTGAGTATTCACTCGATTCCAGGCATTTAAAGCAGCACTTAAAGGAAGTATCAACGAAAAATACGCCACACTTCACACCTCACATTCCAAACTTCATACTCCCCCTAGTGGTCATTACTGGATTCGAACCAGTGACCTCTGCTCTGTCAAAGCAGCGCTCTAAACCAACTGAGCTAAATGACCGGTTGAATTAGACTTTTAGGCCTTGGGCACTTTTGCCATCTGGACCTTACAGGAACGGAGAAATTCGCCGTTCACTATTTGCTATTAACCATTAAATCGCGGCGGCTGCAAAGATACAACACTAGCCTTCGCTGCGCAACCTTTCGGGAAGAAAATGCGAGGCTGCCCCTACTACAGTCCCTGCAGCCAACTGACGATGGCATCCGCGATTGGGAGGGTTTCATCGGGGGAAACGGCATCTCCGGCCAACACGTGGTTTTGGGGATCGCCTACCTCTAATAAGCGGAGGCTGTCTTTTTGGGAACTGCCGAATTGGGGATAGCGTGCCTCGATGAGGGCCGGATTAACGACGGAGTCGTTGGGCGAATAAATGATGTAAGTGGGACAGGTAATCTGACTGACGTCTACCGCGCGGGATAGCTGAATGGACTGGACCAGCGGCAATAGGGCCTTGGTTGATTGGGGGTCGGTCCAGGCGGATTGAGCGGGGTTGTCCAATGTGGCATCGCCGCGGTAGGGGCCAACGGCGGCGGTGAGTAGCTGCGGGGCCCAGGGCAGACCGACGAGGCGCTCCAGCGTTTGCTGATCGTCGGCATTCGCCAGGCCGTAGCAGGGCGACATGAGGATGAGGGCATGGGGTTGGGGTACTTCCGGCTGTGCCACCAGCCAGGTGCTGAGGGCGCCGCCCATCGAGACGCCAAGCAGGAGTACCCGCTCGCCGATGCGCTGCCCAATGCGGTAGGCTTCGTAGACGTCGTTGGACCAATCATCGATGGTGCCTTCAGCCATAGCGTCGGCCGAGCGGCCATGTCCCTTCAGGCGCGTATAGAAGAGATTAGCGCCCAATCGGGCAGCCACGGTATCGGCCAGCGGCGCCGTTTCCCAGCGGGAGGCACCGAAGCCGTGGATATAGACGACCGAATAGGGGGTACGGTTTTTCTGAATAGAGTCGGCCCAAATGATTTCCTTTTTCAATTCAGGGCGCAGATCGTCGTAGGGCTCCTCCTGCGCGCGGAGGTAGGCGTCGAGGTCATTCGGCAGCTCGTGGTTGCGCAGTGTAACCGATTGGTGGAGACGGGGCCCCAGGAGGAAAAGCAGAGCGAGTACGAGGAGAAGAAGCCCCAGGAGGAGCAGGGCGGTGCGCATGGTTTTTGGAGAAAGGTAGGGAATGTTTATGGTTTATAGCTATAAACCATAAACACTCTACAGGTCAACTTAGGAGTTCACCATTTCCTGCAAGGCTTCCGATGGACGGAAATCCACGGTCTTGAAGGCCGGGATATCGTAGGTTTGTCCGTTAGTTGGGTGCTTGATGGTGCGCGCCGGCTGGTTGACGTGGATGAAGGTGCCGAAACCGCGGAGGATCAATTCCGAATCTTCCTTGATGCTCTCTTTGAGGGCTTCCTCGGTCGCATTCCAGATGCGGTTGGCTTCCGCCTGGCTGATGTTCAGCTTTTCTGCTAATTTGGATTCTACGGTCTTTTCCATTAGGATGAATTTTATGGATTGAAAAATGTTTGGTAGTTGGTAGTTTGCCGTGTGTAGTGTGGAGATGCACGTTCATTAGGACAGGCCATTAAAGTAATCTGTCCATTGAAATTAGTGTTTGGCAAATTGATTACCAGATACCGTAGCCCGTAGTGTATTTTTGAGTGTCTAAAATAAAAAAAATCAAGGGCCTTTGTGCCCGAAACTATGCTCCTAAAGGATGATATTTTGGCCGCGAAGCGAATGGCCTACGATCGCTGGCTGGAAGCAGCACCAGCCGTTGCGTCGATTATCGGGAAACCCTGGTCGGAGGCGCGATACACCTGGCTGGATTTGAGTCGCGGAGGCCGGCAAATTCGCAGCGGCGACGATCTGGATCAGGCGGCTGCATTCGACGCGGAAATTCAACAACTCCTAACCGTACAAGGGGCCGAATACGGCCTCGGCGGGTACAATGAGGAGAGAGCCTTTTACATTACCCCGGCCTACCGAACGCCTGATGGTCGCTATCGCAGTGTACACATCGGGCTGGATGTATGGACGAATGCCGGGCACCCCATCCATACGCCGCTCGACGGGCGCGTACACAGCCTGCGCCACAACGATGCCCCACGCGACTATGGCCCTACCCTACTGCTCGAACACACCGTTTCGGCCCAACTAACGTTCTGGACCCTCTACGGCCACCTCGACCCCGAAGTACTCGACCACTGGCAGCCGGGCGCGGAAATCCGCGCCGGCGCACCCATTGCTACCATCGGCAAGCTATCCGACAACGGGCACTGGCCCCCGCATCTTCACTTTCAGGTGATCCTGGATCGGATGGGCCAAATGGGCGATTTTCCGGGGGTCGCTTTTCCGGAGGAACGCGACCGCTGGCTCACCATCTGCCCTGACCCAACTCCACTGACCGGTCTGATGCCTTCCGAAAAATTGTAATCTTTACACCTATGGATACGCCTACACAGGAACGCCCCCCTATGCAGAAGCCCGGCTGGATGCAAGTGCTCGAAGCAGAAAGCTGGCAAGCAGAGCTGATCATTTCGGGTATCGCCATTTTCGGGTCATTACAGCTACCCAACCTGTACAACCGGTTGATTGGGTGGATGGTATTCAATGTTACCGAAGAGATAAGTATTCTAACTTACTTAATTGCACTCTACCTGGTAATGGCCGTATCCGTGTTGATTCTGGCCTTCATCGTACACTTTATTCTTAGAGCGCTTTGGATTGCGCTGATTGGACTGTCGAGTGTGTACCCCGAAGGTATCCGGTCGGTGGAGAATCAGGTAGTCAGCAAACGGCTGATCGGGAATATCAAAGAGGAGCTAGGAAACCTGGACGCCTTTAATGAGGCGCTGGATCGAACGTGCAGCAGCCTTCTGGCGCTTACGTTTTCGTTGGTTTTTGCCACCACCGGTTTTACGGTATTTCTTTCGGTGCTGATTGCGCTGTTGATGGGCATGAGTTATGTATTTCCCGGGCTAGAGCTCCAGAATTACCTCTTTCTTTTTTTCCTGGCCGTCCCCATCCTGGCCATACTCAACTCCATCGCCAATCTACCGGGCTTTCGCAATCACCCGTGGGTTGTTCGTTTCCACTACCCACTGGCCAGAACAATTGGCCTAATTCTATTCAATGTCGGCTATCGCCCCTACATGCTTATTCAGTACGTATTTATCACCAATATCAACCTAAAACAATTCTACCTCCGGTTTGCCTTCGTATTCACTGTGGTGATGATCCTGGGCATGGTCATATTCATTCGTTCCGATGCGCTTTTCCTACTCACAAATGTGTTCGTAACGGACAAACCCCGAACCTACCAGACCCGAGCGACTTCTTTTGAGGTCTCTAATCCGGAGGGCGAACTGATCCTCCGGCCCATTCTTCAGCAACCAACGGTAGCTGACCCGTCTGTGGTAACCCTGTTTGTGCCCGTCGTTCGGCGCGAGCGCGACCGCTTGCTAACCTTGTGCCCCTATCCTGACACCCTGGAAAATCGCTCCGACCGCTTTCAATGGCAGCTCGATTGTGTCCCCCAGCACTACCAATTCTTCCTCAACGACGTGCCATTCACCAACTACAGTGTATTGCACCACCAGCATCCCAACCGCAATGAGCGCGGCTTCCTGTTTCAGTTGTTTGACCTTCCCCTTCAGGCAGGCCAGAATTGGCTTATCGTACAAACCCCTCTCGAAGACAGCAACGGCAAACGGCACCGGGTAGCGCTTCCGGTATATCGCACTTCCGGTTCTGGCTAATTTTTACCTTATCCTAATTTATTACAATAGAATTAGCTATTTTCACAATAAACCCTCTACCCCTAAGCGTAGTTAAAGTATACGTATCTGCTACCACAGGGAGCATGCGGCGTGCAATCTCTCTGGAAGCTATCTAGGCAACGATTTCTTTGTTCAGAACTCTTCCCAGACAGCCTTCAGCCATGGTTGTTCATCCTTGATCCGGCAGTTGCGTTCCGGAAGTGAATTCGTCCTTTTCTGTGACGAATAACGGTCGTCTGATCCCGAATCAGCCCGTTTGTTTCCGCACCAATTTTTTGACCGATTAGCACGCCTAGAGCAGCTATCCCAACTAACTTAAATCATGGCTAATTTTTTTCTCCAACGCCACATTAACCGGATCGAACGCGAAGGAAACAACGACTTATTGCTGATTCTCGAACTGGGGCCTACTACCTACCCCACCCACGAGCTACACCAATTGCTCAACGTTATTGAGCGGCAAAAGGAAGCGGTCCATCTCGGTCATCAGCGCTTGTTTTTCGTTGCTGCCAGTATTTCCGTGTGGATCGCGCTCAGCTTTCTGGCAGCAGCCGCCGGCGTACCGCAACTTGGATATGTCTTTCTGGCCATGATTCCGGTAGCTTGCGTAACACTCATTATTGGTCACATCATTTTACGTCGCAAGTATCCCACCTTTCGGCATTCTAAGGCAATTAAGCAAATCATCCAGTACGAGATCGAGCGCCGGCGGAAGGAGTCTTCTATTTTCTAGTACTTTGGCCTGTTGGTCTTTTAGTACAGCTTATAATCCTTTTCTGGCTAAGATTGCGCGACCTTTAGGTCGCAGGAAAGATTGCGGCATAAATGCCGCGGAGCCATAAAGATGAAGAATTCAGTACACGATTTACTGATATCATTTTTCCTTGGCTTTATTGGTTCTTTAAAAAGACTGCTAAATCGTTCGGCCTATACTAAAGGACTGATAGACTAAAGTACTATCCACACTCTTGGTGCTTTCACTTTCTACTGAATTGCCGTACGTACTCCGCGGCGGGCTTGTCGGCGGGGTGGTATCCGCGGTCTCTGACCTGAGAATAATCGAGATAAGACGGCCATTTCCACCAGAAGAACCCCATTACCTCCGGCGTTTCTTCTACGGCTTGTAAAAACGCGGCATAGGCTCGCGCCTGATCGGCAGCGGAGGCATCCCGATCGCCTGGCTCTGCGTGGGGATGTTGCCAGGGTGACTGCACACTTCGGTAGCCAATTTCCGTGAACCAGATCGGTTTCTCTGCTGCTCTGGCAATGGTTTCAGCTTTTTCCATGATGCGTCTCGCACCCGCCAACAAGGTGCTGTCGGTAGCGGTTGCCGGTTCGGCCAGGGGATAGTAGCCATTCAATCCGATCACGTCGAACAATTCCCAGAAGGGTAATTGTTCGAATTCGGCTCCCCAGTTGGCCGCGTAGGTGAGCGGCCCCGAGTACAGCCCCCGAATCCGTTGAATGAGGGCGCGCCATTTCGCTTCGTGCTGCAGGGTGGTTTGCACTAGTTCCGTTCCGATACAGAGCGCATCGAATTCGTACATTTCGGCTAATAAAGCGTAGTGCCGAATCCATTTTTCGTATTCATCAAAGAAGTGATTCCACTCGGCATCGGAATCGAATTCGATATCGCCGGGCCAACTATTGCGCAACCAAATCTGGGGCTTCATCAGCGTAGACCAGCCCCGCTGCTGTGCCTGAAAGTGAGAGAATAAAACTGCTTCGTCGTTTTCCGAGCCCGCTTGCCGTACGATTGGCAGCCGGTCAATCCGGTGCGGGCTCGGCATGTAGCTGTAGGGGACAATGGCGAGTGCATTAATTTGAAGATAGGATAGACTGTCCAGCGACCGAGCCGCCTGCCCACCGCCGTAGCCATTGAACACCCGGTAACCCTCGTGCGCAAAGGTGAAGCCTTTCTGAAAAGACGAAGAAGGAATCCTACGCTCGGGAACTTCCGGTTGGGGTAATCGGCTTAAAAAACCGTCCCAAGGTGCCTGCAAGGCCGACACATCTAGTCCATCCTCCGTTCGATAAATATCCAGGAATGCCTCGCGGCCAAGGTGTTCCAGCAGAAAATCAACGAATAAGCCGGCGATGGGTGCGCGGACCAGCTCGGAATGGGTTTCAAAACGGCGATTGGACAATAAGTCTTCCAGCTCCAACCCACTACCGGAATGGTACAGGCGGGCCGCCCAATAGCGGTAGCCCCGTTCGCGCCAACACTTGGTAAAATGCAGGCTTAATCCTTCCTCCAGTACGATCCGGCCGGCCGGGCCCAGCCACTGCCGCAGCAGGGCCGTTACATCCCTCCCCTCCTCGGCTCCGGCAAAAAAGCGGTTTTGTACCAAGTGTACTTCCGGCTGTTGATCCGCTACTTGCGCCATGCGCATATCGCGCCGACGCAGACCGATGCGTTCCACTGTTGGATAGAAATACCAATCGAGTACCACCTCGGCCGAATCGCCCTTTCCCAGAAACCGCCGGAGGCTATCGTAGCGTTCCTCGTATGCGGATATAAGCGCCGTTTGACCAGCTGGTCGTGCCCCATCCCACGCCCAATAGCGCCCGTGGGCACTGGTGCCGATTAGCTCCGGATCGGCTTCAAAGGCAAATTGCCGGCTGCTATCCAGCTGCCAGTGGCTTTCGTCCAGGAACCCAAGTTGACGGGCCTGCCCATTTTGAAGTAATTCGTAGCCCCAGGACGACCAAAACAGGACATCCCAATCGACGGCGTAGCGATTGGTGAGGTGATCGAGCAATGTACTGTCACTATTCGTCTGCCAAAGGTGGAGGGGCAGCCCGGTATTCCAGGGATTGGGCACGTAATTGAACTTCACCAGATCGGAAACGGCCCGATACGACTGATTTCCAAATTGAAAGGCCGTCTGCGTTCGGGCAAAGGGCAGCAGCGTTTCCAAGGCCTCCTGCCACTCGGCGGGGATGCGACTTCCCAAGAGGAGGAGTGGGAATTGCCCGAGGGAATCCACCAGGACCGAGTCGCAGGAATGGATGGAAATCTGTTTTTCGTAGGGAGCACGATCTTGCAGGGGTTGTAATGCTTGCCGATACAATTGACCGGCCCCGATCGTTGATCCACAAAAGACGACTTGCCAGGCCGGGGCACGCCGCCCGTTGCGCACTAACTGGCGCCTGGATACCTGCGTCGCATCCTGGGTCACCTCCGGCTGCGGCCGATGACAACTACTCAGACTACAGAAGATCACGAAAATCAGACAGAGCATTCGCATGTATCTACAACTAATCCAGGCCGCATTTAGTTGGTAGAAATCCGGCGGGCCCGCACGATCCAGAAATCGAACACGTACCCCCGTTTCCAGGTAGCCGATTGTTCGATCTGCCAGCCCAGCTCCTCTAGTGCCCGGCAATAATCTGTCCGCCGGTGTTGTTGCGGATGCAGCACATCAGCGGGCACCAACCGAAAGAGCCGACAGAGCAATTCCCAACGGTGTACATCCACTCCGAGCAGTAAGCGGCCGCCGGGGCGGGTAGCCCGGGTGAGTACCTGTAGCGCAGCCCGCCAATCGGCCACGTGATTGATGGCATTGAGGCAATAGCACTCATCGAATACACCGTCTGGCTGGTACAACTCCATGGGTGAGTTTACGAACCGCACCCAGGGATAAGCCGCCGGGCGAAACCAATCGATGGACGCCTGGTAGTAGTGGATCAATGGATCGATTGCGGTGCAGTGCTGCTGCTTTAAATTCAGGAAGATCCCCGCCGGGCCGCAGCCGAACTCAACCGAACGCGCCTCCACCTGAGGGTCCCAGTCGAGCCGTTGCATGAGGGCATTCCAGTACCGGCGCTTGTCCTTCAGATAGTCCTGGGGGTGCTTCCCGGCCAGGTAGCGTTGCCACCAGAGGCCTTCCAGGCGCTGTGCCAACCGCCATTTCCGGTTCCTTCTCAGCATTTATTGATTTTGCGTAATCAAAAAGGGGGGATTTACCGTTAGCTGTAGACTACTTATCATTGATTGCCATGTTGTTTATCGTCGGAACGCGGGTACGGTTGATCCACACGGGAGACGTGGGGGTAGTAACCGCATTGCTGGAAGACGATATGATTGCCGTTCGCCTTGAGGAAGACGACTCGGTCATTCCCGTATTTCGCACGGCCCTGGAGCGCTACCAACGGCCGGAAGCCCGGGCGGTTAAGGCCAAGTTCGTTCCCGGAAAGAAAGATAAGACCCCGAAGCCTCCGCCGCGTTCGGAAGTTGTCACCCAGTATACCATCCTCAAACCCCAGGGTATCCAGGCGGCCTTCGACGCCATTATGAATCCCGAGGGCGTTGCCGAGCGCTATGTAGTGTATCTGATCAACGATACCCGCCACGACGTGCTCTTTAGCGCCACCCTGCTGTGTAAGGGCTCCGATACCTGGCGCCGCGATGGCAAAATGAACGGAACCGGCGCTCATCCTATCGGCGAACTGTTGTACTCGGAACTAAGCGACAGCCCGGAGCTGCAACTCCAGTTTTGGCGTCTGACCGAAAAAGGCACCGGCCCCAAGATAAGCAAGCGGCTGCGCATCAAGCCCAAATCCTTCTTCAAACGGCTGCGCACCGCTCCGTTTCTCAACCGTCCGGTGCATCTTTTTCCCCTCGTCAAAAGTCTCGATGCGCCGCCTCCCTCCAATCAGAAAGCCGAAGATCTGCGCACCTACACCAAGCGCAATCAACCGGCTGCTCCCACTACCAACCTGGCACCTGTGCACCACGAGGTCCTGGAGCTCGCTCATTTCGTACCCGAAATTGATTTGCACATCGAGCGCCTGGTAGACAATCCCAACGTGCTCGATCCGGTCGAAATTCTTCCCATTCAGTTGAAGCACTTCGAAGCCTACCTCCACCAGGCTCTCCGCTTGGGCGTCGAGCGGGTGTTCATCATCCACGGAATTGGCGCCGGGAAGCTGCGGGCTGCCATCCACCGTCGCCTGAAACAGCACCCCTTTATTCGGGAATTCAAAAACGAATATCACCCTCGTTATGGGCATGGGGCTACGGAGGTGGTGTTTTAGGTGGTGAGGAGTGAGGAGTGAATGTTCAGGAGAGGTATAGGAAGAGGCCCATTCCGGAAGCGACGAGCAGAAATTCCAGAGCCAGGCCGAAGCGGCGATCTTCGATTTTGAGGCGAATGAGCGCAATGAGCGAGGCAAATAACCCACCCAGACTGTAGAACCAGATCGTGCCGTAGGATGGAAGGGAGGCAGAACTTGCCCAAATCAGGGCGAGTAGACGCAGGGCCAGCAGAAAAAAGAGCTCCCCCAGCGTAGCCGTAGAAATTCCTACTAAAACGGCCCAGACCAGCCGGAGTTTTGGCAGCAATTGCAACAGCGTGCGCACTGCGGCGGTTACGAACAACCAAAACAGCAACAGCCCCAGGGCCGTCCGCAGTCCACCCAGCCAACGGGGGCTATCGACCACCAGCCCTGCCAGCAGCGTGTGCATGATCGTCAGCGCTGCTCCGAGCAGTACACTCGTAATGAGCACAACCCGAACCGCCACGCGTCGATCAATGGGCGTCAGCCCGGGAATAGCTTTGGGAGATTTCTTCTTGCGTTTTGCAGCCATTACAATCCAACCCCTCGTTTTTAAATCAGCTTCTAAGATACAGAATCCGAAAATGATAAAAGGGGCTGCCGTGGATACGGAGCCCCTGCAAAACTATAAACAAACAAAAAACATTACCGAATCTAAGTGAAATGCCGAACGCAAGCATTTCAGCGTGGTTCACCAAAATACGTACTTTCTTCGATTCCTTGCATTTGACTTGGACTGAAATTCAGCTCAAAGAAATTCAGCTGGTGAACTATTGCCCGCCCGACGCTTGTTTCTATAGGGGAGAAAATTTTTTCCAATTCTGTTCGTATTTTGTAACATTAGAGGCAAGATTCATTGCGATATGCGGGAATATGATTGGTCAACTATTATTTTAAAGGGCTTAGTAGCAGTACTTGCGCTACTGGTAATTACGCGCTTCTTCCCACCACTCAGCTTTATGCTGTTACTACTGTTGTTGTTGGGAGCGTTTGCCTTTACCGTTTATGTGGTCTATCAATTTTTCCTGCACCGTCGAGAACAACGCGAGCAAGCCAACAGCGTCGAGGGTCAAATCGAACAATGGGTTCACCGTTGTGAAGAACATCTTGCCCGCTACGAACGGGAAATCACCGATATCCAGCGGGGAATCGACGAGCTCGAAGGGCGATTCAAGGCCACCTCCGATCCCGCTCCGGAAGCCCAGGCCGAAACCGAACGCATCCTGGAAGGATTGCGCAAAGAAATCGAGTTGCGCCACGCCAAACAACGGTTTTTCAGCGAGTGCCAGGAACGGCTAAATACGCTTCTGCAAAATCACCGCCTTCAGGAAGAATTGAATCACCGACGCAAGCAACTGGAGCATTTACGAGACCAGCAACACGACGATATCGCCGAAATGGAACAACTCCGCTGGAGCCTCGAACAACAAAGTACCTACCTTGAATCGATTGCCGACCTCTCCCGGCGGGCAGTCTCCACCGAATCCGTCGATCACACCGAACACCTCGTTCGGGAACTGGAGGGAATGCGACCTTAGTTAGTCTTTTAGTTCTTTAGTCAGTTGGTACTTTAGTCCATTCATTCAGGCAATTTATTTGACTGTGATTCGACCTATGTCACTGCCGACAGTACACCACTTACAAAAAGCCTAAAGAACTAGTAGACCAAAGTACCAATCAGTGTCTCATCGCCTCTACCGGATCCATCCGGGCGGCAAGCAGTGCCGGCACCATTCCCGAAATGACGCCAATCAGGATACTGATAATCAGGCCAATGACCATATTGCCAACGTCGAGATAAATGTGAAAATCAATGGCCCTGCTGATGGCTGACGTCGCAACAGCGACGATAATCAACCCAATGATTCCGCCGATGATACAGAGAATTACCGCTTCGATAAGAAATTCGAGCAGAATGATATATCGCTTGGCACCCAGGGCTTTTTTCACCCCGATCAGGCCGGTGCGTTCGCGGACGCTCACAAACATGATATTGGCCACACTAACGCCACCCACGAGCATCGAGAACATACCAATGATCACTCCGATGGAATTGAGCACGGCAAAGAAGCTATCGAAGACCTGGTTGACCAGGCTGAGCTCATTGATGGCAAACGTATCTTCGGCACGGGGTGGCAGGCGGCGGTCGCCGCGCATTTCCACGCGGACTTCATCGCGCAGTTGCTGAAGGGGTACTCCCTGCGCTGCTTTGACCACGATAGAGCCATCGTTGAGTGCATCTCCCCTTAAATTCGCCAAATTGACGGCGTTCGGATAAGAAACGATGACGGCTTCGTCGAAGTCAACGGGATTGATCAGCTCGTCGCCCGATGCGGTAAGCATGCCGATCACTTCGTAGCGGCGCCCTTGTATTTTCACGCGCTTGCCGATCGGCTCCACGCTGCCGAATAGCTGAGTAGCCACTTCGTGGCCGAGTACCACCTTGTTCGATCCGTAATAGTATTCCTGCGGGGAGAAAAAGCGCCCCCGATCGAACTCCATCTGGAAAATGTTTGCCAGCTCGATGCTGCCAACGATCAGGTACGCATTTTCCACACTACTGCTTTGCCATTTGATCGTGCGTTGGCCGAGCCCCAGCAGATACGCCGTCATATCGGCTGAAATCACGTTGTCACGGACCCGTTCGTACTCTTCGTAATTCGGATGTGGCCGCTTGAAGTAATTCCACCAGCTATCGCTGACATCCGCCCAGGGCCATTTCTGGACATATATGACATCGTTGCCCAATTTCTCCATACTGCCCCGGATGTTGTCTTCCAGCGAGTCGACTGCCGACAGGACGCCAATGATGCAAAAAATGCCAATGGATATGCCCAGTAGCGACAAGAAAGAGCGCAGGCGATTCCCATTGAGTTGCTGTAAGGCCTGTCGAATACTCTCGACGATAATTTTTCCTAAGATGCGCATGTAACTGGTTTAGCGGGTACAACACCAAACTTTATCCGGACCTGATACGTTGCTCGGACGTTGGAAAAGTACTAAAGCCGGTACGGCTGACCGTATTTTTTCGATGAATTTTCGATCTTCATCGCCTAATCGCGATCGGATTTTACTGTTCCCCAAATTTCGGAGGTCCCCAAAGATAATTGTTATCTTTGCGCTCCCTTTCCCGCAAAAAAGTCATAATGAGGACGAAACTGTCGCACTTTAGTTTTGAATTACCGCAGGAACTTATTGCTCAGTACCCCGCCAAGGTCAGAGATGAGAGCCGCTTAATGGTCGTCCACCGCGACAGTGGGAACATCGAACATCGTACGTTTAAGGATATCCTGGAATATTTCGACGAAGACGACGTGCTGATTTTCAACAACACCAAAGTGTTTCCGGCGCGTCTATACGGCCGCAAGGAAAAAACGGGAGCGCAGATCGAGGTATTCCTGCTACGCGAGCTCAACGGGGGAGCCCGGCTATGGGATGTGCTCGTTGACCCGGCCCGAAAAATCCGGGTGGGAAATAAATTGTACTTCAGCGATGAAAACGACAATGATATACTGGTTGCCGAAGTCGTAGACAACACCACCAGCCGCGGCCGGACAATCCGCTTTCTCTACGACGACAGCGACGAGGACTTCCAGCGCGACCTGCACTTACTGGGCAACACGCCCCTTCCCAAAGAAATTGACCGCAAGGCCGAACCACTCGACAAAGACCGCTACCAGACCGTTTTCGCCAAAGAAGTAGGTGCCGTGGCAGCTCCTACCGCCGGCCTTCACTTTAGCAGAGAACTACTCAAGCGACTGGAGATCAAAGGGGTAGTTCAAGCTGAACTTACCCTGCACATTGGCCTGGGTACGTTCCGCAGCATCGATGTGGAAGACCTGTCCAAACACAAAATGGACGCAGAGTTTTTCCGAATCACCCAGGATGCCGTCGAAAAAGTAAATGCCTCCAAAGTGGCCAACAAGCTGGTGTGCGCCGTCGGAACGACGAGTATGCGCGCCATCGAAACGGCCGTATCCGCGGAGGGACTTCTCAAAACGGCGGAGGGATGGACCAACCGCTTCATTTATCCGCCATACGACTTCCACATTGCTAACAGCATGATCAGCAATTTCCACCTGCCCAAATCCAGCCTGATGATCATGGTGGCCGCCTTCGGCGGATACGACCTGATCATGGAGGCCTATCAGGTGGCCATAAAGGAAAAATATCGCTTTTTTAGCTACGGAGATGCGATGTTGATTCTGTAAAATACTTCCCGTATTCGCCTTCGTCCAGGGGTCGAGAGTCATAGAATTCTTCCGGTATTTAATTCCTCCATACTATATTTGGGGAGAAACACGTATTGATTATACCAGGTTAGCTCTTGAACACTCATCCAAACAACACATGCAAATACGTTGCTGGCACCCCCTATTCCTGCTCGGATTTCTGTTGTGGTTTCATCCCTCTTTAAGCGCATCGGATTTGGCCGAGGTGCGCATTCCCTTTTACTCCGATCAGATTTCGATCTTCTACCCCCGGGAAATGGTCATCAAAGACCCCGGGCGACTCGACGAGCGGCATTTCAAATCGGCTTACCAGAATCTCAGCCGAAACGGAACGGATATATTGCTGGCCAATTTGCTCTCGGAGCGTCAGCGGCTGCGACTCAACGACTATCTGTTCTTTCAGTTGGTGCAGAACACTGTCCGGTTTATCTACCGGGAAAAGCGCCCCTTCGCTCAGAAACTGACCATCTTTTACCTCTTGTCCAGAGCCGGATTCGATACGCGCCTCACGTACCGCGACGACCGCCTGTACGTAAATGTCTTCACCGACGAAGACTTGTTTGAGGTCCCTATCATCAGCGATGGGGGGAGGGCCTACGCCAATATCAGTTGTATGGACGCCACCTGCCTGGGCCGGCAATCGCTGTTTCTGGCAGAACTGCGCCCCAACCCGAAAGGCCGTTCCTTCAGCTTCAAACTGCGCGAATGGCCCCTGCTCCCTGCTGTACCACGGCCCCGGATTTTGCGATTTCCGTTCCGGGATCAAATCTACCAGCTGACGGTCAACTTCGATCAGACCGTTGTCGATATCATGGAAGACTACCCACTCATCAACGAGTACTGCTACCTCGACTCGCCCCTATCGGCTACCCTGCAGGCCAGCTTATTACCACGGCTACGCCAGGTGACCGAATACATGGATCAGCGAACGGCCCTCGAATTTTTGGTGTCTTTCACCCGCTCTGCTTTTCAGTACCAGGAGGATACCAAGTACTTTGGCCGGAGTAAGCCCATGGTGCCGGAAGAATTGTTCGGGTATACCTTTTCCGATTGCGAAGACCGATCCGCACTCTTCTATGCACTGGTGCGCGACTTATTGGGGCTCCCCATGGCCGTTGTAGCCTACGAAGACCACCTAACAGTAGCGGTTTCCGGAGGCGATCTCATCGGGGAGGGGTTCAGTTATCAGGGCCAGCGCTACGTGTTTTGCGATCCTACCGGACCGGCTCAATCTTCCGAGATTGGGAAGATCCCTCCCGGATACGAACAGCAACACTTCCAGGTAATCGGAACCTTCTGAGTGCAAAACCGCTGGCTTTACAACATGCGGTTGGATTTTTCCCTTTGGCTAGTCAAAGGTGGTTTATTACATTTGCCCGTCAATTGCGGAGGAGATAGGCAAACATTCTCCTCCCTCTTTCTTTTGGATAGGAAATTTGCTCATTAAATCGGCGGATATCAATGTATTGGACATTAGAGTTAGCTTCTCACCTGGAAGATGCTCCTTGGCCCGCCACCCGGGACGAACTGATCGATTACGCCATCCGGTCAGGTGCGCCCCTGGAGGTAATCGAGAACCTTCAACAAATGGAGGACGAGGGAGAGATTTACGAAGGCATCGAGGATATCTGGCCAGATTATCCGCGTAAGGACGACTTTTTATTCAACGAAGACGAGTATTAATCAAGCTGTTCCCACCTTCAGTATGTTTTTTATTTAAATATGTCTATATTGTGACAGGATAAAACGGTTGATCTCCTGATCAATCTTCCGACGCGCTCACCAATACGACACATTTCCACTGCATCCCAACTTGGGATTTGCAACATATTGGTATTGGTTTATTCTCAAGAAACACCCATGAAGAATCTCATCGAGATCGCGCGCATCGTTACCAAAAAACGAGTTCGGAAGATCGAAATTTTCGACGATTACAATCTCCGACAAAAGGCCAGTAAGTTCAATGAATTTTACGAAGCCCTGAGTCGCGATCAGTTTAAGAACGATCGGGATGCGGCCAAGTCGCTATACAAATGTACGCCGAAGGATGCTCGCTACCGGCAGCTCAAATCCCGCTTTCGCCGCCGGCTGCTCAACACGCTCTTCTTCCTCGATGTGAATAAACCGGCTGCCGCCTCTTACGAACGAGCGGTCTTCACTTGCAACAAGGAGTGGACCCTCGTCAAAATCCTCCAGGAATACGATGCTCACCAATCCGCTCAATCCTTAGCGAAAAGCATTCTCACAACCGCCCGCAAATTTCACCTCACCGATATCATCGTCAATTGCAGCCGCATTCTGCGCGACTATGCCGCGGAGGCAGGCGACATCAAGGCCTGGAAAGAGTACGACGACCTGCTCACCGGCTACGATGAAGTCTACCGGGCAGAACTGGTGTCGGAGCGTCTGTGCCAGGAGCTCTCCATCGTGTATCTCAATCCGCGTGCGAAGGAGCAGCTAGAGATCGATATCGAGGATGCCTGCCAGATCGTGCTACGCCTTGCGCAAAAGCACAAATCGCCCGTCATACAGTACGCCAGCTATCTGATGTACGTGATGAAGTCGGAAATAAACCACGAATACGATTTTGTACTAGCAGTTTGTGACCAGGCGGAAAACTATTTGCGAGAGCAACCCAACTTCTACCAGGAAGACAAGCTGATTATCTTCTTCACTCGCCGTATGGCGGTATACCTGCGGCGTCGCGACTTTCGCAACGGTCAGACCAACGCGGAGCGGTGCCTCCAACAATTCGAACCCGGATCACAACCCTGGTTCCACTTCATGGAGAACTACCTGCTGCTGGCACTCCATACCTCCAGCTACATGCAGGCCTTTGCCATTTATAACAAGGCAGTACGGCACAAAAAATTTTCCAAACTCGACCAACAAAAGAAAGAGGTCTGGCGCCTGTTCGAATGCCACCTCAATTACCTGGCAGGGGAAGTTGCCGTACCGGAACACCTTCGGATCGAACCGGTGCACCCTAAACGGTCTTTCGACGTATCGACCTATCTTTCCTGGTCGCCCCAGTATGGCCGCGAACACAAGATTTATCTGCTATTGCATACGTTCTTGCAGTTTGCTTTTCACGCAGAGCGCCGCGAATTCAGCGAAGCCACCTTCCTGCTCGACCAACTGCGCAAAATGGCCAACCGGCAGCTCGACCGCGATACCTTCTACCGCGCCATCCAGTTTATCCGGCTGTTGCAGGGAATCGAACGGGTCGATTTTCAGCCTTCCAAAGTGCGCACCGCCGATAAGTACCTCCAACGGCTCGAAGAGCACCCGATTTCCTACCGCGGAATCCCCAGCCAGTTGGAAGTAATACCCTACGGAGATTTTTACCGGATCCTGTTGAAACGCCTGGAGCCCGATCGTTCGTAGAGTTGCGAACTACTATCTTTGCGAAAAGGCTTTTTACTGTGGAGCAAATTGTTATTGCAATTGACGGATATTCATCCTGCGGAAAAAGTACACTTGCCAAGCGCCTTGCCCGAGAACTCAACTACATCTACGTTGATACCGGTGCCATGTACCGAGCCGTTACGCTCTACTTCCTGGATCACCAGGTTGACTACCACAATCCCAAAGCGGTTGAATCAGCGCTTAGTCAGATCGATATCTCCTTTGAGCAACGCAACGGCGAAAACCACACGATCCTCAATGGGGTAAACGTCGAACAGGATATTCGAACGCTGCGGGTTAGTCGGGAGGTTAGCCCGGTAGCGGCGATCTCCGCGGTGCGCCGAGCCATGGTTGCTCAGCAGCGCAAAATGGGCGCACAAAAAGGAGTGGTGATGGATGGACGGGATATCGGAACGGTCGTTTTTCCCGATGCCGAACTCAAGTTGTTTGTGACGGCAGATGTAGAAGAACGCACCGATCGTCGGTACAAAGAACTTCGGTTGCGCGGCGAGCAAATTAGTCGGGCAAGCGTACAGGAAAACCTGGAAGAACGCGACCGCATCGATTCTTCCAGGTCGGACAGTCCGCTGCGCCAGGCGGCTGACGCCATCGTGCTGGACAATTCCAACCTAAACCAGGATGAACAGGCAGAGGTAGCACTAGAGCTGGTGCACCAGATAATTAATTCGAAGCAGTAGGTTAAATATCACGGACGGAATTGCGGTCCGTGAGGATGTCCTTGAGCTCTTTGAGGAAAGCATACTGGTGGGGCAACGCCGATTTCAGCGCGTCTTTGATGGCCACGTAAGCGCCGTTTTCGACGTCCTTGAGCTTCTCTTTGATCAGATTAGCATCTTCGTACATCATGCTCTTCAGGCTGGGTATTTCGTGCCAGTCGCCCTCGACGGCCCAGGCATCTTCCCGGCGACCATCCGGCTGCTCGACCGAATCCAGTTCGATCAGGTCTCCGACGCGCTCATCGCGATTCATTTCTCCCTGGGGCAAATCCCAGTTGTCCGGCTGCTGGTTGATCAGAAATACCTCCAGGCCGCGCTCGCGGAATCGATATATAATCAAGCTTACTTGCTTTCGCAGACTCATTGCTCGTCTATCTACTTAAGATTGGGGTATAAACAGCGGGTAAGGTGGTTGGTTCATAAACGCATTAGCGAGCAGGCTAAAGTACATATTCTTTCGAAAAATGCACGATTTACCCCTCCATACTGCGCTGTACCAATTCACGGGTAGCAAGAGAAAGGAAAAGTTGCTCTTCTTGATCGGTCATTTCCGGCAGGATAAATTCGAACGCCCGCTCGGAAGGGCCCTTTTTAGAAGACTCGCTGGAGGTCAGACTTCCCACCTCGCGCTCGTGCACCCGAATAGGCAGATAGCGGCTCTCATCCGGCGGTGCCAGCTGGGCGATTTCCTTCCCGGTGCGCCGTCCGACTAATCGGCCGTCGGCTTGGATGGTACCCACTTCCTGCCCATCGATGGTCAGATGGGTTGTTCCGTTGCGTGTCCAGTAGACGAATTCGTTATTGGCCGTTTGGGCGAGCAGCAGGTTATTGTCCTTTTTTCCGTAGAATTTCCGGTAGGAATAAGCCAACACCGGTTCGTGGTAGATCGTAGTGAAAATACCCTTGGCTTGGGTGCGCATTCCAGTGCGCAGGACCTTTTTGTCCTGGCTCAGGGAAAAAAGTTCCAATTCCTCCTTTCCCACCGGCACGAGGTCGCCTTTCCATTTGGCCATATCGGCCCGCATTTCTTTCAAGATGGCGTTCTTCTTTCGCTTGCCCGGGGGCACGTTGAAGAGCAACAGATTGGCCAGCAGGAGCAAGCCCACGATGGCCAACAGAGAAAGGATAAGTAGTATGATCATATAAGTCGTATCTCGTATCAATTGATTTGCCCCGCCCGAACATTGATCTGCGGGGCCGTTGGGCCGTCATCTTCTGCAAACTGAGCCCGCCGAAGATGGATAGACAATCGCTCCGCTCCGGTAATTTGCAGAGTAGTTGCTTCATCGAGTATCAGATCGAGTTCGTTCAGGATGGCTCCCCGGTCCATCCAATAGGTATTGGAAGACCGGATGATATCCTGAATCACGGCTCGGCGCAATCCAGCTACCACGCTCGCGTATCTCGAATCAGCCTGGATCAGTTGCCCGCTGGCTTTCAGTAGCCGGTGGTGCCAGCCCCTGCCTAATAAGCTGTGCGGTTGCCCCTGCTCGACGATGATCCAGACCGGTTGAATATACTCAATGCTATCGCTTCCTACAGCCGTTATAAATAACGTGGCAAGCTGATCATCGGTTGTCGAGCTCGTCCGTTGCGCTAATTTCCACCATTGCCGCCAATCTGTCCACAGACCCGATCGATCGGCCAGAAAACCCGGGAGGGGATTTCCGCGCCCGATTACCTGAGTGGCCGTATCCGGATAGGGATACGCCCGCCAGCGATCGCGGAGGAAAAGGCCCTCCTGATACAATTCTATAAATGAAGCTTCGGATTGCGGAAATGCGTCGAAGGTCGCCAGAAAATTTCCATACCGCGGGTAGTCGTCGGTCAGGATCGAACGGAGTAGCAATGTATCTCGCCAGGCTACTCCCGATTTCGATCCGGGAAACGACAGGTAGCCAGGAATGGCCTGTATCCATCCGGATAGGCTATCGCTGGTTTCTACAAAAACCCAGGGATGCTGTTCCGGCCTGCCATCGATCACCACCGAAGTGAGTTCCGGTGCTGTTTCGAGGTTGGAAATCAGGACCTCGCCCTCCGGCAACGTAGCCAGCACATCGCTCGTGGCGCGGGCTTCGCGGTGGAGTAACAGCGGTTTTTTGAGCGTGAAGTCGCCCTCGGGCGAAGCAGAATTCGACGTATGCGAACACGCGCTGATCAGGGCTCCCATGAATAGCAACCCGGAAAATAAGTAACGTTCCAATATGATGGAAGTAAACAAGCGTATGGAACAATTAACCTAGAAACGATCGCAAGGTATTGCGGTTGTAGCTCTTGCGCAAGCGACGGATGGCGCGTTCTTTGATCTGGCGTACCCGTTCTCGCGTAAGGCCGTACAATTCGCCGATCTCTTCCAGCGTCAGGGCTTTGTATCCATTGAGGCCGTAGTAGGAAGAGAGAACCTCCATTTCCCGGGGCGTCAGAATACTGAGTCCTTGCTGTACCTCTTCTTTCAACGACTGATCCATCAGGGCGTGATCCGGATGGACATTATCGTCGCCCTCGATTAAATCGAGCATGGTGGCGTCGCTATCTTCCCCGCTTAAGGGGGCGTCGACGGAAACGTGGCGAATATTGCCCCGCAACACGTGGCTTACCTCTTTGGGGGTCATTTCCAGCAGGTCGGCCAACTCGTCCAGGCTGGGCTCGCGTTCGAACTCCTGTACGAAAGCCGTAAATGCAGCATTTACCTTATTGTAGGACCCCACCTTGTTGAGCGGTAAGCGCACGATGCGGCTGTATTCGACAATGGCCTGGAGGATCGACTGGCGGATCCACCAAACGGCGTAGGAAATAAATTTGAACCCCTTGGTTTCATCAAAGCGCTTGGCGGCTTTAATGAGCCCAACGTTTCCTTCGTTGATCAAATCGCTCAGGCTAAGCCCCTGGTTTTGGTATTGCTTGGCAACGGAAACAACGAATCGCAGATTGGCTTTGGTGAGTTTTTCGAGGGCGGCACTGTCCCCCTGACGAATGCGGCGAGCCAGTTCAGCCTCCTCTTCCGGGGTCAATAGCGAGATACGACCAATATCGGTCAGATATTTATCGAGCGCGAGACTTTCGCGGGTGGTAATCTTATTAGTAATCTTTAACTGCCGCATCGAAACGCAATATTTTCACTGGTTTAATCACCGGCTACCTTGCCTTTAATCTAACAAAAGTTACCCGAATATTACAGGTATCTGAAAAAGAACAAGCTGAGGTCGGTAGGAGTTGATCCGGAATCATCTACCCAAAGAACCGCGAAATAGTTCCCGAAGAGGGGGGCGGATTAATAGCGTCGAGTTGCGGCGAACAGCTCCGGGGCTAACGAAAGATGCCGGAATGCCCAGTGGGCAATCCGGCATTCGATCATTTTTTTTCAGACAAATTTAATCGCGTCGGCGATTGCTTCCGCCGCGACCGCGACCGCCGCCGCGGTTGCCACCACCGCCGCGACGACCATTGCCGCCACTGCCTTCTTCCACTCCTTCCGGACGTGGCAGCAGGGCTTTGCGCGAAAGGCGCAACTTGCCGGTACGTTCATCGATTTCGATGAGCTTTACTTTAACTTCATCGCCTTCACTGAAGTGATCTTCGACGTTTTCGATTCGTGAATAGCTGATCTCAGAGACGTGCAGCAGACCGCTCTTCCCGTGGAAGTCGACGAACACCCCATACGGCATGATGGTGCGGACTACGGCCTCGTAGACATCGCCCACCTTCGGCGTGAAGGTAATCTTGTTGAGGCGTTCGAGCGCCGCATCGATGGAGGCTTTGTCGCTACTGGCCACCGTTACGATGCCCTTGTCATCCACCTCTTCGATGTTGATCACCGTGCCGGTTGTAGCCTGGATTTCCTGAACTACTTTACCACCTGGTCCGATTACGGCACCGATGTAGCTCTTGTCGATTTCAATCTTGACGATGCGCGGCGCGTGCGGCTTGAGGTCTTCGCGGGGTTCGGCCAATGATTCGGCCATGCGCTCGAGGATGTGCAGGCGACCTTGCCGGGCCTGTTCGAGCGCTTCTTCCAGTTGCTCGTAGGGCAGGCCGTCGATCTTGATATCCATCTGGCAACCGGTGATTCCCGCGGTCGTACCCGTAACTTTGAAGTCCATATCGCCCAGGGCGTCTTCGTCTCCAAGGATGTCCGAAAGAATAGCGTATTTACCCTCTTCGGAGATCATTCCCATCGCGATTCCCGCCACCGGTGCCTTGATCCCGATACCGGCATCCATCAGCGCCAGCGAACCGGCACAAACCGTAGCCATGGAAGAGGAGCCGTTCGATTCCAGAATATCGCTGACGATTCGGATGGTGTAGGGTTGCTCCTCGGGCAATACCTGCCGGATGGAGCGCCCGGCCAGATTGGCGTGGCCGACTTCCCGACGGCCCGGTCCGCGCATGGGCTTCACTTCCCCTACGGAATAGGGCGGGAAATTATAGTGGAGAATAAAGTTGTCGTAGGTCGCATTCAACGCATTATCGACCATCAACTCATCCTGCTTCGTACCAAGTACCAGGGAGGCTATTGCTTGCGTTTCCCCGCGCGTAAAGATCGAAGAGCCGTGGGCGGAGGGCAGGTAGTCGACCTCGGTCCAGATGTGCCGCACGTCGGCGTAGCTCCGACCATCGAGGCGCTTCTTATCATCGAGCACCATTTGGCGGATAACTGTCTTTTTGAGCTTGTCGAAGTAGCGCTCGACGAAGTGGCCGTTTTCCTCCATCCATTCCTCGCCATCCTGCTCGGTAAAAGACTCGATCAATTCGTCTTTAACCTGCTGAAAGCGCTCTTTGCGCTCGTGCTTGGCACTCGGATTGCTGGCGACTGCGTACACCTTATCCCGGTAGGCCGCCTCGACCCGCTGCTTGATTTCTTCGTTTTCCTCGACGACTTCTACCTCCCGCTTGGTGGCCTTGTCACCGACGAGTTTCGCCAATTCAATTTGCGCTTCGCACTGCACCTTGATCGCTTCGTGCCCCGTCTTGATCGCCTCTACCAGAGCGCTTTCGGGCACTTCCTTGGCTTCTCCCTCCACCATGACGACGTTGTTGAAGTCGGCGGCCACGATAATATCGAGGTCGGCCTTTTCCAAATCGGAGCGGAAGGGGTTCACGTAGAACTTACCGTTGATCCGGGCGACCCGCACTTCGGAAATCGGCCCCTGGAAGGGAATGTCTGACACCATCATCGCGGCACTGGCAGCCAGCGCAGCCATACAGTCGGGCATGGTCTCCTTATCACCGGAAATCAGATTGATGATGATCTGAGTCTCGTTGAGATAATTATCGGGGAAAAGCGGACGAATAGCCCGATCCACCAATCGAGAGGTCAATACTTCGTAGTCGGAAAGCTTGGCCTCGCGGCGAAAGAAGTTGCCGGGTATGCGACCGGCCGCAGCGAATTTCTCCTGATAATCTACCGAAAGGGGGAAAAAGCTCTGGCCTTCGCGCGCTTCGCGGGCCGACACGGCGGTGCAGAGCAGCATCGTGTCTCCGGCTTTTACTACTACCGAGCCGTCGGCCTGCGTAGCTAGTTTTCCGGTCTCAATAACGATACTGCGACCATCAGGTAGGTCGAAGGACACGGAAATTGGCGTTTGTTGTCCCATAATTGTCTAATTGACTAATCGATTATTCATTGTCAAAGGGGATCCCTGCGCTGTGGATCGTCCGTTGCATGAGCGGCATTGAAGAGGAGTTGTTGAGCATAGAGGAGTTGCCCCTGGGAGGGACAAACTGCGTCATCGGCCTCATCATTTCAGGGCCGAATTATTCCCAGGCCCATTGGAAATCGCGCTTACGCTTTAATAAATATCTGACCGCCAGCGCCAGCGGTATGTTATCCATCTCTTGATTAACGCCACAAAGTAAGAAACATTGATAGCTTGAGCGATATGAAT
The DNA here is from genome assembly GCA_964504335.1 of uncultured Saprospiraceae bacterium. Classification (GTDB taxonomy): domain Bacteria; phylum Bacteroidota; class Bacteroidia; order Chitinophagales; family Saprospiraceae; genus CAZDET01. The sequence continues at coordinate 23,987 of CAZDET010000029.1, forward strand.
CCGAAAATTTCTATAGATATGACTTAAAAAAGGCACGGTCGGAATCCAGCCGTGCCTTTTTTTTATTTACGAATACCTAACTTCTCGATAAGATCCCGGTATTTCTGCAGATCCTTGCGTTGCAGGTAAGCCAGTGCCAACTTGCGGCGCCCTACGAGCGTCAGCAAGGACCGCTTGCAGGAGTGATCCTTCGGATGCTCCCGTAAGTGCTTACTCAATTCCTGGATGCGGTACGTAAAAAGGGCAATCTGCCCTTCCGTTGATCCGGTGTTTTCGGTCGAGCCACCGTACTCGCGAAAGATCTCGTCTTTCTTTTCTTTACTCAGATATACAGACATAGATTGAAGCCATTAGTGATTGCGTAAATCAGTTATAGCCGCGCAAAGGTAGCAATAATTACCGGGAAGTAAAACTGTTTTCGGGAGTGTGCACCATTCGATCGTCGGGGACGATCTCGATCAGGGCATAAGATTCGAACTTGCTCTCCTCGCCGAGCAGTTCGCGGCGCGCGTGGATCATAAATTTGAGAAATTGGGACTCACTACTGCCACCGTAGAGTTTTCCGCTCCAGTGGACGGTGGCTCCCGGATACTCCTCGACCCGATCCTTAGGTACTACCGCAAAGACTTGCTGCCGACGAGCGAGCTGTTGCAACTGATCGCCCGGCACGTAAAATTTAATACGGCGTTGGGCGTAATAGGGAAGGTTGTGAAAGATACGCTCCTCGATGTACAGTGGTTCCGACTGCGGTAAAGCCATTTGCGCCACCTCTCCCAAGCTTGCGTATTGCCGAAAATGAGCCTCCAATTCCGGCAACACCCGAAACATAAACATACTGAATACCAACAACATACTGCTGTAAGGTAATATTCGCCAGCCCAACCACTCAGATTGGTAGCGCCGTTGGTTCCACCAGGTAATCAGCAAGGGGACCGGTAGAGCTGCGTAATACCAGGGCGGCAACCCGAATGCGGCGATCAGCCCCGCTCCTCCCAACAATAATACAACTGCCGTAAACCAATGGCCGGCTCGCAGCCACCGGTAGATTTGGGTGGCCGCTTCGAATCGAACCAGCATATAAGCGGTAAATAATGCCAGGCCCGGATGCGCCTGAATGAAATAGGTCGGAATTTTCCCGCGGGCGATGGTAAATAGCACGTAGGCCACAGCGATCCAGGCAATGCTAAAACGCAGTGCCGGGCTTTCACGCACGTCTCTGAATCGTCGGAGGGCCAGGTAGCCCAAGCCGATAAATACCGGTAGGCTATACGGCAAAAACCCCCAGGCAATAGCATCGATATAAAAGGTAAGGTCTTTCCATTTGAGGGCTCCCCGCTCGGTATTGAGGGCCCGATCCAGTGTTTCGTGGTGAAATACCTGCGCGAAAGCAGCCCCGTCTTGCCAGTACATGTAGGCCGTCCAACTCATACCGATTCCTACGGCGAGCGGTAGTCCCCACCACCAACCCGACCGGCGGATCACAGGGCCCAATTCGGGCCACCGGCCCCGGGTTTCCAGCAGGAGGAATAGCCCAGTAATGCTTCCCACAAAAACGAAAAACGGATATCCTTTAGTAAGCACGGCCAGTCCGAGCGCCAGATAGCCCAACAGCCAGTACCGGATTTGAGCCGTTTGGTATCCCCGCAGAAAACCGAACAAACTGAGCAAGATCGTGGCACAGAGCACGATCTCCGGCGTGGCGTTGCGCGTATTGATCACGAATTGGAAACTCAGCAGCAGTGCAAATACTGCCCAAATACCCAGCCGGTGGCTGTGCGTTCGGTAGCCAATGCGGTAGGTGATCCAGCCCGCCAGCAATCCGGCCAGCACACCGGGAAGGCGCAGCGCCCACTCGGATAAACCAAAGACGGACGCGGATGCCGCCATCAGCCAGTATAAAAAAGGCGGTTTGTTGTAGCGCGGCTCGTAGTTGTAGGAGAGGTTGATCCAATCGCCGCTTTCGAGCATTTCGCGGACTGCCTCGGCGTAGAAACCTTCATTGGCCGTCCAGATAGCGTTGGCTCCAAGGTTCAGAAAATAGAGTATAGCGGTGGCGCTAAGGAATAGGTAGATCGGGGTGTTCGTGTTTGCTCGTCGCATGACCTGGTTGATGGGGTGGGGTCGATTGACATTCCCTTACATCAGGTCGTTAGTTTGGTAATGGTTGTAATGGTTGAGCGACAAACAAGTGCAAAAACAGAACACCCCGAAATACTCGAATTTATTTACTGCTGAGCTTTAAAGGATTTTACCGCTTCGGTCAGGCGCGGTACTACATCGAATAAATCGCCGACAACACCGTAGTCGGCGGCCTTAAAGAAAGGTGCCTCCGGATCTTTGTTGATCACCACGATCGTTTTCGAGCTATTGACTCCGGCCAGGTGCTGAATCGCCCCGGAGATGCCCGCTGCGATGTAGAGATTCGGCCGGATTGCGATTCCCGTTTGGCCGACGTGCTCGTGGTGAGGGCGCCAGCCTACGTCAGCGACGGGGCGCGAACAAGCCGTCGTAGCTCCGAGGGCATCTGCCAGTTCTTCGATGATTCCCCAGTTTTCAGGACCTTTCATGCCGCGGCCGGCACTAACCACGATTTCCGCTTCGGGTAAGGGAGTGATGCCTTCTACGCGCTGCACCTCTTTGACGGTCACCCTGGAAGCAGGCAGATCAACCTCCATCGGGCTTACCTCTACGGGTTCTCCAACGACTTCCGGCTGAAAGGAATTACCCATTACGCTAATCAGCTTCCGGTCGCTGGTGATTTCGACTGCGGCAAAGGCTTTCCCGCTAAAGACGGGCTTTTGAACCCGGAAGCCGTTCTCCACCTCGGGGAGTGCATTGGCACCGGGTACAGACCCCGCTTCGAAGCGGGCCGCCAATCGTCCGAGCAGGCTCTTACCGGTGGAGGAATGGCTCATCACGATCACGGTGGCGCCCGTTTGTTCTATGGCCGCTGCGATGGCCCGGGTGTATACCTGAGAGTCGAATTGCGCGACGGCCTCCCCGCCAATGTGGTAGACCTTGCCAGCACCGTAGGCCCCCAACTGACCGGCATCCTGGGCCGATCCGATGGTGAGAGCCGCACACTCAACTCCCATTTTTTGAGCTGTTCTATATCCGTAAGTTACTGCTTCGAAAGCGGCTTTTTTGAACGTTCCAGCCGCATGCTCGGCAAATACGAGTACCATATCTGGTGTTTGATTTTCTTCGATGATTAAATGACTTTCGCTTCTTCGTGCAACCGTCGCACGAGTTCGATCATATCTTCCGGATCGATGAGCTTCACTTCAGTCTTTTCCTCCGGAAGCTGATATTCGGCAGCCCGCGACACTTCGTCGAAGGCAACGGGTTCGACCACCTTGAGCGGCTTTTTACGTGCCATCATGATGCCGCGCATGTTGGGAATACGCTGTTCCGCCAACCCTTTTGCAGCACTCAAGACGAAGGGAGCAGCCACTTCTACTACTTCTACCCCACCCTCAATGTCGCGCTTGACAGTAGCGATATTTCCATCCATATCCAGGTGGCTGGCGTAGGAAATGAACGGCAAATCGAGGAGTTCAGCCACCATAGCTCCGACCTCTGACCCGTTGTAGTCGATGGTTTCTTTTCCAAAAAAGACGATGTCGAATCCTTCTTCTTTCGCGTAGCTGGCAATCTGCTTGGCGACGTACAGGCTGCTATCCGCTTCAGAATCGATGCGCACAGCTTCATCCGCACCAATGGCGAGCCCCTTGCGAATCACCTGATCGTTTGCCGCAGGCCCTACGTTGAGGATGGTCACCGAGCCGCCGTGGGCTTCCTTGAGTTCGATGGCCCGGACGAGCGCATACCATTCATCATATGGATTCATGATGTACTGCACCCCGGCGGTATCAAGTCCGGCCCGATCGTCGGTAAGTTTAATCTTCGTGGTCGTATCGGGAGTTTTACTGACGCAAACGAGTAATTTCATTAGCCTTCATTTTTTTCAGGAAAGGGCTTGACAATAAAATGAACAGTTACCTCCGTCACATTTCCGTGTAATGGTAAATTTTTACAGAGTACTGATCCACGGCAATATAAGGTATCTGACATTGCGGAAAAAAGGTTCGCAGCGAAAATTCGCTAAACAAACATTTTTGTGATAATTTCGAGCGGTAACCCAACCGATTAAGCAATTTAGATAGTATGTCGCGACTCGAGCAACTCCGGCAAATGCTGGCAAATAATCCCACCGACTCGTTCTTGCTTTTCGCGCTGGCGAAGGAACACGAAAAGCAAGCAGACGATACGACCGCCCTTTCTTATTATCAGCAGTTATTGACAAACGATCCCAACTACGTCGGCTTGTATTACCACCTGGGAAAATTGTACGAGCGAGGTGCTCAATTTCAGAAGGCCTGGTCGACTTATACCGACGGTATGCTCGTAGCGCGCAATGCCAACGACCAGCACGCCCTGAGCGAGTTGGCTGGAGCCCGGCTGGAGCTGGGCGACGAGGAAGATTTCCAGTAATGCGTACGTTGCCCCTGTAAATGAGCCACTTCTATCGGGTCGTCTACCGATTGCTAACTTAGGCCGTCCAAACTGCTCTATTTTCTATCTTTGTCGGTGCTATCCCAAAAATGAACGAAGCATCAGCCATCGACTGATCGGTAGCAGATGCGAAATCGTCCCATGATGTACCGTACCCTCCCTGTTTATTTCTTCCCGTTGGGAGTATTTCTTTCCCTCCCGCTATGGTGCCTTGGGCAATCCTGCCCGCTCCCGCTGACCCTTCCCCCCGACACGATCCTTTGTGCGCCCGATCAGGTTCCTCTGGAGGTGCGTTTTCCCGCTGTCGATTTGGTGGACCTCCGTTGGTCGCCGGCATCGGTACTGGATGATGCGACTATTCTTAATCCCGTTGCGCAGGTAAGCGAGCCGACGACCTTTGCCGTTAGCGTTCGGCACCTCGTCGCCGCGCAGAATATTGCCAACGGCACCTTCCAGCAGGGAACCGTCGGATTTACCTCCGATTATGCGATCAGTGACACCACCGGAGGCTTGGTTCCCCTCCTGGCAATCCCCTCCTTTTGGATAACCGATCAGGCCGGAGCAATCGATCCGGTGTTTACCAGCTGCGATGCGACGATCGCGTCGCGGGATAGCGTTTTCTTTTTCCGTTCGGATAATCAAACGTCCAATATCTGGTGCCAGACCGTGTTAGTGGCTCCCGAAACCGATTATCAGTTCAATCTGGAATACACTACCGTACAGGGCCAGTTAACGCTCGATTTTCTCTTTAACGGCCAGTCGGAATTGAGTATCACAAACAACCCCGACCCTGGCTGTTCGTGGATGGAAGCTTCCTTGGAATGGAGTAGCGCCGCCGCTTCCAGCGTTGAAATTTGCCTGCAAAGCTCCACCGCTGGCAGTTCTGCAATCGACAACATCAGCCTGCAACGCATTTGCCAAACTACGGATTCGGTGCGGGTTGATATTGCTGATCTATCCGCCGAATTCAGCTTGCCAACTTCCTTTTGCGCGGCGGATACCATTGTTGAACTAGACGCTCTACTAACGCCACAGGCAACTGTAGGCGGCATCTGGCAATTCGATGGCCAGGAGCGTTTTGTCATCAATCCGACTAGCTTTCAACCGAATGTCTACCCCATTGCTTACACGGTATCGCAGGGCCCCTGTAGCGTTCGTAAAGACACCTTTCTGTCGATTAGTCCGGCACCCGAGGCCGGCACTCCCAGGCCGGCGCCAAGCCTCTGCCCCGGAGAAGTCCAGGAATATCAGCTATCGATTTTATTAACCGGCCAGGACGAAGGCGGCCGGTGGTCGACCAACAATCAATCGCTCGCCCCGGCGCTCGATCCGGAAACGGGTCGGCTTGACCTGGAAGGCTTTCCGCCGGGTACTCATACGTTTTTCTACACCGTGGAAGGGAGCGGCACGTGCCCCGGAGATCAAACGGAGGTCCAGCTAATAATAAACGATAATCTCCCCGTGAATCTGGGGGCAGATAAATTGCTGACCTGCGAACAGCCGAGCATTCAGCTAAGGGGCTCAAACAACAACAACGCCAATTTTCGCTATCAGTGGTTTTTGAACGATTCGCTTCTGGATAACGCTACTCAGCGGCGCCTCACCCTCGCCGAGGCCGGCAGGTATCGCGTGGAAGTAACAGATGTGATTTCCGGATGTACCACCATCGACAGCGTACAGATCACCTCTGAAGTAGCCGATATCCGTACGTTTGTCAATGTAACCGACCTCGGTTGTGAAGAAGGCATTCCAGGTCGTATCCAGGTCGATTCGGTAGTAGGCGGGCTGCCGCCCTACTTGTACCGGCTCGATCAAAAAGGATTCCAGCCCAATGGTCAATTCGATCAATTGGAGGCTGGCGAATACCAGTTGATTACTCAAGATGTGCAAGGGTGCGAGGATACCCTTTTCCTGTTGGTTGAAAACCCCGGGGATTTCGAAATGGACCTGGAAACGGTGGGCAATCCCATTCTCGGGCTCGGCGAAAATATCCAGCTTCGCCTCACCACGGATTTGCGCGCAGATCAGATCGATAGCATTATCTGGAACCCCGTTCCTCCGAATTGTGACGGATGCCGGGAAGCCATCGTAGCTCCTACGGAAGTGACGGAGTACTTTGTGCAGATACGCAACGATAAAGGATGTATCCGGACCGATTCGGTGACCGTCTTCATTTTCATCGGGCGTATCGTGTACATACCCAATGCCTTTTCCCCGAATAACGACGGTCTCAACGATTTTCTCTCCATTTTTGCCGGCACCGGAGTAGAGCGCGTAGACTATCTCCGAATTTACGATCGGTTTGGCAGCATGATTTTCGAAGAAACGGACATTCCGCTCAACGACATATCAGCAGGTTGGAATGGCCGGCATCAAAACGGCAGGCGGGTGCCCAGCGGCACTTATGTTTATCAGACCCAAATCGTGCTCTTCGACGGCCGCCCGGTGGAACTAAAAGGAGAAGTTTACCTGATGCGCTGACGGGCTGGTCCAGGCCGTGGCCTCAATTTCGACCAGTAGATCCGGCAAAATTAAGCGACTCACCTCTACCATCGTCGAAACGGGATTGATATTCTGAAAATAGCGCCCGTGCACCCGGCCAATTGCTTCCCACTGATCGATATCGGTCACGAAGATGCGGGTCCGGATAACATCCTGCATACCGCTCTGCATATTTTTGAGGGTTGCCTCAATTCGAGCCAGAATGAAATCCGTTTGTGCGGCGGCATCTCCTAAACCGATGATTTGGCCATTTTCCACGGCCGTCGTGCCCGCTACCTCGATTAATCGTCCGACGCGGACAGCGCGGCTGTATGCGACAATACGTTCCCATTCGGTTTGCGTACTGAAAGAATCGCGCTGCATAGAAGCTGAAATTTAAGGGATGTGGATGACTAATGGTTTTTTTGACCTCCAAAGTTAATTTATTTCCCGAGCCGGCAAATAATCCGAAAGTAGCATGTACGATTGCAAATCGCCCCAAACCATCAATGACCAGAACTGTTCATTCTGGATAGATCAGACGGCCGACCACCCAATCGATTCAGACGCATGACTACAGAGGATTACAAGTCGATAAGCGAAACCATTCCCCGCCAACCGGGGGTCTATCGCTTCATCGACGGCAATGAAACCATCATCTACGTCGGGAAAGCCAAAAACCTGCGCAGCCGCACCTCCTCCTACTTCGGCGCCCGCAAGGACCGCGCCCACCGAACGCGCGTCATGGTCAAGAATGCCGTCCGCATGGAATTCACCGTAGTCGAATCAGAGGCCGATGCGCTACTCTTGGAAAATGCCCTAATCAAAAACCACCAACCCCGCTACAACGTCAACCTGAAAGACGACAAAAACTATTCCTACATCTGCATTAAAAACGAGCGGTTTCCCCGTGTTTTCATCACGCGGAACGTCCGGCGGGACGGCTCTACCTATTTCGGCCCTTACACCAGTAAAGCGCGCCTGAAAGTTATTCTGGAGTTGATTAAAAAATTGTTTCCACTACGCACATGTAATCTGGCTCTGACGGAGGAAAATATCCAGGCGGGTAAATTCAAGGTTTGCCTGGAGTACCACATCAAAAATTGCCTCGGTCCCTGCGAGGGATTGGAAGATGAGGGGCACTACAATCGAAAGGTCGAACAGGTTCGGAATATTCTGAAGGGAAACTTCGGTGCCGTCAAACAGCACTTTCAGGCGGAGATGAAGGAATTAGCCGCCAATCTCGAATTCGAGAAAGCCCATCAGATCAAGGAAAAACTCACGGCTTTCGAAAATTACCAGAGCAAATCGACCATCGTCAGCACCACCGTGCGCGACGTGGATGTCTTTACCTTAGCCACCGATGAAGACATTGCCTGTGTAAACTACATCAAGATTGTCAACGGAGCCGTTATCAATACTCACACGCAGGAATTAATCCAGAACCTGGATGAGGAGCCCGAAGACCTGCTCGCCTTCACTATCCCCATCATGCGGGAGCGCTTTAATAGTATTGCCCCCGAAATATTACTGGAACAACCGGTCGATCTCGCCGGCGTGGAGGCCCAGGTGGCAGTCCCTAAAATTGGGGATAAGAAGAAGCTCCTGGAATTGAGCGCCCGCAATGCCCGGCTGTACCTCAAGCAGCGGCGCAAGGAAATCGTGAGTCGAACCAAAAGACAGACCCCCGGTGAGCGCATTCTCCGCCAATTGCAGCAGGATTTGCAGATGGATGCAGTCCCTACCCACATCGAGTGCTTCGACAACTCCAATATTCAGGGCTCCAATCCCGTAGCCAGTTGCGTGGTGTTTAAAAACGCCCGGCCGGCCAAAAAGGACTACCGGCATTTCAACATCAAAACCGTGGTGGGGCCAGACGACTTTGCCAGCATGCGCGAGGTCGTGCACCGGCGCTATCGCCGATTGCTCGATGAAGACGACCCGCTGCCCCAACTGGTCATTATCGATGGCGGTAAAGGGCAATTATCCGCAGCGATGGAAAGCATTCGATTGTTGGGCCTGGAAGAACGCATCACCGTCATCGGCATTGCGAAACGGCTGGAGGAAATTTATTTTCCCGACGATCCCGTACCCCTCCACATCAATAAAAAAAGTGAAAGCCTCCGCTTGATCCAACAGGCGCGCGATGAAGCCCACCGGTTTGCGGTCGGATTTCATCGCACCAAGCGTTCCCAACACTTCACGCAGACCGAACTGACCAAGATCCCCGGCATCGGAGAAAAAACGGCGCGCAAGCTGCTGAGCCATTTTGGTTCGGTCTCCCAACTGAAAAGCGCTACGGCAGCCGAGATCGCAGCCGTCACCAACGCGCGCATCAGCGAAAAGATCATTACTTACTTTGCCCGGGAATCGACCTCCAATTAGCCGCCTACTGCCCGTTACCTCCCGAGCCAGGCTCAGGGGTGGATTCGGGTACTGCTACCTGTTCGGGCTCGGGTTCCGGAGGACGGACGCCCGGGAACGACAACGAGCCTTGTACCGATCGCGAATAGTAGGTATTTGATCGTTTGCTTTTCAGGCCAATCTCCAGGCTGACCTCGTAATTGAGCATTTGACGATCATCAATTTCCATCAGCGGCAACGTCCGGTTGGTTTCCAACACCATTTCAAATTGGTGGCGGCCCGCCAACGGCTCGATCCGGACAACCTGGACCGCCAATTCTTCGCCACTCCGGCGCACCTGTATATTCTGTACTTGCGGCAGCTCCTCGAAATCGATGGGATTTTCCGAATCTTCAATATCCAATACCGTGCGCCACTGGAACGCAAATCGTCGGTCCGGCCGCATGCTTAAATCAAAGCTACCTTTGCCGAGTGCCACGGTAGGATGGGCGCTCGTAGGTAGTTCTTCTTCCACCCAAAGCGCCAGATGGTAACCGGCAAGTGGCTCTTGAGACCGAATGCGGTACCGCAGCCGGGCCTGCCCCGGGCGGTTGCGCCGGGACCCGCGGAACAGTTTGCGCTCCGGTTCTCCGGTTACTGTAAAGCGACAGGCTCCCAGGTCGCCGCGACCCGATGGAAGGTATTCGACGGTCAGTGCAGGTGGACGATTGTACACGCCGGGGTCGAGGTTGTCGATGATCCAGGGCTGTCGGCACAATACGTCGGGCACTCCCTCGACGATCAGGTTATGCTGGTGCGCTGTTCCTTCGGTAAGCATAGGAAAGTTCGGGTCCTTACGGAATAGCGGCCGCAGATCATTGAAATAGGCGCTGATTTCGGCCGGGCCCGGTAGCGGCGCATACAGAGATCGCCGCGTGTAGGGTCCTTCGAAATCGGTATAAACTATTGTTTCCCAATCCGTTCCTCGGAAGCTCGTGGCCGCGCTTCGCCCCAGTCCACTATTGGCCGAAATGCGTCCCGCCAGCGGAATATTTACATTGATCCCTACTTCCGACTCCAGCTTGGTGCCCTGTTCCGATGTAGCCAAGTGCTTAATCATTACCCCTTCGATCTCGCGCAGGTAATAGGCCTGGCCGATATACTGGGGGTGCTGCCGGTAGAATTGCCACAGCCGCAGCATCAACTCGGTGGTTCGGACATCGCGTGCCTGGATGATTTCTTCCAGGGGGCTCACGAATGAACCACTTATTGCCAGCACGATCGACTCGCGGCGGTCGTCTACATCCAGTGCCGTCCGGAAAGCACTGTAGGGCGGCTCGATGCCGGCATCCAGTGCGGATTTCAAGTAGCCGGCGCAGTTTTTGGTAAGCAGGAAGGCATCAAAGCGCTCATCCGGATCGAGGAGAAACTGCCCGGTAATGGAATCGAGATTCAGTACGTTGGCACTCCGATAATGGACAACGCTGAGCGGGGTTTCAATTTCATCCCCGCGAAAGATATACTGCAACAGATTTCCCCCGCTGATATCGGCTACTTCCACCCGGGTGCGAAGCGTCCGGCGACCTAAAAACCGGTTAATGTCCGGTGGAATGTAATCGCGCCGTTCACCGCGCGGTGCGAATCCGCAGTAGTTGTAGTGTTTCTTGAAGATGCGTTGCAGGGCATACCCGAGGCTAACCCGCGAGTACGCGCGCTCGGGCGGCCAGCTATCCTCCCGAATTTCCCGCAGGCTTTCGCGCGCCCGACGCACGGAGCGCTGCGCGTCCAGGTCTGACGCGAGCAGATGGAACAGCATACATAAACAGAAAAGGGCCTTCCCAATCCATCTCCAATTCATAATGGGCACATTTTCGAATCCACAACGCAAATGAAGTCCCGCCTCTTATTATTAGACGAGACTTTCCAATGAACTTGTTCAGTGATTTGCCCTACTCGTAGAGTGCCTTCCCGGCAGCTTCGTATTTATCACCTGCCAGCCAGAAGGGACGCTCATCGGCATCCGCTACCAATCGGGCTACGTAAGCCAGGCCTTTGGCATATCGGGTCACGTAGTCGAAGTCCAGCCCGTCTGCCTCATCGCTTACCTGGTGGTAGTATTTGAAAATCTCCTGATCGAAAGCGGAAAACCCGGGGCTATACGTTACAGCAGGAACGCCTTTTTTAGCAAAAGATACATTGTCTGACCGATCGTACAGATTTTGTTCCTCTGCCGGGTCGGGGATAATTCCCAAATCAAAGGGAGCCACTCCCTTTTCCAGCAGGTCGTTGATACCCAAACGGCCATACCCGAAAATGCCCACAGAATCGGTGGTATTGTACCCTGCTCCATCGGAATTGAGATTGAAAATCACTTGCTCGAGCGGAATCAGCGGATGGTCGGCGTAGTAGGCACTTCCCAGCAGTCCAATTTCTTCTCCGGTTACGGCAAGGATAATGACGGATCGCCTGGGAGGTTGTTGGGAAAACGCCCGGGCGGCCGCCAGCAAGGAGACGGTGCCAATCGCGTTATCGCGCGCTCCGTTGAAGATGCTATCGGTTTCGGATACACGGCCGCCGCGTGAACCGGTGCCGACGTGGTCGAAGTGGGCCGTCAGCAAAACGTACTCGTCTTTCAGCTCGGGATCGCTTCCCTCCAACACGCCAATGACGTTGGGGGAGGTGAATTTATCGGCTACTACCCCCGAAGATTGGAATTCGGCTTGCAGACCGTCCTCGCTGCGCAAACGCTCCAGCATGGTACCTTCGCGAGAAGACTTTATGAAGCCGTAGGGGAGGTCAATTTGCTCCGATTCTTCATCTACCAATTGAATCCCCTGCCGGAAATAATTCCGTAAATCCTGAAACGGAAAGGGCAACTGATACAATTCCAGCAACGCAACTGCCCCCCGCTCGGCTGCCAGTTCCCGCTTTTCCCGCCCGGCAAAAAGCGCCGCATTCGGCGACCGGTCATCGGGGCGGCCAAGGAGCGTCACCACGATTTTGCCTTCCACATCCAAATCGGCATAATCATCGTGATCGGATTCCGGATCAACCCAACCAAATCCGGCAAACACTACGGGAGCGCTTCCTTCGTAGGCGGCTCCGGCCAGAATCAGTATATCCTCAGCACTCACTGCCGTATCGCCGATTGTAAGGGCGGCCGTTTCGGGCAGTTGAGTGCGCTGAAAAGGCACCTGCTGGAAGTAACTTTCCTGTCCCGCTGGCGGCTGATAACCATACGCCTGGAGGTGCGCTGCGATAAATGCCGCGGCCGCTTCGTTTCCACTGCTTCCCGTATAACGACCTCCGAGCGCATCAGAAGCTAAGAATCGCAGATGCGCTTCTATAGTGGATTGATTCAAATTAAATTCCGGTAGCTCTTCCTGCGCCATCAGGGGTGTCCCAATCAACAACGGCAGCAGCAACCCCACCACAAAACATGATCTCATATTGAATGCTTTCGTAAATTAAGTAGCCAAAAATAGGGGTTTTAGAGCAGTCGCTCCTAAACTTGTGTGGCAGGTGTTGCATTATTCTAACGCAGTATCCGACTCTCTTAAGGCAGCATATGAATGAAATCGGAGGATTAGTAGTATTAGGCATTACCGCGCAATGGCTCGCCTGGCGCCTGCGGGTCCCGGCTATTTTGCCCTTAATTCTTGCCGGCTTGGCGGTTGGCCCGGTGTCGGAATACTATCTGGGGCATCCCATCATCTCGCCGAGGTATGACCCGGAAACGGGTCAGGGATTATTTCCGGGGGAACTCCTGTTCAAATTTGTCAACCTGGCCATCGGCCTCATTCTGTTTGAAGGCGGGTTGACCCTCAACCGGAATGAGATTAAAGGGCAGGGAAGCACGATCGGACGCCTGGTCACCCTGGGGCCCCTTATCACCGTGGTGGTGGCCGCCATTGGTGCCCACTATATCGTGGGGCTGAGCTGGAGCCTTTCGTTCATGTTCAGCACATTAGTAGTTGTAACGGGCCCCACGGTCATCGCTCCCATCATGCGGCAACTCAATCTCAAACGGCAAGTGGGAACGGTGCTCAAGTGGGAAAGCATCATCATCGATCCGTTAGGGGCCTTTCTAGCCGTGCTGATGTTCGATTTTATCAAAGCCTGGTACACCGAGGATTTGTCTACCTCCGAAGCCATTCTCGAATTTGCACGTTCGTTTCTTATCGGAACAGCCCTGGGCTTTATTTTGGGCTACCTGCTCTACCAATTGATCAAGCGCCTGTTCATTCCCCAATTTTTGTTGAATGTGGCAACGTTGGCGCTGGTCATCGGTGCTTTTATGTTGTCCGACCTATTAGTTCCGGAAAGCGGTTTGCTTACGGCGGTTGTGATGGGTGCCACCCTTGGCAACCTCGATGTGCCTTATTTCCGCGAAATCCTGGACTTCAAGGAGAGCCTGACCATTTTGCTAATCAGCCTGTTGTTCATTTTGCTATCGGCCAATATGAGTGTGGAGCAACTGCTGCTGGTTTCCCGGCCGGAAAGTTTGCTGTTGCTGTTGGTGATCATCGTCCTGGCGCGGCCCGCCAGCGTGTTCCTCTCCCTTAGACAGTCCAAGCTGACCTGGCGCGATAAGGCATTTATTTCCTGGGTAGGTCCCCGGGGGATTGTGGCTGCGGGCGTGGCTTCTCTGTTCGGCCTGGAGTTGGAGGAGTTAGGAGTTCCACAAGCCGAGATGATTAAGCCGTTAGTATTTATGATCGTGCTCGGCACGGTATTATTGAATGCCACCCTGGTTGGTATCGTCGGTAGGTACCTGAAAGTCGTACTTCCCGAGGGGAGCGGAGTGCTCATTCTGGGCGCCAGTGAAGGGGCCAGAACCATTGCCAAAGATTTACAGAATATCGGCCGGCGCGTTGTTTTGGTGAGCAATTCCCGTTCCAACGTTTCGGAGGCCCATGAAATGGACATTGACGCTATCCACGCCGACATCTACGATGAATCCCTCCTCGAAAGCAACGATCTCAACGACATCGGTTACCTCCTGGCGCTCTCGGGAAGTGAGGAAGACAACTTTTATGCGCTCAATCGCCTGAAAGAATACGTCGGAGGTAACCGGACCATGCGGCTGCTTACCAAGAAAGAAAGCCAGGGCGGCAAGATCGATCATCAGGCGTTGTTTAGCCCCTTTGCCAGTTTTTTGCTCTTCAATCGCATGGCCCGGCGGCATCCGGAAGTGCAGCAAGTGGAAATCCGCAATCCGGAGCACTACAACCTGCTGCTCGAACAACTTCGGCAGGAAAAGCAAATTCCGTTGTACTTGCGCAATGAACTCGACAACGAAATTCAATTCATCACCGCCGATGGCATTACCCCGGAATTCGAGCCTGGAAACGTCCTGCACTACCTCGGAAATCCCGAGCGGATTGAGCTGCCCTTGGAGGAAGAGAAAGAAGAAAACGCGAACGAGTCCAATTCGGAAGAAACCGAATCACCTAGCGATGATTCAACAATTTCCGTAACGCAGCAGGAGAGTAATTGATCGATTTTAAGGTTTTTCGGTCGCGCTTTCGGTATACCAGCCAGTAGGAGCCACTGGGTTCGATAAACGCTTCCTCCCCCCGTTCTTTTGCGTAGTAGGCGGCTGTTGCCTCCGCCTCTTCCCTGGTGCGACACACTTTACTCATATTCGAACGCTGCACTTCGTCGAACAAGCTGCGGAATTGTTCTCCAAGACCGAATTCAAGAATAGCCCCGCTTAACACGTACTGAAGATCACACAGGGCGTCGGCAACTTCGACGAGGTCGTTGTCGGCAATTGCGGCCTCTAGTTCGGCTAGTTCCTCTCGGAGTAAAGCTACCCGCAAGGCACAGCGCTCCGGTGCGGGGATGGTTGGTTGAGGTTCGATAGGATGCTTAAACGTTCGGTGGAATTCAGCGACCTGATTGAGCGTATCCGGTTGATCCATGAGGTTGGTTTGGTATATAAGTTGGGAGGCAAAGCTACTAATCCGGGAGAAAAGGAGGCGGATGGTGCGTCGGTTGGGAAGGGGAAACTGGCGCCGTTCGGCAGTTGAGGGGCGCATCTCTTCTTGTTAAGAGTATTCAGTGGGTGGGGATATTCCCGCCCTTCCACCACCACACATGCAGGGTACCAAAGGCGTAATCGCCTTTTCAACCTTCCGAAAAGCTCCCTGTTGCGCAACCGTTTTCTACCCCAACACTCGGGCTTTTTTCCTTAGTTGTCAAGGTTGCCAATCAACATAAGTGTAAATAAACGTTTAGTACGGCTTTTCCCCCTTCATCTGGGCTCCTTTCCATTCGTTAAAAATTACTCGACCAACGCTGCCGTACCCAATAAACTTTTCTGCCCTCAACCGTTCTTACATTGGTCGATTCGTCGCACTTAATTGATGCACGATCTAGTACATTTGCACCACAATTTACGACATTCAACATCATCGCTAGTGGCCAACAAGTATTCCGATCTCATTGATCAAACCTTTTACTTTCCACAGGAGGGATTTGATCTCGAAGATGGCTATCTCACCTTCAACGGAGTTCCGATCATTCACCTGATCCGCAAGTACGGCACTCCGCTAAAGCTCACCTACCTGCCCCGCATCGGGACTCAGATCAAACGCGCTCGAAATCTTTTTACCCGCGCCATGCGCTCCGCCGGTTACGCCGGTCGCTACTATTACTGCTATTGCACCAAAAGTTGCCATTTCAGTTACGCCCTCAACGAGGTGCTCGAATACGACGTACAACTCGAAACTTCCTCTGCCTACGACATCGACCTGATTCGCAAACTCTACGAGCAAGGAAAAGTCACCAAGGAAACGATTATCATCTGTAATGGCTTCAAACCAACCATCTATCTCGAACGAATCGTCGGATTGATCAATGACGGATTCGTAAATGTCGTCCCGATTATTGATAATTCGCACGAAATCGAATACTACCAGCAACACGTTAAAGGGATCTGCAATCTCGGTATCCGTGTCGCCACGGAAGAGGAACCCAATTTCGAATTTTACACCAGCCGCCTGGGGCTTCGCGCTGCCGATGTGGTGAAGTTCTTCGACAATCACATCAAAGACAATGCGAAGTTTCGGCTCCGCATGCTTCATTTCTTCGTCGATACAGGCATCCGCGATAGCCTCTACTATTGGGGCGAACTCAAAAAAGCCGTGCGCCTCTACTGCGAGCTCAAAGACCACAGCGAAGATCTACACGCCATCAATATCGGTGGCGGCATGCCCATTCGCAACAGCCTTGGTTTCGAATTCGACTACAAATACATGGTCCGCGAGATCGTCTTGAATATCCTCAGCGCTTGCGAAGAGGCCGATGTACCCGAACCGGATATCTTCACCGAATTCGGGAAATACACCGTCGGTGAAAGCGGCGCAACGATCTTTTCGGTGCTCGCCCAAAAGCAGCAAAACGACTCGGAAATGTGGTACATGATCGACAATTCGCTCATGACCACTCTTCCCGACGCTTGGGGCATCAACGAACGCTTCATCCTGCTGCCCATCAACAAGTGGCAAAACGACTACCGCCGCGTAAATATCGGGGGGCTGAGTTGCGATAATTCCGATTATTACAATTCCGAAGTGCACGAAAGCCAGGTCTATTTGCCGGTATTCAACGACAAAAGCGACGAGCCGCTCTACCTGGGTTTTTTCCACACTGGTGCCTACCAGGATAGCATCGCCGGATACGGTGGCATCAAGCACTGCCTGATTCCCTCCCCCAAACACATCATCATCGACAAAGACTCCCAGGGCAATCTGGTCGATTGGTTATACCAACCCGAACAAAGCCCCGAATCGATGCTGAAGATCCTCGGCTATGATTGAGCCCGCCGTTGTATATGAATATTTTTCCTCCCACTCCCCGAACAATCCCCATCCGTTTTTTAGCTTTGAGCGAACTAACACCCAGCCAACATGCTCAATACGATTACCCTCTCCACCGACCTTCGTACCCTCTACCTCATCGACGACGGCCGGCTCATTGCGTATAATCTGGAAAAGGCACAGGGCGTAGTCATCGGCACCCTCGACGGTCAACTGGCCGTCGTTTCCGGCCGGCGCCGCCTACCCGACATCCAAGGCAGCCGCGGCCTGCTTACGACCAGCTCCGAGCAACCACAAAGCATGGAGACGGTTTCCGGCACCACCATTAAACAACCCGATCCCGGCACCAGCCAGCCCGACCCACGTTCTTTCAAATTCCGGGTGCAGGACAATAACCAGTTTACTGCCGCTTTCAACCCCGATACCGGCACCCTCGGCGTGATGGGCGCTACCGACATCATTGCGGTGCGCGTTACACCCGAAGGCGATATCCTTCCGCCGGATGGAAACTGCGAATTGGTCTTGTTCGATTTGAGTAGAACCCAGGTCTTCCTGCGGAGATTAGACGACCTGCTGGTGGTCGAGGAGCGACTGATCGAAGGCTCCTAGGCCTACAAGACCTCCCGAATCGTCTTACCGACTTTTCTGCTTTTAGCCCAGGCAGCAAACAACTCGTCTAACCCGAGCGGTGGGCGTTCTTTGCTTTTCTGAGTGGTCTCCAAAAATTGAAGCAGGTCGTCGAGCCGATCGCTTTCCTCCAGTAAGGGGGCTGCTAGATATTTCTTCACCAATCCCATGAAGGTAAACGCAAAGTCCTTCAGGGTTGGATCGGGATACTTTTGCAAAAAGCGGCCAATGGACCGCAGCCGACTGTCTACCAAATCAATCTCCTCCGATTCCACCGTGATGATGAATTCAATGAGGCGCGCGCCGGCCAGCAAATCCTGTCGTTCCCAGGCATCCCGGCTTTCAATTACTTTGCTAAACCATTCCTTGCTCTCATCGTAGGATTCGCCCAAAAACAGTAAGAACCCAGCGTTGAAACAAATCAGTAATTCCGCAGAAGACGGTAAAGTAAACTCCCGCAGCCCCCGTTCGATTGGCCGGAGAACTTCGAATAAGTTGGCGTCTTTGCCGTAATTGATGTAGTAGAAAAGCCGGAAAGTAGCCGTGCGGTGAAACAACACGACCCGATCGTGCAAACTCGTAGGTCGCTCCCGCTCCAGGCTTTCCAGCACTTCCGGAAATTTGGGGGCCAGTTCCGGCGTTTGCGCCAGAATATGTAAGTGGTTGGAGGCGTGCACAATGTATCGATGAAACTCCTCGTCTTTCAAAAAAGGATATTCGTTCCACTCCTCCATGAGGGCTTCGTAATTTCGGTTGGCTTCCAACGGATTACGTTGAAATTGTGCCAGCATTGCCCGGCTTTGATAGTACTGCACCTTTGCCTGAAACCCGTCGGGGATATCCGTTGCGAGCAGCCGCTGCTGAAACTGCTCCAGTAATTCCGCTTTTTTCTCCGGATCCATCTGCCCCTTCCAACTGACCAACTTGTACCATACCTCGTTGTAGGTATCCAGATAATGGAGTTCCTCCTTCAGCGAATCAATTATCTGGTTTTTATCAGCAATCAATCCGTTCAGGGCAGTTACCGGCTCATGGACGAATTTGCGGTTTTTCGCCAGCCGCTCCTCCCGGTTAATATCGAGCAATGCCAAAAAATCTTCCAATTCGTCGGCCAACGCTTTGGCCCCCTCCAGGCGCTCCTCCCATTGATCGTACAACCCGCGTTCGTACAAAAACTTGGCATCCAGAATCATTTCCTTGATGCGGGCCGATTTCGAGTGCACCGACCGATAGTCGCGCATGGCGCGCAATATGGCTTCGTACAACCGAGCTTTATCATCCGACAAACGCCTGCCAAATTCCGCCTTCAGTACCTCCTCCTCGTAGGCATCCATCTTCTGAATGGCCTGGTACAACTGGATATAACGGGCATCCTCCCGACCGCTTTTCTTGGCGTCGAGCATGAAGTACCGCTTCTCCGCCTTGGAAAGCGATTTGATGAGATGATATAAATCTGTCTTTCGTCGCATATACTCACTCCTCGCCACCGAGTAGCTCCGGTGGTAAACGTTTTGCAGAACGCGCTCCCAGTTGGCGAATTCGCTCCGCCCGGCCAATCAGCGTATCCCCTTTTTTCGGGCTCTCCTTCAGCTTATTAAACGCCGCTGCGTAGGATTGCTGGGCCTGGTCGAGGCGGTAGCCAATGTCTTGCAGATCTTCTACGAAGCCACACAACTTATCGTACAGCAGGCCGCTTTGGCGGGCGATTTCCTGCACGTTCTGCTTTTGCTTTTCCTGTTTCCAAATGTAGGAAACGGTTCGCAGGGTTGCCAGTAAAGTGGACGTCGTCACGAGGACGATATTGCGATCCAGCGCTTCGCCTAATAATTGCTGATTATCGCCCAACGCTGCGGAAAAGGCCGGTTCGATGGGAATGTACAGCAGGACGTAGTCCGGCGAATGGATCTGGTACAGCTGCTGGTAGTTTTTATTGCTTAGGTCCCTGATGTGCTGCCGCACGCTGTTTTGGTGTGCCTTGAGAAACTGGGCCTGCAATTCGGGGGATTCCGCCCGGCACCATTGCTCGTAGGCCGTCAGGCTGACCTTACTGTCGATAATCAACTGTTTCTCTTCGGGCAGGTGAATGATGCAATCCGGGCGGCGCTGCTGGCCGTTCTGATTGCGAAAGCTGTTTTGCAGACTGAAGTGCACCCCGTGATTCAGCCCGGCGCGTTCCAGCAGCAGTTCCAGTTGCCACTCGCCCCAATCGCCCTGCCTTTTGGAATCTCCGCGCAGTGCCGTGGTAAGTTGCTTGGCTTCGAGCGAAAGGTTTTCGTTCAATCCACGCAGCAATTTGATCTCTTCGCGCAAGCTGATTTGATCCTCCTGCTGCCGGGCAAACTTGAACTGTACTTCCTTTCCGAAAAGTTCCAATTGCTGCTGCAGCGGTTCTAGCAAGCTACCGATGCGCTCTTTGCTTTGCTCACTAAACTTGTTGCTCTTCTCCTCGAACAACCGATTAGCAATGCGTTCGAATTGATGCTCTGCCTGGCGGTGCAGGCGCTCCATCTCCGCCTGCTGCTGGGCAAGTTGCCGTTGTACGTACTGCCCCTCCGCTTCGAGGGTGGCGACGAGTGCTGTCAGATCGCGTTCCTTGCGCAGCGCCTCCTGATAGTTATCCTGGCATAAATCGAGTTGCTCTTGTAGCTGCGTGACCACCCCCTTCTGTACATAATCCTGCCCTAATTCGGCGCGTGGAATAAACCGACGCCGCAAAACCAGTCTACTCGCACTGACTCCAATAATACCTCCGAGGAATAAGCCTCCAAGTAAGTAAAATATGGGGATCAACGCGGGCGTAGCCATGATCTTTTCAATTATTGAATACGTTATTCAAATTGATCTCTAATCCGGGGAGTATGAATGGACGGATGATCTCATCGATTACGAAAGGAGTCATTCTAATTAAGTAGTATTTCCCCTCCTGATTCAGCCTATAAACAAGTACCGTTCCTTCCGATGGATGAACCACCCAATATTCCTGGACCCCAGCGTACTCGTAAAGCCTGTATTCCTCTGTCAAATCCTTTTTGGAGGTCGCCCGGGAAAGAACTTCGATAATCCAGTCAGGTGGGCCAATACATTTTTGTTCGTCGATTTGTGCTAGATCACAGACGATACAGATATCCGGTTGAACGATGGTGTCAATTTGGTCGGCTTGTCTTTTGTCTGGCGGAAGTGGTAGCAGCACGTCAACCGGCGCGCTGAACACCTTGCAGGGTTTCTTCCTTAAGTACGTCCATATAAGGCCAAATAGATTTCCACTGACTTCCTGATGGGAAATATTCGGAGCCGGCGACATGCGAAACACCTTCCCGCGAATCAGTTCTACCATCTCGTCGAATTGCCAGGTCACGTAATCCGCATAGGTATAGCGTTTGGAAAGATCGAGCTGGTTGATGTCCGTTATCATTGGTAGCTAGTTGACTACTTCCCCAATGTACACAATTTCCAAATTGTTTGAAACAAAGTTGTTTAAGAAGATTACTACGCACCCCTTGTCGGTTCGCCCGATTAGTAGTGCGTTGGGCTACGCTTACTCCAATTGGTAGGCTTCGCGAATCGTTGCCCAAATAAAAGAATCCGACTTGGCACGTTGATCAAATAGATTCCGAATTTCCGGTCCCACCCGATCTAATCGGCCCGCTTTTATGTTGAAGAAGGCCTGAGTAGCAATCGTCAGGGTATCATTGGGCTTTTGTTCTACGGCTACCTCCAGGTCCGCAACCGCCGCTTCAAATTCCCCCTGTTGGTACAGCAACAAGGCCCGGTTGTTGCGAGCCAGGAAGTAGTTGGGATGAGCCTCCAGCGTCTTATCCAACGAGCGCAGGGCATCATCCGATTTGTTGAGTTTCAGGGAGGCATTCGCCAGCACCATCCCCTTCAGTAGGCGGGCGGTATCATTGGTCGGCTCGGCCAACGGACCAAGTATCCTGTAGGCGGTACTGTCCGCCCCTACTTCGTGGGCGATGAATCCCAACAGCAGGGCGATATTGTATTCGAGTGATTCCGTCAGCACCCCCTCCATGGCAATACTCGAAAGCGTCGTGACCGTATCGACCGTAGCATCGGCCCGCAGCTTCAGACGGGTAAATTCGAATCCATCCGACTCGATGAAGGTAAACTTCGTTCGGATAATGCGCTGGCCGGACGGTATGACTTCTTTTGTGCCGTACACCACCAGCTGTGTGTTACAGGTCGCCCCCAGGGCTTTGGCATCCTGAGGGATCGCAGGATAGGACATTGCCGCCGGGCCAAACTCAAAAACCATCGTCTCCACATCGGCCCGAATCGGATATTGGCTAACCTGCTCGGCGAGGCGCAAACGGATGGCCTCGTGGGTCTGATCGGGCACATTATCCAACGGCTGAAACGGAAGAATTGCCGCCCGAAATTCAGCTCCCGGATCGAAAACAGGACAGTTTCCAGCCGCAGGCTGTCCCAGCCCACCTTCCGAATTCCAATTGCTCCACCAAATAAAAATCCAGGCAAGCAACCCGATCACACCAAGACCCACCGCCGCGTAGATAATCGGACGTCGACGCGCTCTCATTTCATTCAGCGGTGGGGCTTCGCCTTTTTCCAAACGATCGACCAAATCGAGCAAATCTTCGCTCAATTTATTGTATCCCAACTGAATATCCTCGGGGCGGGCAGTGTGCAGACGCTGCTGGTGCAGCAACTTTTCCAATCGCGACCGCAAAACCACTACGGTATTGCGCCACCGCTGCTGGGGTCCGTTTGCCTGGCCCACCCATTGTTCGATCCGACGCAGTGCTTCTTCTTGCTGCGCACTGCCTATCAGGCGGCGGATTTCGGCTAGGGATCCCTCTGAGTTCATAGGTGGCAGTTATAGCGTCCTCTTAGAAATGTATCCTGTTACTTCTTGGCTAGTACGGACCACTTGAACCGCATTCGAGCTACTTCCTGGCCATCCGGTAACGTCCCGACGGTGGTAGCTTCAAACACCTGCGATTCACCCGTCGCTGCAGCGCGCTCTACGGCTTCCCAAATTGCCAGACCGTCTTTGCACTGAAACGTAATGGGGCCATCTGCCTTCTTACTAAACTCACTGGTGCTTCCGATCACCAACATCGAAAAACGCCCCTTTCCCTGAGTGGCGGCCAGTACAAGCAGGCCGGTCGATAATTCGGCTGCCCCGGTTTGCGCCGCGAAATAAACCGAGCGAAAGGGGTTCTGCGTGCGCCAGCTAAAGGGAATGCGCACCCTCGCCTGCGTCTGATCAATACCCACTACCCGAATACCCCACCAAAATAGAGAAGGTAAATGCTGCAAATAATAAACGCCCATCTTCCAGGGGTTGCGAACTTGCCGGAAAAACTGTTGCTGCTCGGTGGTCAAAATTGGTTGATCAGTGGTATTCATAGGTTGAGGTTGAAACCGAAGTTGAAAGAATGCATCAGCGCCTGAGGCGGTCTGACGACCTGCTTGTAATAACTTAATTAAAGAATCAAATGGTGCCCAGGCAACATCATTAAGTATTAATCTAGTTGCTCGGCTCTGAGCTGCTTACTCGTCTTCCGCGATCCGTCGTGGCTCCAGCCCGGCGGGCCAAAGACATAGGCCAGCCTTTGCCGCCAAGTCAGCGGGCGTCGGATATCCCGCCATATGTCGATCCATTCGTGCGTGGCAATACGCAGTGGATTGTACGTATCGATATTCCTGGTAAGTCCGTATTTGGGTCGCTCTTCTTCTTCCTGAAAGGTACCGAACAGCCGGTCCCAGATGATGAGTATACCGGCGTGGTTGCGATCGAGGTACTTTACATCACTTCCGTGGTGTACTCGATGGTGCGAGGGGGTATTGAAAATTAATTCGATTGGGCGGGGTAACTTGCCAATAGCCTCGGTATGGATCCAAAATTGGTAGATCAAGC
The DNA here is from genome assembly GCA_964504335.1 of uncultured Saprospiraceae bacterium. Taxonomy (GTDB): domain Bacteria; phylum Bacteroidota; class Bacteroidia; order Chitinophagales; family Saprospiraceae; genus CAZDET01. The sequence goes on from CAZDET010000029.1 coordinate 47,675, forward strand.
TGATCGATTGCATCATCGCTACCATCAACGGGTGGAAGCCGACGAGGGGCAACCACAGCCAGAAAATGAACGTCAGGCTAAAAAAACTGGTCCAGGTTTGCCGAAGTGCCGTACTCAAATTGTACCGTTGGCTCGAATGATGCACCACGTGCGATGCCCAGAAAAAGCGATTGTGGTGGCTGAAGCGGTGAAACCAGTAGTACGAAAAATCTTCCCCCAGCAACAACAGCAACCAGGCCCACCACTGGGTTCCAATATCAAACAATCGAAACTGATAGACTACGAAGTAGAAGCCAAGGATTAATCCCTTCGTCACCAACCCGATCAGCACATTCCCAAGACCCATAGCAATGCTGCTGAACGTATCGGTAGTACCAAACCAGTCTTTACGCTCGTAGGCCGCTATACCCAGTTCAAGCAGTAGCAAAATGATGAAGGCGGGAATGGCGTAATGGATCAAATTTATCTGGACGTCAAACTCAGGCACGCGTTGCTACTTTTCTCGGAAAGATAAGGAATTCAGCGAAAATTCGCAGTCACCCCAATAATCGGCCCAAAGTCGCCACCCAGATCATCTCGCCCCAATGTAGGTAAATACAAGCGGGAAATCGCCCCGTCCAAATAAAGTGCGTTCTCACACCCAAAGTAATCCCGAAAGAGGCTGGCAAAATCGTATAAATTGACTGGCCGGCGCGAGATGGCAAAAACCAGCCTATGGGCATCAATGACGCCCACCCCGTTGCGGATATGCAAATTGGAAGAGCCCTTCCGAAATACGGGATGCAACTGCCCATCAATCACTAGCATAGGGCCGGATTGCGTCGCAAACCGGACGGCTGGCCGCAGGGTGTCAAACTGGATCGTCGTTGAAATACCCGCCCGCCCGAGGCTATCGATGAAAAAGACGCCATTGGGCTGCAAATAAAAATTGCCGTAGGCCTCCTGCACGGTATCGAGCGGAGTGAGCTGACGGCCATCCTCCACGTAGAGCCCCTGCGGGGAACGATCGGGGCGGTACATCCCGCCGTTCATGGCAAACAGCAGTTTATTTCCCTGCGCTTCTACTACCTGTTTGAGCTTTCCCAGATTGCGGATGGGGCGCTTTTGATTATTCAGGAATAGGGCCAAATCCCGCTCCCGGATATCGACGATGTAAATATCGAATGTATTATTGTAGCGCTCCAGGGAAAAAGCAAGGTCAGGGGCGCTCCATTCCGAGAAATTGGGGCCGCGGAATTCCAGCAGACGGGCCTGCAACCGGTCGAGCGAATCTTTTAACACTTTTACTTCCTGTTCGAGTACCGTGGCTTTCCCTCTGTGATAAAAGGGAAATTGGGCCTGTGCCATTTCGGCCAACAAGCAGGTTAGAATCAGACCAAGCAGAAGTGGTTTCATTTTTGTCATTCTACTACGTTTGGCGGCTCGATGAGCGCAATAATCCCCGAAAAATTAACCGCCCGGCGTTGGGTCTGCTGGTACTGCGGCACGAAAATATCCGAAATGGCTCCATCTAAATACAGCGCTTGTTCACACCCAAATTCCGTTTTAAAAAAGAGCGCAAAATCGAAAAAGTTAACCGGCGCACGGGAAATGATAAACACCGCCCGATTGCCGGCTAGTATCCCTACGCCGCTGCGGACAAACAAGTTGGACGACCCCTCATTGAAGGCAGGGTGGATTTGCCCATGATCCAGCAACAGCGGGCCGGACTGAATGGCGTATCGAACCTCCGGCCGACGATCGGCAAAAGCGGTTGTTTCGAGAATGTCAATTCTACCGTCCGTATCGATGTAAAACACGCCGTTTGGTTGCAGATAAAAGTTGCCACTTCCTTCCTTCAGGTTAAGCGGCTGAATCATTTCGCCATCGACGACCGTGAGCCCGAGCGGGTGAAAGTCGGTATCGAAAATGCCGCCGTTCGTCGCAAACACCAGAGAATCGGAGGAAGCAGCCACCGCCTGCTGCACGGCCTGAAAGTTGCCGTAGCGATCTCCCGTTTCGTTTCGGTAAAAGAGGCTAAACTCGTGTATCCGTGGATCGAAGATGAAGGCGTCGAAATACTGCTGCCGAAATTCAATCCCGGGTTGGAAGGGGGGCGCTGTAGGAGGTATGCCCGAAGTATCCACCGAAATGTCTCCTGAAGAATCGAGCGGAATGGGAAGATGATCGAGCGAATCAGGTGCCACCAACCGGGAGGCTTCCGCCCCGGACCCATCCTGCAACTGGAACAACCCGACCAATAAAATGGCTACCACGAGGAGGAGGCCTCCCACCACGATCCATTCCGATTGGTATCTCATATTAGTAGCTTAAACGAACGGCCCCGCTCTTGCCGATGAGTGAGGAAACAATCACTTTCTGAACCAACCCCTGCGCGTCGTGGATTTCCATTGTCATAGTATTGGGTGGCACCCTCCCGACGTTCCAGGCACGCGAAATCAGCAGGTAATTTCCGCCCGGCTGCAAAGGAGGAAGGGCCCGTACCACCTCTCCCCCACCGGGGGAACGCAATTTGGTTTTGTCGACCACCACCTGATCATTCAGAAATACGGAGACGATATCCCCGTCCATTTGCTTGTGGTCGTAGCAAATGATCTTGACGTTAGAAGATCGAACCTGAACCGTTTCGGTAACCTCGACCTCACCCACGCTCGGGTCGACTGGTGGCAGCGGGGCTCCCACTGCTACTGTTGCCGGGGTGGAAGGCGGAGACACTGCCGGCTGGTAGTTCACGATCCCTACCTCACTATCTTGCCCGTCGGGATTGGTGGCGCGGATTTGGGCAATGTTGTTGCCGGGAATTAATCGAACGGGTGCCGAAAACAGCCCCGTAGCCGGTTTAAACTCAAAATTGGAAATAATCTTTCCGTTGTACTGGAATTCAACCCCGGATCGATCCTTTACAAAATCAATTTTCGCTTTTATGGTGAAGGTTTCCTGTAGGTGCCGGGCAGGGCTGGTAGGCGGATTGATAAAGGTGACGTTGGGAGGTTGCCGCGTCGGCTGATACGTTACAATAGCCAGATCGGAATCCGTTCCGTCGGGGTTCGTTCCAATGATTTCGAAAAGATTATTACCGGGGTTCAATGGCTGTGGGCTGCTAAAAGCCCCAGTCGCAGGATCGTAGGTAAAATCATCCGATGGGAGGCCGTTGATGCGAAAGGTGACGTCCTCCCGATTTGGCACGTGCTGAATCCTCGCCTGAATCGTCTCGCTCGGATTAGGGCTGGCTTGGGGGCTGTTCGCTGGCTGCACAATCCGGACGAGAGGGGGGGTGGGTGTGGGATTGGGTGTGAGTGTGAGTGTGGGGGTGGGGGATTCGGGTGTGGCGGCTACGGGCTCGGGAGGGCAAGCGTTGGGGGCATTTTCTTCTGACCGATCCTGGAAGCTGCGTCGGATTTCACGTTGTGTAAGGGCGCGATTATAAATGCGCAATTCGTCCAGGCTGCCGGAAAAGTATTCTTCTACCCCGGGCACATCGCGACCGATTTCCAGCGGATCGGTATTGGAAACCAGGTACCCGCTGTAGGGAAAAACGAATACTTCCTGTGCGTCCAAATACCCGCGCACGCTGAAACCATCGTATACCATCGCGTAGTGGTGCCAGGTATTGAGCGAAATATCGACATTCAGGTTTTCGGTGAATTCCGTATTTATCGACAAGGTGACGCGCGTTACTTGCAGGCGGTAGTGCGGGCTGCTCACCGTTTCGGCGGCCAGGTCCGATTTACAGCACACGGTCAGCCATTTGAGATCGCCCGACCCTTGGTTGAGCTTAAACCAGGTCATGATGGTGATCGCATCCTCCGGGCTCGATAGGCTGGGCGAAGAAGGCACCGTGATAAAGCTATTATAACCGTTGAATTCGGCCGCGCCGCAGGCATTGCCAAAGCGGTCTTCGCCGTACTGAAGCCCCCCGACCGCAGTGCCGTTGTTGCCGTTACCACTGCTATCTTCCGCGTCGTTGTTGAACAAATATTCGGCAACCAACTCCGAGGAGGCCTGCGTTTGCACGTGCAAAGGCAGTAATACTACCAACAGACAGGCGAAATAGCTGTACAATGAATATGGTCTCATGCTTTGTCCACTTTATTTAAATAAACCAATCATAGGCCCAAGCCGGCCGCTGCGGTCGTTCAGCTGAAGTGCAGGGCAATACACCCTGGAGATCGTACCGTCCAGAAACAAGGCATCCGAACAACCCAGTGCGGATTTGAAGAGTAGTGCGAAATCGTGAAAGGTGACGGGGTATTTTGAAATGGCAAACAGCACGTACTGTCCGTCTCTTACCCCCACGCCGTTTCGAATAAACCGATTATTCGACCCCGGATTAAAGGCCCCGTTGATTTCGCCCTTGCGGACGAGCATAGGCCCGGATTGAGTAGCCGCTACAAGATAGGGGTGCTGCCGCCGAAAGGCAGGATACACCTGAGATTCCAGAATATACGGAATACCGGAAGCACCGATACAAAAGACCCCATTGGGAGGAAGGAAAAAATTTCCCGATCGGTTCTTTACACCCGACACATCAATGAATGGATGCTGTGTCACTCCATTGCTGATCAACAATCCCTTTGGCACGCCGTCCGGTTGATACATTCCGGCGTTCATGGCAAAAAGCAACTGGCGATTGCCGGCCTTTGCCAGCCGGTTCAGCCCTTCAAAATTGGAGATGACCGCCCGATTGCCGTAGGGAAAGCGCCAAAAACAATCCAGTGAGAGAGAAGGCGCTTTTGTATTAACGACAAAAACCTGGAACTCATTACCGTACAGGTAAATTCGGGTAGCGTAGAATTCGCTCAGTCTGTACAAGGCATTTTCGATTCGGTTGCGCCAAACGCCCGCCTGACGCATTTTCTCGGCTACCCGATCATCGACGGCTCTACTTGAAACACCCGACAGTTGGTCGCGCAGAGTTTGATTTTCCCGGCGCAAACGCTCGTTTTCCGCCCGGCAATCCTCTAATTCCCGGGCAAGTGGAGAGACGGCGCTGCCTGGTGGTTGGCCGTACACCCCCCCACCGAGTAGGCAGAGCATCATCCACAGGGCGATTTTCATGAGCTGAGGGTTTCTTTTCTGTTTCGCTTTCGAATCCAGAAAATGGGAATTAACAAAAGGAGCAGCCCCGTCCCACCGGCCGTTAGGGTGACGTGTAAATACGTACCAGTCAGTTTGCGCAGGACATACTCGTATCGACCATCTTTCAAATATTGAATCAGTTTCGTCCAATTGCTCACCGGCACGTTAATGCTGTATTGATTATCGGCCAGGAACTGCCGGATGTATTCCATTTTTTCGTCGGATTGCCGGTAAGCTCCGCCATCGATGCGAGCCTGGAGGCTGTCCGCGATGGCTCCGAGGTACATCTTCCCGATGGCGCGATAGACGATAATGCTGTCGGGCAGATAGTAGTTACTATTGCGGAGCAACGCTCCGAATTGCAATTGTTGGCGAGTGCGTTCGAATGAATCTAAGGCTACGGGTTTCTGCTGCAACTGATGCTGAAATAGGCCCAATAACCTCCGGTTTCCATTTTCGCCGTGTTGATCGAACCACTGCCGAATAGCCTCCAGCGCTCGTACATCGCGGGGGTCTTCGAGGCTGGCCACCAGTTGATCATAGGGCCAATCGATGGGTGCTGCTTGTTGGGCTTCCCACAACGAATCCAGCAATTGGAGGGTCCGGCCCGCACTTCCGGCGGCCGGATAGCTACTTAGAACGACGAGTGTTGTGATGGCACTGAGTAGAAGGAGTGTTCGCTTACGCATGGAGGATGGTCCTGGATGGTGCTGTTATCTGGTTTCAAGGATCGCAAAATGCATCGGTGTAGGCAGCTACTCGTAGTAGTACGCCAACATGTTGGTGAGGGCCTCCCGCTGGTCATTATTCGAGGCGGTGAAGTACCCCCCCTCGCAATTGCGGACACCCTCCCCCGAGCTGAATACGTCGCAGGCACCGGTATCCAGATTCACAGCGGCAATGATCTCCATATTGAGGTCGTCATTCACCACCTGCTTAATCGCCTGAGTAGCGACGTACAGGCGATAGTTCTTGCGCAGGTAAACCAGACCGTGGTAGATGTCGCCGTCTGCCCCCTGCCCCAGTATCAGCACCCGCCGGTAGGCCGTCGAACGGCTGCTGTTGGCATGATCCACTTTTAGTTGATTCCGGTAAATGAGTAAGTGGGTTTGAAAAACGGTCGCCTGGTTGGTAGTGGCCCAATTGATGAACTCTTCCCGGTCGAGCAAATCCCGCACGTCCACTCTTCTATTTAATGACTGGAGATAGAGATTCCCCTCGGTAATGTCCGTTACCCGGACGCCTCCTACCGCCTCCACAATGACGAGGCCATCCATATCGGAATCGACCTTTTCGTTGACCATTTCCCCTTCATCCATTGTCAATCCCACTGGTTTATCGCGGCCCTTCAGTCCCGTGGCGTAGGCACCGCTTGAAATGAGAAAAACCGACTTCCCGCTCCGCCAGGTCGAGTAGCGATCGTGCACGACCACATTGTCTTTTTTGTGGGCAAAGTACTTGGCTTTTGCGCGCCTGCTGCGCCGGTTGATGAAAATGGCACTGCCCACCTCGTCATACTCATCGTGCACTTCGTAGGTGGTCACCTCATCGTTGAAGTAGGAGGCACATTCCACCAACGATAGCTCTTCAATTGCATACTCCTCTTCGTTGGGCGGGCCCGGCGGGACGACAGGTGGAATGTAAAGGGTCGACAATACGGTTACTAGTGCAAAAGCCGTCATGGTAGGGGTTCGATTTTGAGATGGATCAATAGGATATATACGGAAGACTGCCATTTTGGAAAATGGTCACTGCACACGCTCCATAACAAACCAATAATAGGTCCGCTCGAAGGCATCTAACTCAATCGTATTAACCTGCCCACCGGAAAGCAAGGAGATGCCGAGGGAGGTATTGCCGGTACGACCGGCGCTCTCGGTAAAGACCAGAATATGAACCTGATGCCGCCCTTGCGTCGACACCTGCAGCCGGGTTCCGGCATCCGTTAATTCTAAGTTTCGATGGGTGATGTTCCCGTCTACGCAGACCGTCACTACATCGCCGTCGCGGAGTCCGTCTTTGTGGTACAATTCAAACTCGACGAGGTCTTTATTGAATTTGAATGGAATTTCTTCTAATCGGACCTCGTCCGAGGTGGGATTGCCAAAACAGCTTCGGTAATCCGCCCGGATGGGAGCGGGTATATCTGATCTCGAGGGTGATTTGGTCGCCACTGGCTGCCTGCCTTTGCTAACAGGTCTGGTGGTTGGCCCTTTGGGCGGTCGGCTTTTTTTGGCAAATCGCCGCTGCTGCCGGGTAGTCGCCACTTTTTTGGATCGGAAAATAGGAATGGTGTATCCGAGCTCGAAGGCAACGAAATTAGCTTGATAATCGATTTGGCTGCTTCCAACGAGTACGTCCGATTGTCGGCTTTCCAAACCGGAAGTCACCAGATTATCCGACGGGGTAAAGTGGTACGAAAATCCGAATTCAAACGCATGCGCCCCGTATCGCCCAAACTGAATGAGGTATTTCAAACTGGGAGTAAGCACCAGCACATCCTCGTTTAGCTCATCAGTCAGGGTGACGGTTTCATTGGTCGCCGGGAAGAATCGGGTGCGCACATTGTTTTCGGTAATACCTTCGTAACCGGATACATCCTGCTGAAAAATCGGATCGGACACATTCGTCAGGGCGGCTCGACACCCGAGCGTAAAGAAGCTGCCGCGCCCCTTTCCCAGTGGGAAACCCAAATCCAGGCCCACGAATCGTTGATCGAAATTGATTCGTTCTCTCCAGGACCCCAGCCCGGATGCACTCGTATTGTTATTAGAGAAAAAATAAACCACCTGTGTACGCGCAAAGCCGCCGGAGAGCGTCATCAGGAATTTGGTGCCGAAGGAACGCTTAAGATGGGCGTGTGCACCAAGCGTAAAGGATGGTTGGCGTTCCATTTCGTTCCCTTCGAAATCCTCGTCAATATTGCCGACACTGTTAAAAATCGGATAAACCGGATCGATTTCCTGCCCCGGGGATACCGTGCTGATGTTCAGGGGATATCCCATCCCGATATTCCCGTAAAATCCGATTCCGAAGGTCCGGATTTTGTGGTTGAGTTTCTGACCGCTGATCGATCCGAGCGACATTAGAAAACAAAGGAAAATGAAAATCGGCTTTGGGTACATGGGGCGGAAGGTTCGAGTGAATCAATTGGAAAAATGATAGGCAATCAGGTTGGTCGCTATTTTGATATCCGTCTCTCCAGTAATGTCGTAGTCGCGGCTACCGCGATCGTCGTAGAGTTCCATGACGTTGTAGGCCCCCGTATCCAGATTAAGGAGCGCCACTACTTCCATGTTTTTTCCATCCTTCAGGTAGTAAAAAACATCGCGGGCGGCGTCGAATAGATAGTTGTATTTCGGGATATCCACGAGCACGTGGTACACCTCGTTACGCGGCGACCGAACCAGGGCAAGAAATCGCCGCTCCCGCTTTTTCTTTCTTCCGGCTCGGGAGATCCGCAAAGTGTTTTCGTAAGCCAGGAGTTGAGTCTGAAAAATGGTTGCCCGTTTGTCGACGGCCCAGTTCATCAGGCGGACTTTATCTTCGATAACACTCACCACCTGATTGTCGATGCGCAGGTTTTTATTTTCAATATCGGATACGACAATCCCTCCGGTAGCGTATACAATCACGAGCCCATCCATACTGGGATCGATCGATCGGTTGACGATTCGGCCGTTATCAACGGTTAATCCGATCGTGGTGGCATTTTGGTTGTGGCCGTTCGGCAATTCATTCGAAAACGCCCCACTGCAAACGACCACCACCTTTTTGTCCGATTTCCAGGATTGGAACCGGTCGTGTACGGTGCGGGCCCCTTCCCGAAATGCGAAATACTTGGCGTTTACCTGCTCCCCGCTGCGGTCGATCCAGACGGCATGCCCCATTTGCTGGCCTTCCTTAAGCAATCGGAACACATTGACCTTCTCCGAGTGGGAAGATCGGATATAGACTTCCTCCAGGCTCTCTACTGTTGGGGGAGGCCCGGCATACCAGGTACCGGTGAATGGGAAGATGGTGAGGCAAAGTATCAGTGCATTCAGATTCATACGATCGTTAACTTAGGAGTTGGTAATTGCCCAGCGGCGTTTGGCCCTCCGTTTCCAGTTTCTGAAAAGCAAATAGTAGACGCCGGCATTGAGGAGCATTAGGGCGCACCCTACCAAAAGCAGTACGCCCTTATGGTCTGTCCAGACCCGGTTGAGCACATAGCGAACGTTACCATTTGAAAGATGCGTTAATCCCTTTTCCACGTCGCTGACGGGAAACCGTATGTGATACGCTCGCTCTGCTAATGACCGCGACCAGTAGCGAATGTCTGCCACATCGTGGGAATACTGCCCGTTATCTACCTCCTGTTGAATGAAGGTGGAAATTTTCGAATATATCCGATCGCTCAAAATCGGGTAGAGTAACGTAGAATCTACGAGTAGTTGGCCCGCCAGTTCGTAGCGATTCGCCAGGTACATCAAAGCGGTGATTTCCTCCGCCCTAGCGGTAGCCAGCTGTTGTTTGGACAGGTAGTGATCGAAAAAAGCTTCCATAAAGGCCACGTCATCGTAACCCAACTGCCGCAGTTGCCGCCGTTCTGCCTCCAGGGCGAGAATATCCTCGATTACCACATAACTCCGATAGGTATCGAAGTCGAACTCGGCAAGGTCGGATTCGAGGGGAGGAAGCACCGCTTGCATCCGTTCAATACCCGTGGTATCGACCCCACCCCAAGCTCGGGGCGACCAGCTTCCCAAAAACAGCAAGAATGACAAATAGAAATATCCATGCATACCTAGACAAATAGTCTACAGGGCATTATTAAATCAACTTACAAATGAGAGTAATCTGTCCGACAGGGAATCGACCGTTGCTACTGCGTGCGCGTTCAGGGGAATAGCGATACGCTTCTTAGAGACATGTGAATTTAACACATTTTAGCCGGGAATGCCACCCCAGTCGTCGAACTCTCGCCGGGGAATGTCCAAATTCAGGGCTTTGCAATTGCCCGAATCGAATGGAAGCACCGTAAATTCGGGAGTAGACCATCTATTTTCTTGCTGATGATACATACGTTTACGGCCCCCCTCCTACCCTCTGGCAATAAATTGTGGGGCCACCATTTGGTAGTTCCCGCAAATATCGCCGATGCGTTTCTGGCTACGGGTTCCAAACGCATCGTGTGCAACCTTAACGATACGGCGGAGTTCCAGGCTGCGCTGACTCCCATTGGCGCGGGCCGGTATGTGGTAAAGGTCAATAAGCAACTCCAAAAAAAGCTCGGCATTCAACAAGGCGATGCCGTACAGGCGACTCTGCTGCCCGATACCAGCAAATACGGCCTGCCGATGCCCCCCGAATTCGAGGAAGTGCTCGCTCAGGATACCGAAGGCCACGGTCGTTTCCACGCGCTTACGCCCGGCAAACAACGAACCCTCCTGTACATTATCGGCCAGGGAACCGATGCCGATAACCGCATTCACCGGGCCCTGACCATCCTGAAACACCTGGAAGTGCAGGGAGGGCGGATTGATTTCCGGCAGCTGGCGGAGGACTTGCG
>CAZDET010000030.1:0-12062 GCA_964504335.1 uncultured Saprospiraceae bacterium
TAGCCAGCACATCGATGGTGACGGCCTCATCTTCGTTGGTGGTTGCGGCATCATCATTTGCTAAAGGGGCAGAGTTCGCCACTACGGACAGCGTGAACGACTCCCGATCGGCCCCGCCCTTGCCGTCGTAGGCGATGACGTGTATGACATAGTCTTCCAAACCTGCCTGGCTCGGATCGATGGTAATGGTGTTGCCATCGATGGAAATGAACGACGGATTGGCGATCACTTCGGAAATGACTCCATTGTCATTGGCATCTTCCAAAACCAGGAGATCGATGCCCGTTTCGCTGCCTTCGGTGACTACATCGAAGGTGGTCGTACCGGCATTCTGACTGATCGTCCGATCCGGCAGGGAGATGGCGTCTACGTCGATGGTGGAGGTGAACGGATCGGAACCTGGCCGGATGCCGATGGCGCTGATTTTTCCATTATCGATCGAGGCATCGTAGGCGATATCGAGATTGCCATCGGTAACCTCGACCACAAAACTCTTTACAATGTGAGTAAGCGGGCCACCTTCGTCGAAGGGGTCGAAATCATCGAGTACTAATTGATCTTCGAGAAAGACATCGAAGATGCGCTGGCCCACCTGAGCATTATTCAGGCCGCTCCCTTGCACCCCGAGAAAAATTTCCGTGAAGTACAGATCGATGGTGAATGTGCCGTTGTTCAGGGGAATGTCCTGCTGTAAAACCGAGGTCTTTCCACCGAATAACTCGGTGCGAAGGATGGTTTCCAGCGGAGCTTCCACCCCGCGTACATCCGCCGCATTCGAGTTGGGGTTGCCGAATGGGTTGCCGGCAAGACCATTAGTACCTATGCTGCTACTCGGCACAAAGGTGACCAATACGTCGTTGACATTGGGTACGTCGGTAAAGGTTGGTGTGCTGTTGTTACCGGCATTGATATAAAGTTCGATGGCAATGGTAGCAGATGCTGTACCAGTTGCACCGCACTGATCCATTATCGTAGCGGTGATTTCGTGCACACCGGGCAGCAAATCGGCCATGATGGAGGTACCGGTGCCGAGGGCTCCCTGTAGATCGCTTTCCCAGCTGAGGGTAGCGCCCAAATCCGGTTCTTCGGTATCCTGGACGGTGGCCGAAAGGGTAACTGCACCTGAAGCACTGATGGTGCTGCCATCGAGAGGTTCGGTGATGGTAACGATCGGGGCGGTATTGACCGGTGCACTTACCGTAACCGTAGTACTGGAAGTAGCTCCGCCGCCATCGGTAACGGTTGCGGTCACATCTACCGATCCGTTGAGGGGTGGCGTAATATTAATACTGCTCTGACCCATGCCAAGGTCGTTACCGTCCTGGTCGGTCCACTCGATCGATGCGGTCAGGTCGCCTTCGTCGAAATCCGTAGCCGTAGCGGTTAGAATTACGGACTCGCCGTCTCCTTCACAATCCAAGAGATCGGGGACCGGGTCGATGGTTACCACCGGTGGTGTATTCACCCCGAGCTTGGTGATATCGATATAGTCGATGTTGAAAAGAAAGCCGGCATCTCCGGTTAGATCGAAGCGCAGGGTTTGCACGCCGATTCCCAAGGGGACGGATACCGTTTGGGTTTCGTAAGTACCAAAATCAGTGGTACTCTGAATTTCGATGGATGCCGCTCCGTTGTTGATGTCAATAGTGCCCAGCGGAGCTCCGCTGTCGGAGACAAAAAAGTCGAATTGATAGGTGCCGGGCTCGGCGACGTCGATTTCGTACTCCAGGAAGTCACCCGCATTGGTAAAGCCAATATTGGTGAAGCCGTTGTCGACCTGGACGCCAATCCCGTTGTTATCGCTGGTATTATTGACGTTGGAGTTGGGTGGCCCCTGATTGTCGAAAGATTCCGCTTCGATACGGGTGGTGCCCGAGGCGGCGATGGGTTGGGGCGTATCATTTACCGTGAGCTGGAAGGTAGTAGACACGGGAGGAGTCATTCCATCATCGGCCGTTACGGTGATCGTGTAGATACCGTTTCCGTCGCCATCGGCACCGCCGCCGTCGCCGAAGGTCGGCGTAAAGGTCAGGTCGGAGGTGTAGCTGCCCGCGGAGCTGTTCGGGGTGCCTTCACTGAGAAAACCGTTTGCGTCGAAGGGGAAGGGATCGGTATTCGGACCGCTATTGTTGGTCTGTAGCAATTGCGGCTCGTTTGATATGGAGGTGATGGTTACCTCGATGAGGTCGTTATCGACGTCGGATACCTCAATAGGAACCGTAAGGGTACCCGTTTCACTGACTACCTGGTCGGCAATAGCCGTAATGACCGGAGGGAAATTGGAAGGAGGAGTTACCGTTACCATAATGGTGGCGCTACCCGTTGCTCCACACTGGTCCACTACGTCTACCGTGATGGTATGGGTGCCTTCCGATAGAGCGGCATCGAAGGAGGCATTTGTACTGAGTGGTCCGTCGAGGTCGCTCGACCAGGAATAGGTGTAATTCAGGTTTGCGTCCTCATTGGTAATGGAAGCTGCGAAAGAAATGAGGTCGAAGGTGGTAAAGATACTCCCGTCGGCCGGAGAGGTGATATCGACGATCAGATCCGGGGCAGGCGGGCCGATCTTGGTGACCTCAAAGAAGTCGATGTTCATGCCGCCCGATACCCAATCGAAGCGCAGCGTCTGCTCGCCGGCGGGCAGGCTGACTGTCGTACTGAAGGTCTCGTAGGCCTGCCAGCCTGCAGTTTGGTTCACCACGAGCGTACTGTTCGGGCAGCCGTTTATGGTCATAGAGGCGCTTCCGCCCGGTTGTCTGGCCGCTTCAAAAACAAATTGGTAGGTACCGGCTTCTTCCACCTCGATGTCAAAATCGATGAAGTCTCCTTCATCGGTAAAGCCAATATTTACCACGCCATTGGGCCGGTTGTCTTCCACGCCGATTTGGTCTTGATCGTCGAAGGATTCCGCTTCGATCGTGGTCGTACCCGTGCCCGCGATGAACTGAGGAGCATCGTTGACGGTCAATTCGAAGGTTTCCGTGACGGTGTTGTTATCCTCGTCTTGCACCTCTACCGTGATGGTATAGCTACCGCTACCGTCGCCGTTGGCACCACCGCCGTCGCCGAAGGTGGGAGTAAAGTCGATGGTGTAGCTACCCGGCGCTACCGGACCGGTGGGGAAGGTGGTGAATTCGGAGGCGTTGTTGGGCCAAGGGTCGCGCTGGGCTCCGTTGTTATTGGTTTGGAGTAAAGCAGGTTCATTAGAAACCGATGAGACAGTGATCGTCTGGTTATCGCCATCCGCATCCATGATTTCCAGCGTGACGCTGAGCGTGCCGTTTTCATCGACCATTTGATCATTGATGGGGGTGATAGTTGGTGCGGAGTCGACTACTTGGGTGCCTACGGTAATACTGCCGTCGATGGCTTCACCCAATACACCTATGCCGGAATCAGCTACGGTAGTGGAGGCAGGCCCGCTTGGACCGTCTGGATCGATAAATTCGAGGGCCGTTGTGCCGTCGCCGGTGGCAATAAAGTTAATGGTAATGAAATCCACCTCCGTGCTGAGAGGCGAGCCGGTTTTTGCGGCTGAATAATCGATGGTACCAGCGGTGTTGTCGAATTCATCTACAGCAGCTAATGCTAGATTATCTGCGTTATCAATCGAAGTTACGTTTACCACGGCCGGGTCGAACAGAATATGGACTTCCGCCGCGTTAAACGACTGCTGGTCGGGCGACAATTTGATAGTGACGGAGAATTCATCTGTCACCTCTACACCTTGGGTATCGGTCGGATCGAAAGAAATGTCAACCGTTCCCTGCGCGGCCAGGCCCAATGGCAGGAAACAGCAAAAAACGACAAAAGCCCGGAGTAAATAACCGAGCATATTTTGGGGGAGGGATTGCTTGCGGAATGGAGGAGTAAACATGGTAGCTATAATGAGGTGATAGTGTGATGCAAATGAGATGTTATGAGGAAGTCGGGCAGGGCTCCCGGGGAGCGCCTGCCCGACGGGTAGTTTATTGCTCGTCTGTGTTTTCGCCGGAAACGTTGAAGTTGGTTGCCAGGAGTGAAAAGTCATTGATATTCACCTGGCCGTCCAGATTGAAGTCGGCCCTTGGATCATATCCCGACTCGCCGGCCGACAGATTAAATGTGGTTGCCAGGAGTGAAAAGTCATTGATGGTGACCTGGTTATCATTGTTGGCATCGCCGCCTAGCAAGGTGCCGAAGTCAATGGTGTTGTTCCCGGCGGCCAGGGTAACCGATTCGACCTGCTGCAGGGTATTGCTGGTTTTGACGACGAAGAGGTAGGTGCCCGCTGCCATATCCGTGACGGTGAAGGTACCTGCGGAGTTAGCGTAGGAAGCTGTCGGTGTAAAGCTGTACACGGGCACATTCGGATCGTTGGGCTGGTATACGTCCACGGTCACGTCTACGCTAAAGGCGCTGCCTGGAGCTAGCCCTTGCAAATCGAAGGTGCCAGTCAGGTTGGCCAAATCCGGTACGCTGCCTTCTCCGACGGCGTAGATTTCGATGCCCTTCACAGCGGGGTTTTCGGCGCTGCGGATGAATTCCAGTGTGAGTGATCCATCGGTCACTTCCGTGGTGTAAGAGCGCATGAAAGCCCCCTTCGGACCGGCGATGGCGATGGCGTCTAGATTGTCAAAAACGGCCGGAACGGTACCCTCGACGTTGACGTCAAAAACGCGCTCACCCGGACCGGCAATACCACTAAATAACTCAGAAAATAAGAGGTTCACCTGGTAGTTGCCGTTACCAACCGGAAATTCCCATTTCATTTCATCGCCGCCACTCTGGTCCCAACGCTCTGTGTTGAACACCTCGGCCGGTGCGGAGGGCGGGATGGAGGGATCAGTCATGATAATGGGGCCAGGGTGCGCATTGCCGTTATTGCCGCTGTAATTGTTGTTACTACCGGCTACCCAATATGGGGAGGGGTTATTAGTGGTATCTTCCTCCCATGGTTGGTCCGAGCCGTCGGCGGCGGGTACTTCAGAACCACCTGCATTGACGCGGTAGAGCAGCTGGAGGGCACTTACCGTCCACACAAAGTTGACCGTTTGGGCGTCGGCATTGTTGCCATCGGCGTCATCAATCAGCAGCGAAACGTTGTAAGGGCTGCCCGCGGCGGTGGTGATGGTGCCCATGATTTTGGGCATTCCGCTGGACACATCTATGGATAATCCCGGAGGCAGGTTTGTTGGGGTAACGGTGTAGGCACCCTCCCCACCGTTGACGGGGATTTCCAGATCGATTGCGTCGCCGAGAATGCTTTCCTGGTCGTCGATATTGCCAACGACGATGGGGATTTCTCCGTCGCCTTCAAACACGGCGATTTTATCGAAGCTCACCGAGAAATTATCATTCGGATCGGTGTCGTTGGCGATAATACCGACCACCAGAGGTTTATTGACATCCTGCACACATGTGAGCAGATTGCCCGATAGCGGGATGGGATCGCCGATGTTGGTACGCATGATTTCATCGACCGAGTACTGCACCTGGACGGTCGGGGTAGGAGTTGCGGTTGGATCGACGATGAAATAAACAAAGATTTCTTCCGGTAAATCACTGACGGTCACAGAAGGTAAGTTCAGGAGCTCTGCACCATTGGATTCGCCCCTTACCGCAATGGTGTTGCCGGCATTCGAGGGATCGCCATCAGAGGCGGTGCGTACGACTTTGATGTAATTATCCTGAAAACCGTCGCCGATAAAGTTACCGGCTGATTGGAGATTGTTGGGCAGGTCGGTGGTATTGGAGGAACCAAGGACGGCAAAAACGGCATTGTTGGGAGGCAATACGCCAAACTGATAGCCTTGCTTTTGATCATTGGTGAGGGCGTCTCCTTCATTGGCCTGGACGATCGTGATGATACCGGAGGTACCTCCGAGAATATCTCCTTCACCAATCAGCGCTTCCCAGTCACCGTCGTCATCATTACTCATGAGACCGGTAATACCGATGTCGAAAATACCAGCAAGGGGGGCTTCGTCGGAACGGAACTCATTGATGATTGGGAGTTCGAATGGCACGCCGATTTGCAGCGGGTCTACATCGTCATTGATGTTATCATTGTCATCATCTGAGTCATTGAGGTTCGACACAAAATCACCGTCGAAATCCTCGGGCGTAAAGGCCGGGCTACAGTAGTCGGTGCCGTTGTCGATTTCGTCCTGATTAGAGTACATATCGAAGTCGTAATCCGCCATTGGATTGAATAGGGGATCTTCGGTATCGATACATTCGCCAAAGTCGGTAGGTTCCAGCACGATAATACCGTTGCCATTGAAATTGGCGATCCAGATGGTGCCGGGGAAGATGTCGTCGTCGCCCTGGCAGGTAATGCCCAGCGGGTTGCCGCCCAGGCCGCTGGCGAGGGTGGAATAGCGGACACTCGGCTGGTTGGGATTGGGGGCAACGGCCTCCATGCCGTTGGCACTAAGCTCGATCCGCCAGATGGTACCGCCGTTCTTGCCGGCGATGAGGCTACCGGCCAGTTCGCCACCGAAGTTGTTGGTGGCGGTGTATTCGTCGATGGCGTTGGTGTTTTTTGGCCACTTTACTATGATATTATCCTGCTTCCCGTTAAAGTCATCGATGGGGTTGCCGGTGGGGTTACCGCTTCCATCAAGGTCGGGCTGGCGGAAGTCGGAGTTTTCGGTATTGATCAGACTGGGGTCCACCGGCGGCCAGTTGGCCGGCAGGGCGCGTCCGGGGTCGCCGGCTTCGCCGCCTGCTCCGGGGCTGTAAGGGACTGTCCGGAAGTAGCCGTTGGGATCGGGGGTGTGATCGGTGCCGAGGGTGAACAGGCCGGCGTTGACGTTGGCCCGCACGGGGCAGGGGTGGCCTCCGTAAACCTGCTCTTGGATATTTAACCAGTTGTAATTTTGAATATCGGTGGTTACGAGATTGAGGTGGTCCTCGTTATTGACTTTTGGCTCGGGGTTAGCCGCGGTATTTCCACTGTCGGAACCCGTGCTGCCGGGTTCACCGGGGCGATAGTTATTAGTGACGTTGGGGGTAGCCTCATTTTCAGGAAAGCCGCCCCAGCCGGTGTTGGCACCGTTGTCGGTGACGTACACTCCGCCACTTTCCGTAACGACGAGGTCGTAGGTATTGCGGTAGCCGGGAGAAAACATCTGTACGGGCTCGTTGGGAAGCAGCATCGACTGGTTGAGCCCGTCGTTACCACCCCAGGGATCGCCCACGTCGACACCGTCGTAGCCCGGGGTATTGGGATCTTCAATGCCGTTTAAGTTGGGTCGTGTGGGATCGTCGAGAGTGGGAAGATCGTAGAGGTACGCTCTTCCAGCCTCCATTTTAGTCTCCAGCGAATTGATCATATCCAGGTTGACGGCCAGTACGGCACCGGACAGGGCGTATTCCGTAATGAAGGCAAAGTTGTTGGAGGGCGAACCGGCATTGGTAAACCCTCCACTACATACTATAAGGTGGGGTATATTGTTGATGAGTACGAATTCCAGGCCATTGGTGGCGTGGTTTTCCTCCGAACGAGGGAGGCCCCGCACGATATCCACGACGTCCCAGCCGCTGCCATTCCAGGTGGCGCGGGTGATGACGCCGGAATTGGTATCCAGGTTTGCGTCTCCACCGCTTCCTCCGGCACCGATGCGGTTGTCGGTTGAAGTCACGTACATCACCGGATTTTCGGCCGTACCCACCACGGTTATGCCCGTCACCTGCCGGGAGGAGTTGCTGGAATTGCTTCCGTTATCGTTGTGGTTGGGAATGTTCTGGATGAAGTTAATTTCCTCGGTAGCGGTGACCGAAAACACACCGTTCGCATCCTGGCTGCGCTCGATCGTGAAGATTTTCACGTCGCCATCGACCTCCGTTACGTAGAGCCGATCGTCGGGCCCGAACTCTAGCGACGTGCCACTCTGTATGGAGGCATTCTGGAGTGTTTTATTGATGAAATCGAAATCGGCCTGAGCCAGTACCTGCTGCGGGCCGCACAGCAGGATAAATAGCAGTAAACCTAGAGAGGCCAGGGTGAAAAACGTAACAGTGGCTACGCGCGGCCTCTTGCAAAGGAGTCGTGGTGTCTTCATAATATGAGGTGATCGTCTGAATAGTTTTCTAAATCTATAACAGTATTACCCCACCTTCCAGTAGGAAAGTAGGAATGCGAATTCCAAAATTGAAAAAACAACCCATAGGGCTGATAAACAGATGTTTATTAGCCGAGTCGTTCGTTTCTCAAAGTACGTAGCACTGTAAGCGTTACAGCTGTATCGAAGGGGGATTTCGATAGCTGAACTTTGAAGCCAAGGGGGTACCTAATTCAATTTTTAAATAGAGAGCGCAGTGATCTCTATTACATGGCTGTAGCAGGAATTTTTGCAGTCGATGACAGTTAGCCGAATTGCCTTTCGGATGTAAGTAAGGGGACTCTTAAATCGGCCAGTATGTTGGGGGAAAAATTGTCTGATCTACAGGATATCGATCACGGAGATCGATGAGCAGTAACAGGGTATAGGTTTTAGTCATAAGGGTATTGAAATGGCGTAGAATTTATTCTTCGTGAAGTTACCATTTGGTCCCGTATTGAGCAAAGTTTTCACGGGGAGGTAGAAAAAATACCCTATTCTAGGTATTTCTCACGAAGGAGTTGTTAAGGCGAAAAACAATGCATTAATTTATAAAGTGTTGACAAAGATGGATTTACGGGATAATGTGCCCAATTAATGGCTATGAGGGCAACTGGGGTAAAAGAAGCTTGTTCGGCTTTAAGCTCTGTCGTCTATCGCACTAATTGCCGACTTTAGGTGCACAATTCGGTTGGGGGCGGAGATGCGGACTCCTTCGCGGTCGAAGCGCTTTTTGATGCTTTCCAGCAAGTCGCACTGGATCGTAAACCCATCTGCCCCGTTGGCGGCCCAGGCCCATACGCGCATACGCACCCCACTTTCATCGATGCTGACTACCCGGACGGGAGCTTCGGAAGCGCCCGCCTCCTTTTGCTCGTCGGTGCGGGCATCGATGTGCAGCGGATGATTAATCGCTTCTTCCATCATGATAGCTCGGGCTGCATCGATGTCCGAATCCAGGGTAAGGTAGAATTCGATCCATTTGCAGATGCGGCTCTCGGTCAGGTCGGAATTGATGATGACTTCGTCGCTGATGATCGTATTGGGAATGATGATCCGCTGGTTGGTAAAATCGCGGATGACCGTGTGCCGCAAGGTGATGTCTTCTACAATGCCGCTCAGAGTACCATTTTGCAAACTGAGGCGGTCATTCACCCGGAAGGGCTGAAAAATGACGATAAAAATGCCGCTGATGATATTGCTCAGCGCGGCCTGAGAGGCAAAGCCGACGGCTATCGCCAGAATGCCCGCACCGGCCAGCATGGTGGTGGCGAGGCTTTTCAACGGTGGGACGTTCGAGATCGCGAGGAGAATGCCCGACAGATAGATAATGCCACTTCCCGCGTGTTTAAGAAAGGTATAACTCGTCGGGTTGGTATTCATGATCCGCGTCCTGTTGCGGATGAAACGCGTAAAGACGGAGCGGTAAAACCAGGCGACGAGGAGTGTCAGGAGGATAATGCCTAGGAAAATAGCGGTGTGCTCGAGGAGCTGATAAGGAAGGTCTGGAAACATACAAGCGTGTTTACAATCGTGATACTAAGAAGCCGATTAAACTTTCTTAATCCGTCTAATGGCCAAAGACTTATGGAACCTGGGCGGCCGCTCTTTTCCCCTCTTACTCAGCGTTAGGGCTCCTGCTCCAACGCTTCGTTTCAGATACGCACTCTAAAAGGAGCGCCGCCAGAACCTACAAGGCTCTGCTCTCGCCAGAAAGAAAAAAGGTTAAACGACTTCGGTAACGTTTAGGTTAGGTGGTGGGGGCGCGGCAAAACTATATGAATTTCACCGATTAAACGTTCACCTGCGCCCGTCGCAGCAGCAACAATTCCTGGATGTTTTCCATGTTGAGTACGCCTACCAGCCGGCCGTCGGCATCCTGTACGGGGCTGATGTCGGCGCGGGCGGTGCGCATGTCCTGGTAGACTTTTTCGAGCGGTGTGTCCAGGCCGAGTGGCCCGGTGGGCGATTGTTTGGCAATCCGTCCGATGGGCACCTCGTCGCCCTGCTCCTGGAGACCGCGAATGAGGTCGTCGCGGGAAAGGACGCCGATCACCCGATCGTCCTGCACGACAATGAACTCCTTTTCCTGCCCGTCCAGCAGTACCTCAACGGCCCGGCGGAGCGGCTCCTCGGCGCGCAGGGGCGTGAATTGATGCATGACGGCATCTTTGACGGTGTAGTTAGAGAGAATGGATTGTACTCCGACCATCTGGTTTTCCGCTCCGGCACCGAGATATACGAAGAGCCCGATGAACACGAGCCAGAAGTTGTAAAAGAAGCCGAGAAATACGAATACAATCGCCAGCATTTGTCCGAGGCGGGCAGCCATTTCGGTGGCCTGTGCCCGGCTGAAGCGCATGGCTAATAACGCCCGGAGGACCCGGCCACCGTCCATCGGAAAGGCGGGAATCATATTAAAGAGAACGAGCAAAACGTTGACGGCGAGCAGGCTAAACAGAAAGTTGGTGCCTAGCTGGGTGGTTTCCGGATCCATAGTAGCTAGGTCGGGCATCCCTCCGGTTAGCTGCAAAAGGAGGAATAGCACAATGGCAATCACTACGTTGACGGCCGGCCCGGCGAGGGCTACCCATAGTTCTTGTTTGGGGTCTTCTGGAAGCCGTTCCAGGTTGGCGACCCCGCCAATGGGCAGCAAGACGATACTGCGCGTCGGAATGCCGTATTGGCGGGCGGTCAGTGCATGCCCGAGTTCGTGCAGGACAACGCAGGCAAACAGCGCAATAATGAATCCGACGCCGGCCAGCCCGGCGCTTATCTCGCCGCTCTGAGAAAACGAAGCGATGAAGATCCAACCCAATAGGATCAGAAAAGTCCAGTGTAATTTGAGTTTGATGCCGGCGACTTTACCGAGTAGCAGTGTATAGTTCATTCGATTGATTGAGTTGCTTCTTTAAAACAGTACGGTACATCCAGGGGTTCTGTCGGCCTGGCCAAGGCTTCGTGAAAAGAGGGCGATAAGCTTTGGAAAAAGGGCTACTTTAGCATTACAAAATCATAGAATCAAAACCAATGGAACAAGCACCACCACCACCCAGAGGCGAATACCGCCCGCCCGTTCTTAAACAACTGTATTGGGCGTTTGCTACGGATACCCGCCGCAGTGCCGGGACAAGAAGCCAACCGGTACTGATCTTGGGGAACGATCAGCAGGATTTACTACACCACACGGCCGAATTGCCGGACGGAATCGAGGACGGCAGCTCCCACCTGGTTCACATCGATCTGGAAACACGGCCATTGCAGCCCTACTTTCAGTATATGCGGATGGGCTTGCGGGGCAGCGACGCCTGGTCGCCGAATAAAGTATTTGTATTCGGCGAAATGGAGGGCTCCGAGGATTCTTCGGTTTCTCCCATTGCCTTGTTGTACAAAGGCGGTCGCTTTCTCAGTACGGATCCTTCGGAGGGCTATTTATCCGTTCCGCTGAACCGGGCAAGCCTGGGCGGCCAGTATACGCGCTTCAACCGCATTTTAATGCTCATACAAAACGGAGAGGCGAACAATGCCGGCACGTCGAGCCCGATCTTCCTCACCATCGAAGGGAAGAATCAGGAGACGTTACTCGAATATCGCTTTCCCGATGATCGCCTGCGCGGCCCACGCACCGTTTTCTTCGAAATCGTACACCTGGAGCAAACGCTCCAATCGCGCTTTATCCACGCCATTCACCTGCAGGTCGGCGATGATGACAGCTGGACGCCCGGTGCCGTCTTCATCATGGCCCTCGACGATCGGCCGGATCAGTACGAAGAAGTGGTACCCCTGGTTTACATTCCCGATTGGTCGTCAACCGGCCTCGGCACGCTGAGCGAAGACGCGAATGAGGGGCCGAATAAGGTGACGTTGTATCGAGCCTTTTTGTAATGAATAGTGAATAGTGAATTTTAAAGCCTTAATTTATGGCCAAGGCCATTTCTTAATTCATTAAAGCATTAAAATTCGCCATTCGCCATT
>CAZDET010000030.1:12162-57541 GCA_964504335.1 uncultured Saprospiraceae bacterium
ATTCGCCATTCGCCATTAAAACTTGAATCCAGCGGTGAGGTAAAACGTCCGCGGGGGAGCGGGAATGATTCCTGGCCCTGGGTAGCCGGTGGCGCGTCGGGTGAAGTAGCGATTGTCGAGGAGGTTGTTGATGCCGGCTTCGAGTTGAAATGGAGCGAAGGTGTAGGAAAAGGAAGCATCCAGAATGCCGTAGGCGGGAATAGTGCCGATGATGCCGCTTTGGTTATCCCGCCGGTCTTGTGGGGCATTGGAGGCGTCGGTGAATTGATCGGAGAGGTAAGTATACTGGAGGCTGCCCAGGAAATTATCGTAGCCGAAGCGGATGCCTGTTTTTATATTCACCAACGGTACAAACTCAACTTCCTTACCAGCCACACCGGGGATTTCGGATTCTAAATACTCGGAGCGGGTGAGGCTGGTGTTGAGAAAAACGCTTACTACATACTGGTGTGTCTGATTGGGTGCAGAGGAAAAAATTCGAAAATCGACCATGCTTTCCAGACCGTAGATGAGGGCACGGCCGATGTTGCCGCGAAAGCGCAGGATGCGACCGGTTTCCACTTCCTGGCCTTCGGCATTGATGCGTTGTTCGGGGCGGAGCACTTCGCCAAGACGGTCGTCGTACAGCAAGGCGAAGCCGTTGATATCGAAGGAGATGCGTTCTCCTTGTCCCCGGATACCAAGATCGGTAGTGAAGCCACGTTCGTCTGAAATATCGGGATCGATCTGGAAGGATGGATTCACGATTCGGATATCGTTGAAGGTGACGGAGCGGTAGTTTTGGGAAAAGTTGAAATACGCTTCCACTTCCGAGGTGGGTTTGTAGCTGGTGCCGATACCAAGCAGGAGTAAGTGTCGGGAAAATGTTCGATTATCGGCAAAGGTTTCATTGCGGATGGGGTTGCCTGCTAAATCGAAATCTATCCGACGGAACGTTCCCTGGCTCCTGGTTTCGATAAACTCGTAGCGCAGTCCGGGGGTGAGAGAAAGTCGATCGGTCAGATAGAAAATATGCTCCCCAAAGAGGGCGACATTTCGATTGGGAAATTCGAAATTCGATTGGTTGGGATAGTCGGGAAACTGATCAGGTTGCAGCGCAAAGTCAGCATCGCTGCTGTTGGAACCGGGGCCTTGCAGAGCGGTGTTTTCGGCCTGGTAATACTTTGCTCCCACCAAGAAAACCGAGGAGCGGCCGGCTACTCGGTAGCGGTGTACCAATCGCAATTCGGCTCCGCCATTGTCGAATGTGCCCTTGATCAGGTCGCGGGGCGCATTCAGGTCGTCTGTTTGCGATACGCGGTTGGTCCGGAAACCGAGGGCATTGCGCGAGGCATTTAATCCAAAGGCGATGAGGGATACATTCGTTCGCGGAGAGAAACGATGGAGCACTTTCAGGGCATACAATTGCCAATCGACTTCAAACCAATTGCGGGTACGGTTACTGAAATCCGGATCGGCGTAGAATTGGGCATCGGTCAGCCCTCCGGCCTGTTGTGCCAGGGAGTGAAGGTAAGTGTATTCTAATTCGATTTTCGTTCGTTCGGTAGGGGCATACCCCAGGTGTATAAACACGTTATCCGAATGGAATTCGGAATTGGGCCGAAAGCCATCGCCTTGTTTGCGGTTGTAAAACGCGCTATAGCTGAATTTACCGAGTGTCCCCGCTGCGCGGTTGAAGGAGGTGAATAATTGATTGGAGCCGATCGTTTGGCGGGTTAGCAGGGTAAATGCCCGGTCGGCCGGAGGCGGATTGAATACGAAATTGACGAATCCTCCAAATTGGGTGCCGTACTGTAGGGAAGCGGCGCCGCGTACGACTTCCACGCGCTGCAGGGCCTCGGCTGGAGGGCTGTAATAGCTTTCCGGATAGCCCAGGACGTCGGCGCTGATATCGTAGCCGTTTTGGCGGGTGTTGAAGCTGGCGGTGCGATTTGGGTCGAGGCCGCGACCGCCGATGTTGAGTTGCAGGCCGGCGTCGTCTCCTTCGTAGATGTTGAGGCCGGCAACCTGCGCGTAGATTTGTCGGGCCTGGTTGGCGGCTTTATTGGCGATGAGTTGATCGAGCAGAATGACCTCCGATTTCTTGCCGGCGTAAATGGCGGTACCCTCCACGGCTCGCAAGCGCTCCAGGGCAAAGCGTCGCTCCTGTTGATCGCGTACGACCACTGCCGATAAATCGACCGCCAGGGGGGCCAGAGTAAATCGAAGGGTGGTATCACTGCTCGTCTCCAGGGAGATGGGTAACTGGAGACTGGCAAAGCCCTCCGCAAACAGAATGAAGGTATAGGTACCCGGAGCCGGGAGTTCGAATTCAAATTGGCCGGCCTGGTCGGTGCGTTTGGATTGATCGAGCTCCGGCACAAATACTTCTACCCGTTCGAGTGCAGACGAATTAAGTTCGTTTTCGACCAAACCATTTACTCGAATCTGAGAGGTTGCTACTAAGGGTAGCAGTTGTAGCATCAAGAGCCACTGCCATCGATCAAAGGCCTTTAATTTGGTCATGGAAGGGAAGTATCCAGTCTTTGTGTTGGAAAGAAGGTTTGACAGCGGCCAGGTTGACCGAGGGATCGACGTAAGGCCGGCTGCGCCGGCCATTGAGTGCCACATAACTCTCGACGTATACTTCGGGATCGCGCATGCCCTGAGCGGCATAATAATCTGCCAGATAGTGTGCAAACTCAAGGATGAAATCGGGTTGGGTTGCCATCTGCTTTTCCTGAAGGGGGTGCAAGAATTGGTCGTTCTCCACAAAAAACTGACGTCCGGTAGAAGGTTCCACCACCTTGAATTGGGCATAGCCCGCTTTTTCCATGAGCATGACCCGCCAGGAAAAGCGATAACCTTCTTCCGTCCAGAATAGTTCGTCGGGATACAGCAAATAACGGAACGGAAGCAGAAGCTGGAGCAGAAAAAAGCAACTTAACAATCCCAGAATCCATCTTTGTCGGAGGGAATTGATCGCGGATGTGCTACGGTTATCAAACCGGCTTTTTGCAATGCCTAACCAGACGGAAAGTCGCTTTAGTATCCGGTGGTGCCAGGCAGGTTCGAAGAAAATCAGCGCCCCGACAATCATGATGTAGGGAAACATCCCGATGGGAAAGAGTATTCGCGTGAGCACGTGAAAAGCAACTACTGCCACAAACGCCAGTCGGCGGGTGGGCCGGTAAAGCAGTAAAAAGGGAATGCTCAAATCGTACAGCGCCCCACTCCAGCTAAACAAGTAGTGCACCTCCTCCAATTGCAGCCACGGCCCCAAAATCGGAAGGTGGTAGCGGGCGGGCAGCCATATTTTCAGCGGCATGGCCTCCACGAGCCAGTCAGAATTCAACTTGGCCAGCCCCGCGTAGAAATACACGATTCCCAATAATAGCTTGACGGCATCGATACTCCAGGCGGGTACCCGCGGGCTGCCTCGATCCGGATGCTGCCAGGCGTCGACGGAAAAGTAGGCTCCAGCCGGCAGAAAGATCAGTAAGAAACAGACCAGGCTGATGAAGTAGTAGTGGTTGAGATAGGTCGTCTTATCCATCAGCTCGATGTAGGTGAAGCTGAGGAATAATAGGATCGCAGAAAGTCGATAGCGATAACCGAAGGTCACACCCAAGGCGGCAAGCCCGCAGAGCGCAAACAGGAGGTAGGTCGCCTCGCCGAGTGGTTGCACCCACTCAAATCCGTAATAGGAGAAAAAGAAATCGGGCTGAATGTAAAATTTGTCAATCCACCCGTAGGCAGCAAAGCGAATCAGACCAACAAATATTAATAAACCCACCCCAATGCGGAAGACGGCCAGCGGGGCCGCCTCCACCTCCCGGTGCAAGTATTGCCTGATGGTATTTCGCCATTTAATCCGCATCGATTACATCTATTCAACTCACACCCACACTACCTAATCTCCATCCGCATCGATAAAATCCACATTGATGCTCAAGGCCTGCAGCATGTCCACTTTGAGTAGCACTACATTGAGCTGTAGCTGATCGTAGGTTTGCAACATGACCGCATTATCCGTTTCTACCTGGCGGGCAAAATTGGAATCGAGCACAGCGGCTTGCTGCCGGGTCGCTTCAAATTGATCGTTGATCAGTTGGCTAAGGTCGGCTCCTTGTTTGACGGTATTCAAAAAATCCAGATAGGCGGCCAGGCCAGGTCCAGGCTGCTCACCGTTGGAACTGGCGCCGTTGAAGAAATCCTGAGCGGCATCGAGGGCCTCGTCGAAGAGTTGTTTCGCCAGCGTGCCATTGTACAATGCCTCCACGCGGTCGGGTAGGGGACTGGCCGAGAAAACCCCTGCCGGGATACCAATCTTTCCCGCTCGGAGCCACTTTTCGTAGTAAAAAATGTAGTCGTTAACCAGGCGGTCAACCGATGCGTTGGCGGAATTGCCGTTGTTGGCTACGAAGGTATTGCGGTAGCTGGAAGTCCATTCCGCCAGGACGGTCTGGGCCAGGGCATCGATCCGATTGGTAAGGGAGGCTACATAAGTTCGATAGCGATTGGCATCTCCATCGGAAGTATACAAATCGAGGATTTCCGAATCGGTTGCCCGAATACCAAACAATAGGTAGTCGAGTGCCGGGAAACCCTGCGCGGCGGCATTGGAGGGTAGATCGAAGTCGATCTGATCTCGCATCACATTTTCGACAATCAATTCCGTATTCGTCGGATAGAGATTGATGTTATTCCGCAAGCTTAGCGACTCTGCGGGGCCAATTTCGAACATCGAAACCCGTTGCCACTGCAGGTAGGCCGTTTGCCAGGCAGTGCGCAATTGCTCCATGCTTTCGGGTGTTGGAGCATCCTGAAAGGAGGCCCCGGCGGCTTTGAGCCCGGCAGCAGCTTCCGCAAAGCTGGTGTACCCGGGAATGATCAATGCATCTGCCCAGTGGGAGAGCATAGTGGTTCGGTCGAAATCATCCTCGGATTGATCGATGTTGGGCTCATTGTCCTCGGAGCATCCGAAGAGAAGCAGGAACAGTGGGAGGGTGTAAAGTAGTCGGTACATGCCTTATCGATGGTGAATAGTGAATGGTGAATGGTGAATTTTATGATGGGTTGGCCTATTCTCCCGCGGTTTCTACGGAGAAATTGAAGCGGTCGGCAATGGTATTGGAGAGGGCATCCAGTGTTTCGGGGGTGATGTCCCAAAGGCCGTTGGGGCCATCTCCTAGCAGATCGGTTAGCAGGCCATCCACCTCCGTGCCACTGAAGTAGGGCTGCCCGGTGCCGGGCATGCGGGTGAACTGGAGACTGTAAATGAATCCATACGCTTCGGAGAGATCGTGAAAGACACCACCGAGGCTCGATGGATTTTGCTCTATGGTCAGGCGGGCCTGTTGGAGGTAGAAGACTGCCCGAACGGCAATTACTTCAGATACTGCCTCCCGAATGATCTCGGCCTGCTCATCGCGCACTTCGTATTCTTTGGCGACAATGGCGGCACGACCGCGCTTGAACGCGTTGAAAATGGTTTCTGCGATGCCGCTGAAGTCGGGGTCGCCATCGACGCGGGCAATGTATTTATTTAGAAAGCTATCATCCGCTCCGATGGTGGTATTGGGGTTGGCCGGATCGGCGGACGTTCCGTAGGCGTAGCCGTAAGCTTCATCCCACTTGTGTTCCATTTGGGTGTAGGGCTTTCCGGCTTCCAACACACCCTCGTCGTTTTTCTGACGGCCTTCATTTTGATCGTCCAGAATGGCAGTGCTCAAATAGTTGTTCAGCATCTGATCGGTCATCAGCGCACCGATGAGGCCCTTGTTAACTAGTTGATTGTATTCTAGCCCCTGGGTATTTACGTAGCGCACGGAAGTGCCGTCGGCAATCTGGCCGGCTTGACCGGGGGCGGCAGCTTGCAGCTCATTGGGAAATACCTCTTCCACTTGCGCGGTAATCCAAGATTCGAATTGAGTTTTGATAGCAGCAGATGCAGTCGTATTGGAAAAAAAGAAATCGCTGGAAGCCGCTACTTTATTGCGGATGCTCTTGGACGAAGCGTTGAGCGTGGCATCCTCAAAAGGATTGGCATCTCCTCCGGAAGCGGTTTCATTTCGATACATTTCGAGGAGTTGCGCGTTGGTCGCGTCAAAATCCATCATAGCAGCGATTAGCGCTTCTCCCATGCTGATGCGAGTCGTTTGACCGTCAAAGGAAACTGTCGACTGTCCGTTGCGGTCGAAGGAATAGGAGGCAGGCTCATCGATTGCAGGTGATGATGGATCATCGTCCTCACAGGCTGCAAATACGAGTGGGAGCAACAGGAGTAACAGCTTGAATGGCTTCATAATTGGATCGGTTGACGGGTTGTTTTTAAATCCGGGTCGAATTTAATTAGACTAATTCTAAAGATTGTCAAGTCGATCCTGGGAGGCTCTGTAAAACCCCTTTGTTAGGTAGTCGGGAGAAAGAGTTAGGTAGTTGGTGTAATATGACAATGCGGTGATGCTTAGGGACTTGAAAGGAATAGCAGCCAGTTGAGTTCGCCTATTTTCGGCGCTTCCACGAGTAGGTACGAGTGGTGCGGTTAATGTAAGGAGGGGGAATCCAACAAGCACGGAGGGAGTGGGGGATCATTCGGAGGGGAGCAATTCCAGACGCCGGGCCAGCTCAGGTGCGTGTTCGCGGATTTCGCGTTCGAGTTCCTTTATCCGTTGTTCGTTCCGTTGATTGAGAATCCGCAGGAGTTGGAGTTCGCGGTGAATGCCGTCGCTTGAGGAGAGATATTCGGTCTCCTTCTCGTTTAACAATCCACCTTCCTCGTTCAGGAGGTCAATTTTTCGAAGGTCTTTATTTACCAAGTCGCTGATGTCGGTACGAAAAAATTGGCTAATCTTAGAAATGACTTCTAATGGTGGAGTAGATTTTCCTTTTTCGTAATCGCTAATGGCAGCACTGGTTTTACTTAATTCACGAGCCAGATCCGCTTGTGTTAGGCCGCGCTTATTGCGCAAAAATCGAATATTCGAAGCGATGTGCATGCTCTGTTTGGCTGAGGTTAACGATGGTTGAAGGTAGCTTTTGGATAAATTACAAAGGAGTTTGGATTAATAGCGTAATCATTCTCAGAAGAAAATGTTTTACAGACAGTTAGGTAAAGTAAAAATTTAATTCTGAGGAGAATGATTTTGAGTGAAAGGATTTGAAATTAATCGCAATGATGCAATGTATTGATTTCGATATGTGCATTTTTATCTTAAGAATTCAACTACGCATTCAGTCTGGCAAGTTGTTTCTGAAAAAAGGTGGTCCAGTTGGCCGGTAAACTCGGCGAACCGATGGCTTTTTCAAGTAATGCCCGATCTTTATTTCGGGAAGTACGCGCCCGGAAGACTTCTTCCACGCTGAGGTGATGCCCGTCGCGTTCGAGATGCTCGATGGGTTGATTAGCTTCCAGGGTACCCTCTTCCATAACCCCGAAATAAAATCCGGACTTTCGCGCTTCGGTGAAGTTTTTGAGAAAGGAAGGGTCCTGCATCTTGATCCCCAATTTATAGCAAGGCATGCGTGGAGACGTGATGCGCAAAACAGCCGTTCCGATGCGGAATACATCGCCGATGTGTACTGCGCGTTCGTCCATGTCGAGTACCGACAAATTTTCACCGAACTTTCCGGGGAAAAACGACAGGTCAGGGCGCTCTGATTCCCAGAAAGTATAATGCTGAAAGGGGTAGGCATAGACGGCTTTATCGGGGCCTCCGTGGACGCGCAGGTCTGCCTGCCCGTCGCCTTCCAGATTGAGCGGGCCTAGCCGGACGGGGCCTTCGACTAGTTCTTTGAAGATGCCGGTCGTTATTTCCACTCCATCGTGGACTATGGTTTTTGGAAGAGAAACGTGAATGGATTTAAGTTGCATGATGGGTTATTCTGAAGCTACAATAATGAGTCGATGTGTTAATGAGTCAATGAGTCGGTCTACTAATAGACGGTTGTTAGTGAATGAGCTCATTAAAGCACGTCGAAGACGGCATTAACCACTTGTAATCTGCGATTGAATCAGGATAGCGGGATGGTAATTTACCGATAGGTCTATGGGCCAATGTTGTTTATTGGCGTACGCTCAATTTCCTTATTTTCCGGCGAACTTCCATCAATCAACAGGTCGTTATGCGGTTTTTTTCACTTATTTTTTTTCTACTTGGGATGAGCACCTTTATTCAGGCGCAACTTGAGGTATGCCCTTTATTTGCCAACCACGCCGTGTTGCAACGCGACCAACCGCTTCGGGTGTGGGGAAAGGCTACGCCAAATACGGAGATTGCTGTAGTATTCAGAGACGGTACCTACACCGGAACCACGGATCCAAATGGAAGGTGGAGCATTCTCCTGCCAGCCCAGGATGCTGGTGGGCCACACCGAATGGTGATTCAGGCAGGCTCAGAGCGAATTGACCTTCAGAACGTAATGATTGGCGATGTCTGGTTGTGTTCCGGACAATCGAATATGGAGTGGACGGTTGCCAATTCGGCCAATGCAGAAGCGGAAATGAAGGCAGCGCGCGATCGTCTCATCCGACATTATAAAGTGCCGCTTTTGCATGCCGAGCAGCCGGAGGAGGATCTGGCCGGAGGTAAGTGGGAAGTCGCCAACCCCCTTACCGTCGGTGATTTTACTGCGGTGGGATATTTCTTTGCTCGCCAGATTCGACGGCACCAGGACATACCTATCGGTTTATTGAACAGCTCCTGGAGCGGGAGCCGCATTGAGCCCTGGATGAATATGGAGGCATTCGGAGGAGTAGAACTGGATTCCCTGAAGCAATTTGCCAAGAGGCAGGCGGTGGCGAATCAGCAGGCAGCTTTCCGGGCGCTGCAAGAACGCTTCCCTCAATTGTCCAAACAACAGCGTGGCAAGTCAGGTCGTCTAGTTCCTTGGGCAGCTCCGGATTTCTCCGACGACGACTGGGAAGAAGTACCAGTTCCCGGTTTTTGGGAAGGAGCGGGATTTGCCGATTTTGACGGCGTCGCCTGGTACCGAACCAACTTTTTTCTCAATCCCGACCAAGTGGCTGGTGCAAAAGAGTTGGGGTTGGGAAAAATCGACGACTCTGATGAGGTTTGGATCAACGGTGTCCGAGTCGGAGGAATGGAGAACGCATGGAACGTAGCCCGCCGCTATCCGATACCCGCCGGCGTGCTGCATGCCGGCACCAACACCATTGCAGTCCGGGTGGAAGACTACGGTGGCGGTGGCGGAATTGGCGGCGAAGCGGAGGAGGTGTATCTCGATACCAAATCGGGACGCATCTCCCTGGCCCGGACTTGGAAATTTAAACTCGACGCCCTGCTGGCAGCCACCATGGATTTTGAGCTATCTCCCAGTCAGATCCCGACCTTGCTGTACAACAAAATGATCTTCCCGCTACAGGATTTTCCAATCAAGGGCGTGCTGTGGTACCAGGGAGAATCCAACGCCAATACGGAAGAGGATGCGCTAGCCTACCGGCAATCCTTTCAACAACTTATTCGCCAGTGGCGGGACGAATGGAAGCAACCGGAAATGCCGTTTTTATTTGTGCAGCTAGCTAATTTCTTCCCTGCGGAAGATCAGCCTCAGGAGAGTGCGTGGGCGATTTTGAGGGAATCGCAGGCTGCCGCGCTGGATCTTCCGAATGTCGGGCAAGCAGTGGCCATCGACATTGGCGAGGCCGACGACATCCATCCGCGCAACAAGCAGGAGGTGGGCCGGCGCCTTGCCCTCGCCGCCCGAAAAATTGCCTACGGAGAAGAACTGATTTCCAGCGGACCGATCTACCAAAATCACGAAGTTAAAGATGGTCGGATCATCGTTTCCTTTGAGCACCTCGGCGGTGGGTTGCGAGTGGATAACCCCTACGGATACGTAAACGCCTTTGCTATCGCCGGGGCCGACAAGCAGTTTGTGTGGGCTAAAGCCATCCTGCGCGATAATCAGGTGGTCGTGTGGCACGATGCAATTAAAGAGCCCCAATACCTGCGATATGCCTGGGCCGGCAATCCGGCCGATGCAAATTTGTACAACGCAGCGGGATTACCGGCCGCCCCGTTTCAGACACATTAAGCCTGCCAAACCCAGACGTCGGCCTCATCCCTACAGGTAGCCTTCAATTCCTGGATAGATTTGTGTAGGGTGGGGTGGAGGAGGTCCGGGGCAATTTCCGCCAGCGGTGCCAGCACGAACTGGCGTTGGTGTAGCCAGGGATGGGGGAGTTGGAGAGCGTCCGTTTCGAGCACGAGGTCATCGTAGAAGAGGAGGTCGATATCGATGGTCCGGGGCCCCCAGTTTATCTGTCGTTTTCGGCCCAGCTGCGTTTCGATCCGTTGGGTGGCGGCCAGGCAATCCTGCGGTGATAAGTAAGTGCGCAGGTACAGGGCCTGATTGAGAAAATCCGGTTGATTGGTGATGCCCCAGGCGGCCGTTTCGAAAATAGAGGAAGCGCGCAGGATCGGGCCGATCTGAGCCTGAATCGCTTTGCGGGCGTTTATCAGGTAGGCAGCTCGATCATTTATATTCGAGCCGATGTGAAGGTAGAGTTCGTGTGGGAGCTGTTCCGACATATCAAACCAATACATTGTCGCATCTTTAGGAATAAGCGCAAATGGCAAAAAAGGTTTTTCCCCATTCATTCATTGCGATTGAGGGCAACATTGGAGTTGGTAAAACTACCCTGGCCCGGCAATTAGCCGCCGACTTTGGGCTGCGGCTGCTCTTGGAAGAATTCTCGGACAATCCTTTTCTGCCGCATTTTTACGAAAATCCCGATCGCTACGCATTTCCCGTCGAGCTGTTTTTCATGACGGAGCGGCACAAGCAGTTGCAGCAGGAATTGTCTCAAATTCAATTATTTGGGGAACAGGTGGTGGCGGATTATTACTTTGTGAAGACCCTGTTGTTTGCGCGCAATAATTTAAATCCCGAGGAGTATCGATTATTCCAGCGGTTGTTCAACGTCTTGAAGATTCAGTTTCCCCCGCCTGATTTGCTCGTCTATCTGCACCGTTCGGTGCCGCAACTCCAGCGGCAGATAGCCGCTCGCAACCGGGCTTTCGAACAGCGGATTTCGGATGCGTACCTGAAGAATATCCAGCGAGCCTATTTCGAATTTTTTCGATCAGAGCCCAACCTGCCCATTCTAATGCTCGATGTGGAAAATGTCGATTTCCTGGCACATCCAGAACAATACGATCGCATGTTGGACGTCATTTGCCGGCCGTATGGCCCCGGGCTTCACCACGTAGAGCTACCCGATGAATAAGCGGAAACAAAGTATTAATTTCCATCTTTGGAAACGGGGAGGGCTCAGGTTTTATCATATTCCAATTATCGCCGAATGAAACAACTAAAGATCAATATCCCCGAATCCGACCGGGAGCGCGTGGTCGTTATTGGCGGCGGGTTTGCCGGCCTCAATTTCGCGCGTCGGTTGGCCAGGGGAAACTATCAGGTGGTATTAATTGACCGGAACAACTACCATCAATTTCAACCGCTGTTCTACCAGGTGGCCATGTCGGGCCTGGAGCCCAGTTCGATTATTTTTCCACTGCGGCGCTTATTCCACCGCATGCGTAACGTCTACATTCGAGTGACGGAGGTAACGGCAATTGAGCCAGAAAAAAAGCGCTTCATAACGCCGCTCGGGCACTGCAATTACGACCACCTGGTGATTGCCACCGGGGCGACCACCAATTTTTTCGGCAACCGGCACATCGAGGAGCACGCCATGCCAATGAAGTCGGTCGGTGAAGCGCTCTTCCTGCGCAATTCCATTCTGACCGACTACGAAAAGGCGCTTTCGACGATGGATTACGATAGCCGGCAAGGGCTTATCGATATCGTTATCGTCGGTGGAGGCCCTACCGGCGTCGAACTGGCCGGGGCCCTCGCAGAAATGCGCAAATACGTGCTACCTAAGGACTATCCCGAACTGAATGTAGAGGAAGAAATTGATATCGTGCTGGTTCAGAGTGGTGGAACGTTGCTCAAGGGGATGAGTGAAAGGGCATCTGCCAAGTCGTTGAAATACCTGCAAAAGATGGGAGTGGAAGTATTGCTCAATACCAAGGTGGTCGATTTTGACGGTAGTTGTGCGACGACGGATCAAGGGCGGAAAATCCGCTGCCGGAAGCTGATTTGGGCGGCGGGTATTAGAGGGGATACTCCAATGGGCCTGCCCGAATCCGTGCAGGTACGGGGCAACCGGATTCGGGTAGATCGGTACAATCGGGTCGAGGGGATGGATTGCATTTACGCCATCGGAGACATTGCCTACATGGAGGAACCCAACTTTCCGAAAGGCCATCCACAGGTTGCTCAAACGGCTATTCAGCAAGGAAAGCACCTGGCCAGGAATTTTCTCAAAGCCACCGGAGCACAATGGGTGCCTTTTTCCTACAAAGACAAGGGAAGTATGGCGACGATTGGGCGCGCAAAGGCAGTTGCGGATTTACCGAAAACGCACTTCAGTGGAATTACCGCCTGGATTATCTGGTTGATCGTTCACCTTTTTTCGTTGTTAGGCACGAGAAACCGACTGTTTGTCTTTCTGAATTGGGTATGGGGCTATGTCAATTACGACCAGAGCCTTCGACTAATAATTCGCCCCCACATCAGGCCATCCCCTCGGGCATTGGAACTCAGGGAAACGGGAAAGCCAACGGATGGAGGATAAGGGTTGGCGGACAGCCGTTAGCCACGAGCATTTTCTTCCCGCAGTTTGTCGAGCAAATCACTAAGCTGACGAATTTCGGTATCGTTCAGGGCATTGGGAGCATCGAAAAGATGCCCTTCCAGTTCGCTGGAGGCCTCATTGATGACTTTCATACCTTCCTCGGTAATCGTGATATCTACGCGCCGCCGATCGGTGGGGCATTCCTGCCGGTCGACGTAGCCCTTTTTCTTGAGTTTATCGACGAGGCGGGAGGCATTGGACATTTTGTCGAGCATGCGATCGGTTAACAGCTTGACCGTCGCGGGTTTGGGATGCATTCCGCGCAGAATGCGCAAAATGTTAAATTGCTGCACGCTAATATCGTAGGGTTTCAACACCGCGGCGGTGCGCTGATTAAGCCAGGAGGCCGTAAACAGGATGTTGATGTGCGCTTTGTGAAGGTCGTTATAGAACTGCTTCTGCTTAATGGCGTCTTCGATTTTCATGTTTTTTAGTGTACCAACGATTAGTGTGTAGACGACGAATTACGCCCTGTTAATAAGTGGAACCAAAAATATAGTGATTGGGTTGATTGCTCAATTGGGCAACTCAAGTGATAAACTCGGTTTAGCATGAAGATCTTAATTATTGGGGGAGGAAATATGGGATTGACCTTTGCCCGATCCTTTCTGCGTGCCCATTTGGTAGCGCCCGACGATTTACTCATTCTGGAGAAAAAGGGCGAGCGGGTGGCTGCGCTGCGGCAGCAACAGGCCGGGCAGGTATTCGATGATCCGGAGGCCTGTTTGCCGATGGCTGATTTGGTCATTCTTGCCGTGAAGCCGCAAGACGCGCCGGTTTTGTACGACCGAATCGGCCCACTGGCCGATCCGCAGCAGTTGTTTCTGTCGATCATGGCAGGAGTGCGCATGCAGCGCATTCGTGAAGCGCTCGGGGTCACGAAAGTTATTCGGGCAATGCCCAATTTGCCGGCACAAGTAGGCAGAGGGATGACGACCTTTACGGCCAGCCCCGAGGTCAGTCGAGTGGAGTTAGTTACGGTTCAGAATTTACTCAATACTACGGGTAAGACCATCTACGTGGAGCGGGAAGAGGCTATTGATGCCAGTACGGCAATCAGCGGAAGTGGCCCGGCCTACGTCTACTTCTTTATGCAAGCATTAATGGATGCGGCGCTGGCGATGCACTTTACGGATTCGGAAGCGGAACTGCTCGTCACTCAAACCTTTGAAGGGGCTGTAGAACTCTTTCAAAAGAGCGATCTATCGTGTTCGGAGTGGATTCAGCGGGTCAGTTCTCGCGGCGGCACCACCGAAGCGGCGATGGGCAGTTTTGGCCAATCGAACCTGGAGGCCGCCATCCGGGCCGGGGCCCGCGCTGCCTTCGAGCGGGCAGTGGAGTTGGGGAAGTAGCTCAGGGATTGGAACTTAGTTTTTTGCCATTGAAAAGACAACGACATTAAGGGCTAAGTAATAATGTCTAAATCGCTAGAATCTCTGCCATTCGAACCAGTCGGTCGTTGGGTTTTTTCTCTCTGGTAATGGCCTCCTCGAAGGGAGTGAAGCAAAGTTCGTTGTTGATCAGGCCAACCATGACGTTTTCTTTGCCCTGGATACATGCTTCGACGGCGCCGTAGCCCAGGCGGCTGGCGAGCAGGCGGTCGAGGGCAGTCGGAGAACCACCGCGCTGCAGGTGACCGATTATGGTCACTTTGGGGTCGAAATCGCGAATATCTTCCCGGAGCTTGTCGGCAATGTCGGCAGCGCCGCCCAGCGGGCTTCCTTCTGCGACTACGATGAGATTGAATAGCTTGCCCCGCTTCGTACCCTTGCGCAGTACCTCCTTGATGCGATCGAGGCTGAAATCGGCTTCCGGAATGATGACTCCGCCGGCACCCGAGCCGATGGCGGTACTGAGGGCAATGAATCCGGAATGACGGCCCATCACTTCTACAAAAAACAGCCGATCGTGCGAATCGGCGGTATCCCGAATGCGGTCAACTGCCTGGATGGCCGTATTGACCGCGGTATCGAAACCGATGGTGTAATCGGTGCCGTATAAGTCGTTATCGATCGTGCCGGGTACACCGACGAATGGAATGCCAAATTCGCGCGAAAACACGTGGGCACCGGTGAAGGTCCCGTTTCCACCGATAGCAATGCAGGCTTCAATATCGAAGGCAGTCAGACTTTCGTAGGCTGCCTTTCTACCTTCGGGGGTCATAAACCCCTGGCTGCGGGCGGTGCGTAGGAAGGTGCCTCCCCGGTGGATAATATTGCCGACATCCCGGGGCTCCAGCCGTTTCAGATTGCCGTTGATCATCCCTTCGTATCCTCGTTCGATGCCGTAAATATGGAGGCCGTTGAAGGAACCCGTTCGAACAACGGCCCGAAGCGCAGCATTCATACCCGGAGCATCTCCTCCTGAAGTGAAAACAGCTACGCGCTTGATTGCTTTTCCATCCATACGGAAAGTCGAAAGTTAGGTGGATTGTAAATGATAGTAGACCAGCTGGTCGATTGGTTTTTGAATGAAATTACCCGGTTGCATTTGGCGCTCACTCAACACGGCAAGGAGAATGTCGCGAAAGTGAAAAGCAATGGAACCAATAAAGCTAACGGGAAGGTGAAGGTGGCCGTGGTACTTGCGCACGTGCCGGTCGATGAATTCTTCAAAACCGCGGTAGATGAGTCGCTGAACAAACGGATGATCCTTGTGCTGGCCCAGGAATTTGGTGAAAGAAGCCAAATATACATTTGGCGTTTCGCTCTCGTAGACTAAATCAAGCATTTTTCCCCGCTCGATACCGGCAAAAGATTCGAAAGAAGCCTGAAGGTCATTTCCCAGCTCCCGGTAATAGTAGGCCCGTAGTAACTGCTTTCCCAAATACGCGCCACTTCCCTCATCTCCCAGAAGGTACCCCAGGTTCGTCACATTGTCTATCACCTCATCTCCATCGTACAGGCAGGTGTTCGATCCCGTACCAATGATGCAGGCGATTCCGGCAGTTGAACCGCAGGATGCCCGTGCCGCACCGAGTAAATCGTGCATGACGTGGATTTCGGCGTCCGGATATACTTCCTCCAGGCCATCGCTTACCACCTTTTTGCGCCGTTCGTCCCAACATCCGGCCCCATAGTAAAATACGGCTTGCGGGGATTCGTAGCGATCGAGTTGTGCTCGGAGTTTTTGTAGTTCGCCTTGAAGTAGTTCGGGAGCGTGCACAACGGGGTTGAAACCACGGGTGTGAATCAACTTTTCTGTCTCCTGGCCATCCGTTAGCACCCAGTCCCCTTTCGTAGCACCACAGTCTGCAATCAGTATCATGGTTAGATCAGCATTAAAAACTAAAGGTAGTGTAAATTATACACTAAGTACGACAGGACCTAACTCAGGTTAGTCCGTCTTTCGATCAAAGATAGAAACTACTGGCAGGAGCGCCTAAGCATCGGCAGGCGGAAGCAAACAAAAAAATGTTTTAATGTTTCTTTAATAAAACATTTTGTTTATTTTTGTGCCATCAGCTAGTACTCTCCAATCAATTAAGTTAGTAATCATGGGACACCAGACTGCTACTCAACCATTGCAAATATCGATCGACTTGTACGCTACCTTCCACTGGATTCAGCGGTATTGGTTCGAATGCATTGCGATTTTTTTAATTCTCTACCTGGTTCCCCTGGATAATAAGGAGTTCGAATTCAGTATCGGCGGATTTCTTCCTTCCTTCCAGGTGATTAATACTTCTTCCTTTGTTAGTGGAGCATCGACACCGGAGCCCGGGGAGGTTAAAAAGCTAAATATCAGTACGGTAAATCCTGTTGGTTCACCGGCTGCTCGACCTGTTGGAGCCTTTGGAAACGCATCAGCCCCCGACTTTAATGACGTATCCCCATTGGCGGACGATCCCGCTCCGCACATCAGTAATCTGACGCTGATATTGAGTCCGGATTACGCCGAGCGTAAAAAGCTTCCC
Source organism: uncultured Saprospiraceae bacterium (assembly GCA_964504335.1). GTDB lineage: Bacteria > Bacteroidota > Bacteroidia > Chitinophagales > Saprospiraceae > CAZDET01. Next base: position 28,785 of record CAZDET010000030.1, read on the forward strand.
CGAGAAATAGTCGAGGCTAAATGGGCGCGCGTCCGTAACTACGTGCAGCGGTTTGCGCCAGCAGCTCAGCGAGAAATGCGTGATTACGGGATACCAGCGAGTATCACGCTTGCCCAGGGGTTGCTGGAAAGCAATGCCGGAGATAGCCGCCTGGCTCGAGAATCCAACAATCATTTCGGTATCAAGTGTCGGTCGAAATGCCGGGGCTGTACCTGTCGTAACTACCGCGATGATTCTGCGTACGATATGTTTCGCGTATTCGAAAATACGCAGGAAAGCTACCGCGAACACAGTATCCTGCTCTCCAGCTCGCGCTACAGCAAGCTGAAAGACTACGGAACGGATTATGTCCAGTGGGCCCACGGCCTAAAAAAAGCCGGTTACGCCACCGACAAGCGGTATGCGCACAAATTGATTAAAATCATCGAGCGCCTCAACCTGCATACCTACGATCAGCTCTAGATCGGGTAAAAAGAAGTATCATTGACTTCAGGAAGTAATCCAGAGGTCGATGCAACGACTAACCTACCTACTCAATCGGATCACGGATATTGCCGGGAAGATCGCTTCCTGGCTAACCGTCGTCTTGGTGGTTCTTGTGGGATTTGATATTGCCGTTCGCTACCTGATGCGCCAAACGGCCGTATGGGTGAATGAATTGGAGTGGCATCTCTTTGCCCTCATTTTTTTACTCGGAGCGGCCCAAACCCTGCGGCAGGACCGACACGTTCGCGTGGATTTGTTTTACACCCACTATCGGCCCCGCGACCAGCGGACCGTCAACCTCCTCGGCCATTTGCTCTTTCTGTTACCCTGGTGCCTCTTGCTACTCTTCACCAGTATTCCATACGGATACGAAGCCTATCTCGACGATGAGCGTTCGCCAAATCCGGGCGGGCTGCCTTACTACTTCATCATTAAGTGGGGGATAAGTCTGGGGTTTTTCCTGTTACTCTTACAGGGGATTAGCCAATTGGTCCAATTGTTTCAACAAAACCGGTCGTCTTCACCCAACGATCCCCTAACTTAATGTGCAATGGCGATCGTCGCATTAATCCTTTTTCTCAGTATTTTATTACTTATCCTATACGGATACCCGGTTGCCATTACCTTGGGAGGGCTTTCTACTATATATGCCCTTTGCTTTCTACCAGTGGATTCCTACGGCATCATTCCGGCGCGGGTGTTTGGAGTGATGACCAATTACGTCCTCATTGCCGTGCCCCTTTTCATTTTTATGGGAATTATGTTAGAAAAGTCGGGCTTAGCGGGACGATTGCTGGAAACCATGGGGCGGTTGTTCGGTAAATTGCGTGGGGGATTGGCGGTGTCGGTGATCGTGGTAGGGGCGCTCCTGGCAGCTTCCACCGGTATCGTTGGTGCAACCGTGGTTACTATGGGGCTGATCAGCCTGCCCACTATGCTGAAGCACGAATACCATCCGGCTTTTGCGAGTGGAACGGTAGCTTCATCCGGGACGCTTGGTCAAATTGTTCCTCCCTCCATCGTACTGATTTTACTTGGAAGTGTCCTGAACGTCAGCGTCGGTAAATTATTCAGTGCCGCACTGCTGCCGAGTATGCTTCTTATTGGCGGATACATTGCCTATGTCTTATTATATGCCCAGTTTAGACCGCACCATGCGCCCTCCATTCGTGTGGATGAAGATTCGGTGAAATTGAAGCCAGCCGCTTTAATCAGGGTGTTGGTTTTACCGATGCTACTCATCGTGGCTGTCCTTGGGTCGATTTTTGCCGGAATCGCCTCTCCAACCGAGGCGGCAGCAGTTGGGGCTATTGGAGCGACCGTACTCACCGTCACCGAAGGACGCTTCCAATGGGCTATTCTTCGGGAGGTTGCTCAGGAAACCATGCATCTGACCTCTATGGTCTTCCTGATTTTACTTGGTGCAACGACGTTTGCCTTCGTCTTCCGGGAGCTCGGTGGTGATATTTATCTCGTGCAACTAGTGGAACAGGCGGATTTGAGTCCGATGGTGTTTCTACTGTTCGTTATGTTGATTGTATTCATTGCCGGATTCTTTATCGATTTCATCGAAATCGTGTTCATCATCGTTCCGGTGGTGGCCCCGCTTTTCAGCCGCATGGGCGTCGATTTGATTTGGGTTGGAATTCTTTTAGGGCTCAATTTACAGACCTCTTTTCTCACCCCGCCATTTGGTTTTTCCCTGTTTTATTTAAAAGGAGTAGCACCGCCACAAGTCACCACCGCGGCTATTTACCGCGGAATTATTCCCTTTATCATTCTGCAAATAGCAGTGTTGCTCTTCGTCTTACTTGTTCCGGAGTCGATTTATTGGCTTACAACCGACTGATCATCAGTGTATCCGATCTCCCCGCAGTTCCAATTCCTGCATGATTTCGGCTTCTCGGGCCAAAAACGCTTTCCAACGACGATCGACTTGATCGGCCGGAAAATATGTGCGAGCAAGGCGGATAAACAGCGTGTAATGGCCGGCCTCACTGATCATGAATTTATGGTAAAAGGAGCGAAGGGCTTCGTCGCTGATGTGTAGGCTGAGCAGGCGAAAGCGTTCGCAGGAACGCGCCTCGATCAGGGCACAGACCAGTAGTTTCTCCAGGAGTGCTTCCGCTTTGGGGAGCCCTTTTTTCTGGAAGGCCAATAACTTATTAACGTATTCGTCTTTGCGCTGCCGACCGAGGGATAATTGCCGCTTGTCCATTTCTGCCAGAACCGCCCGAAAATGCCCCCACTCTTCTGTGACGATGGGCGCTAGCTCCCGGACCAGTTCGTGCCGGTCTGGATACGCCTGAATAAGCGAAATGCAGGAGGTGGCCGCTTTCTGCTCGCAGTAAGCGTGATCGGTCAGAATCTCGCCCAGATCCATCTCGGCGAGATTGACCCAGCGGGGGTCTGTTGGTAGTTGCAGGTTGAGCATCCGAACGGACTGCAACGCTTCGGTTTTATCATTCATGCGTGATATCTTACAATTAGCCCTCCAGGCACTCCAATTGGCGCTGGAAAAAATCCAATTGCCGCACCTGGTATTCTTCGTATCCGCTACTCCAGAACACGCGGATTTGATCTACTTCGCTATGGCGCATCAGCGGAAGATCATCCCGATCGATGGGATAGTAGACCCGGTAAGTCAGTATTTCGCGATCGCGGTCGTAGGTGCCTTGTGCCAATTGCCCGGATCGCAGTAAGATGTAAGTACCGTTCAGCAAGCGGATCGATAAAATGCTATTCTTTTCGATCAGCCCGTAGGCTTCCCGCGCATTTGGATAGGCAAACGTGAATTGCAGAGTGAGAAACGTAAATCCACCCATTCGGTGCATGAACCCCTCGCATTTCATGTACTCTTTTTCTTTCAAATACGGTCGCAGGCGCTCGTCGGTATGAGTGAACAGCAATTGCGGTTTCAATTCTTTTCGGTATTGGCGATCTTGGGGATCGCGGCCCTCGAACGCAATTCCGCAGGGTTTGGTAGGGGGTTCGAAGATCAGGTTTTTCCCGGCGGCCCAGCCTTTGAAGAGCGATGAACGGGGTTGTAAGGCAGCCACGCTGCGCTGGTTGCCTTGATTGACCTCCACCCGATCGCTGAGTTGCTGCCGGGCAGACATGCGCCGGTTGAAATCGTCGATATATCCGCTGCGGGAGGTGATGGAATCGGCCTCAGCCGCCAATTGCCTGGCGCGGCGGGCCTCCACCTGGCTTTCCATTTCCGTGCGTTTGGCCAGTTGCAGCCGCCGCTCCAACAACGTGAGGGTCTCTTCATCATCCGAACCTTGCAGGGCGGCCAATGCCGCTTCAAGGCGTTCGCGGTTGGCCACCGCCTCCTGGGAGCGCTCTTCGGCTAATGCCGCGGCATCTTTGGCAAGCTGCGATCTGCGAACCGCGATTTTATAGACATCTTCCTCAGTAATGGAAACGGGCCCGTCGAGCGGTGCGATATCTGCCGTGTAAACGGGATAGGAGGCCCCTTCCGCGGCACTTGCAGGTTCGCCGTTGAGGTAGGTAGTACGACCGTCGGGATACACGATAACGCGTTCGCCCCGAATGTTCGTTCGGATGACAGGTGCTTGTTGTGCTGCAAGCCACACCGGAACGATGAGGACCAGCAGGAGTAAGCACAGGATTTGGGTTAATTGCATAACTTACGCCCCTTACAGGAAAAACATCCGTATGGATGCCCGTCCTTGTGTTCATAGGTAGGGGCTAAAATACGGAAAACAACGGCAAACCGACGAACCGCGACCGCACTACCGCCAATGGGAATTTTTGAGATCAAGATTGGCTTTCTTCCGATAACCATTTGGGATGTACTCGATATCCTGATTGTGGCCTATCTCATGTTTCAATTGTACAAGTTGCTGCGGGGGAGTATTGCCCTGAATATTCTGATTGGCGTGCTGCTGCTGTACGTCAGTTGGTGGTTGGTCACGCAGTTGGAAATGGATTTGCTTTCCGGGATTCTCAATCAGTTTGTCAGCGTAGGCGTAATCGTCTTAATTATTATTTTTCAGCCGGAGGTACGTCGGTTCCTGCTGTTGCTCGGCAACAGTACGCTGCGGCAGCGCAGTCAGATATTTGACCGCTTTCTGGACCGGAGCTTCGAAGAAACCGAAGGCCGTACGAATGCCATTGAAGCGCTGGTGGGGGCCATGCTGAAAATGAGTCGCCGCCGCACCGGCGCGCTCATCGTACTTACCGGGGAGGCGAACGTGGAAGGGATCGTCAGCGGAGGCATTTCGATGCACGCAGACATCAGCGAACCGCTCGTACTGAGTATTTTCAATAAGGAAAGCCCGATGCACGACGGGGCCGTCATCATCGACAATGGCCGCATTACGATGGCAAGCGTTATCTTGCCAGTATCCGAAAACAGCCAACTCCCCAAAAGTATCGGCTTGCGGCACCGAGCCGCTGTCGGAATCACGGAGCGGTCCTCCGTCACGGCCTTCATCGTGTCGGAGGAAACCGGTACCATCAGCATGGCCCATCAGGGGCAATTGGAACGAAAAATCGAAGAAGAACGCCTGCGTACGCTGCTGCGGCAGCATTTTAGCTAGGCACAAATTGATACTCATCTATGGAAGCCGTACAAACGTACATTCAACAGCACCGCGACCGATTTTTGGAAGAATTACTGGACCTGTTGCGCATTCCCTCCATTAGTGCCGATCCCGCTTACAAGGAGGATGTTCGCCGCACGGCCGATCAGGTGGCTGCTCTTCTGGAGGCAGCAGGCGCCAAAAGCGTAGCGGTCATTCCGACCGAGGGCCATCCAATCGTATATGGCGAACGGATGGTCGACCCGAATAAACCAACCGTTTTGGTTTATGGACACTACGATGTGCAACCGCCGGACCCGCTCGATTTGTGGAACAGCGGACCCTTCGAGCCCGTCATTCGCAAAACCGATCTGCATCCGCAGGGGGCTATCTACGCACGGGGTGCCTGCGACGATAAAGGGCAAATGTTCATGCACATCAAGGCATTCGAGGCTATGGCGCAAACCGATAGTCTGCCTTGTAATGTGAAATTCATGATCGAAGGCGAAGAAGAGGTAGGTAGCGACCACCTGGGAGATTTTCTACAATCCAACCGCGAAAAATTGGCCTGCGACGTGATCCTCGTTTCGGACACGAGCATCATTTCCAACGAAACACCGAGTATTACCACGGGATTGCGAGGATTGAGCTACGTGCAGGTCAAGGTGACGGGCCCCAACCGCGATCTCCATTCCGGCGTGTACGGCGGCGGGGTGGCCAACCCGGTGAATATCCTGTGCGAGATGATTGCGGGATTAATGGATGAAAATGGGCACATCACCATTCCCGGATTTTACGACGATGTAGTTGAAGCATCACCAGAAGAGCGGACCGCCATGAATAAGGCACCCTTTGACGTAGATCAGTACCAACAGGACTTGGGTATTGCCGCGGTGCGGGGAGAACGCGGGTTCACCACGCTCGAGCGCACCAGCATCCGTCCCACACTGGATGTGAATGGTATCTGGGGCGGGTATACCGGAGAAGGAGCAAAAACGGTTTTACCGAGCGAAGCCCAGGCAAAAATCAGCATGCGCCTGGTGCCCAATCAGGATCCGGAAAAAATCACCAAGCTATTCAGTGAGCACTTCCAACGGATAGCACCGGCTGCCGTTCGGGTAGAAGTAAAGCCCCACCACGGTGGTTTACCGGTGGTCACTCCGACGGAGACTCCGGAGTACCAGGCTGCCCATCGGGCGATGGAGACTACTTTCGGAAAACCACCTATCCCCAAACGGGAGGGAGGAAGCATTCCAATCGTGGCGCTGTTTGAGGAGGTATTGGGTGTAAAAACCGTACTCATGGGTTTCGGCCTCGATAGTGACGCCATTCACTCACCGAACGAGCACTACGGGCTATTCAATTTTTACAAAGGAATTGAGACGATTCCTTACTATTATCACTATTATTCAGAGCTGAAGTAATATTTGTTCAATACCCATGCCTTCCCACTCATGAAGAAGACACTCCTCCTTTTCCTCGTTCTCGGAATGACCGCCGGCACCTGGGCCCAGATGGGCGACCTCCACGCGCTGATCCAACAGCGCGCTGATGAAATCGAAGCCAACGTTATCGAATGGCGAAAACACCTCCACGCCAACCCGGAGCTGAGCAACCGCGAATTCGAAACGGCCAAATTCGTAGCCAAACATCTGGAGGCACTTGGGTTGGAAGTATACACAGAGGTGGCCCATACGGGCGTAGTAGGGGTACTAAAAGGCGGGCGGCCCGGCAAGGTAATCGCCCTGCGCGCCGATATGGATGCCCTGCCCGTCACCGAACGGGTCGATTTGCCCTACGCCTCCAAGGTGCAGACGACCTTTCTCGGGAAAGAAGTTGGAGTGATGCACGCCTGTGGCCACGATACCCACGTGGCAATGCTCATGGGAGCCGCGCAAATTCTCACCGAACTGAAGGAGCGGGTGTCCGGCACCGTTGTATTCATCTTTCAGCCGGCCGAGGAAGGAGCACCTCCGGGAGAAGAGGGCGGGGCAGAACTCATGGTTAAAGAAGGGGTATTGAAAAAGCACAACGTAGACGCCGTCTTCGGCATCCACATCAACTCGCAAACCCCCGTTGGAATCCTTCGGTACAAACCCGGCGGTGCGCTGGCGGCGGTCAATCGACTGGTCATTCGGGTGCACGGTAAGCAGGCGCACGGATCGGCACCCTGGAGCGGCATCGATCCCATCACAGTATCGGCCCAAATCATCCAGGGGTTGCAGCATATCATCAGCCGCCAGACGGAGCTGACCAACGAGGCTGCCGTAATCAGCATTGGTAAGATCAGTGGCGGCGTTCGAAGCAACATCATTCCCGAAGAAGTGGAGATGATCGGCACCATCCGGACGCTGGATAGAGATATGAAAGCAGAAATCCACCGGCGCATTCGTCAAACCGTCGAACACATTGCCGCGGCCAGCGGTGCCACGGCTGAAGTGGAAATTGCCACCGGCTATCCGGTCACTTACAACGATCCGGAGTTGACGCAGCAAATGCTGCCCACCCTGGAAGCCACGGTCGGTGCCGATCACTTGGTGCTCGGGAAGGCAACTACCGGCGCAGAGGATTTCAGCTTTTTTGCTCAGGAAGTGCCCGGATTGTTCGTCTTTTTAGGCGGTATGCCGGCCGATATGAATCCCGAAGAAGCGCCCGGCCACCATACCCCCGATTTTTTCGTCGATAACGCAGCCTTGCGCCACGGGGTAAAATTGTATGCCAACATCGCCGTCGATTATCTCGAAAATCAGTAGGCCGGCCATAGCAACGGCTTCGCATACCCTCAAAACGACTTTTATCATGTTCCTCCTTCGCAGCTTTCTTACACTCTGCCTGGTCCTTACAGCCTATTGGTTGCCGGCACAAATCCCCGATGCACCCGAGCGGGGCGAATCGGAAGGGCAGGGGCCCTTCTCGCAGTTAATCATCCGCGGGGTTACCCTGATCAACGGAAACGGGGCCCCGCCGCGCGGTCCGATCGATATTGTGGTGGAGGAAGACCGCATTGTAGAAATCAAGGTGGTGGGTAATCCGGGAGTACCCATCGATCCAAACAACCGTCCGAAACTCAAGGAGGGTGGGTTCGAACTCGACGCCAACGGCATGTATTTGTTGCCGGGCCTCATCGATATGCATGGTCATATTGGCGGCAAATGGCAGGGTACGCCCGCTGAATACGTGTTTAAACTATGGATGGGGCACGGTATCACTACTATTCGTGATCCGAGCTGCGGCAACGGACTCGATTGGGTGCTGCAGCACCAGGAGCGCTCCCGATTCAATGAGATTGTCGCACCCCGTATCCTCGCCTACACGGTCTTCGGGCAGGGAAGTGAAAATCCGATCAGCACTCCGGAGGAAGCGCGGGCCTGGGTGCGCGAAAATCAAAAAAACGGGGCCGACGGCATCAAATTTTTTGGGGCACCTCCGGAAATCATGTCCGCCGCCCTGCAAGAAAACAAACGGTTGGGCCTGCGCTCCGCCTGCCACCACGCCCAAATGGATGTGGCCCGCTGGAACGTGCTCCACTCCGCTCGCGCGGGGCTGACCACCATGGAACACTGGTACGGGCTGCCGGAAGCGCTCTTCGCCGATCGCACCGTTCAGCAATATCCCTTGGATTACAATTACCAAAACGAGCAAAACCGATTTGAGGAAGCAGGTCGGTTGTGGGCCCAAGCGGCACCACCTTTCAGTGATCACTGGAATGCCGTTATGGACACCCTGATCGCACTGGATTTCACTATTGATCCGACCTTTAATATTTACGAAGCAAACCGGGATCTCATGCGGGCCCGCCGGGCCGAATGGCACGAGGAGTACACCCTGCCTTCGCTGTGGCGCTTTTACCTGCCCAGTCGGATTTCCCACGGCTCCTACTGGCACAGTTGGGGAACCGAACAGGAAGTGGCCTGGCGCAACAATTACCGGCTGTGGATGACTTTCGTGAATGAGTACAAAAACCGCGGTGGCCGCGTGACGGCCGGCTCCGATTCAGGCTTTATTTTTCAGTTGTACGGCTTCGGATTCATTCGGGAACTGGAACTCCTGCGCGAAGCCGGATTTCATCCGCTGGAAGTTATCCGCTCGGCTACGCTCAATGCCGCCGAGGCGCTCGGCAGGGATGATGTGGTAGGCACCGTCGAAATCGGCAAGTTGGCCGACTTCGTGTTGCTGGAAGAAAACCCGCTGGAAGACCTAAAAGTATTCTACGGCACGGGCGTCATTCGCCTCAACGAATCCAATGAGGTCGAACGCCGGGGTGGGGTAGTGTACACCATCAAAGACGGCATCATCTACGATGCAAAGAAATTATTGGAGGATGTCCGCCGAATCGTCCGGGAAGCGAAGGCCGAAGAGAAGTACGTGATCAAGCAACCCGGAAATTGATTAATGTGCTGATGCTGTGATGTTCTGATGCTACGATAACCCAGGGCATCAGAACATCAGAACATCGAATCATCAGCACATCAAAACATTTCCACTTCCGAGAAGTGAAAGCGGCTTTCAATTTCAGCTGTTTCGTCGGCGTCGGAACCGTGAACGGCGTTTTCGCCGATGCTGGTAGCATATTTAGCTCGAATGGTGCCTTCGGCGGCCTCGGCCGGGTTGGTGGCTCCGATAAGGGTGCGAAAATCCGCTACGGCGTTGTCCTTCTCCAGAATTGCCGCTACGATGGGGCCGGAACTCATAAACTCCACGAGTTCACCGTAGAAGGGCCGTTCTTTGTGAACGGCGTAGAATTCACCCGCCTTCTGTTGGCTTAGATGGGTGAGTTTCATTGCAACGATCCGGAAGCCGGCATCGGTGATTTGATGAAGAATTGGTCCGATGTGGCCGGCGCGTACGGCATCCGGCTTGATCATTGTAAAGGTGCGATTCCCTGCCATGCGTGTGTTATTTTTTTGGCGGCACAAAGCTACGCATCCACTCTTAAGGGCCAAAGGGAGCAACCGCCTATTTTGGGATACCGGGGAAATTTCGCAACTTCGCGTCCTGATTCGGAGAACGGTATGGACCAGATCAAGGAGGTAAAGCGATTATTACAGGTTCCCAAAGACATTGTCATTATTACCCATCGAAATCCGGATGGCGATGCCATGGGTTCGTCTATTGCGTTGAGTTTGTTCCTGCAACGGCAAGGGCATTCTACTCATGTAATCGTGCCATCTGAATTCCCGGAATTTCTCGACTGGCTGCCGCAAAGCGATCGGGTCATTGTGTTCGACAATGATGTGGATCGATCCAAAGAGGTAATCGATCGGGCGGAGATGATTTTTCTGCTTGATTTCAACTCGATGGACCGTATCGACAAACTCGGGGATTTACTCACCAGGCAGGGCATTCCACGAGTCATGATCGATCATCACTTGTTTCCCGAGCCGGTAGCTGATTATATTTTCAGTGATACCTCAGCCAGCTCAACCTGCGAGATGGTTTTCGACTTTATTGAACAGCTCAATTGTTTGAACGACATTGACCCGCCCATGGGCGACGCATTGCTAACGGGCATGCTAACCGATACGGGCAGTTTCAAGTATAGCACTTCGCCCAAGTTGTTTCGAATTGTAGCCGAGCTTCTGGAACGAGGGGTGGACGACTACCGGCTCCAAGACCTCATATTCAATAGTATGAGCGAAAAGCAGCTCCGGCTGTTGGGGCATTGCCTGGCCAATCGAATGGAGGTGCTTCCGGAATTCCGCACCGCCATCATCTGGCTGACGAAGGAAGATTACAACGACTTTGATATCCAGCGAGGTGATACGGAAGGAATCGTCAATTATCTATTGCGGATGCGCAAAGTCAATTTAGCGGCCTTCATTCACGAGCAGCCCACCATCGTAAAACTGAGTTTGCGCTCCAAAGGAGATATCGACGTACAGGAAATGGCCAAGCGGCATTTCCGCGGAGGCGGGCATAAGAATGCAGCCGGAGGCGCAAGCTTTGCCAGCCTTTCCAGCACCATAAAACGATTCAAAGCTCTGCTTCCTGAATATCAGGCAATGCTGAGCTCCTGACGATTATCATTTATTGATCATTCAATTTCCCTTACTCAATCAAGAAGCAAACCTATGCGTAACCTTTTATTTCTTTGCTGCCTGACGGTAGCGTTGGTCTACGCCTGTCAAACCGATAAAGAAAAGGTTTCCCCGCAGGGGCACCCCTACACACTGCACCGCGATGCAGGTAACTCCAAGGCAAATCCCGGCGATTATATCTTTTTCGATGTGGTGACCCGCACTGCCGACAGTGTGCTGAACTCCTCCAAAGATGCCGGACGCCCGAATATCATGCAGGCACTACCCGATACCTCTACGGTTGAAATCACGGCTGTCCAGGATATCATGCAGACCCTCGGAAAAGGCGATAGTATCACCATTCCGATCCAAATCGATACCATCGACAACTTGCCGCCAAACCTGCAGGGAGTCGATTACATTTATTACGACGTTGTGATTACCGACGTGATGGAGCAAGAGGCATTTGAAGCCAAGCGCGCCAAGGAACAGCAGGAGATGCAAGAACGCATGCAGGCTGCCATGGCACGGGAGACGGAAGTGCTGGAGTTTGCCGAATCCATCCGCGAACAGTACATGAGCGGCGCGCTCGAAGGAGATATTCAAACTACCGATAGCGGTCTGAAGTACCTCATCCACGAAGCAGGAACCGGCGAGCCGGCCAAGGTGGGCGAGCCCGCAGAAGTGCAGTACATCGGAATGCTGACCGACGGCACGGTATTCGACCAATCGTTCCGGCGGGGGCGTGCCATTACCTTTCCAGTAGGTGCCGGTAGCGTTATTCAGGGGTGGGACGAAGGTATCGCCCTGCTGAACGAAGGCGCGAAGGCCACATTTTTTATTCCCTCCGACTTGGGATATGGCCCCCAGGGCTCACCTCCCGTCATTCCGGCCGATGCGGAATTAGTCTTCTACGTCGAGCTGGAACAAGTAGGCATTCCTCAATAATTCGAAATTAATTTCTAACATGACACAGGATCAATTAAAAGACCTGCAAACCCGCGTGGATTCTCTAAGGAGGTATCTTTGACGTCGATGAACGACGCCATCAGATTACCGAATTAGAACAGCAATCACTCGATCCTAACTTCTGGGAAGACCCAAAACGGGCAGAAAGCGTGCTCAAAACGCTGAAAAGCCACAAAAATTGGGTGGATCAATACGAGCAGGTCGCTCAACAAGTCGAAGACGCGGAGGTACTCTACGAGTTCCTAAAAGAAGGGGAAGGCACCGAGGCCGACCTGGAAGCCCGGTACGAAGCTGCCTTAACAGCGGTCGATGATCTCGAATTTCACTCGACACTCAACCGTCCGGAGGACGAGCTGGGAGCCATCGTCGAAATCAATGCAGGGGCCGGAGGCACCGAGTCCTGCGATTGGGCCCAAATGCTCTATCGGATGTACCAGATGTGGGCTTCCAATCACGGATATCGGCTCACCGAGCTCAACTTGCAGGAAGGCGACGTGGCGGGCATCAAATCGGTCTCCATGGAGATTGAGGGGGAATTCGTCTACGGGTTGCTGAAAGGGGAAAATGGCGTGCATCGATTGGTGCGCATCAGCCCCTTCAATGCTCAGGGAAAACGCATGACCTCCTTCGCTTCCGTATTCGTACATCCTCGTGTGGATGAGCGCATCGAGATAGAAATCAACCCGGCTGACATCGAATGGGACACGTTCCGATCTAGTGGTGCGGGTGGGCAGCACGTCAATAAAACGGAATCCGCGGTGCGCGTACGCCACTTGCCTTCCGGTATCGTAGTGGAATGCCAGCAGGAACGCTCCCAGCATCAAAACCGCGACAAGGCGCTGCAGATGCTCAAGTCGAAGCTCTACGAGCAGGAAATCGCCCGCCAACAGGCCGAAAAAGAACAGGTAGAAGCCGGCAAAACCAAAAACGAATGGGGCAGCCAGATTCGCTCCTACGTCCTGGATGATCGCCGCGTGAAAGACCACCGAACCAATCACCAAACCAGCCAAACGGAGGCCGTCCTCAACGGTGAAATCGACGAATTTCTAAAAGCCTGGCTGATGTCAGGTGGCGAGGTGGTGAGGTAGCCATTTACTCCAATCTAAACCCCAGCCGGATAGCGGCGTGGTATTGAAGCGCGCTTTCCTGCTCTTCCCGGATGGTGTTGCCGTCTACATCGACAATGTTGATGGGGATGCTTGGATAGTAGCGCCCCCCTATCATCGGGGTAATTGTCACGAGGTCGCTAACGCCCAAATCCAGGCCAACCCCTGCCCCGATACCGAAAATCACCAGCTCGTCTTGCTCTTCTTCGCGGCCACCGTCGTATTCGAAGGTAGAGTGGTTGTAGGTCAGTCCCGGGGCTAGTTGTAGAAAAAAGCCTTTTCGGAAAAAGGGGCTGCTCTTGGAGAAAGTCGGGCAATCGCAGTCTCCGAGCAAATCGAAGACGTAGATATTGGTATTCAGGAAAAAGGATACGTAGCGGTGATCGTACGAAAAGGCGTCTTCCCCGATTTCGCTGGCACTTCCCGTAAGGTCTAGGTCCGGGCTTTCAGTCCCGGCGCTGAGGGTAGGTAAAAATTCGATGCGGGTATTTTTCAGTCGAAACCAGTAATCGATGCCAATTTCCCAGGAATTATTGGGGAACGGAGTGGATTGTACAATGAAGCCATCTGTGGCAGACACCGGGCCGGATACTCTTCTCATAGTCTGATCGGAGTTGAAATACCGGCCGCTGATGCCGAATTGGGCATGCGCGAGGGTAGACGCACAAAGGAGCGCAATAACGATGCCTAGACCTTTATTCATAGCGAAACTTTACTGATAAACGGGAGGAATAGGGCCTTATTGCAAGTCGAGCAGCGTCCGGATACGGTCGAGAGCGTCCATGGTCGAGTCGGCGTATTCGTTGGCGAGGGGGAGGTATTGAGGGCCGTCTGCCTGCGAAGCCAGGCCGATTACATACGCACCTGCCCGGTGGGCAGCCTCCGTGCCGGAAGGAGAATCTTCGACGACTACACATTCTTCGGCCGAAAGGCCAATGCGATCGGCGGCCAACAGATACATATCGGGGGCGGGCTTTAAACGATCCACATCCGAGGCCGTCACTACCGTATCCACCAACTGGTCGAGCTGACTGCTCACGAAAGCCGCTTCGGCATCTTCGCGGCCGCTGTTGGTGGCAATAGCCATGGGAACCATCCCTCTCCACACCGTCAGTTGAGCGCGAACACCCTCGAATGAGCAATCCGTATCCCGGATGAGGCGATGAAAAAGCTGTTGCTTTTCCTCTCGCAGCAAGTGACCGTCCACCGCGAATTGTTCCATGACGGTTTGCGCGAGCAAAATATCGCTTTTCCCAATCCACTGGACAAACCATTCGTGGTCGAAGTCGAGGCCGTGCTGGGCAAGGGTATCCAGCCAGGCACGTTCGTGGATGGGTTCTGAATCGAGTAGCGTACCGTCCAGGTCAAAAATAATGCCCCGGAAGGCAGCAGTAGAAGAAGCCATAAGTATAGGAATACTAATTACTGAAAAGGTGGTGATAACTATAACCTCCGAAAAAACCGGAAAACGATTACCTTTGTTTTATTAATATCTATTCTCCCTCTCCGCCAAGCTTATTCGCATACAAAAAATAGACAACCTTTGTTATGCTCGATCGCCTGCGTACACGTAATCGATGGATGTTGCGCTTATCCGTTTTGTTGTTGGTGCTGTACTCTTGCGGAGGAGAAGCCCCGACGAGTTCCAGTCAGGCCGTCCCTTCGGCCGGTAGCCAGCCGATTCGTCTGACCACGTTTCGGTATACAGCGGCCGACCAGCAGTTGCTGCAGCGCATCCAAACCACTACTAATGTGCCTATTCAGGTGGCTTACCTGCCGGCCGAAGATTTCACGACCGTCGAATCCATTTCCGAAAAGGGGGGAGCAGCGGATATTTACTGGCTTCCCAACCTCAACGCAGCCCATCTGCTGGCGGAGGCTGGTGCGCTCGACACCGCGAGTGTACTCGGAATGGCCGCCGGAAGGGTATCGCCCCGTTATGGAGATGCACTGGGCTATTGGTCGGCCATGAGCTACTGGACTCCGGCAATTGTCTACCGCCGCGCCAATCGCCGAACGCCGCCTTTCCAGACCTACCAGCAGCTGGCCGTGAATCAGTCGGAAGGGCCGATCGCCATAGCCCCGCCCGAACAATCCGGCCTGGTCGGCATTGTTGCTGCCATGATGGTAGACCGCGGCACCGCCGACGCAGAGCGCTGGCTTCGCAACTTCGCTGGAAATGTGGAAGTCGTAGAGGCGGATGATTTTCAACTTATCCAGGAGGTGCTGGATGGTAATCGCCCTTTTGCATTTATCAATTCCTCCGCGCTTACCCGCTATAAGCGCTCGGGCAACCCGGAGGCCTTTGAGCGCGCCGGCGAACTGGCCATCGTGCATCCGGCCGATGCCGAAACCGGTCGCAGCTATATCAATGCTACGATCGCGGCGCTTTCCGCGAATTCGGGCCAGGAAGGGGTAGCCCGCCGCATCCTCAGCCGCTTTTTCAGCCAAAATACCCAGCAGGAACTGGCTGATGCTTCCTTTGAATATCCAGTCGAATCATTTACCTCCAGTTCCGACTTTTTATTCGAATACGCTGTGCCTCAATTCAGTCTGCTGGAAATGGAAGTCGTAAAGGAATACATCCCACAGGCGCGGGAGGCGGTGCGCCGCGCCTTCGCGACCAATTAAACTGTTAAAATATACGACAACCTCGGTGTTTCTGCGTTATCGAAGATGAAACGTACAATTCAATATGACACTTAGGCAACTAGTTTTGGGCTTGGTTTGCTTGACTCTCACTTCGAACGCTCTTCTCTCCCAGCCCGACCGGTGGCAACAACGCGCCGTTTATGAAATGGATATTGATTTCGATGTCAATACCCATCAATTCCAAGGAAGTCAACGCTTGGTATACATCAATAACTCTCCGGACACGCTGCATCGCGTATTTTACCATCTCTACTTCAACGCCTTCCAGCCAAACAGCATGATGGATGTGCGCTCGCGCACCATCGCCGACCCGGACTCGCGCGTCCGCGATCGCATCTACAACCTGACTGAGGCCGAGCAGGGGTACCAACGCATCGAATCATTGACAATGAACGGTAAACCCGTCGAATACGAAGTAGTGGGTACCATCCTGGAGGTTACCCTGGTGGAGCCGATCCTGCCGAAAAACGCTGCTACTTTCGATATGGAATTCCAGGCGCAGGTACCCTCACAAATTCGAAGGTCAGGACGCGATAACGCCGAAGGTATCTCCTACAGCATGGCGCAATGGTACCCGAAAATGGCCGAATACGACTACCAGGGATGGCACGCCAACCCCTACATCGCGCGGGAGTTCTACGGTATTTGGGGCGATTTCGACGTTCATATCACCATCGATAAAGACTACGTAATCGGCGCAACGGGCTACTTGCAAAATCCGGAAGAAATTGGCCACGGATACGGCGAGCGCGAGCGCGAACCCGCCGACGATAAACTTACCTATCATTTCAAAGCGCCCAATGTGCACGATTTTGTCTGGGCCGCCGATCCGGATTATAAGCACATCACGCTGGAACGATCCACGGGAACGAAGCTGCACTTCTTCTTCCAACCTACCGAACAGAATCAGGAAAACTGGGAGCAGTTGCCCCTGATTATGGATCGGGCCTTCGATTACATCAACGAACACTACGGTCAGTACCCCTACGAAAGCTATGCCTTCATCCAGGGGGGCGACGGCGGCATGGAGTATCCAATGGCTACCCTGATCACGGGCAATCGCCCGCTCACCAGTCTGGTGGGGGTCTCCGTACACGAGCTTATGCACTCCTGGTACCAAATGATTTTGGGTACGAATGAAAGCCTCTACGCCTGGATGGACGAGGGGTTCACCAGCTGGGCAAGCAGCGAAGTAATGAATTTCTTGCGGATCGAAGGTTTAATTCCGGGAGAACCCAGTGACAATCCGCACGCCCGCACATTAGCCGGCGTGGCCCTTTTTGAACTCACCGATATTGCCGAGCCCCTTTCCACTCATTCCGATCATTTTCAGACCAACAACGCCTACGGAACCGGCAGCTACCGAAAAGGATCGGTGTTTCTGGAGCAATTGCGCTACATCCTCGGGGAGGAATCGTTTGCTCGGGCGCTGAAGCGGTATTTCGATACCTGGAAGTTTAAGCACCCCAACGCCAATGATTTCATTCGGATTATGGAGAAAGAGTCCGGATTGGAACTCGACTGGTACCGGGAGTACATGGTCAATATGACGGCCCCGATCGATTACGGCATCCTATCAGTGGAGGAAGAGGAAGACCAAAGTACGATTCGCCTGGCCAGGCTGGGACGAATGCCGCTTCCGGTAGAAGTGGAGGTCGAACTGACCGACGGAAGCCAAATACGCTACGTTATCCCCCTCCGAATCATGCGCGGTTCCAGACCGCTTGAAGGGGAACATGAACGACTCGCCCCGGATTGGCCCTGGGTAAATCCGGTCTATGACCTGGTGGTGCCGCACGAAAGTGCAACTATTCGGTCTATCCAAATCGACCCCGACGTCCAGACCGCAGACGCCGATCGGGCGAATAATATCTGGTTGGCTGAATGAAGCCCGTCTACCGTAAAATACATCAGTTAGAAGCGTTCAAGGCCGGAGACGCGACGCTTATCCGGGAGGTGCTTCACCCCCGGCACGGACAGGAGGGGTTGTCCTACAGTCTTGCGCACGCCACGCTGGAAGGTGGACAGGCTTCCCTTCCGCACCGACTGCGGGATAGCTCCGAGACTTACATCGTACTTGAAGGAACCGGGCGGGCGTTTGTGGATGGTATCTCCTACGACCTCGAACCGGGCGATGTCCTGGTTATCCCTGCCGGTGCAGAACAGTTCGTACGGAACGAAGGGGCTGGAATCCTTCGCTTTCTGTGCATCGTCGATCCACCCTGGTCAGAAACCCAGGAGGAGATTAAGTAAGGCTTGTTTTCAGTTTGCGAAAATCAAAAGGGTAGTAGACAGTATAGAGAACCAGGCAGCATCCGAACTAAGCTTCGGAGCGATTGTCCATTCACCAGCGCTAAGACAAATACTTGCATGAAGATTCTACTGCTCGCGAAAAAATTTCCCTATCCACTCAAAGACGGCGAATCGATTGCCATCAACAACCTGGGTAAATCACTTGCTCATCTCGGGTGCGAAATTACCCTGCTGGCCATGAACACGAGTAAGCATTTTTTCGCTAGTCGACACATGCCCTCTCAACTGGATCACTTCCACCAGATCGAATCCGTTCCGGTGGATAATCGACTGCGCCCGAAAGACGCTTTCATTAATTTGTTTTCCACGGATTCCTACCATATCTCCCGCTTTATATCTCCAGCTTTTGAGCAGCGGCTCCGCCGGCTGCTGCTGCGCGATTCTTTCGATGTGATCCAGATGGAGACGCTTTACCTGGCTCCCTACCTTCCGGTGATACGGTCGCTGACCAACGCCCCTGTAGTTATGCGGGCCCACAACGTAGAGCACGAGATCTGGGAGCGCATTTGCGAGCATACCGCTCCCGGCCCCCGAAAGTGGTACCTTCAACACCTGACCAGTAAGCTGCGCGACTACGAAATAAGTCGGTTAAATCGCTACGACCTGCTTTTGCCGATTACCCGCCGCGACGAGGAGCGCTTTCGGCAGTTAGGAAGCCGAAAGCCCATTTGCACCGTACCGATCGGGCTGCGTACCGAGGAGTACGTGCCCAATTACCAAAGTTTCCGGGGGCCACTTTCCGTTTCCTTTATCGGTTCGCTGGATTGGATGCCCAACGTCGAGGGGCTGCGCTGGTTGCTCGATCGGGTGTGGCCGCAGGCCCAGAAACGCTGGCCCCATTTGGAGTTGCACATTGCCGGAAGAAATACACCTGCTTGGTTGCAGCAATTGAAGCGGAAAAATGTAGTCGTACACGGAGAAGTGGATCGGGCGGATGCCTTCCTCAATCGGCATAGCCTGATGATCGTTCCGTTGCTATCGGGTAGCGGGATGCGTGCGAAAATCCTGGAAGGGATGGCGTTGGGCAAGGTGGTGCTCACGACAAGTGTCGGTTTGGAGGGAATTCACGCCCAGCCGGACCGATCGGTTCTTGTAGCAGATGGGGCGGATGATTTTCTGGACGCCCTGGAGTGGTGCCATCAGCATCCGGAGCTCCTGGAGGGGATCGGCCGCCGGGCCCGGCGGCTTATTGAGGAAGAGTTCGATGGCATGGAGGTAGCCAGGCAACTTCTGCGCCGGTTCACCGAGATGATTCCGGTAGCGGTCTCCTAGTTTCTTTCCGCTTCTGGCTATCTTTGCCGCCCCACAACGAAGCGGTATGGTATTGGTCTTGGCAATCCTTTTTACCCTGTCGGTAATGGCCCTGTTCCATACCTACGTTTTTTATCCCTGGTTGGTCCGGCGGTTGGCGGAGAGGCAGCCGCCCATTCCCGATCGCTCAGCGGGGCATTTCCGTGCCCGGGTGAGCGTGCTCATGGCCGTTTTTAATGAAGAGCGGGTATTGGAATCCAAGCTGGAAAGTCTACGTCTGCAAGACTATGAGAACGGGCCGATCGATATCTGGATCGGGTCCGATTGCTCTACCGACGCTACCAACGATATCCTGAATAGCTGGGCGAAAAAAGACCCGCGAATCCGGCCGGTGTTCTACCAACATCGCCAGGGAAAGCCCGGAATCATCAACGACTTGGCACAACGTGCAACGCCACCGGCTTCCGATCACATTTTCGTGATTACGGATGCCAGTGTCTTACTCGGCAAAGAAGTAATTACCCGCCTGGTGGGGCACTTCACACAGCCTCAACTGGCCATTGTGGATACCCACATGGTGCCCGTAGGACTACAGTCGCAGGGGATCAGCCGCTCGGAAAGTACTTACCTCAACCGGGAGGTGCTGCTCAAACACTGGGAGGGCCGGGCCTGGCGCTCCATGATCGGCCCCTTTGGAGGGTGTTATGCGCTGCGCTCTACGTTTTTCGCCCCCGTACCTTCCACTTTTTTGGTCGATGACTTCTACATCTGTATGCGCGCCTTCGAGCAGGGTGGGGAGGCCATCAGCGATTTAAAAGCTGTTTGCCACGAAGCAGTCGGACAGGAAATCGGCGAGGAATTTCGCCGCAAAAAGCGTATTTCAGCCGGAAATATTCAAAATCTGATCACCTTTCGCCATTTATGGTGGCCGCCTTTCGGGCAGCCAAATTTTGCCTTTTTTTCACACAAAATCCTCCGCTGGATGGGCCCCATCTGGCTCTTGCTGATTTGGTTGAGCAGCGCCGGGCTCCTGCTCTTCCTCCAGAACTTTCTGACAGCGGTCCTGTTTTTGTTGGTATCGGGCGTCCTGATGCTAGTACCGCTGTTGGACGTACTGTTGCAGCAACTGGGGATCAATCTGCAACCGCTGCGGCATATTCGCTATTTTATGGTCATGAATATAGCCTTGTTGGCTGGATATCTACACTATGCAAAAGGAGTTCGTACCAATGTCTGGCAGCCTCCAAAACGGAGCTGACACACAGCCTCTGGCAACGATTGAGGAAGCTATTGCCGATATCAAGGCAGGGAAGCTGGTAATTGTTGTCGATGATGAAGATCGGGAAAACGAAGGCGATTTCATCTGTGCCGCCGAAATCATTACCCCCGAAATGATCAACTTCATGGCCACCCACGGCCGTGGACTCATTTGTACACCCATCAGCGAAGACCGGGCCGATGAGTTGGGCCTCAACATGATGGTGGCCTCCAACACGGCCCTCCACGAAACGGCCTTTACCGTTTCGATCGACCTCAAGGGGCACGGCTGTACGACGGGTATCTCCGCCTACGATCGGGCAACGGGTATCCGGGCACTTACCAATCCCGATACACAACCCTCCGATTTCGCCCGCCCCGGGCATATCTTTCCCTTGCGCGCCAAGCGCGGTGGGGTATTGCGGCGTACGGGCCACACCGAAGCTGCCGTCGATTTGGCCCGTATGGCCGGATTTTACCCGGCCGGCGTGCTCGTAGAAATCCTGAATGAAGACGGCACGATGGCCCGCATGCCCGATCTCCTGCGCATCGCCCGGCGGCACGGCCTGAAAATCATTACCATCAAGGACTTGGTGGCTTATCGGCTGCGCACCGAACGCCTCGTCAAGCGCGAACTTACGGTACCCCTGCAAACGCGCTTCGGTGCCTTCGAGCTGATTGCTTACCGCCAACTCACCACCGACGATCTCCACCTCGCCCTGGTGCGGGGGAAATGGAATACCGGCGAACCCGTGCTGGTGCGTGTACAGTCCAGTTCCGAAACCGGCGATCTGCTCTCCGTCCTCCTCCAGGGCATGGGAAGGTCACTCTCCGGAGCCATTCAGCGATTGGCCCAGGAAGAAAAGGGAGTGCTGCTGTATATGCGCCACAAGGAAGGCCAGGAAGTCATCCTCCAGCAACTTCGCGATTTAAAGATGCTGCAAGAACATCCGCCCAGTACCCCCACCGAATCGAATCCGATGAGCCAGCGCGATTACGGCGTGGGCGCTCAAATCCTCCGCGATCTGGGCATTTCCAAAATCCGCCTTCTGACCAATCACCCCAAGCGCCGTATCGGCATCATGGGCTATGGGTTGGAAATCGTGGAAAATGTGGAGTTTTGATGGGTTCAGGCAGCGTTTCGCCGCCAAAGTTGAACTACCTTATAGAACCGGTATGCATTTTTTACTAAACGGCATTCTATGAGGCGACTAATACTCCCTATCCTAATCACAGCCCTCATTACCAACCTAAGCGCCCAATCCACGGATTGCACTTCCTTCATTGCCGACCAGCTCGTCAGCGATGGGACCTTGATCCTTCGATCGGAAATCCAGACGCTGGTGGTTCGGGGGAATTACTCCTACAGCATCGAGTTGTTGACCGATGAAAAAGGAATCACCGCCCGCTTGCACTCCAAGGGCGGTATCGTATTCAACAAAAACGACGAGGTCATCTTCATGGATGGCAACCGCACCAGACGCGCCTATCGCTTCATCGAAGAACCAAAGACGATGAACGAGGGCGTCATGCCCGTCAAGACCAACATCCTGCAGCTCGACCATGCAGCTACAGAATGGTTTGCCACCAGCGATATCACTACGATCTACTTTAAGAATAATCAGAAAAACGAAATGCGGAAATTCACCTTTCTGGAGAACCGCATGAATAGTTTTAATCAGATGGCCTTTTGCTTCCACCAGGCCATCGATCCGGATATGATTGTGCAGACGGGCCCGGCTGGCATTACCCTGCCTTCCGCCACGTCGGTTTCTACTAGTAATGGGGAGCGCACGGCTCCTCCGACCGAGGAGGATGAGGTAACTCCCCGATCCGTCTCCAATCCAGTGGCACGCGTTAGCGAAGACGAGGAAGTTCGGGATCTGCAAGCACAATTGGCCGCTACGAAAGAACGCTTGCGGCAAGCCATTACCGAAGAGGAGGCCAAGGCCGCTCGCGCCAAAGAACAAATTGCCTACGAGCTGCAAATAGCCCGGGAAGCAGCTGCCCGCGAAAAGGAAGAATTGGCTCAGTCGGTGGTGGCCGCCCGCGAAAAGGCCCGGGATGCCATTGCCAAAGCCCGGGAAGCAGAAGCTCAGCGAGTGGAGCAAAGCAAGGAGGAAGCAGAGGCCGCGATCGAACGCTTCGGCACGGACGTGGCCGAGGCCCGACGGCGAGCGGAAGCGGCCATCGAGCAGGCCGAACTCGAAAGTGCACAGGCCGTAGCCGACGCCCGGGCAGCAGCGAGTGCTCAAATCGCGCAGGCGCGGGAAAAAATGGAAGAGGCCAAACAGGTGTACGCCGATGAGGTAGCCAGTGCCCGGGCTACCGCCGAAACCGAATTGGAGTCGATCCGCGGAGAAACGGCCGAACGAATTGCCGCCGCCCGGGCCGCCGCCGAGGAAAACCGCCAGCGATCGTCCGAAGAAATCACGTCTTCCAAGGATCAGGCAGCCAACGAAATCCTGGCAGCCCAGGAAAAGGCGGCCACCGAAATTGCCGCCGCCCGGGAGGCTGCGGTTCGCGAACGCGAACGGCTCTCGACCGAACTGGCTGAGGCCCGCCGCGCCCACGCCGCCGAACTGGCGCGGTTGCAGGAGCAAAATGCCATGGCGATCTCCGACGCTCGCGCCGCTGGGGCCGCCACGCTGGAAGCGGAAAACCTGCGCGTCGCCGAAGCCCGCCGCCGAGCCGCCGAAGAAGTAGAAGCCATTCGCGCCAACGTGGCCTCCGAACGGGCCCAGGCTGCTAGTGAGGTAGAAGCCGCCCGCAACGCCGCTTCTGAAGAAGTCCTCAACGCTCGCAGCGCTGCCGCCCGCACCATCGCCGAAATTAATGCCTCCGAGGAGGAAAAAGTGGTCGAACTGCGCCAGCGCAGCGCCGCCGAACAACAGCGCATCGAGGCAGAGTTGGCCACCGTGCGCGATAGCCTCAATCAAGTACTCGAAACCATCCGAACTACCGCCGCCGAGGCTGTAGCCCAGTCGAAATCGCAATCGGAAGAAGCACAGGAACGCTACGCCGAAGAACTGCGGGCCACGCAAGAGGCCATCGCCGCCCGACGGGCCAATATCCAAAAAGAAGCCGAGGAAGCCATTGCCGCCGCCCGCGCCAAGGAAGCCGAACTACTGGAGGCTAGCGCCGAGGAAATCCAGGATGCCAAAGAACGCGCCGCCCGCGAACTGACCGAATTGCGAGAGGCCAACGCCCGCGAAATTCAGGCCGCCAAAGAACGCGCCGCCCAGGTACAGGAGGAAACCGCCGAGGAAGTCGCCGCCGCGCGGCAGCGATCCGCACAAGCGATTGCCGCCGCTCAGGGAGAGGAAGCCGAACAAATCCGCCTCGCCCGCGAGCGCGGTACCACCGCTCGCCAGGCGCTTGCCCAGCAACTGGCCGAAGCGCGCTCGGCAAATGCTGCCGCCATTCAGATCGCTAAGGAAACCGCTACCCGGCAAATCGCCGAAGCCGAGCGGGCTGCCAGCGAACGCATCTCCACCCTGCGGGCCAAAGCGGATACCGAGGAAAGCCTCCAACAGCAACGCATGGAAAAAGCCCGCTTGCGGGCCGATCAGGAAATGGAAGTGCTTCGCGAACGCGTGCGCGTCGCTCTGGAAGAAAGCCGCCAACGCATCAACGACCAAAAAGCCACCGAAGAAGCGGAGGTAGCCGCCGCCCGCGCCTTGCTCCAGCAAGAGCTCGAACAGGTACGGGCCGAGACCGCTCAGGCCATCTACGAGGCGCAGCAACAGGCCACCCTGCAAATCACGAAAGCAAAGGAAGAAGCCGCCGCCGAAGAGGCCCTCCTTAAGGAACGCCTCGAAAAACTAAAAGCGGAAATCGCCGCCGCCGAAGCCCGCTTAAGCGGTGGTAATTAATACGTGCCATGTGGTGTGAAGTGTGAAATGTGCCGCCTAGAATGTGCAATCTGCCCTCAACACAAGTCATACTTCACACCCACACTCATTTATAAATCAAATAAAGCGACCGCCGCTGCTTAAACGCTTCTAAATCGGGCTGCCAGGAGGCCCGAATAGCTGCTTCCGACTGGCCGGATTGAATCTGCTGCCGCAATTGGTCACCGCCGGCGAGTAAGTCAAAGAAGCCGGATTCTAGGAAAAATGCCTCCGGGTCGGGAAATTGGCGGTAGGCATCTAGTAGGTACGACAAATCGAGTCGACCCCGTTGGCGGATGGCTTCAGGTGCCAAATCGGTCAGATCGTTGCCCCGGCATTCCTGGTTTTGCAATTTGGGGTATTTGGCTCCGGGTCGAGAAATAGGGGTATAGGTCGTATTCCCACCCGCAAAATCCGGATGCCCGTATAGCTGAAACTGCCGCTCCGTTCCTCGGCCGACGTTAAATGCCGTACCCTCGAAGAAGCACAGGCTGGGGTAGAGGTAAATCGCCCGCATATTCGGTAGGTTAGGGGAGGGAGGAAGCGGTAGCTCGTAGCGGGTCGATCGAGTGTACCCGGCGCAGGGGATCAGTTTCAGCGAAGCCCGGAGCCCCTCGCCCAGCCAGCTCTCCCCGTTGATCATCTGAGCGTACTCCGCCACCGTCATCCCGTGCACGACCGGCACCGGGTGCATGCCCACGAATGATCGGAACGCCGTATCCAGTACGGGGCCATCCACGAAGTGGATATTGGGATTCGGCCGGTCTAATACCATCACCGGAAGTCCCGCCCGCGCGGCGGCGCGCATCACGTAGTGCAGCGTAGAAATGTAAGTGTAGAAGCGCGCGCCTACATCCTGAATATCGAAAAGAAGTAGATCGAGGTCGGCCAGATCCTCCGGGCTGGGTTCTTTCTGCTGTCCGTAGAGCGATCGAATCGGCAGCCCCGTTTCAGGATCGCGCCCATCGGCGATGCGGGCCCCTGCGTCGGCCGTTCCGCGAAAACCGTGCTCCGGCGCGAAGATGCGAACCACCTTCTGATCCAGGGCAAGCAGGCTATCTACCAAATGCGTATTGCCAATCCGGGAGGTGTGATTGACGACCAACCCGAGCCGCTTTCCCCGAAGTTCGGGAAGATAGCGATCCAACTGGGCGGCACCGACTAGCAGTTGGGTCGTATCTTTGCCCACCGATTGAGCCGGAGTAGCCCTGGCACCCACCGACTCTGGAGCGGTCGAATTGCAAGCGAGAAAGAGCCCGCAAACCCACACAAAAATTTTTATCTTACCAACCATATTGTTTCAATTCAGTCCAACATCGGATGAAAAATAAGCTTTTTGCCGTCGTCGATCTGGAAACCTCCGGTGGTCGGCCCCGCCGGGATCGCATCACGGAAGTCGGGATCGTTTTATTCGACGGCGAACAAGTAGTAGAAACCTTCGACAGCCTGATCAACCCCGAATGCCCCATCCCCCCGGGCATCACCGAGCTAACCGGCATTACCAATGATATGGTGGCCGATCAGCCCCGCTTCCACGAAGTCGCCCGCGAAGTCGTTCGCCTGACCCAAGATGCCATCTTCGTGGCGCACAACGTGCGGTTTGATTACAATTTCGTCCGCGAAGAATTTGCTCGCCTCGGTTACAACTTCCAGCGCAAACAGCTCTGCACGGTCCGCTTGATGCGCAAGACGTTTCCCGGTTTGGGTAGCTACAGCCTGGGCAAGCTCATCAACTACTTTGGCCTGGAAGTGAGCGCCCGCCACCGGGCCCTGGCCGATGCCCAGGCCACTACCGAACTGCTCGGCATGGCCCTGCGCCAGGAAGCAAGCCAGGAGCAGGTCCAACTGCTCGTCAATATGGGCATCAAGGAAAGCAAGCTACCGGCCGGTATATCGCTCGATCAGATTCAAGATTTGCCCGAATCCTGCGGGGTGTACTACTTCTACGACCAGCACGGTACGGTGCTGTACGTCGGAAAGAGCATCAACATCAAAAAGCGCGTCGCGGAGCACTTTGCCGATAAAACCACCAAAGGCCGACAGATTCAACGCCTGGTAGCCGATATCTCCTTCGAAGAAACCGGCAGCGAATTAATCGCCTTGCTCCTGGAAAATCAGGAAATCAAACGCCTCAACCCCCAAATTAATCGGGCACAGCGGCAGAGCCGCTTCCCCTTTGCCATCCACACTTACGAAAACGATCGGGGCTATCGGTGCTTCGATGTGGTGAGAAATTCCGCCAAGGCCCGCAAGGATCTGGATATCGTCTGCGAGTACCCAACCCTTTCGCGGGCCAAGGGCCGGCTCAACCTCATGCGCAAGCAATTTGAGTTGTGCTCCGCCTTCACGCATTTATTCCCCTCCAAATCGGCTTGTTTTCATTTTCACCTCAAGCAGTGCCACGGGGCTTGCGCCGGCCACGAAGAACCCCATGCGTACAACGAGCGCGCCGAGCAGGCCCGCGAGCGCATGCGCACCGTATTCGACGAAGATTTCATTTTGATGGACCGCGGCCGCGTCTCCGAAGAGATGGCGGTGGTACTGGTGGAGGAGGGGCGCTACCAGGGCTTCGGCTACCTCAGCGATACAACCGTCCAATCCGTCGATCAAATCCGCGACGTCATCCGTCCCAGCGCCTTTTACCCCGAAACCACCCGCATCATCCAGCGCTTCCTAAGCGACCATCCAAAGGCAAAAGTGATTTCACTGTCAAACGGTTGAATGCAACGTGTAATTAGTACTTTAGTATTGTTCAGTTCTTAATGAATTATTCCCAAATCACTTTGGTTTTGGTATAATATACAGTGTATTGAATTATTAATAAGTTCTTCGGTATGTTAGATAAGGCCTATCAAGACCAAACGACCAAAGTACTAAATGACTAAAGTACCAAAATGGCTTCCGAAAAAGCAATCGTCGAGCAGATCATCCAACAAATCGACTACCACGGCGAAATCACCTTCCGGAGCATGTTCGGAGAATACGGAGTATACGCCGACGGTAAATTCTTCGCAGTCGTCTGCGACAATCAATTCTACATCAAACCCACCGAAGGAGGGCGGCAATTCATCCAGGAGCCAGTAGAAGCCCCCCCTTACCCAGGCGCCAAAAACTACTTCCTGATCGACGAACAACTAGACGATCCCGCCTGGCTCGGCCAATTGGTAGCCATCACCGTCCGGGAGCTACCACCCCCTAAAAAGAAGCAAAAGAAAAAATAATCTGCCCTCGCTTCTAAGCCGGCGGCTTTCCGTCGCCAACACCCGTTGCATTCCTGCCCCGCACTAATTATATTTGGAAACATGCTCATCCTTCCAACATACCAAACCCCTCGGGACTTTTGGAAGGCGAAGCCTCGTCTGATTGGAAGAAAGGGAACGCCCACTAGCTCGGCCATCGATTCCGAGTAACCGGTTATTGATTCTTCCCCGAATTTCCTGTTGTAGGTAAAAATACGCACACCCAAACCCACACTGACACTCACACTTTGATTTGGGTGTAACAACGTCAACTCACTGAATTACGCAACTGGATTATTGGGTATTTTATGCTTATATGGGTGTCACAACGTCAACTTATTGCGTGATTTGCATGAAATCATATAGTGCGTGTATACGCCATAGTGCGTAAAGCGCAATGCGGATAAAAACGAGTCGGCACCAATCAGAACGAACAAATGACAGTGGATATAATCGGAGCAGGAATAGGCGGATTAACAACCGCTATAGCTCTTCTGCAAAAAGATGTGAACGTTCGGATTTACGAACAAACTGATGAGTTAAAACCCGTTGGTGCAGGAATAATTCTTGCAATTAACGCTATGCAAGTTTATCAAAAATTAGGACTAAGGTCTCTAGTCGGAAAAAGGGGGAATCCAATATCTTCAATGAATATTACAACCTCAGATTTGGTGCCACTATCAAGTATTGACTTGAAATGTTTTGAAACAAAATATGGTTGCCAAACTATTGCTATCCACCGAGCAACGCTACAACAAATTTTGACGGAGCATTTGAAATCTGACACCTTAAATTTAGGGTATAAACTTACCGAAATAGAAAATAGCGGCAACGAGAATATTTTAAGGTTTGAAAATGGGAAAGAGATAGCGTCTAAAATCACATTGGGTGCAGACGGACTCAACTCTACGGTTAGAAAGCAGTTATTTCCTAACACAAAAATCAGAAAGGCTTTTCAGGTTTGTTGGCGTGGAGTAGTAAATATTTCTTTATCCCCAAAATATCAAAATGAGTTAAATGAAGC
>CAZDET010000031.1:0-55357 GCA_964504335.1 uncultured Saprospiraceae bacterium
TGCGCCGCGCACGCCTGGGCTGCCTGCAGCCCTCGAGGTTGGCAGGTATGGTGGGCGGGCCGTTTTAATATATACCCACCCACATGGTGTGGGGCACCCCGAGCCCAGCCACCGGCCACAGAGCCGAGGGCCCAAGCTATGTCCCGCCAGGTGGACTCACGGTCTCCGGCATTCGATGCGTGCGCCCTACCGTTAGGCACAAATAGATAGGTAGCAGAAAATTGATGCATACTATATGACAGGTGTAAAATACCGACGTTCGGGCTGAAATTTTCGACCGCCTTCGGCGGTAAAATTAAAAAACCAAAGGGTTAGTACCGGGCAACTCGAAAACCCAAATAGTTGAATCGGAAGTCTGAGGCGTAGTAGTTGCGGACGGAGACCCGACAATAGTTATCGTAGCTGTACCAAGACCCGCCACGAACCACTCGCCAGTTTGCAGCACCTCCTTCTATCCAGGGGCGTCCATCCTGCGGAGCTCCTTTGAAGTTATCGTGCCAATTATCAGCACACCATTCCCACACGTTTCCACTCATATCAAACAAACCCAATTCGTTCGCCTGTTTCTGAGCGACCGGGTGGGTTTGGTTATCTGAATTTCTGGTATACCATCCCACTTCCTTCAGATTATTGCTCCCGGCATACTGAAATCCACGACTGCGACGGCCGCCCCTAGCGGCGTATTCCCACTCCGCTTCGGAGGGCAAGCGGAAGCCCGGTGCACCTGAATGAATAATTACGCTCCATTTTTTCTGATCTTGGGGGGCTGCCTTGTCTTTCCGAATTTCGTAAACCTCCGGCAGGCCGTAGCGGGCGCTCAACCAATTGCAGTACTGAATCGCATCCCACCAGGAAACATTCACTACGGGATGATCCCCCCGGATATCCCAGCGGGGTGCTTTTGGCATGCCGACACCTGCCGCCCGAGCGTACAGGCTGTACTTCCAGAAAGTAACCGGCACATTGGCCAAAAAAAACGTATCGATCTGAATCTCCTGCTCCTTGCGGGTAAACGAACCGCCTACGACTTCCACCAGATAGGTCTCTTCCGGCGCCAGGTAGCGATGCTGCATCTGCGAGTAGGCTTTTGGGTCCACCTCCGCCAGCCAGCGATCGACGGCCGCCCGTTCGGGCTGCTGCTGTACTTCCTTGGCGTGCTGCAGGGCCGCTTCGGAAAGTAATCCGCTATCGATGAAGTACTGGAGGTTGCGCTGCACGAAATCCGCTGTGCCCGCTTCCTTCCAGAAGAATAACAATTCGTAGAGGTAGGGCCGCAACTCCTTCCGCCGGATGCCTAGTTCCATCAGCTTACTCAGGGTTTCCTGCGCTTTCTCATACTCCGTGACGTATAGCTGCTGCGGCAATTTCTCGAACAGCAGCTCGAAGCTTTGCTCTTCCGCACGGCGCCGCAGGCGGGTGTTCAGCTCGAGGTACTTGTGGGAAATCGTGGTGGCCAGCACATCGTGCGTGAGGCGGGCCGCTCGCCGGTGGCCCGCACCGGTGATACTGAGAAGGTAGAGGCGCTCCAGCTCCCGCCGGAGGGTCCGCACGCGGTCGTCCTGGCCGAAATCGGGATGCTGTTCGAACTCGGCATCCAGGCGGGTGGCCGCGGCGGGTTTTTCTTCTACGTAAAAATTGAGCACCTGGAGGACGGCCAAATCGTCGGCATAACCCTCCGTGATGGTTTCCCGAATCTTGGTCAGGTAGTGCTGCAGCAGGTCTTCGTGGCTCTCGATGAAACTCCGGATGGCGTGGCGCGTAATGCGCACGCTGCCGTCGGCCTGTCGGCATTTTTCCCAGAGCAGCTCCATGTTTACCTGGATCAACGGCGCGATATCGTAGCCGGCCCGTTCGGCCAATCGATTGGCGATGGTTCGGGGCAGGCTCGGCGGGATGAAGTGGAGCCGGTAGTGGGTGTGCAGGTCCGCCACGTTGGAGACGCTCTGCACGGCTTCGAGAATACCTTCCCGATCCAGTGGGAAGAGAGTATTGGCCCCGTCGAAGGAAAGCTCAAAATCTTGCAGCAACCGGCTGATGCGGGCGGTGTATTCGCTGCGGAAGGCCAGCAGAAACTTCCAATCGGGCCGCTCCGCCTGTGCGACTTGCAGGAGTTCGGCCAGTTCGGCCAGTTCGCGCGGCCGCACGTCGATGGGGTTGGTGATGGCCTCCTCCAGTTGGTCGAGGATCAGCAGCTTGCGGCCGGCTGGTTTGGCTTCGAGTTCGGCCCGGAGCCGCGTAAAGACCCCGCTCAGGCCCATTATCTTGTCTTCCTCACGGCGGCCGTAGGCCACGGCCCAGCCCTGCTTTTCCAATCGGGGAATGATGCCCGCCTGCAGCAGCGAGGATTTGCCGGTCCCCGAGTAGCCGTCGAGCAGCAGCAGGCGCGGCTCCGCTTCCCGGGTGATTTTGTAGCACAGCTTGTAGATTTCCCGGCTGCGGCCGAAGAACAGCCGGGCCTCCGTCCGCGCGAAGGGTTTTAACCCGACGTAGGGTACCGGGGTGTCGGGTAGTTCGTCACGGAGATCGTCCGGTAGCGGGAAGATGTTATTGACCGGTTGGTAAAACAGATCATCTGCGCCATCCAGCTGGCGCGTATCCAGTTCGGCTTTTTCGGCCAGGATTTCGAAAAAGCGCTGAAAATCCTCCCGTTTTGGGCTTGCGAAGTGCAGGGATATATTCTGGTAGGTATCGAATACGGGCAACAGCGATTCCGGAATCCAATCGCGAGGAGGGAGCTTCGCTCCGTCAAGTAGTACGGGAATAATGGTGATGCCTTTCTCTAAGGCCCGCTCCAGCTCTTTGCGCACGTAGCATTGCCCAGCCTGGTGCAGATCGCTCAGCCGTTCTAGATCCTTCAGCGTGGAAATTCGGTCGCGGGTAGATCGATAGTATAGCCACTCGGGTGGAATCAGGGCCAACACCACCTTCGCTTGATCCAGGGTTTGCAAAATAGTGGAATTCCAAACGTCGCCCCCTTCCAAATCTTCATCCATCCAGACGGCTTCCCCAAAGCGCTGTTGCAGCATCAGGTAGAGCAGCTGCGCGCTGCTGCTGGACAGCTTGCGGCGGTAGTTGATGAAAATTTTAGGTGGCGGCATCGTGCTGGATCATTGAGCGGTGGCTAAATATAGAAAAAACCATCCTCCAGCTACTTTTGCTAAGGCATCTCCACCTCTTCTCCCCACAAGTACTTCCCAAACCACTGCCAGTTGTGCCACATGGCGGCTAGTCGTTCTTTGGGCTTGGTGATACCGTGGCCGAAGCCTTTGTAAATGATCAATTTGGCGGGCACCCCTACATCCTGTAAGCCCTGAAATAATTCATAGGCATTGGCGGTGGGCACGCGCCGGTCAAACTCACCGTGCTGAATCAGGGTCGGGGTTTGGGCCTGCTTGATGTTCGTCATCGGAGAGGTTTTCTTGTAAATCGCCTCGTCCGACCAGGGGGTCGCTTTCAAATACTGGCGCGTGAAGGGATGAATGTCGGTATTCACGTAGTAGGTCATCCAGTTGGAGATACCGGCACCCACCGAAATCGCCTTGAATTTGGTCGAATTCGTGGTGAGGAAGGCCGAGATATAGCCGCCCTGGCTCCAGCCCATGGCCCCGATCCGGTCGCTGTCGACGAAGCCCTGCTGCTCGAGGTATTCTACGCCGCTGAGGACGTCCCAGGCATCGCCTACGCCCAGGTTTTTGACGTTCAGAGAGCGAAATGCCTCCCCGTAGCCGGCCGACCCGCGGTAGTTGGGCTGCAGGATTAAGGCTCCCTTATTGACCCATTGCACCATCGGGTAGACGTAGGAGGGCACCGGGTTGGGCGTCGAAATCCCCGTCGGCCCTCCGTGAATGGCTACCAGGAGGGGGTATTTGCGATTGGGGTCGAAATCCCGGGGCTTGTGCAACACGCCTTCGATGGTGGCCCCGTCTTGGCTCTTCCAGGAAATGACTTCCGGCTGGGTCGTTTTCCAGTTGCTGATTTGGGCGCTGTAGTCCGTGATTTTCGTTGGCTGACCATCCGGCAAATCCATGCGGTAAATCTCTGCCAGATCCTGATCGTTGGCTCCTCGGAGGGCGAGTTGTTTACCGTCCTTCGTGACGGAGGTGGCGTAAATGCGGGCTACTCCGGCGTCGAGCAAGTCCACGATCCCGCTCTCCGGATCGATGCGCACCAGGTGCCGACGGGTTTTCTGCCAGGCGGTGCCGTAAATCCCCGCGGGCGTCCAGGTCATGCCGTAGATATTTTCATCGAAATCAGCCGCCAGCCGTTTCTGCCCGGAGCCATCGAGGTTAATTCGAAATAGGTAATCGTTTAAGTAATAATTGGACGTGGAGTCTTCGAGATTCGTCTGATACAGAATAGCATCTGCTGAAGGAGACCAGCCGATCAATCCGTCCGCACTGGGATTTTGAACCAACGGCCGATGGATGCCCGTTTCGATATCCAACACGGAGATATCCGCATGGAAAAAGGAATTGATGAGGGGGTCGGGCTGGTGGTTAAAGGCAATGTATTTTCCATCCGGCGACCATTCGAAATTCGTCACACTAAAGGTAGAATCGTTGAGGAGCAATTGCCCCCTCCGCCGGTTCTTGAAAATCGAATCCTGCAGTTGATCGGGCAAGAGCACTTCCTGTAGGTATTCCGGCCGAAAATCTACTATCCATAGCTGGCGCTGCTGATATTCCTGATCTTCTACGGCAAAGTCGCCGTAGGCTTCCTTGCGTTTTTTATCGGATTTCTCGTTGTTTTCCGATTGTAAAAAGGCCAATTGCTTCCCATCGGGCGACCACCGGAAAGCGCCCACGTTTTGATTGGTGGTCGTGTACGGGAAAACGGCTCCCCCCGCGGCTCGCATCACGTGGATTTGGGTGTGCTTTCCGGTTTTGGTCAGAAAAGCAATCCATTTGCCATCGGGCGACCAGGCGGGGCTGGAACTCGAGCCCTCCGGATTGTGGGTCAACTGAAAGGGTTCGGCCCCTTCGCGGGCCAACCACAGCTCGGTATCGAATCGATTTTTGGCCCAGTCGGTGCTGCGCTTGGTAAATAAAACGGCACTCCCATCGGGTGCGATTTGTGGACTGCCCACGCTTTGAAGGGATATAATGGCTTCGAAAGAGGGTTCGTCCTGAGCAATCACTGGGGCGATCCCTACAACGATCAGCAAGAGGAGGACCAATACGTATTTCATGGCGATTGGATGTATGCGTTTAGCGAAAGATAGTGGTTTTGAAAATCATTGATCCCTGTGGTTCCAATCTGAAATTGGCAGAAGTTATTGATCGATTCCCATTAAAATCCAGGAAAACAAGGATTGATCGTTTACGATATCACACCTAACTTGAAAGGAAAGATAGTCATCGAAATAATTCTAAATAGTAACTAATGAAGAGATTAACTCAACGAAGACCAGTACGTGTTTCCATCCCTGCCAAAGTAGCCTATGATCTAGATTCTTTCAATAAAAGCTTGATCGACCTTCTCGACGAGCTTGGCTGTAAGTCTTGCTGCTCCGGCTATGACATCACCTTTGAGACGTTTCGGGGACCTTATGCCATTGGACATGATCTGGAAGTCACCCGCTTACGCCCACAACATCAGCTGCGCACGGCGGATATCGAAGTCGGCGATCGCGATTACGAGCCCATTCAGGTGGTCAAGGTTGGCCTACACGAAAAAGCAGCCTTCAATATCGAGGTAATCACGGAGGCTGTTGCCAAAATTGCCGGTGAACTCGGCCACATCGCTTGTGTGTCGGGCTTCGATATTCGCTTCCAAAATCAGTTAGATTTCATGGTGAACGCGCAGGGAAATGTCGTTCAAGAATTTGCCTGAGTTAGGAGTAGGGATCACCTATTCTTCCGCCATCGAACCACTCCTGAACCAATACCCTACCTTATTGGAGGTGCTTGAAATTGAGCCCCAAACCTCGTGGGTAGAGACTTCCTTTGGTTCAGGAGTCTCGACGATATCAGATGTGGTGCTTGACCACATCGCGTCCTTACCCGGCCGCAAATTGGTGCATAGTGTGGGCATGCCCGTTGGCACCTCCAAACGACCAGACCCTCATCAACTACAATTGTTGGATCGGACAATCAGGGCATTGGATGCTCCCTGGATGAGCGAGCACCTCAGTTTCAATAACGGGCATGACTTTTTCACCGGATTCTTCCTACCACCCCGTCAATCAGCCGACGGCATTGCCGCTGCAGTGCGCAACGTCCAGATTGTTCAGGAGACTCTCTCCGTACCAGTTGCCATTGAAACGGGGGTAAATTACTTCCAAGTCCGAGCTGACGAACTGCCCGATGGTGCCTTCGTCGGCCGCATCGCCGAAGCCGCTGACTGTGGCATTCTGCTGGATCTTCACAACCTCTGGACCAATCAACTCAATGGTCGTCAATCGGTCGAAGAATTTCTCCAACAGATTCCCCTCGAACGAGTACTTGAAATTCATCTAGCCGGAGGATTGGAGTTAGATGGTTTCTATCTTGACGCTCATTCGGGCGCCATCCCCAACCAACTCCTCCAGCTAACTCAGGAGGTGATCGGATCAATGCCCAACGTCAAGGCTATCATTTTCGAAATGTTTCCCTCCTTTGTTCCTGTGGTTGGATTGGAGCTTGTTAAAACACAAATTGACCTGGTGAAGGCGCTTTGGCAAGCTCGTCCGCAGAACACCACGTCACAGGTAAAGTCTCCTATCCAAATCCACCCTTCCACGAAGCAGCAGATAACGAAAAGCATCAATTACCCATCTCTAGTGGAGTGGGAGCAGGCAATCGGCCGACTCGTTACAGGGCAATCCATCGACGAGCAAAATACGTTCAAGGCCCCTCTGGAGGTTGAACCTGGGATCACCCTGGTAAGGGGCCTGATTAAGGAGTTCCGAGGCTCCATGGTTGTGGGTATCCTGAAACTCAGCTCCCGGTTCCTGATGCTGGCGCTTGGCACGGAAATCTTCCGGGCGTATCTGGAAGACTTTTGGTCGAAGACTCCCCCCAGCCCTATGGCCTCTACCGAGGCCGCTAATTTCGGTGCGTACCTTCAGGCTGTCAATTTGGCAATTCCCAATTTCAATCAAATCCTGGAATTTGAGCTCGCCGTGGTAGCTACACTCCTCGACGACCAAACAAGGATCATCACCTTTGAACGCAATCCTCTTCCACTCATTCAGGCCCTGGCCCAGGGGCAACTGCCAACGATAGATCTGGAAGTGGGAATCTATGAAATTGAAGTGACGCCCGATGGACCTGTTAGTGCCAATGGAGTAAACCTTCGGGATATTCAGGAATACTTTCCGAGTCATTAACACTGGGAATATATTCGATCCATACTATGTTAGATGGTCAGCCGCTTCCGGTTAAGCGATTGATAATCCATTATAAGCCCGGATTAGTCAATCGATACTTCTACTTGGTACGTATCTTCACCCCATGAGCCAATCCACCCTCCGCCCCCACGCCGAAACGGCTTACGCCGCCGAGCTCGATGCGCTGATTGCCCAGGATACCTTCCCCCGGCCGGAGGGTTGGCGGCTGTCGCCGCGCGGGGTAGTCACCTATTTGATGGGAGGCGAATTGGAGGACGGGACCGCCATCAACCCGAAGTACTTCGGCGACCGCAGCCGGATCGAAGTGGCGGTGGCGACGCTCGTCACTGATCGGGCGCTGCTGCTCGTGGGCATTCCCGGCACCGCCAAGACCTGGGTGAGCGAACACCTCGCGGCGGCCATCAGCGGCGACTCTACGCTGCTGATCCAGGGTACCGCCGGGCTGAGCGAGGAGGCACTGCGCTACGGCTGGAATTACGCCCGCCTGCTGGCCGAAGGGCCAAGCGAAGCGGCCCTGGTCGCCAGCCCGCTGATGCGCGGGATGCAAACGGGGAAACTCGTGCGCATCGAGGAACTGACCCGCATCCCGAGCGACGTGCAGGACACGCTCATCACCATCCTATCCGAGAAAATCCTGCCGATTCCCGAGCTGAATCAGGCGGTAGCGGCCGTGCGGGGCTTCAACGTCATCGCCACGGCCAACGACCGCGACAAGGGCGTCAACGAGCTGTCGAGCGCACTGCGGCGGCGCTTCAACACCGTGCAACTGCCCCTTCCCGATACCCTCGAAGAGGAAGTGCAGATCGTGGAGACCCGGGCCGCCCAAATCGGCCAGCGGCTGGAGCTCCCCACCAGCGAAGGCATCACGGAGGAAATCCGCCGGCTCGTCACCATTTTCCGGGAGCTGCGCAACGGGCGCACCGAAGACGGCCAGTCGAAACTGAAATCCCCTACCAGCACCCTGAGCACCGCGGAGGCCATCTCCGTCGTACACAATGGCCAGGCGCTGGCCACCCACTTCGGCGACGGGCGCATCCGCGCCGAGCACCTCGCCGCCAGCCTGACCGGCGCAATCGTAAAAGATGAACTGCGCGACGGGCCCATCTGGCAGGAATACCTGGAAACCGTGCTTCGCCAGCGTAAAGGCTGGCAAGACCTCTATGAGGCCTGCAAGAGATCGCGGTAACGGTAGTTAAAACACCAAATATGATTTGGAAATTTGCTCCTCAATGTGTACAGTATTATCAAAAATTTGGAGCACAAGAAAAAAAGTTTGGCTAAAAAGCGCTTTTGTCGGACGCGATCAAATAGCCGCCACCGCGGTCAATTTAATTGATAATTAGCCCGTTATCTATCAGATCAACGTTCATTTATCGATTAATTAACCTTTTTTGTCTAGGCTTTTGCGTTCTTGGTCTATACGATATAGCGTAGTTTCCATAACTTTAACGAGACACCTCACGTACAACCACCAACCCATTGCACGCGTATAGAGGCCCGCCACCAGCGGTGCCATTAAATGAACAGGTGTTATTATTCGTAGTGGTATGCGGTTTAAATGGATAGTGTTTCTGATCCTCGGATTCGGAGGGTACCTGCAGGCGCAGGATGATACAGTGCAGTTAGTTGACATTCAAGTGGAGGGCAACGGACTTACGCGCACCGGTGTCATTCTGCGGGAATTGCCTTTCGCCATCGGCGATGTCGTCTCTCTGGATGTATTGCCCCAGCGTTTGCGGGAGGGCGAGCTTCAGCTCATGAATACGGGCCTCTTCACGGCCGCGGAGATTACCTATGCCAATTGGGAAGGAGAAACCAACGACGTGACGCTCCGGGTGGTGGTATCCGAAAACTGGTATATCTATCCGGTGCCCACCTTCGAATTGGCCGACCGCAATTTCAACGTTTGGTGGACCGAGCAGAATCGCTCCCTCGATCGCATCAACGTGGGTGGTGAATTTACCCACCAGAACTTCTCCGGTCGGGCGGATCGCCTGAAAGTGGGCGCCGAATTCGGCTACACCCGTACTTTTTCCCTCGGCTACGACCTGCCCTACGTAGGACCCAACCGCAACTGGGGCATTTCCGTCGATGCGAACTTCCGTCAAAACCGGGAGATCAACTACAAGACGAAGTACAATAAGCACCAGTTTTTCAACGATCCATCCTCGTTTATTTACCAGGAATTCTTCACCGGCCTGGAAGCCGCATTCCGGCCGAAACTCTACACGCGCCATAGCTGGCGGGTCGGCTACCAGCGCAATACCGTCGACGATTCCATTCTGGAGCGCAATACGGATTTCTTTGGCAGCGGCCAGCAGAAGCAGCGCTTTCTGTCCATTTCTTACCGCCTGGTGACGGATCGCCGCGACGTCCGTTCCTATCCCTGGAAGGGAAATTACACCAGTATCGAAATGATCAAGGATGGGCTTGGCCTATTCGGCGACCGCAACACCTTTACTGTTTCCGGAAATTACCGGCAGTATTTCCCGCTCGGAAAGCAAAACCGCTGGAGCTTGGGTATGATTGCCAGTGGCAAGCTCTCCGTTATTCGCTCCCATCAGGCCTACAATTACCACCGAGCATTGGGCTACGGCGTCAACTCGCTGCGGGGCTACGAATTCTACGTGATGGACGGACTGGATCTTGCCCTGTTGAAGACCAGCCTGCGCTTCCGGCTGTTCGAAGAGCGGCTTTCCTTCGGGAAGCTGGTTCCCATTCGCGCCTTCCGCACGATGCCGGTGAGGGCCTACTTCGGCATCTACGGAGATACCGGATTTGCGCACGATCCGCACTTCCACAGCAACAATCCTCTCAACAACCGACTCCTCTACGGTGGCGGCCTGGGCATCGACCTGGTGATGTACTACGACAAAGTGATCCGCCTGCAGTACAATATGAACCACTTGCAGGAAGCAGGATTCTTCCTGAAGCTGGACCTCAATATTTGATATCCGACGTCGAGCCTTCCATATTCACGCGTTTGTCCCACTTTTTTGGAGCGCAGGTTGACCATGCGGTTTAAAAAGCGTTATTTCGGCACTCATAACGAGCGCCAACATGCAAGTGGTCATTTTCAGCAAGACGGTCAAGGAACAGGACCTTCCCCACGTCCAACATCTATTCGACACCTTGGCCGAGTCGGGAATTGCCGCTTACGTATACGGCCCTTACCTCGAGGCATTGCGGCCTCACATTCACTTTAAACGCGATGTGGGAGTATTCGAGGGCTTCCTCGACTTTGCCGTCAAAAAATTCGATTTCTTCATTACGCTGGGCGGCGACGGTACCATTCTCCATGCCACCACGGTGGTGCGCAACAGCGGAGTGCCCATTTTAGGGATCAACCTAGGCCGACTGGGTTTCCTGGCGACCGTAGAAAAACGCCAGATCCGCCACGCCATTTCGCGTCTGATCCGGGGGATGTACGACATCGAAGAGCGCAGCATGATTTACCTGGAGAGCAACCTGCCCGTCTTCGGCGATATGCCATACGCCCTCAACGATTTCACCCTGCTCAAGCGCGATACCAGCAGCATGATCACCGTACATGCCTTTATCAACGGGGCCTATCTCAACAGCTACTGGGCGGACGGTATCATTGTAGCTACCCCAACCGGCTCGACGGGCTACAGCCTCAGTTGCGGGGGGCCCATCATCTTCCCGAATTCGGGCAACTTCGTCATCACCCCCGTTGCCCCACACAATCTCAATATTCGCCCCATCGTCATCAGCGAAGATTCCGTGATTTCCTTCGAAATCGAAGGCCGGGCCGAAAACTTCCTATGCACCCTCGACAGCCGCTTTGAAATGATCGGCTGCAATCACCAACTGGCCGTACGGCGCAACGATTTTTGTACCCAACTGGTACGCCTACAGGATATTAGCTTCCTCGACACGCTGCGCAACAAAATGAATTGGGGCCAGGATCGGCGGAATCGGTAATTTCTTATTGAATGTGCCAATGTCAGTAAATTACAGCATCACAGCATTACCATGCTAGCCACCATCCAACTAAAGACAGATACCTATCAGATCGACCTCCGGCAGCCGCTCGAGATCGGTATACCGCTTCGATTCGACGGGTCGGGGCCGCAGGCCTGGTATGCGCCTTACGCCGAGGCAGAGCCGATTCGGGCCGGGGAATTTGTGGGATCAGTCCGGGCGGGAGGAGCCGTCAATTTTTATCAATTGCGGATGACCCCGCACGGAAATGGAACGCATACGGAGTGCGTGGGGCACATTGCGCCCGAATGGATACCACTAACGGAGGTCTTCGATCAATTCTGGTTTCTGGCCCAGGTGATCAGTTTGTATCCGCAAAAACGGGCAGACGGGGAGCGTTGTATCGAGCGGGCTCAACTGGAAGAAGCATTGGAGGACGACGTGCCGGCGCTCGTGATTCGAACCCTTCCAAACGATGCCCTCAAACTGCGGACGAATTACTCCGGGGCCAATCCACCCTACTTATCTCCGGAGGCGGCTTCGTTGCTTGCCGAGCGCGGTATTCAACACCTCCTCATCGACCTGCCAAGCATCGATCCGGAATCGGACGGAGGCGCACTGGCCGCCCACCGCGCTTTCTGGGCCTTTCCCGAACAACCCCGGCGGCAAGCCACCATCACCGAACTCATCTACGTACCTGCGGAAGTGACCGACGGCCTTTACCTGCTGGAGCTGCAAGTGCCCGCTTTTCATCTCGATGCGGCTCCCTCCCGGCCACTTTTATACCGACTCATTCGTTCATAGTACGTGCGGCATTGTGCTGACCAATGAGGTTTCGACAAGTCCAAACCTTTTTGCGTCGAGTATAAACTATTATATTCGCATAGGATTATAGTAGTAATTAAATCGCTTCTTTTTGTATGTCTAACCGGCAGGTATATTATTCTCCTCTGTATCGGGATTTCCACTCGATTGAGTCTAATAATTACCAGCGCATGATCCGGTTTTACGAAGATAAGGAGAAGCAAATCGGTAAACTCGACTTCGGAGAATACTTCGATCTGACCGTTCGCTACGTCGATGCGCTCTTTGAGACGGGAGCCTACCGCAAACACTTGCTGCTCGTCGATGGGATCATCGAAGCATCCATTGAATACAACGTCCGTTACGTGGGCTCCAAAGATGTGTTTCGGCACATGCTCTTCCGCAAGGCGGCCTCCTGCTACCGACTGGGGAAGTACGATCAGGCGCACTACATCCTTCACGAATTGCTGCGCATACAGCCGGAGGATCAGGAGTCGTTGGAGTTTTTAAAAAAGACCATCCGGCAACAACAGGAAGGCCTGCATCAGTTGAGCCGGGCCGGCGCTATTTTTTTCTTCATGTGCGCTGCCATGGTGACCGGCTTTGAGGTCCTGTTTGTGCGCCCGTTTTACGAATCGCATGCCGATGCGGTAGAGTGGGCACGCAATGCACTTTTCCTCGCCGGCGTTTTAGTGTATGTCGGAGTCCAATTGTACATCTATTTGAAAGCTCACCACAAAGCGAATCAGTTTCGCGACCACCTCCGACATCAAGGAAAGTAAGACCTACGAACATCCGCACTTCGGGTCCGTTTCCCGAAATGGCAACTGTAACCTTGCTTTCCCCGATTCGTAGGTAAGGATAACAGCTCATCGATTATTAGTCATAAAACCAAGAACCTGTGGAAAAACCAACATTGGTCATTCTCGCTGCCGGCATGGGAAGCCGCTACGGCGGTCTAAAACAAATTGACGGAGTAGGCCCCCACGAAGAAGGCATTATCGAATATTCTATCTACGATGCCATTCGGGCGGGTTTTGGCAAAGTCGTATTTGTGATTCGAAAAGATATCGAAGCCCCCTTTAAAGAAAAGTTCTCCGGCCGCTTTGGCGACCAAATTGTGGTTGATTACGCCTTCCAGGAAATGGATAGCTTCGTGCCGGATGGCATCGATCCCAGCTTTCGCGAAAAGCCCTGGGGAACCGCCCATGCGATGCTTGTAGCAGAGCCGGTAGTGGATACCCCCTTTGCCGTGATCAATGCCGATGACTATTACGGCGTGGAAGCCTTCCATACAATGGCCACTTTCCTCACCACCGATGTACGGCCAGATTTGTATAGCATGATCGGCTACGTGCTCCGCAACACCCTCTCCGACCACGGTACCGTCAATCGCGGCGTCGCCACTATGGATGGCGATACCCTACTCACCGATGTGAAGGAACGCCTGAAAATCCAGCGCGACAACGGAAAGGTCACCTACCTGGGAGAAGACGGGAATCGCTACGATGTAAGCGACGAAAGCCTCGTATCCATGAACTTCTGGGGTTTTCATCCTTCGATCTTCCAGGCTACCAAGGACATGTTTCACCAGTTCGTGCACGACAATGGTACTGCACCAAAGGCAGAATTCCTCATCCCCGAGGTAGTGGACACGCTCATCAAGCAGGGTAAGGCGCAGGTGAGAGTCCTGAGAAGTGAAGACAAGTGGTACGGCGTTACCTACCGCGATGACAAGCCCAAGGTGCAGGAAGCCTTTGCAATGCTTATCAAAGAAAACGTCTATCCTTCTCCCCTATTCGGAGCCACAACCTCCAGCTAGGACCTCCGATAGAGTCTCGGAATGGTCATTCGGCTTGGATGGATGACCATTCCGAGGCTCGACATACCGGACAACCGGGCAATGGATATCCTCCCGGCAACCGAGCCGATTGCCGGGCCGGGCCGACCGCACACCATGTGGGTGGGAATATAAAAATGACCCACCCACCATACCTGCCAGCCTGAAGGGCCACAGGCAGCCCAAGCGCGTATTCTGCACGCAGCTGCCAGCAATGTAAACGGCCGTGTTGTAATGGACTTTGGAACCAATACTGCTAGATCAGCAGCCTGTTCTTTAGAGCGGTACCGCAAAGATAAACCTTTACGGGGTTACAGTCAATAACGTCACTACATCTTTTGGTTCGAATACCGAAAAAATAACCGCGGTTCTTTTACTTGAATTTAATTGCTATACTAATTATATTTGCACAAACGATTTTATGCACAAGCCATCTTCGCCCAAGCTGTTGCGATCCGAGCTATCGGGCTTTCTGCTCGAGCGCACCGCTAAGCGGATGAAGCAACTGGCGCAACAACGATTAGCAGAGGCAGAAATCGACCTGACGGTCGATCAATGGCTGGTATTGCGGGCCCTTCAGCAGGAAGATGGCCAATCTCAGTATCAGCTCGCACAGGGTACCGCAAAAGATGCCCCTACCATGACGCGGATCATCGATCTGCTCGTGAAAAAGGACTACTGCCAGCGGGTACCCGACCCAGAGGATCGCCGGCGGTTTCGAATCGTCCTACACCCAATGGGGCGGCGTATTCTCAAACAAGCCCTTCCCATTATCCAATCCGTGCGCGAAATTGCCTGGAACGGGCTGGAGGAAGCCGAGCTAGTCGCCTTAGAGCAAATGATGAAGCAGGTATTACACAATCTCAACGAAGCCCGCAACCGATAAACCACCGCGTTATGCATTACCACCGGCTAGGGCAGGTGCCCCCCAAACGCCACACCCAATTTCGCCAACCAAATGGAGCCTTGTATCATGAAGAACTCTTCTCTACCGAAGGCTTCAGCGATTTGCACAGCCTGTTGTACCACATCCACCCCCCTACCCAAATCGTGCAGGTAGGCGATCCTTTCTCAGCGGCTCCGGCAATTGCAGCAGACCGGCAACTGAAGCACCGCAGCCTGAAAGGCTTTCGGGTAGCCCCGGAAGACGACTATCTGAAAAGCCGTAAGGTCGTTCTGGCCAACGCAGACTGCCAAATCAGCCTCGCGGCCCCGCGCCAAAGCATGACAGATTACTTTTTCAAGAACGCCGACGCCGATGAAGTGCTGTTCATCCACGAAGGGGACGGGACGCTGCACACTATGTACGGCACGCTGCCTTTTACCGAAGGGGATTACGTGGTCATTCCTCGCGGCACTATCTACCAACTCGAGTTTAATCGTCCCGACAATCGACTATTCATCGTCGAAAGTCACAGCCCCATCACGACTCCGAAGCGCTACCGCAACGATTTCGGCCAGTTGATGGAACACGCGCCCTTCTGCGAGCGCGACATCCGCAAGCCGGAGCAACTGACACCCCACAGCGAGCAGGGGGAATTTAGGTTCTTCATCAAAAAACAACAGCAGGTATATCCCTATACCTACCTTGGTCATCCATTCGACGTAGTCGGATGGGATGGCTATGTATATCCCTATGCATTCAGCATCCACAATTTCGAACCGATTACCGGGCGTGTCCACCAGCCACCACCCGTGCACCAGACGTTTGCCGCAAAAGGATTCGTCATCTGTTCGTTCGTGCCGCGCCTTTACGACTACCACCCTCTGGCGATACCGGCTCCGTACAATCACTCCAACATCGATTCTGACGAAGTCCTCTACTACGTCGATGGCGACTTCATGAGCCGCAAGCACGTCGAACGCGGCATGATTACCCTGCATCCGGGCGGCATCCCGCACGGCCCGCATCCCGGAACGGTTGAAAAAAGCATTGGCGCAAAAGAAACCAAAGAACTGGCCGTCATGGTGGATACGTTCCGCCCCCTCCAACTCACGGAGATAGCCCTGCAAATAGAGGATGGCGATTACTACCGTTCCTGGCTACCATCCAATTCTTAACCAACTCAATAGCCGCATTTAAACTATAAACAGC
Source organism: uncultured Saprospiraceae bacterium (assembly GCA_964504335.1). Lineage (GTDB taxonomy): Bacteria > Bacteroidota > Bacteroidia > Chitinophagales > Saprospiraceae > CAZDET01. Next base: position 16,015 of record CAZDET010000031.1, read on the forward strand.
AAACCGCTAACCATGGATACGATCACCTCACCAAATACAACCACCACCCAGGATACCTTCCCCATCCTCGGTACGGACTACATTGAGTTTTACGTCGGCAATGCCAAACAGGCAGCCTATTTCTATCAATCGGCCTTCGGCTACGAACTCATTGCCTACCGGGGCCCCGAAACGGGAAGCCGCGACCAGATCAGCTACGTGCTGAAGCAGGGAAAAATCCGCCTCGTGATCAGCGGTGCCGTAAAAAACGAGCATCCGATCAATCAGCACGTGAGCCGGCACGGCGATGGGGTCAAGGTCCTGGCTCTGACCGTGCCCAATGCGGAAACGGCCTATCAACAAGCCGTTGAGCGCGGTGCCAAATCCGCTTTTGCTCCGCATACGATCGAAGACGAGCACGGCCGCGTGAGCTTGTCGGCCATTCACACCTACGGCGAGACTCTTCATGTATTCGTCGACCGCAGCGCTTATTCGGGGGCGTTCATGCCGGGCTTCGAAGCCCGCTCCTCCGCTATGGAATTCCAGCCAATCGGTTTGGAATACGTCGATCATTGCGTCGGGAATGTCGAGCTGGGGCAAATGAACCATTGGGTCGATTTCTATCGCGATGTCATGGGCTTCAAACTTCTGGTCACCTTCGACGACAAGGACATCAGCACGGATTACACCGCTCTCATGAGTAAGGTGGTCAGTAATGGAAATGGGTACATCAAGTTCCCCATCAACGAACCGGCGGAGGGCAAGAAGAAAAGCCAGATCGAAGAATACCTGGAGTTTTACGGCGGGGCCGGCGTTCAGCACATTGCTGTAGCCACTAAGGATATCATCCATACCGTCGATAGCCTGCGCCGACGGGGAGTCGACTTCCTGCACGTTCCCGATACCTACTACGATACCCTCCTGGACCGGGTCGGCACCATCAAGGAAGATCTCGCCGCCCTCAAGCGCCTCAATATCCTCGTGGATCGGGACGATGAAGGGTACCTGCTACAGATTTTCACCAAACCCGTGCAGGACCGCCCCACCGTCTTTTTCGAAATCATCCAGCGGGAAGGGGCGCGTAGCTTCGGAAAGGGTAACTTCAAAGCGTTGTTCGAAGCAATCGAACGGGAACAAGCGCTACGGGGGACGCTTTAGTGTTTAGGTTTTTAGGCATTAGTTTCAGCAATTATAAACATCCGGGTCATCATGCATTATCTGCATACCTAATGATCTAAAAATCTAACGGCCTAAGAATCTTTCTCACTCACTCCAGCAAATACACGGGCAGGCGTACCTCTTGCTCGGCCTTCGCTTGTAGGTACAGGCGGGCAATATCGTTGATCGTGGTGTCGAGCGGACGGTACGTCAATTTGAGGGCTTCGACGGATTGATGATTATCGTACTTCCACTTAGTCCGGATAGCCTGGGCTTTTTGATGAGAAATCAACGGATTGCCCCCGAAGAGGCGGGTCCGAAAGTCAGATAGTCGGCCCAGGAGGCTTAGCTGCCAGGAAGCCACCCGCCGCTTGGGCGTAGGTCGATCCAGGCGCTGGGCGATCTCCCCGAACAAGCGCTGGTACGTCCAATTATCTGCATTGAGCAAAAAGCGATCTCCATCTACGTCGCGCTCCAACACACGGACGACGGCCGTGGCCACATCGCGGGCATCCACGAAGCCGGTGCGCCCGGAGGGAAAAAAAGTCAATCCATTATCGATGAGCGGAAACAATTGAGGCGTACTTTCCGTCCAGCGCCCAGCCCCCAGTATCACGCTTGGGTACAGCGCCGCCACCGACAAGCCTTCGGCCTGGCCCCGCCAGATTTCGCGTTCTGCCTGAAACTTGGAACGCCCGTAATAGGTCGGGGCAGGTATCTCCTGCCATCGGTGTGATTCGGAAATGGATTCGTCGCGTTTCGGGCGACCGAGGGCGGCAACCGAACTGATGTGAATGAGGCGGCGCACTCCGTGCTCCAATGCCAGATTGACCACATTAGCCGTGCCGGTCTGATTGACCCGAAAAAGCTGCTTGCGATCGCGCGGATCGAAACTGATCATCGCGGCAGCATGCACGACCGTATCGACCCCTTTCATTGCCTCGGCCAACTGAAATACGTTCTCCACATCCGCTTCTACCCAAGTAATGCGATCCTTGAGATCGCCTACCAGATCGAAGACACTATTGGGCCGGTAGGTCGACCTCAGTGCATACCCCTCCCGCAGGAGGCGGCGGATCAGGTAGGCCCCGAGGAAACCAGTAGCTCCCGTAATTAGAATCAATGGCTGATTTTCCATGTTGCCTTATCAATGCCTCTGGTCGACAGAATGTTGTGTACTGAACGCCTCCTTCCCTACCACTTCGAAATGCATCGTTGTAAGCGTGCGCATACCCGGTCGCATACCCGGAAACGTTAGCTCGCTACTACTTCGGGCCCGAAATCCGTACCGGCGGTAGAACTCATAGGCCGGAGAAGCGACCATGGCCTCCACCCAAATGAGGGAACAGCCCAGGGCTTGCGCCCGCCGAACGGTATAATCCAAGGCGCTGCGGCCGATCCCTCGTCCCTGAATCGACGGAGAAAGATAGAGCCGCTCCAACCCCACACTCCGTTGATCCTCCCAGCTTATCTTGTAGTATCCTTCCAGCGACGCTCCGTCCATCACCCCGGCTACCTCGGTTCGTTCCGCATTCCATTCCCGCTTTAATTGCTCGTAGCTGTATTTATTCTCCAGGTACCAGGCACCGGCATCTTCCCAGAAATGGGCATAGGCCGCAGGGTAAATGCGGTGCATCAATGCCCGAATTGCTTCTATTTGATCGAGCCCCAAAGGACGCAGTTCCATTCGTTCGAATTAGACATAAAATTAACTCAGACCGCCCTTGCGTATCATCGCGTTCGATTTTGCCCATTTCTGGTACATTCCGACTATTTTTTCCCTTTGCGAACGGTCATCTTTGCCCTAAACAGCAATTATGAAAATATCGTTTATCGGACTCGGCATCATGGGTAGTCGAATGGCCATGAATCTCCAAAAACAGGGGGTGGATCTCACCGTATATAATCGGACCGCCTCCGCTGCTGACGCGCTGGTAGCCGCCGGCGCTCACCGGGCCGCATCCCCCGCATCCGCCGTGCGCGAAGCGGACATCGTCTTTTCGATGCTTAGCAAACCGGAAGTTGTTGATCAGATCAGCCATCAGGTTTTACCCGCCTTGCCCAAGGATGCGTTGTGGGTAGATTGTACAACGGTCAACCCCTCTTTTGCCCAGGAAATGGGAGCGCGAGCCGAGCAGCACGGCATTCGCTATATGGATGCTCCGGTAGCCGGCACCCTGCCGCATGCCGAAAATGCCGAACTCGTCTTCTTTGCCGGCGGTACGGAAGCTGATTTCCAACAAGCCCACCCCTACTTCAATCACATGGGCAAAGCCGCTAAGCACGTCGGCCCCGTCAGCCGCGGGAGCGCCCTCAAAATTTTGATCAACTCCCTGCTTGCCCAGGCTATGACTTCCTTCGCCGAAACCGTCGCGCTCGGCCAACGCATGGGGTTCGACCGCACCTTCCTGCTAGATACCCTCTCCCAGGGGGCCGTCGCTGCGCCTTTCCTCCAATTCAAAGCCGTACGGTTACGCGATCATATCCTCGATGCCCAGTTTCCCCTGGAACACATGCGCAAGGATCTGCACCTCGTCGCACAAACCGCTTACGAACACCAGGTCAGCCAAACGATGGCCCAGGCTGCTGCTACCCTCTACACCAATGCCCTTACCGATTTCGGCCGACAAGATTTTTCGGCAGTGCTGGCCTTTTTGGAACAACAAATCAATTAGTCAATGATTCAATGTGCCGATTTGTCAATGTATCAATGTGCTAATCCTTTGATGTGATGTAATTCGGACATTGGCATATTGACTCATTAGCACATTGTCTAATCGGCATTATGGAAGATACACCGCCCCATTCACCGTATCCCGATCGGCGCCGGTGACGGAGGCAAAGCAATTGGGCAGGCCCACCCAGCGCAGCGCACCGGCCAGGGCCATCAAAGCAGCTTCTTTGAAAGCGACGACCGTCGGATCGGGAATGTGGAATTCGACCGTAGCAGGAGCGGCTTCGCGGATGCAGTCCATTAAAAAGCCGTTGAAGGCGCCTCCCCCGGTCACAAGTACGCGTACAGGCTGATCAGCGGGAAAGGCCTCACGCAGCTGGTAGCCAATCTGTCCAGCTAATTGCCGGCAGGCGGTGTGGAGGCGATCCGCCACCGAATGGGTAGAGCGCTCGTAGATTGGCCACTGTTGAGTGCGTACCCAGTCGTTGTCAAGCGATTTAGGAGCTGGTTGCCGAAAGTAGGGCAGGGCATCTACCTGCTGCCATAATTCGCGGACAGGATGCCCCGCGCGTGCCAATCGGCCGTCTTCGTCGTAGGCGAGGCCGGCTTCGGCGGCCAGGGCGTTCAATACCTGGTTGGCCCCACCAACGTCGCTGGCCGTGAGTTGACCTGCTTTTTGAATCGTGAGATTGGCAATACCCCCCAGATTGAGATAGGCCTCGTAACCCGGAAACAAATAAACATCTGCCAGCGGCGCAAGGGGTGCCCCCTGACCGCCCCTGGCAACATCCGCGCTGCGCAATTGATCGACCACCGGCAACTCCGAGCGCGCTGCTATGGCCGCACCATCTCCAATTTGGGTCGTGAAGCGCCGCTCGGGATCGTGAAAGACCGTGTGCCCGTGACTGCTGATTAAATCCACCGGCTGATCCTGAATAAATGCCCGGGCCCGCGCTCCCATCCAATGCCCAAAATCGACGTGCAATTGCCACAACTCCCGGCCGGAAAGCGTGTGGGCATGCCGTAGACGCGCTTCCCAGACCGAATCAAAGGAAACCGTATGAACACGCTCCAGGCTCCAATCCGCTACCGGGCGGGCGGGCTCGTCGGTGCGGAGGGCAAACCGGCAAAGCCCCATATCTAAACCGTCGAGCGAGCTACCCGATAGAAGTCCCAGTACGCGCAATTCGGTCATTTACTGCTTCAGCTCAAAGGTGTATTCAGCAACCGCCGCAATTTCGTCTTCATCGAGAATGCCCTCGAAAGGCGTCATGGCTCCTCGCCCATTAAGGATGACGACCTTGCGTTCGTCGAGTGCCAGTGCAGACTCCTGCAGGTTGTAGGCTCCGCTAGCTCCCATATCTCCGTACAATCCGTGGCAGGTCACACAGTACTGCTTGTAGATCTTTTGACCGTCGGGGCCGGCTTCGGCAGCAGCTACCTGAGCGGTGCCGGCGGATTCGGAAGGGGTATCTGTACCTCCACACGCCCAAATTACCAGGGCGATGGTCAGGAATATCAGGAATTTATTCATAGTCGCGATCGCTTTTGCTTCAAAATGGCTGCGTAAGTTATCGAATAAAACGAACGATAAATTGTTTCGGACATCCAAACTATTTCGCGGCATGATGCAACAGCGCCCTTGCAGAATCCGACGATTCATCTCGGGTACTTACTCGTCATTTTGCCGGGGTTTATCGAAAAAGCACATCTATCCGGAGTGACTCTTGTTATATTGTTACTTAAGAAAGTATAGACCATTATGAGTGAAGGAAAAAAACGAAGCCCCAATCGATTAATTACGCTGGGCTTAATCGGCTTTATCGTATTGATCGTAGTCATTATTTTCTCGAATGCCACGTTCCTGACCATCGACGCCGGAGAACGCGGAGTGCTGTTCCGCCGATTCGCCGGTGGCCTCGACACGGAGAAAATCTACCAGCCCGGTTTCCAGGTAGTGGCTCCCTGGAACAACATGTACATTTTCGATGTGCGGGAGAACCAACTCAAAGAAGGTATGGAAGTACTGTCGAGCAACGGATTGAATATCCAGGTAGACGTGACCATCCGGATCAACCCCAAGGTGGGAGAAATTGGGTTCCTCTACGAAAAGTTCGGCCCGGATACCTCCTATATCGAGCGACTCGTCCGGCCGGAAACGCGGTCGGTAGTTCGCGAAGTGATCGGCCAATTCAAGCCGGAGGAACTCTACTCCACCCGCCGCGACGAGGTGTCGAAGTTAATTCAGGAACGGCTCGGAAAAATTCTGGACAATAACCACATCAACCTGAAGGCTTCCCTCATCCGCGATATTCAGCTACCTGCCAAGGTGAAAACCGCTATCGAGGATAAGCTGGAAGCAGAGCAGTCCGCTCTCAAGTACCAGTACATTCTGGATCAGGAGCGCAAAGAAGCCGAGCGGAAGATTATTGAGGCCGAGGCAAAATCACAGGCGAACCGGATTCTCAATCAAAGCTTGACCGATAAGATCCTTCAGGATAAAGGCATCGAGGCCACCCTCGATCTGGCCAAGTCGCCCAACAGCAAGGTCGTCATCGTCGGCGGTCAAGGCGATGGGCTACCACTGATTCTAGGTGGAGGCAACTAAAAAATAGCCGTGACCTGGGCCCGCCCGACGTGAACCGTCCGGGCGGTGCCCGTCTGGCGGCCTTCGTAGCTGATCGACAATTGCAGAAATCGCCCGATTTGCTGCGTGGCGGAGGTGCTCCAAATGAAGTTGCGCCCCGGCTGTAAACCATTCAACAAGGCAAATCCAATTGGCGAGGAAGCCTCGCCTTCAAAGTCAATATTTACATAGCGCAATCGAGCCTGTAGCCAGCGCTGGTAATTGCCCTCCACCGACAGCTCCCGCGTCACCGCCGACTCCCCGGCACCAGCCTCCAACTGGTTCTCTTCTATCCCATAGATTCCACTGAGATTTAACCGAAAACGCCGCCCGGGCTGATACACCACCTGGGGCTCCAGGCGCACGACCTCAAACTCGTAGTCCTTTTCGTTGAACTGTTCGGAGTCGGAGCTGCGCCTGCCTACCGATAGATTCAAGCGAAGATTGGCAGCCGGCCCGGGGCTAAAGCGCAGCCGCAAGGTGTTGAGTTGCTGTTGCTGACTTTCAAATCCGGTGGCCAGCACAAGGCGTCGCCGCAAATCCGTGCGCTCCAACTGGACGTCGTAGCGGGGATTGGCCCGATTGAAAAACAATCCATGCCGCTGGGAAGCCGACAGGGACACCAACGCCGAATCGGCCACATTTAATTGCAACGGATTCCAGGGCTGTACACCCGCTGCATCGCGCGTTTTACGCGCAATCGTCAAGCTCGATTGCAGCGCGAGTTTCGCTAATAACCCCCGGAAGCCGTCGGCTCCGCGCCACAGGCGCTCCGGACTCCACTGGATACTTTGGTTGAGGGTCGTATTATCGGTCCGAATGAATTGATCCGTCAAATTGCTGACCCGCACGTAGTCGGCCACGTCGGGGAAGGGGGCAATTTCCATCTCGTTCGGCTGGATTTTACCGTCGTTGTTAAACAGGCTGTCCAGCCAGATGTACTGCCCCTGGCCGGCCCCGACAAATAGATAGGTAAATTCGACGCGGGGTTCCTGACCACTCCCGATCTCGTAGGTCGTGGTAGTATTGAGTGCGCCTTTCCAAAACTGCCCGTTAAGATCCAATCTCCCCAGAAAGGTTTCGCCGGGAGTCTGGTTGGAGGGTACTTCCTGGTCGTTCGCTACTTCGAGGCGGCGATAGGAAAAATTGCCCCGCAATTGCAGGGCTTTGCTCCACTGACGACTTCCGACCACCTCCCACTCCGTTGCGGTAAAACTGCGTTCGAAACTCATCGTATCCGGGCGGTAATCCCGGCGCTGCCGGTAGTTCAGGCTCACTTGCCCCGACTCGGTATTGGGCCCGTCGATACCTGCCCCCCAGCGCTCGAAGAAAAAACTGGTCGCCTGAAGGCCCCCGGCGGTACTGCGCCGCTCGCTGCGCTCCGACTCGACCCAGGCGTTGGCTTGCCAGCCGCCCAATTGATCGAACGACTTGGAAAGCCGCACATTGGGCCGGACGAGTTGGGAGCGCTCCTCTGCCGTTGTTGCATCCAACCAGTCGCCACGCGCCTGCAACTGCCAACCCGCGCGTCGGAGACTGAGCGTTCCTCCGTGGCGGGTACCGTCGTACTGCTCGCCCCGGTGAAAGCCTCCCAGCCGGTAGGCCAGCCGCCCCCAATCCGGTCGGGCCAGCGCCAGTTCGACCCGGTAGAGATCCTCGTCGGCGGGTGCTACCACCCCGAGCCCCAGGACATTGGCCAGGTTCCAGTCGCGCAAGAACTCCGGCGACCGGTAGGGGCTGAACGGCCGGAAAAACCGCTGCACGTGCTCGTATCCCAGGGCGGCCTCCAGCTGCCAGCCCGTGGAATCGCGCTGCAGGGGAAACGTTTGCCCGTAGTCCAAGCGGCCGGCCCAACCGCGGTCGTCGGCAGCATCGAGGCGGCTGAATCGATTGAGGTCCTCCCGCGTGCCAGACAGCTCCAGCCGCACCTGCCCGGTCTGCCCAATGCGGCGTTCGGTACCTACGGCCAGCATTTGTTGCTGTTGAGGCGGAATCAGTTGCACCACCGGTTCGAATGTACCGCGCGGCTGGCAGGTCACGCTGTCGGGCGCTATGTATCGGTACACCCGCTCGTTGGCGGCAATGTCGGTGGCGAGCAGGTAGTTGCCCTGCCCCGGGCCGACGTTTGAAAACGTAGCTACGTAGCGACCGGCTTCCGGATCGGTAGTGAACCGAAGAATTTGTGCAGGCATCAAGGCCCCCGAACAAGGCACTAACGTGTCCACGAGGGCATAGGTGACGCGCTGCTCGGGTGGACCTTCCAGGGTGTCGATGGCCGAAAGCAAGAGTTGCTCCTGCGCATCGCCGGCAGCAGCAAGGGCTTCCCGCTGTTCGGCATTCAGATCAAGTTCACCCGTGGCGTTGCGGCTGTCCTGCTGGCTGATCAGATTGGCGTATACCTTCCAACCTCTGTTTTCGTACGTAGTGTTGAGCGCATAGAGCGAACGCAGGTAGCGCTGATTGACGAATTCGTATTCAATGGTAATCCGACTGTCCTTGGTGATCAAGCGCCGGGGTGTAAAGGTGATTTCCCCCAGATTGTAGTCGATGACGTAGTCGGCATCCCGCCCCCGGGTGAGCAGGACACCGTCAAAAAATACCCGCTCCGTGCCCGCCAGAATAATCAGGAAGCGCTGCTGGCCGTCGCCTGCCAGGCGGTAAGGCCCCTGATTGCCTTCCCCGGGAACAATCTGCTGACGGGTGAATTCTCCCCTCGCCACCGCCACGCTGGCCTGCGTGCGAATCGACCCCGATGCTCCTACTGCCTGGCGCCCCTCGAACGTTGCTCCTTCCAATTTTCTGAAGTACTGGACGAAGTAGCCATCGGGGCGGTTCAATTCATAGTCGCCCGCGGTCAGTTGGTAGTCGTTTTTGCGGAGCCGAATAAATACGCGATCAAATTCGCGCAATTGCTGGGTATTGCCCTGCGGCTGGATAGGCAAATTTTCATCGGTAATGGCAGCGGTCACCTGGATACCATCTCCCAATTCTCCTGACATATTCAGGTTGAAACTGGAATTCAGAACCAAATCTTGCCGATTGCCGAATGAGAACCCACGAGTGAAACTGCCGCTGTAATTCAGCTTGCTGCCCTTACCGAAGGGATCAGTCGACTCGAAGGGATTGTAAGAGCCAATGACCAGTCCAAGCGTATCGCGCTGCAACTGGCTGGAATCGATCAGGCTAGCCGTTGCCTGCAAGTCGAAAGGAAGGATGCGATACTGAATGCGCACACTATCGGCAACTACCGATCGCCAGCTGAGGTACCGCCCGGAAAGTTCGTAGGTACTCGAAGAAAGAACTCTCCCCGAAAGATCCCGAACGATCAGAGACTGCGGGACGATACTGAAGGAGTCGAGCAATTGCCCGGGCAATTGTACAGCAATCACTTTCTGGCGCAGCGTACTCAGCGGAGCCTCCTGCCCCCAGGCCGTACCCACCCAACACAAGCCCGCCATCCCAAAAAGTAGTCTGAAAATGATCTTGCCTCCATGCACGAGGCTATAACGCCTCCAATAACACGGATTGCATGATTCACGGCCGGATTAAGTCTTCGAATTACCAAATTGAGGTTATTCTCTACCTCAAAATATTTAAAGAATTTCGCATGTGTATTAAACTTCCGACCACCTTCCACGTAGAAGTATTCGTCAGTAGATTGTATATTAGCTAATGGGAACTCCCCATTGGCGAAATCTACCCTCCGCGTCAAATAAGAGGCTATTTGCAACATTTTCGGGAACACCGAACCTAACCACTCACGATAATCTCATGCATTATGTGGGGGCGGGCTGCCTATGGATACACGGGGCATCGTTCGCCCCCCCATGAACAAACTCACTGCGTATGAACGCAAGAATTTTACTGGTCTCGTGCAATCTTATCTTGTTGTTATTTGTGCATGCGAGCTACGCCCAGGACACCGATAGGTACCGGACTATCGACGGCTCGCAAAATAACCCCAACCACCCCGACTGGGGGGCTGCCGAAACCCAATTGCTGCGAGCAACGCCGGTTGGCTACGCCGACGGCATTTCAGCGATTGGTGGTATCGACCGCCCCAATCCGCGTATCATCAGCAATGCGCTCTTCGATCAACCGGACTTGTTGAACGACCCGCTGCTCCTAAGCGATTTCTGCTGGGCATTCGGCCAGTTTATCGATCACGATTTCGGCTTTACCCTCGATGGGTCCGAATTGGCCTTCATCGAAGTGCCGAAGGGCGATCCGGATTTCGACCCCGCCGCCCAAGGGCAGGCGGTGATCCCATTGATTCGCAGTGCATTCGACCCCAATACCGGAAGAGATACAGATAACCCACGGCAGCATATCAACGTCATCACAGCCTACATCGACGGCTCGGGCGTCTACGGTTCCGATGAAGAGCGTGCTCACTGGCTACGCACCTTCCGCGATGGAAAGCTGAAAGTGTCTTCCGGGAATTTGATGCCCTTCAATACGATCGACGGGGAGTTCGATAGCGACCTGTCGCACGATGCTCCCGAGATGGACAATGCCACCCGGCTCACCAATTATCTGTTCGTGGCCGGCGACGCGCGCGCCAACGAAAACCCGTTGCTGATCGCATTGCACACCCTGTTCGTGCGCGAGCACAACCGGCAGTGCGACCGACTCATGAAAGAACATCCCGACTGGGACGATGAGGAGTTGTACCAACACGCCCGCAAGATCGTAGGGGGCCTGATTCAATCCATTGTGTACGATGAGTGGCTACCAGCCATCGGCATCGACCTTCCTGCTTATTCCGGATACGCCCACTCAATCAACCCTCAGCTAACTAATACCTTTACGGCAGCTGCGTTCCGCCTCGGCCATACGCTGCTCAGCGGAGCTATTTTACGCATGGACGAAGAAGGCAATACCATAGAAGCCGGTGACATTGGTCTGCGCGACGCTTTCTTCAACGTGCATGCCATTATCGATGTAGACGGCATTGACCCCTACCTCAACGGCATGGCCGAGCAAACCCAACAACAGTTTGATGCGCACCTGGTGGATGATGTGCGCAACTTCCTGTTTGGCCCTCCCGGAGTGGGCGGCCTCGATCTGGCCTCCATCAACATCCAGCGCGGCCGCGAACGGGGATTGCCCGGATATAATGAAGTGCGCAAAGCCTTCGGACTGGAGCCCTACCAGAATTTCCGGCAAATCAACCCCGACCGCACCGTCAGCGACCGGCTTCTGACCCTCTACAAGCGCGTAGATAACGTAGACCCCTGGGTAGGTATGCTATCCGAAAAAGCCGTAGAAAACAGCCTCTTCGGCCCTACGCTGCAAGCGATCTTGATCGATCAGTTTATTCGCTTACGCGACGGCGACCGGTTTTACTACCTCAACGACCCGGTCCTCTCCGATACTGAAAAAAATTGGATCACCCGCGCGACCTTCCGCGATGTCATCATGTACAATACGGGCATCCGGCTTATGCAAGACAACGTCTTTCGCTCCATGCCACGCTCCGAAGTATGCGCTAACATGAACCTGTTCATCTCCGGCCAAATCCGAACGGGAAGCGGAAAACCGGTTCCCAAAGTCGACCTGACTTTCGTGATGGAAGACAATACGATGCGGGCAGAAACAGCCGTCGACGGTTCCTATGATTTCGGGTTGCAAGCTGCTTGCGGGATGCAAAAGATCACCCCATCGAAGCAAGATGCGCTAGCAAACGGCCTGTCTACCTTTGACCTGGTGCTGATCGCCCGACACATTCTGGGCGTAGACTCGCTTGCATCTCCCTATCAGCAAATTGCGGCCGACTTCAATGAAGATCGCGCAATTACGATCCTCGACCTGATTGCGGCCCAGTCGGTTATTTTGGGACGCCCGAACGAGCTGGATACCCTTCGCCCCTGGCGGTTTGTGCTGGGCGGTTTCGACTTCGATCCGGTTAACCCCTTAGCAGATGACTTCCCCGAACTGCTCGATTTTGACGCCGCAGACCCCGCGGATTTCACCTCCGGCTTTGTGGCGGTAAAGCGAGGTGACGTAAATGAGACATTCCAACCGGAACCAAAGAGCGGTCCGGTAAGTTTAGAGCCCGATTCACCTGCTCTGCTGGTCTCGTTTCCAAATCGATACTTGGAGGCCGGTGAAGCAACCACCCTCACTTTAGCAGCGGAGGCACTCGAACCACTTGCCGGATTTCAGTTCAGTCTGAGTGGCAGCGGGCTCGAGTTCGGAAGAATTTCTAGTTTTGCACTTCCCTACTCCGCCGTCGATTCGGATGGGCAGCTCCGCGTCAGTTATGCTCAGCCGGAAGGATGGTCAGGAAATGCCCCGCTTATCGAAGTGGAGGTTCGCGCGAAGCGCGCTGGATTACTAACTGAACTGCTGTCTATGAATAAGGCATTGGCAAGTGAAGCATACGATCAGCAATTGAATCTGCGAAGTGTTGCGCTCCGGGCAGAAACCCGTACAACTGCTCCATTTGTGGGCGGCGATGCGTTTCCCGATCCTGCGCAGACCATCGTGAACATTCCCTTTTACCAGGAATCTGCCGGCAACGTCCGCTTATCGGTTTACGATCCGACTGGTCGACTTTTACGTGAATGGAAAGAGTACCGCCCTGCGGGGTCTCAATATTGGGTAATTGAGCGGGCGCAGCTTGCCAATCCCTCCGGAAATTTGGTTTTCCGCATCGAGGGCAACCAGGGAAGCTACACCGGCAAAATGACCTGGTTCTAAGAAGAAAAGGCCTCCTGTCCATTATGGCAAGGAGGCCTCACTTTACACTCACTAGTTTATGAAACTTAAGCCAACATACGAATTCAACTGCAAAATGTTGGCCTATCGTACATTTCGGATTATATTTTTTTGTTAAAAGCCCCGCTAGGAGACAAATGTCTTTTTTCCGAGGGCCAGAGCCAACCAGAAGTCGGGTCGTACCAGTCTTTTACGGAGGTCGAAGTCGGTGTACATCCGGCAGAATAGCTCGATCATTTTTGGGTGATCGGCAATAAATCCGGTTAGCAGATTAGTAATGCGCCGGTGCTGCATGATTTGTTGCAGCTGAAAACTCAGCTTCATCTCTTTCCGCAATACCCGATCTACCCGCCGGTCGTAGGCCCGGAGGTAAGGCGCATCGAAGCGCTGTTCGGAAAAACAATGCTCGGCCAGCTCGGCGGCGATGTAGCCGCTGTAAAAAGCGTTGCCGATTCCCTCTCCGGTCAACGGGTCAATCAGATGGCCTGCATCCCCTACTAATAGATAATGATCGCCCGACAGGATGCGGGTTTTGCTGCCGAGTGGCAATCCGTAGCCGCGCAGCTCGTCGATGGCGGTAGCTCCTTCGAATCGAGCGCGAAAGGCAGGACTCGCCACCACTTCTTCGAATAACTTGCGCAGGTTGAGTCGGCGTTTGCGCACGATGTCTCCGCGGATACCCAATCCGATGTTCGCCAATCCATTAGGCAGCGGAAATAGCCAGAAGTAGCCCGGGTTCAGCTCGGATAGGAAGTGCAATTCGATGAAATTATCTGGGTGAAAGCCCTGCACACCCCGGTAGTAGGTACGCACGGAGGCTGCGTAATGCCGCGGAATCATTTCCAGCCCTGCCTCGTGCCGGCTGAAACGGGATTGGGCCCCATCCGCAATGATCAACAACTTACAATTCGCAGAAAAACGCCCATCTCTCGAAGCAATGCGCCAACCGGTCGGTAGTCGTTCAAACTCCGTTATATCCGTATGCAGGTGCAAGTCGATGTTCGAACGCCTGCGGACTTCTTCGATCAGGAAAAAATCGAAATCAACGCGTTTGCTCACGTAACCCGGGGCAGCCTCCGGGCGGCGTTCGTAATTGATCTGAAAGGGGAGCTCGATCAACCGCCCGTTGGGCGGGTAGAATCGGATACCCCACACGTCGGTGGGCTCGAAGCGCGCCCGAAAGCGCTCCAAAATTTGAGGATCGAGGCGATTGAGGAGGGTCGTGACCTTGCCGCTCAGCGCATCTCCACAAACCTTATCCCGGGGAAAGCCTGACTTATCGATTAATGTGCACGGAATGCCCAAGTAACTTAAGCGTAGGGCAGTAGCTGCCCCTCCCGGCCCCGCACCCACGATGCAGATATCCGTGGCCTCGATTCCCATGGTAAATTGAATTGGTGAGGGCCTAAATATACACGGGCTTTGGTGAGTACCTACCAAAGCCCGTCCAAAAAAACAGGGGATGCTAATTAGCCGGTCGGCATGTCGTAGAAAAACTGCTCCTTGGCGATCTTACCATCCTTCACTTCGTACAGGCAAATTTCCTCCATCTTGGTGCGTCCGTGCTCCTTCATTGTGACGTCAATCATCATGTGAACCGCGAACTGATTGCCCGCCACCAGCGGGTCGGAAACGGTGGCATCGTGCGTTTCTTCGATCATTTCATCGAACTGCTTATTCTTGGCCAGCAGCGCGTCCATCCCTTTGGTTTCCGGTTGGGGGTTTGCCGGATCGACGGCCACGGCGTCTTGGGCGAATAGTTCCTGGTAAGCCTCTTCGTTTTTACCCTGGCGGCACAACTCGACAAGACGGTTTGCAATTTGCTCAGTTGTCATTGACAATGGTTTTGGTTAATGAGTAAAATGGGTTGATAGCAAAAAAAAAGCTAGAAAGGAGATGGTACATCTCTTCTCTAGCTTCAGTGGTTGATCCAAAAATACGGGTTTTATCAATACGGCGAAAGTGTAAATAAAAAAATTATTCAGCTAAAAAGCATACGCAAATTGTGTGCAATCCGTCAATCAGTCCGATCCCCTAATTACTGTAGTACCAACCAGGAATCAAGCATCTTCTGAAAGATGTCGCTGTTTTGGTAGATGCCGCCAAAGCGCTCGGCTCCGGGCCCGAACGCAAAAACCGGAATCAGCGACGCCGAGTGCCCGCCGGTAGAAAAGGTCGGGTTGATCGCGCCGTAGTTTCGCTGTCCGAAATTTTGAACAGCAGATAGGGAAAGCCCGCCGGTCTCGTGGTCGGCAGTGACCAGGACCAGGGTATTACCGTCGCGTTCGGCAAAATCCAGGGCGATGTCGATGCAATCGTTAAAGTCCTTTACTTCCTCGATGATGTATTCGGCATTATTGGCGTGGCCGCCCCAGTCGATTTGGGAGCCTTCGACCATCAGAAAGAAGCCGTCCGGATCTTGGCTGAGGTAATCGATGGCTGCAGAGGTGGCCTTGGGGAGGAAGTCGCCCCGACCGTCGGTCATAGTGGGCATGCCGTCGTCAGCCAGCAGAAAGCCGTACTTCTTGTTGGAGTCCATCTTACCGGCATCCATGGTGCTGGTATTGACGACGAACCCTTTGCCTTCCAGAGCCATGACCAGGTCGCGCCCGTCGGTCCGGTTGGCAAAGTACTGCCGCCCGCCACCGGCAAAAAAGTCGACGGGAGCATCGACCAGTTGTAAGGCGATATCCTCCGCGGAATCGCGGTGCGCTACGTGCGCATAAAAAGAAGCCGGAGTGGCATGCGTAATCGAAGAGGTGGCTAGTACGCCGGTGGCCACGTTCTGCTTGGCGGCCATTTCGAGGATCGTTTCCAGTGCATTCGTATCCGGCCCTACTCCGATAGCGGCGTTGTAGCTCTTGACGCCCGTAGAAAAGGCGGTAGCTCCGGCCGCCGAATCCGTAATTTTGGCATCCGACGGCTCATTCTGATGCAGGCCGATCACGGGAAAGCGCACGAAACTGGGCTGCTTATCCATGTAATAGAAGGCCGTAGACACCTGCGCCAGGCCCATGCCGTCGCCAATTAATAAGATGATGTTTTTGGCAGTAGCCACCTGATCCGTCTCCAAATTACCAGCTACGCGGGTACCGTATTCGGTAGGTGTACTGGTCCGACAAGCGGCAATAATCATCACTAGTACAAGCAACCCCAAGGTGCTTCGTGTATGCATAGTTTTTCAGGCTTAAAGTGGAACAATCGAACAGACAACGATACGTCCTTAGGATATCCTGTATGTTAAGATCAACTTTTTTTTTACTAGAATCGTGTTATCTACTGACAAAACCTCCCCAGTTGCACCCGCCTTCGTTTCAATTTGGGTATTTTTGTATGTACCACACATCCATCGCCCATTCGAACCTGGGAAGCTTATCTCCGACCTTGCCCCTAAGTGTATAACCCATTGATCTGTTTGCAGGATCGGAATCTATCCTGTACGAGCTTCCTTTTTGCTATCGGTTGCAGGCCGATTTAATGAAAGTTCCAATGAGACGACTGTTCACGCTCTTTATTGTATTGATTAGTGTCATCCCACTTTACACGCAATCCTCCTGGTGGTCTTCCGTCCCCGAATCTGCCATTGAACTGGCACCGCGCTCCACGGTCAACTGGCCGTTGACGTACTACGGAACCTTTGATTTTCAACTACCCGCTCTTGAGCGGCAATTACGGGCCGCCGGCCGCGATCCGGCTACCATCGAATTTCCGACACCGGACGGGCGGGTGTTGCGGCTGCGGCTGGAGCCCATCAACGCCCTTCACCCCCGGCTGGCAGCCCGCTATCCCGAGCTGCGGGCCTACCGGGCAACCGGCCCCGGCGTACTCGCGCACGTAGCACTCTCGCCACTGGGCATGCATGCCACTGTGCGCGCTCCACAGGGTACGTATCACATCGATCCCTATGCCAACGGCCAGGATCGCTATCACATCGGCTATTACCACTCGGCAATCGAGTTGCCGGAAGAAGTCGCGCAACTCGGCTGTGGTCTGGATACGGAAGCGCTCACCGAACATCACCGGCCCACTGCCGCCAACCGGGGGGGCCAAGGCCGCAGCCTGGAAACGGACCCGGTTGACGTCCGGGTCTACGATATGGCCCTGGCCACTACCGGCGAATACGCGCAAATGAAGGGCGGGACCCTGGAGGACGTAATGGCTACCCTGAACGCCTCCGTCGTGCGCCTCAATCTCATTTTAGAACAAGAATTGGCCATGCGCGTGCGCCTGATACCCCGCAACGACGAGCTCATTTTCCTCGATCCGGATACCGATCCCTACGAAAGCGGTACCAATGCCGCCTCACTGCTGGGTTCGAACGGCCCCGCCATCACCAGCACGCTGGGGGTTACTCAGAATGAATTCGACATCGGCCACGTCTTTACTGCCGGATGTTCGGGAGGCGTAGCGGGGCTGGCGGGCAATAGCTCGGCCTGTACCGGTACGCGCTCGCGGGGGGTGACCTGCCACTTCACCAATGATCTCGATGTAGTAGTGGTAACGGTATTCGCCCACGAATTGGGCCACCAATTCTCGGCCGGTCACACCTGGAATAACTGCCCATCCAACGCCTCCCAGCGCGCTCCAAGCACCAGCTTCGAGCCGGGCTCGGGCAGCACGATCATGTCCTACGCCGGCGTTTGCGGTGATCAAAATGTCCAGCGCGACGCCGACGCTTACTTCCACGTCGGATCGCTGGAGGAAATTATCGAATACAGCCGCAATGGCACGGGCAATACCTGCGCTACCGTTCTGGCTACAAGCAACCGCTCCCCGGAAATCACCCTGCCCTACCAGGATGGCTTTTACATCCCGATTTCCACCCCCTTCGAGCTCCGTGGCTCAGCGACCGACCTCGACGGCGACGTATTAACCTATGCCTGGGAGGAGGTCGATCTGGGCCCTCCAACCGATATCGGCTTTCCCGAAGGTACAGCACCGCTCTTTCGAAGTATTCCGCCGGATACCGCCTCGAATCGTATCTTTCCGCAGCTGTCAAACCTGCTGGACAACAGGTCCAGCAACCTGGAAGTCCTTCCGACGTACAGCCGCCCACTCAACTTTCGAATGACCGTTCGGGATAATCACCCTGGAGGCGGTGCTGCCGTTTGGGAATCCGTACAGTTTTTTGCTACCGCGGAGGCCGGTCCCTTCCGCATCCAAAGCCCGAATTCGGCCAATGAGGTCTGGCGCGGCGGCGAAAGCCGATCGATCCAGTGGGACGTGGCGAATACCAACGCCGCTCCCGTCAATTGCAGGGCCGTAGATATTCTGCTGTCGCTCGACGGCGGCCTGACTTACCCCATCGCGCTCCTGCGCGGCGTGCCCAACGCGGGCAGCGCCGTAGTGAACGTACCGAACGTGACGAGCAATACCAGTCGGATTCGGGTACAGGCAGCCGACAATATCTTTTTTGATATTTCCAACGAAGACTTTTCCATTCTGGAAGCCGCGCAGCCAACCCTTTCCGTGGAGTCTGACCCGGCAGCCGCTTCCGTTTGCCTGCCGGATACCAAAACCGTCGCGATTCGCACCGCCGGTCTGGCCGGCTTCGACGGTGCCGTCAATTTGGAACTGACTGCCGATTTGCCCGCCGGCGTTAGCGGCACCTTCGACCGCAACACGATCAATGCCGGCGAAGCCGCGGAGCTGACCTTCGACTTTTCCGATACGCCATTCAGCGGCTTGCTCGAGGCGGAGGTCATGGCTATTGCTCCTGATCTGGCCGATACCGTTCGGCGGACGATCTACTTCACCGTCGTCAGCAACGACTTTTCCGAATTGCGCCTGGAAGCGCCCGGCAACGGCCAGACCCTCGGAAGCCTGACCACCGACTTCGCCTGGACGCCTAACGCCAATGCCCAGGGCTACGACTTTCAACTAGCCACCAGCCCCACCTTTGCCGAAGGGACGCTCGTACGCACCGCCGAAGGCCTGCGTGCAGCCTCGCTCAATCTGGCCGACCTGCAGCTCGAGCGCAATACGGTGTACTACTGGCGAATTCGTCCCTTCAACGACTGCGGCACGTCTGACTGGACCCTCCCCAGCGCATTCCAGACGGCCCAGGCTTCCTGCGAAACACTGGCAGCGACCGACACTCCGATCAATCTGCCGGGAACCGGACCGGCACTGACGCGCACGTCGGAAATCGTCATCAACCAAAATGGTACCATCGACGACCTCAACATACCCGGCATCGACCTGCGCTACCAGGTGCTGCCTAACGTAACGCTTACCCTCGTCAGCCCCGCGGGCACGCGGGTGCGCCTGTATGCGGAGAGCTGCCCGAACTTCACAAGTCAGTTCAATATCGGCTTCGACGGAGAGGCTACCGATTCCATCCCCTGCCCGCCCGACGAGGACCTCCTGTTCCTGCCCGTCGATCCTATGAGTGCGCTCTACGGGGAAAACGCGATGGGTACCTGGCAGTTGGAAGTCGGCATATCCGAAACTGGTGGCTCCACGGGCTTCCTCAATAATTGGAGTATCGAATACTGCGCCGCCGGCGCCGGATCAGATCTTCAATTGGTCAACAATGATACTCTGAAAGTGCCCCCCGGTATGCGCAATCCGGTGACGCTTGACCTCCTCCTCGCTGAAGAGACCAATGCCACCCCTTCAGACATCAACTTCGTTCTGATCGATTTACCCCGAGAAGGCGAATTGACCCTGGACGGCCAGCCCTTATCCCTGGGTGCGACCCTCAGCCAGGCAGCCATCAATGCCGGCCGGGTTTTCTATCAGCACTTCGGAGATGGCGAGGGCACGGATCGCTGGAACTTCATCGTCACTACCACCAATGGCGGCCTGATCGGCCGGACCGAAGCGCGCATTCTCATTTCGGAGGACGCCGTCGTGAACGTCGACGATCCCGTCCGCGATTCCGCTCCGGCAATGGTGATTTTCCCCAACCCAACGTCCGATCAGTTGCAGGTACAATTTGCCCAGCCGCTCGTACGGGCGGAGGTGTTGCGGCTGTTTGCACTAGATGGTCGGTTGCTGCGCACCGAACTTCTGGCTCCGGGTATAAACCAGTACGACCTGGCGGTCGGATCGCTTCCGGCGGGGATGTACCTATTGCGGGTCGGAAGGCTGGTGTCGCGGGTGGTGGTGAGGTAGTACTTTGGTCTTTTGGTTTTTTGGTCTTTTTTGAGTTGTTCTGAATTCTAATGGGTGTGGGGCAGCTTGCTGAGCCTATTGATTGAGGTACTTTTTGGGGATTTCTACGCCGTTTGAATCCGTGGTCCAAATGAGGTTGGCGATCCACCAGCGGTCGTCCACGTAGACGAGTTGATAGCTGTTGATGCCCCGGCCTTCCTGGCCTTCGCTGTCTTTGGAATAGAAGCTACTGAATACGGTGGCCAGGCCGTTGTACTCCTCGATGATTTTGCCGGTCTCGTATTCCACATAGCCGGCCTCGTAGTACGGGTCTTGCAGTAATTCCAGGAATTCATCGATAGAAACGGTTTCTACGAGTACCGCCATTGAATCGACCGGATGGTTGAGTACCGTCAGTTGAGCGGTGGGTAGAAATAGGTTTCGGAGGGCCTCGAGCTGCGCCGATTCGCCGGGAGCTCTGGATACCAGACGATGAACCTCCGCAATAAGGCCGTCAATCGAATGAGTGGTGGAGGTATGTTGTGCATTCCCATTCTGAGAACTCAGGGAAATAAGGGCCAAGAACGGCAAAATATAGTAGCTGTTTTTGATACGCATGTACTGGATGTTCTGATTAGTACTAAAGAGATGACGATTTGAGGTATAGGGTTGGTAGTGCTCCCCTTACCGCCAATCGCCCACCAGCGAAAAGGCAGCCCAGTAGTACGGAAGTCTGAAATCCGTTTGATCGAGGGTGGGCCTTCGCTCCCGCAGTGCCAGGCCACGCGGATCGAAGCGGGTGGCAGAAGCATGCTCGGTAAGCTCTTCTCGGGTCAGTTGCATCAGCCGGCACTGGGCCCTCCGTAAAGCTTCGACTTTGGATAGGCCATTCTGCTGCCAGCCCTCGTAGAAATACTGGATTAAGAGGCTGGTCGACAGATCGTCTACCTGCCACTGACTGCCCAATACCGAACGAGTACCACCCACCAGTAATGCCCGGGTGAGGCCCATCAGCTCATCCCCTCGCTGCACCTCGCTGATGCCCGACTCGCAGGCGCTTAGCACAACGAGGTTGATGGGCATGTGGAGATCGAGAAAGTCTCTGGCACTCAGTACTGTAGTACCATCTTCATCCGCGGTAAGGATACCTGACTTCAGGGCATCTTCCGGATCAAAATACCCGTGGCAGGCCACGTGTAAAATAGATAGCTGTTCGGCACCATCGAGCCGGTCGAGGATGCGCCGGCGCGTAGATTCGTGATGAGCAACTGGCTCCGTGTGTAGCAACTGTGCTATGACCCTGGCTTCGTGAGCAGCAAAGGGTAAATCTCCTTTCGTATCACCAATCACGATGGATTTCCTACCAAAATCTGAGTCCTCCCTGCCGAGAAGTTGCGCCAGCACCGAAGCACTTGGAGCGTAGATCACCGGATGGCGTTCGATCAGCACTCCTGTAGACATTTGCAGGGCCTGAAAGGGAATGGCGTGCAGGGGGCCGTGGGGTACGATGCACAGCAACTCATCCGGAGCAAATGCCTCTTCAATCGCATCGACCAGCGGTTGCATAGGGCCCTGTAAAGCGTTTAACTGATCCAGCCCGGTTGACGGTCGGTGGAGGGCCTCCAGGAACGTGGCGGCCCATGTGTCGGTTTCATCCCCCTCAAATAGTTGAATGACCAAGGGCTCCTCCCAGTCGCTTCTCACTACCATTGCAAAAGTGCCGGCAGGTTGGACCATGCATTCGATCAGCCCTCCCAGGCCGAACTGTCGGCAAAGATTTCGGCAGCCATCATAATCGATGATCTCCCCAAATAAGTTCTCCGCCTGGTTCAGCCGATACGCACTCAGTTGTTCTCGGTACACACGGACAGCAGTAGCCGCTCGCAGCACGGCCTTTTCAAATTGCTGTTTAGCCTGCGCCTCCAGCCCGTGCTCATCCAACATCACTGCGTTGAAATCAGGATCGAGTTGGCGCAGGCGCACCAGCAATTCGGGGGAGGGCCGATCCGCTTCCAGCAACCGCTGCAGGAGATTCTGCTTTTCGGTGGCGTCGCGCAATTGGGTTTCGAGCAGTTGTCCCTGTTCGTCGACGGGGATGCTCGAGGCCATTTCATCGACCAGCAGGCGGGCCCGGGATTGCTCCATCCAGCCGAAGGCTGCTCTGAATTGATGCAGGCTCAATGCACTGTAAATGGCAATTTCGTATGCCTTCGATTGCTGGACGGTCCAGGAAGCCCGTAGTTCCAGGTCTTTTCGCTCCTGACGCATTCGGTCCAGGAGGTCGATCGCCGTAGTGGCCGCCTCCAGAGCCGGCTGCGGAGCCTCACTATCCCACATTGATAAGGCCCGCAACAAGTGGTATCCAAAGCGATCCGAATCGGACCGGGCGACTTGTTCGATGTCAATTTCATCCAGCAGCCCCAGGGCCGTGGCAAATTCACCCGCCGCTTGAGCAAAGGAAGCGGCATTGATGCGGGCCACCCATTTTCGCGATTCGTCGAGCAGGGGTTCGGCGGCGGCCAGATCCGACAGGGCTGATTGCAGTTGCCCATGGCGTGCCAATATAGTAGCCCGGGTTACGAGCAGTTCCGCTTTCGCCCGTTCATCCGGATACTCCTGGAGCTTTTGTTCGGCCCGATCGAGTACCAGGAGGGCATCTTGATTTCGGCCGGCATTGCGCAGCGTTTGGGCTAGTATCGCGGCTTCCGACGGGGGGATACGATTGACGTGTTCCAGTAATTGATCCGTATCGGACAGGGCTTCACCTGCCTGTTCCATATTTCCCACCGCTCCCTGAATTCTGGCAAAAGTCATATCCACCAGATTAATAGCTTCCTGCGCCCGGCCGTAGATGTGCATGTGCTCTATCTCGACGGCCCGATCGCCGAGTTGGGGATCGACGGAATCCGGCGCCTGTAAACCTGCCGTACGGGGTTGGTATACTAATTCCTCCAGTTGCCTGGCTCGTTGGATGTGCTCCCAGGCGACTTGTAACCGCCCTTGCAACAACTCGAGATCGGCCAATAGTGCGTGTTGATAGGCGACAAAACAGGGCATGCCCAATTCCGCACCGAGTTTGATGCAGGCCCGGCGCGCTTGCGCTTGCCGGGCGTAGTCTCGCTGGCCGGACGCATCAAACGCTTCCTTCAAATGCTGCAAGAGTTGGTGGAAGCGGGGCTCGGCCTTTAGAATCGGTTCGTTGGTCGACAGGAAAAAGGAATCGAAGCCAAACTTCAGGATCAGTCGATCGATTACCCACAGCAGGGCGGTATGTGCCTCCTCGTCGTTGGCTTGCGCGGCCATGGCGAGTTCTTCCAACCCGCGAAAACACCGTTCGCCCGCAAGGCGTTCCTCCATCTGTCCGGGCATGGCACTGATCAGGGAAAGCCCCAACCACCGGCGGGCCTCCGTATCCGTTGCCCGCTGGGCGAGATAGGCATCGAGTTGATTTTCCGCCTCCAAAAATTCACCCAGTTCGAATTGGGCAAATCCCCGCCACTTCGCAATTCGAATATCGTCGGGGAAATGAATAGCCAACTCGGCGAGGCCCTCAAGCGCCTCCTCAGGACTAGCCGAACGATCTGCTAAATGGGCAAGGTGTTGGATTGCCGTCTCTGCATCACCATGCTGTACCAACAGACGTGCCAATGCGCCACGGGCTTGGTAGTCGTACGGGAAAGCAGCCATGGCCTGCTCGTAAAATTGCTTTGCTGCTTCTATGTCTCCACTTTGGCGGGCCAGATCTCCCGACACGCGGTAGCCCATCGCCATGAGGGCATCATCGCCGGTGGCTATAAGCCGGTTCAGGGTTTGCTCAAGTTGGGGCTGGTCTCCACGTTGCTGGTACAACTCCAGGAGGTGGAAATAAGCCGCCGACCACATGGTCCAATGCTCGCGGTAGCGCCTGGTGCCGTCGGGGGTTCCGTCATCTTGCGGTTGCTCGGCTTCCAGCAGATCGATGAGCCGTTCGAAATCGGCGATGGCGCGTTCTGGTGCCTGTGTTTTGGCCAGAAGCTGGCCCCTCAGCAAAAGGGTCTGCACGCGGTCGGGCTGTAGTTGCAAGGAAGCTTCGGCCATACGGAGAGCCTCCTGCTCGCGATCCAATTTCAGCAGAACATTGGCCAGGTTAATTCGCGCCCCAAAGGAATCATCCGGATCGAGTGGCAGGAGCTGTCGGTAGGCATCCGCCGCCCCTTCGAATTTTTCCAGTTCCACCAGCGCATTGCCCAACAGCCGCCAGATACGCTTTTCTTCAGGCTCCAATGCCACGATCCGGCGAGCCAGACGGGCCGACCACTCATATTCCTGAAAGTCGTAGTGGAGGGCATACAGCTTACTCACCAACTGTTGCACGACTGCCGCTCCAAACTGGCTAAGAGGCGGTTGGGGCTCGTGGATTTTCAGTTGCTCCGCTGCCTGAATCAAATATTCTGCCGCGCCTTGATGCTCGTTCCTCTCCCATAATAACAGCCCGATTTCCAGGTAGGTATAAATGATCGCGTCCGGATTCCGGATAGCTTCGAAATACCGAAGTGCGCGGGTATAGAGGTCGTAGGCAGCATTCGAATCGACGGTCAGCATTGCCTGCACCCGTAACAGGTGGGCCAACGTCGATACCGTATTTACGGATACCTGCCGATTGGGATCAACTGCCTGTAATTGGTCGATACGCTCCAGCGCCTTGCGCAGCATCTCCTGTTCTTCCGCTGTACCCGGCAACTGCGCCCCCTGCGAAAGCAAGACTACTAATTGATACAACAGCTCATCCGATCGGGCACCAACTGGCAGGGTGGCCAGGCCATTTGCAGCGAGTAGGAGAGCGCTTGTTCGGGGGGCTTCCTCGTGGTAGTCTTTTTGGAGTAACAATTCGATCGTGGGGGCAGGATCTTCCAACGACTGTAATTGGTGGATAGCCTCGGCAGCGGGCAGGCGCAGAAGAGTATCGATTTGGTTCATAGCAGGTTTGGTTTCGGGTCTTCCACAAGTTCGCAAAATAATCCTGCAAGAAATCCGGTGGTACCAGGAGAGAGGGCTAAAAAGCACAGAGAGCCCCTCGCAAACGCAAGGAGCTCTCTATCTCTAACGGGGAATCGGGTGCCAATCTATCCTACCGCTGCAAAATCAATTGCTTCACCAAAGTAGCCTCATTCGTCGTCAGCCGCAGTTGGTACACACCGTCGGGGAGGTTCGTAGCGTCCAACTGACGCTGGTGGAAGCCGGCCCCTAACAGGCCATTGTCCAATTCCGTAACAAGTTGGCCCTGTAAGTTGAAGAGGCGCAAGCTCGTCACCGCCGACTCCGGAAGTTCGAACTGAATGGTCGTTTGGTTGGCAAACGGGTTCGGGAAAACGGCCAGAGTTACCTGCTCTCCGATCGGATTACCCGCCGGCTGGCTGATTCCGAAATTGGTACCTAAACGGGCTGGCGCATCGACTACTTCGAAATTAATCGTTTTAGCAGCGATGATGTCTCCGTTGCCTCCCGACTGGTCGTAAACCGTGGCCGTCAGTGTGTAAGCACCGGCCGCCAGGCTCCGGGACCCATTGCCGTAGAGCTCGAAGGGCTCGAAGTTTTCCGTTCGATTGCTCGGCTGCACGCCCGTCAGCGCAAAAACGACGCTGGCCGTGCGCTCATCTTCCAGAATGGCCTGGATGTTGAACCTGGTAGCTGAAGGATAATCCGCCAGATTGACCACCGATCCTTCTTCCAGGCTGGGGATCAGCACATTGCGATCGGCGTCTACTAAGGTCAGCACCAACGGATCGGGGGTAATTCCCGTCACCGTAAACTGGATCGTCTTCGGCGTTCCTTGGATGCCGGTCTGGCTGATCGGCGTAGCCACCAGCGCGTAGCTGCCCGCTGCCAACGGCGTCGGCTGCCCATCGAACACCAGATAAGGCGGAAGGATCTCCACCAAATTGCTGCTCACCGGACCGCTCAGATCAAAGGCCACCGAGCCCACTACATTGGGATCCGCAACTGCTTCGATGTTGATCGGGATGTTTCCAAAGGTATTCAGATCGATGACGGCTCCATCCTGTAGATTGGCGATCAGCACATTGTCGTCTGCGTCGAGCAAATCGAACTGTTGGATAGTTACATCGGCAGACACGCTGAAGTTGATCGTTAGCGGAGTGCCGGGGTCTTCGGTGGAATTAAGCTGTCGAATTGGCGTAGCGGTAAGCGTATAGGCTCCCGGCTCCAATGCCATCGGGAAGGAGAAAACCGTGTAGGGTTCCTCGATTTCCGTCCGCTGCAGGCTGATCGGCCCGCTCAGGTCAAAGGCGACTCCACCGGCAATCATATTTGGCGTGGTGAGCGCCTGAATGTTTAGTGGCTGGTCACCGATACTGTTTAAGTCAATGACGGCTCCGTCTTGCAAATCGGCAATCAAGGTATTGCCCGCCTGATCCAGCAACGCAAACTGCTCTACGGCAATGTCGATGATGACCTCAAATTGAATACTCAGCGGCAGGCCCGCCTCACCGTTGCCACCGCGTTGGGTGTAGGGCGTGGCCGTTAGCGTGTAGGAGCCCGCCGGTAGTCTGGCAGAACCGTTTCCGAAGAGCTCGTAGGGGATTACACTTTCGGTGCGGGTGGCATTTTTTGGCCCCGTTAGTTCCAGCACGACACTCCCTACCACTGCCGGATCGGCAATGGCTTGGATATTGAAGTTAATATCGCCGGTTTGGTTGAGGTTGATCATATCGCCATCCGCCAGATCGGCATCCAGTACATTGCGCGCCGCATCAACCAGTTGGAAGCCTTCGATCCGATTTCCATCAAATGCTTCGACTGTAACCGTAGTAGTGGCAGTAGCCGTCAATCCATCATTATCGGTGACGGTTACCGACGCCACGTACGTACCCGGTGCATCGTAGGCGTTGGTGGCCGTGCCGGTCGCATTGCTTTCGGTTGTCCCGTCGCCAAAGTCAAAATCGTAGCTCACAATGGAGCCGTCGGTATCCATCGAGCCGGTGGCATCAAAGGCCACTACCGAGCGTTCGGTAGTCGTGGAAGGATTGGCCGTCAGGCTAGCCATCGGTGGCTGTGGCGCGAGCGCATTTTCCGAGAAGGTCCAGAAATCCGTACGGAACGTCACATCCGCCCCCGAATTACTGAAAACAGCTACTACCATAGTGAGCAATTGACCATTGCCACCACAGCCGCCTGCCTTCGGATCGAACAGGCCGTTGCCGCCAAACAGGAAGCCATTGTCATCGAATAATTCAATTAACGGAATGGAAACGAGCTGCCAGCCGCCGCCGCTGATGACTTCCGCTCCGGAATCGGGCGGGCCGACCGTCAGGTTGTACTGAAACTCATCGTCGTTCGGCGAATCGATGCGACCATCTGCATTATCGTCCTCCTGGAAGTTGATTTCCAGGATGTAGTCCTGGCCGGCATCCGGATTGATCCACAGGTTGAAAAAGTTGTAGCCCGTCAGGTCGGCCGGGAAGTTACGCCCAAAGCCGCCGAAAAAGCCGGGTACGCCACCCGAACCCCAGCCGGTTTGCAGGGAGAACGTTCCGCCGTTTTCCGGGGGCAAATCCCCGCCATTCGGGGCCAGGCCGCCACCACCAACGGCACCGCCGAAGGCAAACCAGCCGTTGGCAAACGGATTTCCGTGGTCCATATCGTCGAAGATCAGCGTTTGCAGGTCGCCCCCTTCACCCGTCAAGGGTACCTCGAGCGGGCTTTCATCCGCATCGCTACTCTCAATAATCAGCGTGGCATTCTTGGTGCCCATCGAGGATGGGGTGAACACGATAGCAATATCTCGGGAAGCGCCCGGTCCCAGCGTAAAGGGAACATCTCCGTTGACAATACTGAATTCCCCGACATCGGCTCCCTGCAGGTTCAGAGCGTTGATCGTGAGCATTCCGCCGCCCGTGTTAGTTACACTGACCGCTTGCTCGTTGCAACCGTCTACCACGACCGATCCAAAATCAGCCGGGGAAGGTGCCGCGGCAATATCCGGCATGGGAGGCTCGTCGGAGAAGTACCAATAATCCGTCCGGAAGGAGGCATCCGCCCCCGAATTACTGACGACGGCCACGATCAGGCTGAGCAGTTCTCCGTTTCCGCCGCAGGCTCCGAGGGTCGGATCAAATAGGCCGTTCCCACCGGTCAGAAAGCTATTGTCGTCGAATAGCGCACTCAGCGGGATGGTTACGAGTTGCCAGCCACCGCCGCTGATCACCTCCGCGCCGGAGTCGGGCGGACCAACGGTGAGGTTGTATTGAAATTCATCGTCGTTGGGCGGATCGAGGCTCCCGTCCGCGTTGTCGTCTTCCTGGAAGTTGAACTCCAGAACGAAGTCCTGGCCGGCATCCGGATTGATCCACAAATTGAAGAAGTTATAATTCACCACTTCGATCGGGAAGTTGCGCCCGAAGCCACCGAAAAAGCCGGGCGTACCGCCCGATCCCCAGCCGGTTTCCAGGGAGAAGGTGCCGCCGTTTACGGGAGGCAAATCGCCGGTATTGGGGGCAATGCCGCCACCACCGACTGCACCACCGAAGAAAAACCAGCCGTTCCCGAGGGGATTCCCGTGTTCGAAATCATCGTAGATCAGGATATCCGAATCTTCCCCGACTCCGGTGAGTGGCACGTCCAATACGCTGCTACCCGGATCGTTACTCTCGATGCGCAGGAAGGCCGCTCTCGGGCCGACGGCCATTGGGTTAAATCGCACCTCGACCGATTGGGAGGCTCCCGGCTCTAAGGTAGCAGGGCTCCCGCCACTAATTATTTCGAAATCGCCGCTGTTCGGGCCGACCAACGAAATACTTGTAATTACGAGGTCTTCATTGCCGCTGTTAGCGAGTAAAAACTCCTGCGCCGCACAGCTCCGGACGGAGACCGTTCCGAAGTCATTCGCCGGGGGATTCACAGCCAGATTCGGTCCGGTGGCGGAAGTGGTAAAGGTCCAGAAATCCGTGCGGAAGTTCACATCCGCGCCGGAGTTGCTGATCACGGCGACTACCACATTGATTAACTGTCCGTTGCCGCCATTTTCAGTGGAAACCGGGTCCAGCACTCCGTTACCGCCAAAGAGGAAGGAGTTGTCGTCGAAGAACGCACTGAACGGAATGGATACCAATTGCCATCCGCCGCCGCTGACCACTTCGGCGCCGGAGCCGGGAGGGCCAACGGTAAGGTTGTACTGAAATTCATCGTCGTCGGCATTGACGATGGCCCCATCTCCGTTATCGTCCTCCTGCAAATTGATTTCCAGCAAGTAGTCTTGGTCGGCGTTCGGGTTGATCCAGAGATTGAAAAAGTTGGCTCCCGAGAGATCCACCGGATTAGTCCGTCCGAAACCACCGAAGAAGCCGGGGGTACCGCCGGAACCCCAGCCGGTTTCCAAAGAGAAGTTGCCGCCGTTTTCCGGGGGTAAATCCGCCGAGTTGGGGTTGAGACCGCCGCCGCCGACCGCGCCGCCGAAGGCAAACCAGCCGTTTGCGAACGGATCGCCGTGCTCCATGTCGTCAAAGACCACTTCGGTTGGTGCTCCGGCTTCGGAAATAGTGATCTTATTGAGATTGACGGCCACGCCTTCAAACCGTACGCGCATTACCTGTACGCCTGCATCGAGTGGGACATTCGGGATCCGCACATCGGCCCAGGTCTGAAAGCCACCGGTAGCCTCGAAGCTGACGGGGCCGGTTCGGTCAGCCCCGTCGAATTCTAAGCGGATGGGGCCGGTACTATTCAGAGAGGCCACTCGCAAATCGATGTTGTAAGACCCGGTCTCCGCTACCTCGATCGTGTATTCCAGAAATTCTCCCACTTCCGTGAAGCCCACGTTCAGTCCGCCGCCTTCATCGGCAGTGGCCTCCAGATCGACGCCTTCGTCGGATCGGAAAATATTGCCGGCAAACCGGCTGCCGCTATTCAATTCCGGGGCCGAATCGTTGTAGGCAACATCCTGCCCGCCCACATCGTAAAACTCCGCTTCGACTACTCCGGGGATCGGCACTGGGCGCATTGAATAGGGGCCCTGAGTAGACGAACCCACCGACACGTCGATGAAATCCGAGTAATTGATCTTCCCGGCCTCGTCGGTAATCTTGGCTCTCAGCCGGTATTGCCCTTCCGCTACATTGGCCACAGTTATCTCGTGGGGGGCCGCCGTGGTTTCCCCCAGTTTGAATTCTCCCTGAAAGTATTCCACCTTGCTAATGCCCAATGGAGCGGACGGATCGGCAGTGATGGTCAAATCGGCGCCGGGAGCCGGCGTGGTGTTGCTCACCGATAAGTCCACGGTAGGAATGTCCGTACTTTGGTACACCCGCACGTAATCCACGATATATTCCTGCGGAAATACGGTGGACGCATCCGGATTGCCGGGCAGGTTGCCTCCTACGGCAAGGTTCAGCAGCAAGTGAAAATCCTGATCGAAGGGTGCCGGGTAGGGCCCGCCGTTCGACCACCAGATCGTTTGCGTGGCGTACAGTTCATTATCTACGTACCACCGGATTTCCCCTGGCTCCCACTCCATGGCAAAGGTGTGAAAGTCGTCGTTGAAGGTACCACTGGGTAAAAAGTAATCGATGGACGTGTTCAAGTTGTTAGGAGCTGGTTGCCCGTAGTGAATGGTGCCGAATACTCGGTTGGGATCACTGCCGATGTATTCCATGATATCGATCTCGCCGCTGGCGGCCCAGCCTCCGTATTCGCCCGGCCCGGTGAAGAACATCCAGTAGGCAGGCCAAATCCCCTGGCCGATTGGCATCTTGGCCCGCATTTCGAACCGGCCGTACTTAAAGTCTTGCTTGTTCTCGGAGATCATCCGGGCGGAGGTGTAGTCGTATCCTTCCACCGATTCTTCCTTTGCCGTAATGGTGAGGAAGCCGTTGGCTACGGTAGCATTTTCGGGTTTGTAGAACTGCAGTTCGTTGTTTCCCCATCCGGCCGGTAATCCGAAATCGGTCCCGTCGCCGGTGAGGAGGGTCCAGTTGTCCGTGTTTACTTCTGTACCGTCAAATTCGTCTTCAAAAACGAGTACGCCTCCGGTAAACCCCTGCGGTTGTGCCGCGAGGAACTGAGCAAAGCCCACCAAAAGGCTAAGGAATAAAAATGAGGTCAACGCCCTCCAGTTTTTCAATCTTGACCAATAGGGAAAATAAGAAAGGGGCCTATTTGCCCCTGAGTTACCATTTCTAGGCATGGGTGTAGTGGTTGTTATAATGAATGATTTACATGTAGGATAAACCTACTATTTCCTTCCAAGAACTTTTTCAATCCCGGCGATATATTTGCAAAAAATAATATTCAGTTTTATTCTATTGCCCTAACAATATCTTGTAGCCCTCCCTTTGGGCATCGTATAAAGACCGATTTACCCGTCTATCAATCGCCGGAATGCATTAACTTCCCTTCGACTACTTTGGATGTACTGAGCATGACTGGCACTGTCTACACTAGTATCCTGCTGATACTCCTATCCGTCGTTTGTGGCTGGGGGCAATTGGCCGACCGTCCCGTGATGGCGGCGGGAACCACTAGCGGTACCATCGAACTGGACGGCATTCTGGCGGAGCCGGAGTGGGAAAACGCGACCGTCACCGATCAATTCAAGACCGTCGTTCCGGAGGAGGGCGGCATTCCCTCTGGCCGCACAGAAATCCGGGTGCTGGCCCATCCGCGTTTTCTAATCTTCGGGATTCGGTGCTATGACGACGATCCGTCCGGTATTATCAACTTTTCGAAGCTGCGCGATGTCGACCTCGACAACGAAGATCATATTCGGCTAGTCATCGATCCGTTTCTCGACGGGCAGTCGGGCATTATTTTCGCCGTGAATGCCAGCGGAGCCCGCTACGATGCCCTCGTATCGAACCGCGGCGAATCGGAAAATAAAGACTGGGACGCCATCTGGGAGGCCAAATCCGTGATCGATTCCCTTGGGTGGTCGACTGAAATTCGCATCCCCATTCAAAGTATTTCTTTCAAGAAGGGACTGACCCAATGGGGATTTAATATCGAACGGCGCATTCAGCGCTACTTGGAGACCATTCGCTGGACGAATATCCGGCGCGACCAATGGTTTACCCAGACCAGCCGGGCGGGGCTGCTCACCAATTTACCCGCCTTCAGCTACGGCGTTGGCTTGAACGTTCGCCCCTCGCTCATTGCCGATGTCAACAAAGAAGGGAAACAGGAGGCTGTCTACGATCTCGACCCCAGCCTCGATGCCAGCCAGCGGATCGGCCCCAATGTAGTGGCTACCCTCACCGTCAATACGGACTTTGCCGAAACCGAAGTCGACACGCGGCAGACGAACCTGACGCGCTTTCCCCTCTTCTTCCCCGAAAAGCGTGCTTTCTTTCTGGAAGGGGCGGATATTTTCGAATTTGGCTTTGGACTGGGCCGTAGTATTATTCCCTTCTTCAGTCGCCGCATTGGTCTGTTCGATGGAAACATCGTACCTATCGCCGCCGGCGGCAAAATCAACGGTCGGACGGGCCGGACGGCCTTCGGCGGCTTGACGATGCGCACGCGCTCGGTCGATCTGGAAGAAGGTACGCTGGCGGGTTCGACGATGGGCGTCGTGCGCGTTAAACAGAATGTGTTGAAGGAATCGTCTGTAGGGTTTATCGGCACGTTCGGCGATCCGGAGAATCGGTCGGGTACCTGGATGTCGGGCGTTGATTTTACCTATCAAACTACCCGATTTAAGGGGAATAAGAACTTCCTGGTCGGCATTTCGGGCATGTACGCCCAGCAGCCGGAGGCCTCCGGCGATCAGTCGGCGGTAGCGCTCAAAATCGATTATCCCAACGACATCTGGGATGTGGCCTTTACCTATTTGCGCATCGGCGATGCGTTCGAACCGACGCTGGGCTTCGTGCCCCGGCGGGCCATCAACAGCTACCGGCTGGGAGGCACCTACGGGCCCCGGCCCTCCTGGGAGTGGGTACGGCAAATGCGGCATCAACTTTTCATGACCTACATCACCGATCTGAACGGCACCTGGGAAACTTATCGCATCTTTACCGCACCGATCAACTGGCGATTGGAAAGCGGCGATCGGATCGAAATCAACTACGTGCCCCGCGGCGAGCGGCTGATCGAACCCTTCGATATTGCCGAAAATGTGGTCATTCCTGCTGGCGAGTACCACTTCACGCGTTACCGGCTGGAAACGGGGTTGGCCGCCAAGCGAAAAATCAACGGGCAGCTCACCTGGTGGTTCGGCACCTTTTACGAAGGCCATCTGCACGAGCTGGAAGCCACGCTCAATTGGAACCCCAGCAGCATGCTCACCTTCGAATTTGCCGGCACGCGCAACATCGCCCGCCTGCCTTTCGGCGATTTCAACCAGACGCTGGTCGGCCTGCGGGTTCGCTTCAATGCCTCGCCCGATTTGCAGCTCAATAGCTTCATCCAGTACGATACCGAGACGCGCAGCCTGGGCGTCAACGCCCGCATCCACTGGATCTTCCACCCACAGGGCGAAGCCTTCCTCGTGATCAATCACAATACCGTCGACAACCTGGAGCGCTGGGAGCTGATCAGCCAGCAGGTGCTGCTAAAGGCGCGGTATAATTTTCGGTTGTAAGGCTCTGCGCTTCGTCAGTCGGCTAGCCGCTCCTCAATCATCTGCACCATACGGCGCGCATTTTGGCTCTCCGGATTCATGTCCAATGCCTGGCGGTAATTTTTCAGTGCCTGCTCCAATCGATCGGTGGCCAGGTAGGCCTCTCCCAGGCTATCGTAGGCATTGCCCGATTCTGGATAGCGATCCACGTTTAGTTTAAAAATCGCAATAGCTGCCGCTGATTTTCCTGCCCGCAGCAGGTTATAGCCCAAGCGATTGAAAAACGACTCGGAAGCCACGTTAGGATGCTGCTGTTCGATCTGTCGGTAGGCGGCTGCTCCATCGGGCGTAGCTTCCTGTAGCAACGCGTTGGTCACCGATTGACCAATCATCGTTTCCTCGTCGTACAAGGACGTGTCGACGAGACCCGCAACGGCATTGATGAGGTCATTGTGAACCGGATAGTAGCGGTGGCCATTGGTGAGCAATAAGATTGTCAACCCCTTCGAGGGAAATACCCGAATCCCACTGACCCCACCACCGGTAAAGCCGTAAGAGATGGTGTCCCCCACCTCGTACCGGGCCCAACCGTGGGTGAAGCGAAAAGGATTATCTGTGTACGGAAAATCAGCCCACATCTGCGCTTTAGTGGAATCGCTGAGGTAGGCCTCCGTGCCGAGTTGCTGCGCCCACTCAATCAACCGGGGGAGGCTGATGTTCAGGCCATTCCCCGCCAGACCTCTGGATTGCTCTACGCCCGTGGATGTTTGGTAAGTCTGCTGATCCGAGCGGTACTCGTATTTCGAGACGCGGTTGGGAATCGCCGTACGAGAATTAGAGGAAAAGACCACCCCGGAGGCATTCCCGCCAAATTGATGTTCCACAATGAATGCCTCCAGCGATTGCCCGCTCAGCCGCTCGATGAGTTGGGCTAGCAGCCAGTAATTGGTTTGATTGTAGGCAAAGCGTTCCCCCGTCGGAAAATCGAGTGGCAGGGAGCGCAATTTCGTCATCACCTCTTCATTGGATAGCGTGCTTTCAAATTGTGTGAAGTCGGGAATCCCGGAGGAATGGGAGAGGAGATGCTCGATGCGTACACGCTTCCAGGTGTCGGGCAGGTTGGATAGGTGTTTGCTTAGTTCGTCGTCCAGGGAGAGCTTACCGGCCGCCAGCAGCTGGAAAAGTGCCACATTGACAATCAACTTGGTCGAGCTGTACACCCGAAACAGCGTACTATCCCCGACGGGTACGCGATGTTCGAGGGAGGCCCACCCGTAATAGCCTTCGAATAGGACCTTCCCATCCTTCAGTACTCCCAGAGCCAGCCCCGGAATGTCGTGCACTGCCAAGACTTCCTGCACGTATTCCTCGATGATTGGGTCGGGAGATGGCCGGTCCGCAGAGCCGGAACTACTGCATCCAGCTCCTATCAGGAGCAGAATAGCCATTATCAGTTGGCGTGGTTGTCCCATTTGACTTTTCAGTGAGTTGGAAATGAACACAAAAATACTAATTAAATAGTAGATCAACTAACAAAATAGTAGCTCCCGGCAACCCCATTCTACCAAATGGGCCCGTGGTCTTGATTACTGTTCCTCTAAGGCTTATCCTTGCGGCATCGTTCTTGACTCAGGCTGCTGATCTGGCAGTGCTGGTTCCAAATGTCCATTACAACGCGGCCGTTTACATTGCTGGCAGGTATGGTAGGTGTGCGGCCAGTCCGGCCCGTCAATCGGCTCGATGGCCGGGAGGGCAACGCCTATCCGTTTGTGCAGTAGTGTTTCCCGTTCGAGCCGCTCGTAACGTGCTTTTACTTCACCTTTACCCACCGCTCACCGCATTTTTCAGGAGTTGGTCCAACTGCGGTACGAGTCCATTATCCGTATTGGAAAGTAGCACCAAATGCGTTTCTGTACCCGGGTGGTACATCCAGAAGGCATTGTAGCCGGGCATCCCTCCGCTGTGGCTGATCACGAATTCATCGTACATCTTATTCAGATTGAACCCTAGCCCATAGCCGACATCCGTCATAAAGGCGGGCGGTGTCGGAGCGGGCGCCCCTGTTGGCAGGTAGATCGCCTCCGCTACGGAGCGCCCGTCGGCTACCCGGCCGTAGGCCGTCATTGTGTCGAGCGTCGCCTGGCTGACGATCCGATAGTCAAAAAGCGCCTTGGAGAATGCCACCATATCTTCCACGTTGGAGGCAATCCCGCCTACCGATTTCAAGGCATCGGCAAAATAAATGGTGGGTTCGAAGACTCCTTCCGGTGGACGAGTATATCCTCGGGCGAACTTGGCATCCAGCAAACTATCTCGTTGGGCCATTGCAGTAGTGCTCATCCCGAGTGGCTCCCATAGTTGGCTGCGCAGGTAATCCGCGTAAGCCATCCCGGAAACTTGCTCGATGATATTACCCAGCAGCAAATAATTAGTATTCGAATAGGCCCAGTGGGTGCCGGGGTCGAACTGATACAACGGATCAATTTGGGCAAGCACGCGGTGGGGATCGGGTTGGGTGGTCCAATCGCCTGGCGTGCCCGGCGGAAGTTGGCTACTTCCCCATTCCACGATCCCGGAGGTATGAGAAAGCAAGTGGTAAATGGTCACTGCTCCGCCTCGGGGAAAATCCGGGAAAAAGCGGGAAAGCGAATCATTCCAGCTCAGCTGTCCGGCCTCAACCAACTGTGCGATGGCTAGCGCAGTGAACGGCTTGGTAGCCGACGCCAGCCCGAAGCGCGTAGCGGGAGTTACTGGCTCTTCGGCATCGATCCGTGCCGTACCATAGGCAGCGTAAAAGGCCGGATAATCGGCAATCTGTATACCAAGAGCCACTCCCACCGTAGCGGAATCGTGCACGAGTTGCGCGGCGAGGCTATCGAGAGCGGATATCTTCTTCTGGATGCTATCCGGAAGGGAAGCTTCAGTGGTTGCAGGTGCACTTGGTGTACATGCAGATAGGCCAATGGCAAGTGCAAGCCACACAAACGGGTCGATTCGGAGGGACATGGTGTGTGATTGGTGTAGTCAAATCTACTAATAAAATAGTACTTGTACTAATTGACTAGTACCTATTGAATGATCTTGAACACCAGCAGACCTTCCCTTCAGGGGCTATCGACCGAAAACTGGATCATCTTTGTGCTACCGGGCAACTTGTTCGATGGAAATTCAACACAGGATCAAGGCATGGTTGGAGTCAACATGAATTTAAGTTTCAATTTGTTATTCGCTCCTTAAACGGGCCATTCATCTTTATAGCCTGTTCTCCATTTTTCAGTGGAAAGTTCTTTGTCGGTTGCCAGGCAAGCATCCAGTTCAGACTTGATGTGCGCTTCGTCCATATCTTGACCAATGAAAACAAGTTCGTTTTTTCGGTCTCCGAATGTTTCGTCCCAACCCGATTCAATGTATTCTTGGTTTTCCAAGAACGATAGGTACTGAATTCGTCTTCCATAGGGCATGCTACTCCACCAAACCCCTGCGCTATCTGCCCGTAACGACCCTCCTGCCTGACTCCAAACCAAAGCTTGTTCGGGACGTGACGCCAACCAAAACAACCCTTTACTACGGATCACATTATGGGGAAATTTGTGCTGCACATAATGCCAAAAACGCACCGGATCAAAGGGTTCTTTAGCACGGTATACGAAAGAGCTAATTCCATATTCTTCCGTTTCGGGCGTATGCTCGGCTTTGTTGAGCTCTTCTATCCAACCGGCGCTCTGCTCCGCTTCCTCAAAATTGTAAAGTCCCGTATTTAAAATTTTTTCTGGTTTGACTTTACTAAAGGTGGATTCGATAATACGGGCGGATGGATTTAACTTGTGGATCGCCGCTTTTAAGACACCAAGACGCTCTTCCGTTACCAAATCCGTCTTATTAAGAATAATGACATTGGCAAATTCGATCTGGTCGGTCAATAGGTTAACAATGGTGCGGTAATCACCCTCAATATTGGTGAGTGCCCTATCCATCAAGGTTTCAGAGCTACCAAAGTCCTTGAAGAAGTTAAAGGCATCCACAACGGTGACCATGGTATCGATGTAGCTGAACTTGGATAAGTCAATTCCACTTGCTTCATCTACAAAGGAGAAGGTCTGCGCTACAGGAACCGGTTCGCTAATACCCGTACTTTCAATAAGCAAATAGTCAAAGCGGTTTTCCTTAGCCAAGCGCTCTACCTCGATCATCAAATCTTCGCGAAGCGTACAGCAAATACACCCGTTACTCATCTCGACTAATTTCTCTTCGGTTCGAGACAGGGTGTTTTCACTTTTTACCAGTTCGGCATCTACGTTTACTTCGCTCATATCATTGACAATAACAGCCACTTTCAGGCCTTCCTTATTGTGCAAAATATGATTGAGTAGAGTGGTTTTACCTGCACCCAAAAAACCACTTAATACGGTGACCGGTAGCTTTTTATCTTCCATTTTTTTGAATTATGAATGTGCCAATGTTAGAGCTTATTTAGGCATACCAGCCTTCATACTTTTTTTAAGCCAATGAATGATATTGCTCAAATGATTTTCACCGTATAGCCGAATGAATTGTATTGTTTCAGCCTTACGTTTGTCTTCGTAGATGGCTAGGCGACGTTGAGCAAAGTCTTTCGTCAAGTTGATTTTACAATCATTGACAATACAGTCTTTCCATTCGTCATAAGTCTGTGGGATCATGTCAAAAAGTTTAAAAACTCATTGGTATCGATTCGTAACAACAGCCGTTTTTCTCCGCTCTCTTCAATGGTGGGACTTCGGTGCAGAATAGGATTTGCATCGGGATACAACCCTCCTTTAAGGATAATGACATCTCCTGCGCCTACCTGCTGTATTTGCTGTTCGTCCATGATGATTTCTTGCTTGTTCCTGTTCGCTCGCGAAGCTTCGTGATCGATTGCTTCATCCGGAAGCCAGTGTGTACCTGGCCCGATATAGGTACATAGCATTCGCAAATCATTTATATCGGTATGAAATTTGCGACACATATTCGTACTGACAGTAGTCAGTAATAGATTAAAGGAGGAAGATTTAGTTGTTCGTTCAAACATTCCCAAGAGTTCGGAGACATCCTTAAACAAGGACGAACATTGGGGGAGGGCGCTATCAAAGTAGTCTTTCAGTACGGAAACAATTTCTTCTACCGTTCCTTTCGCTCGACATTCAACTGGTTGTTCAGCAATCTGATCAAGTTCCTTCTCTAGCGGTTCAATATCACGTCGATAGATCGCAATATTTTTTGAGCTCATATGAATATCTTGTAGCACGTTGCTGTCATTACCAATTGCAGCATTTGCGTACTGATGCCTTGTTTTTATCATGCTTTGTTGCAGATTGAAAGACTTGAAATTGTTCTGCTTGTTCCTCTTAAGAATTAAGAGATGCTATGTTAGCATCTCTAAGCGTTTAATCGGAGTCCTGTAAAGACTACTCGTGAAAGCACGAGCCAGGTTTGATTATGGGTTGATAGAATGCTCAACTAGATGAAAAGCATAAATTTAGGGAAACCATCCGTTTTTTGCAACGTTGTTGCATTT